>NZ_JBEPDK010000004.1:0-272566 GCF_040300265.1 Kribbella sp. NPDC000426 | reverse complement strand
GGGCCTCTGCCGTAAAAACCGTGGCTATTCTTTTATTTCTCAAAACTCTTCCTATAACCTGTCCCGGGCCACAAAAAAATGAGGAGGCCGGCCCCTCCGCCGTTCCCCACGTACTAACGCAGCCGGGGAATGATCTCGGTCGCGATCTGTGCCAGGACGTCCTCGGAGCCGCCGTACACGCCTTCGGCGCGGGGCCAGTGGGTGATGAGGTCGGTGAAGCCGAGGGCGGCTGCGTGGGCAGTGATCTCTTCGAAGGCGGCCGGGCTCGAGAGTGTGTACTGCGCGTTGTCCATCGACAGGTAGCGGTCGAGGTGCCGGCCTTCGAGGTGGTCGTCGAGGCGCCGGCTGAGGTCGGCGAGGGAGGCGAACCAGGTGTCGAGGTTCGTCTTGTCGCCGCCGGTCGTCATCCAGCCGTCGCCGTGTTTCGCGGCGAAGCGGACCGAGCGGGGGCCGTTGCCGGCCAGGATCAGCGGGACCCGCGGTTGCTGGACGCAGCCGGGCAGCGTGCGGCCGTTGCGGGTCTCGTAGTACTCGCCCTTGAAGTCGACGCCGTCGGTCGTCAGCAGGGTGTCGAGGAGCTGGACGAACTCCTCGTACCGGTCCTGCCGTTGCCGCGGGGTGAGGTCCGCGCCGCCCTGGATGGTCGCGTCCAGGCTGCCGCCGGCGCCGATCCCGCACAGGAAGCGGCCGTCGGAGACGTCGTCGACCGCCAGGATGTCGCGGGTCAACGCCAACGGGTGCCGGAAGTTCGGCGACGTGACGAACGTGCCGAGCTTGATCCTCGAGGTGACCGTCGCCGCCGCCGTGAGCGTCGGCGTCGTCCCGAACCACGGTGAGTCCTGCAGACCGCTCCAGGTCAGGTGGTCGTAGGTCCACGCATGATCGAAGCCGAACTCTTCCGCCTGCCGCCACCGCCGTGCGGCGTCCTGCCACCGGTACTCCGGCAGGATCGCAATCCCGAAACGCATAGCGGCGAGCCTACGGCGTCGGGAACGTGGCCAGTGAACTGGTGCCGATGCTGCCCAGCCAGACCTTCCCGTCGCGCTCGCGGACGCCGGTCGGCATGTGGAAGCCGGGGTGCTTCGCGCGCAGGTCGTGGACCAGTCCCCCGTTCTCGTCGTACGCCTGAACCTCGATGACGTCCGCGGCCTTGGGCTTCAGTGCGTCCGGCAGCGCCCAGACGATCTTGCGGAAGACCGGCGGCTTCGGCAGCAGGAAATCGAGTACGGCGTTGCGCGGCGAGCCGACCGCGACCCAGATCAGCCCGTCCGATCCGCGCGCGATGTTGTCGGGCAGCCCCGGGATCGCCGCGATCTGCACGGGCTCGGCGCACTCGGTCGTCAGATCGAGCTTGTACAGCCCGTAGGTCGCCGTCTCGGCCCAGAAGAGCGTCTGGCGGTCGCTGCTGAGTGCGACACCGTTCGGGAAGGCGCGGCCGGTGGCCAGCCGGGTGACCTCACCGTCCGGCGTACGGCGGTAGACGCTGCCGGTCGCCGAGTGCTCGAGCAGGTCGGCCATCCACTCGTCGATGCCGAACCGGGTCGACGAGTCGGTGAAGTAGATCGTGCCGTCCTCGGTGACGTCGGCGTTGTTGCAGAACCGCATCGGGCGGCCGTCGATCTCGGCCAGCAGCGTCGCGATCCGGTTGTCCTTGTCCATCGTCAGCAGGCCGCGGTTCGCGTCGCAGATCAGGACCTTGCCGTCGGGCAGCCACTCCAGGCCGAGCGGCCGGCCGCCGGTGTCGGCGAGCGTGCTGATCGTCCGGCCGTCCGCGCTGACCCGGAGGATGCGGCCGTCGTACAGACCGGTGAGGACGCTGCCGTCGTCGTCGATCAGCGTGTCCTCGGGGCCGGCGCCCGGCAGGGCGACGATGTCCACATCGACGTTCTTCGGGTGCCGGACCGGCGGAGCGGGCGGCGGGGTCCAGCGCAGCGGCGCGATCGACGTCATGCCGCACCCTAGCGCGCTGCACCGGAGCGAACACAAAACGCCAACACAAATGCTTCAGCCCGGACCAGGTCGCTGGTCCGGGCTGAACGCAGTACTGCTTAGAAGATGACCTCGCCGCGGGCACGACGGGCGCGCAGCTTCTCCAGCGCCTCGTCGAGGATCTCCTGGGCCTCCTGCTCGGAGCGGCGCTCCTTCACGTAGGCCAGGTGCGTCTTGTACGGCTCGATCTTCGGCGGCGGGGGCGGGTTGTTCACATCGGTGCTGGTCGGAAGACCGCACCGCGGACAGTCCCACTCCTCCGGGATCGACGCCTCGACCGCGAACCAGGTCGCGGTCTCATGCCCGTTCGCACAGAAGAACACGATGCGCTGCCGGGGCGCGGTGTCGCCGCGCTCCGCCTCGCCCATCGGCCCGGCACCGACCCGGCTGCCACGAATCGCACTGCCACCACCAGCCACGGGAACCGACCCCTCAGCCGAGCTTGTAGAGCAGGCCGACCGCGACGATGCTGGCGAACCAGATCAGACCGACACCGATCGTGATCCGGTCCAGGTTCCGCTCCGCGACCGACGAGCCGCCCAGGCTGGACGACACACCGCCACCGAACAGGTCCGAGAGGCCGCCACCGCGGCCTTTGTGCAGCAGTACGAGCAGCGTGAGGAACAGGCTGCAGACGATCACGACGATCGAGAAAGCGAGAATCACGAGGAGTAGCCTAACTGAAGGTCCAGGTAACGGCAGATGCCGGCGAACTCGTCCACCTGAAGGCTCGCACCTCCGACCAGGCAGCCGTCGACATCCGGTTGGGCCATGATGCCACCTGCACTGGCCATCTTCACCGATCCACCGTAAAGAATCCGTACCGAGTCGGCGACCGAGGGTGAGATCGACTCCTCGATCCGGCCCCGGATCGCCGAGATGACCTCCTGGGCGTCCTCCGGGGTCGCGACCTCGCCGGTGCCGATCGCCCAGACCGGCTCGTAGGCGATGACGAGCTTGCGGACGTCGTCCTGCTTGAGCCCGGCGAGCGCGGCGTCGATCTGGCCCACGCAGTGGTCGACGTGACCGTCGGCCTTGCGGACCTCCAGGCCCTCGCCGACGCACACGATCGGGATCAACCCCGCCTCGAGCGCCTTCGCGGTCTTGGCGTTGACCAGTTCGTCGGTCTCGTGGTGGTACTGCCGGCGCTCGGAGTGGCCGGTCAGCACGTAGGTGCAGCCGAGCTTGGTGAGCATCGCCGCCGAGATCTCGCCGGTGTACGCGCCGGAGTCGTGGGTGGACACGTCCTGGGCGCCGTACTTGATCTTCATCCGGTCGCCGTCGACCAGCGTCTGCACGCTGCGGATGTCGGTGAACGGCGGCAGCACGGCCACCTCGACCCGCTCGAAGTCGTGCTTCTTGTCCTGCAGCGTCCACGACAGCTTCTGCAGCAGGTGCACGGCCTCAACGTGGTTGAGGTTCATCTTCCAGTTGCCCGCCATCAACGGCGTACGGGCGTCTGTGGATCCAGGGGCAGCCATGGTGCTCAGTCCTCTTCCAGTACGGCGAGACCCGGGAGCTCCTTGCCCTCCAGGTATTCGAGCGACGCCCCACCGCCGGTGGAGATGTGCCCGAACGCGTCGTCGGCGAAGCCTAGCTGCCGGACGGCGGCCGCGGAGTCACCGCCGCCGACGACACTCAGGCCGTCCACCTCGGTCAACGCCTGCGCGACGGCCTTCGTTCCGCCGGCGAACGCCGCCATCTCGAAGACGCCCATCGGGCCGTTCCAGAACACGGTCTTCGCGCCGGCGACCTCGGCCGCGAACGCCTTGCCGGAGTCCGGGCCGATGTCCAGACCGAGCTGGTCGGCCGGGATCGCGTCGGCCGCGACCACGGTGGCCGGCGAGTCGGCCTTGAACTCGGGCGCGACCACGATGTCGGTCGGCAGCACGATCTTGTCGCCGGCGTCCTTGAGGTAACCGCGGACGACGTCCAGCTGGTCCTCCTCGAGCAGGCTCTTGCCGACCTCGTGGCCCTGCGCCTTCAGGAACGTGAAGACCATGCCGCCGCCGATCAGCAGCTTGTCGGCCTTGGCCAGCAGGTTGTCGATCACCGCGAGCTTGTCCGACACCTTCGCGCCGCCGAGCACGACGACGTACGGGCGGGCCGGGTCCTCGGTGAGCTTCTTCAGCACCTCGACCTCGGCAAGCACCAGGCCGCCGGCCGCGTGCGGGAGCTTGCGGGCCACGTCGTACACGCTGGCCTGCTTGCGGTGCACGACACCGAAGCCGTCGCTGACGAAGACGTCGGCCAGCGCCGCCAGCTCGTCGGCCAGCGCGCCGCGCTCGGCCTCGTCCTTGCTCTCCTCGCGCGGGTCGTACCGCACGTTCTCGAGCAGCAGGACCTCGCCCTCGTCCAGCTCCTGGACCGCCTCCTGGGCGCTCTCGCCGGTGACGTCGGTCGCGAAGTGCACGGTGATGCCCTCGGGCTGCAGCAGCTCACCGAGCCGCTTGGCCACCGGCGCCAGCGTGTACGCCGGGTTCGGCTCGCCCTTGGGACGGCCGAGGTGCGCGGTGACGATCACCTTCGCGCCGGCCTTGGCGAGCTTGATCAGCGTCGGCAGCGAGGCGCGGATGCGGCCGTCGTCGCCGATCACCTCGGCCTTGATCGGCACGTTCAGGTCGGACCGGACCAGCACCCGCTGGCCCGCCAGGTCGCCGAGATCTTCGATGGTCTTCACAGTTCAGCTTTCCTCAACTCAAGCGTGAAGCCTGTGCCCGGCGCGGCGAGCGCCAGGCACAGGCCGGGACTAAGGAACCGTCAGAGCGAGGCGCCGACGTGCTTGACCAGGTCGACGAGGCGGTTGGAGTAGCCCCACTCGTTGTCGTACCAGCCGACGACCTTGACCTGGTTGCCGATCACCTTGGTCAGGCCGGCGTCGAAGATGCAGGAGGCCGGGTCGGTGACGATGTCGGTCGAGACGATCTCGTCCTCGGTGTAGGTCAGGTAGCCCTTCAGCGAGCCCTCGGCCGCGGCGGCCTTGTAGGCCTCCTTGACCTCGTCGACGGTGACCTCACGGCCGACGGTGACGGTCAGGTCGGTGGCCGAGCCGGTCGGCACCGGAACCCGCAGCGCGTAGCCGTCCAGCTTGCCCTTGAGCTCCGGCAGCACCAGGCCGATCGCCTTCGCGGCGCCGGTCGAGGTCGGCACGATGTTCAGCGCGGCGGCGCGGGCGCGGCGCAGGTCCTTGTGCGGGCCGTCCTGCAGGTTCTGGTCCTGGGTGTACGCGTGGATCGTGGTCATCAGACCCTTCTCGATCGTGAACGCGTCGTTGAGGACCTTGGCCAGTGGGGCGATGCAGTTCGTGGTGCAGGACGCGTTCGAGATCACGGTGTGCTTCTCGGCGTCGTACAGCTCGTGGTTCACGCCCATCACCACGGTCAGGTCCTCGTTCTTCGCCGGGGCGGAGATGATGACCTTCTTGGCGCCGTTGTCGGCGTGGGTCTTGGCCTTGGTGGCGTCGGTGAAGAAGCCGGTCGACTCGATCACCACGTCGGCGCCGACGTCGGACCACTTCAGGTTGGCCGGGTCGCGCTCGGCGAACGCCTTGAAGCTCTTGCCGCTGACGGTGATGTCGTCGTCGGTCGCGGAGACCTCACCCGGGAAGCGGCCCAGGATCGAGTCGTACTTCAGCAGGTGGGCGAGGGTCTGGTTGTCGGTCAAGTCGTTGACGGCGACGACCTCGATGTCGGCACCGGACGCCTGCACGGCGCGGAAGAAGTTACGGCCGATCCGGCCGAAGCCGTTGATACCTACGCGTACGGTCACTGGACTACGTCTCCTCGAAACTAGCTCTTCAAGACTGTCGCTACAGCCCGAAGACTAGCCCAACAGCCCACCTGGCCAACTGGTAGCGTCCACATCAGACCACCATGACCCGCGGGTAGCCTTCCGAGCAGACCACCCGGACGTGCAACTGCCCCGGAAACCTTCCGGGGCAGTTGGTTGAATACCAGTTGTCCAGCTGGTGACCTCAGTAGCCGAGGGCAGGACCTGTCGCCCGCGCCGGTGCTGCACCGCCGACCGACTCTTTCGCACCGTCAGCACTCGCCGACGGCGCCGCACTCCCGGCCGGAGCGTGCCCGGTGTTCAGCAGCTTGGCCGCCAACGCCGCATCACCAGGTGCACCGATCGCCAGTGCCGCCTTCACACCGTGGAGGCGGCCGGGCGCAGCCGCCTGGAACCCGTCGTCCGGCCAGTTCGGCGCGGCCTGCTCCGGGTCGGCGACCATCTTGTTGTTCTGTTGCTCTTGCTGCTTGCGGTACTCCTCCAGAGCCCGCTGCCGTTCCATCTCCCGGATGGCGTTCTCGGTCCGGACGCGCTCCAGCTCGTCGCGCGCCCTTGCCTCGTCCTCTGCCGTACCCATCGGTCTCCGATCGTCGTGGTGCGACGATGCAACCAGAGGTGCAGACGCTGGATGGGTCGTTTCAGATAACGATCCGGTCAGGCCGGGTCGAGCATCTCCGGGGTCAGGTTGGCCTCGGTGTTGGGTACGCCGAGGTCGGCGGCGCGCTTGTCGGCCATCGCCAGCAGGCGGCGGATCCGGCCGGCCACCGCATCCTTGGTGAGAGCCGGCTCGTGCAGCTGGCCGAGCTCTTCGAGGCTGGCCTGCTTGTGCTCGAGGCGAAGCTTTCCCGCGACCTGCAGGTGATCGGGTACGTCGTCGCCGAGGATCTCCAGCGCCCGCTCGACGCGCGCACCGGCCGCCACCGCGGCGCGGGCGGAGCGTCGCAGGTTCGCGTCGTCGAAGTTCGCCAGCCGGTTCGCGGTCGCGCGGACCTCGCGCCGCATCCGCCGCTCCTCCCACGCCAGCACCGACTCGTGTGCACCCAGCCGGGTGAGCAGCGCGCCGATGGCGTCACCGTCGCGGATCACGACGCGGTCGACGTTGCGCACCTCGCGGGCCTTCGAACCGATGCCGAGCCGCCGCGCCGCACCGACCAGCGCCAGCGCGGCTTCCGGACCGGGGCACGTCACCTCGAGCGACGACGAGCGGCCGGGCTCGGTCAGCGAGCCGTGCGCGAGGAACGCACCCCGCCAAGCCGCCACTGCATCGCACGACGCACCGGACACGACCGCCGGCGGAAGACCCCGCACCGGCCGGCCGCGGTTGTCCACCAGCCCGGTCTGCCGCGCCAGCGCGTCACCGTCGCGGACCACGCGGACGACGTACTTCGTCTGCTTGCGAATGCCGGACGGGGAGATGACCACCACGTCCGACGGGTGCCCGAAGATCTCCGCGATGTCCTTGCGCAGCCGCCGCGCCGCGGCGCCGCTGTCCAGCTCGGCCTCCACCACGATCCGTCCGGACACCAGGTGCAGCCCGCCCGCGAACCGCAGGATCGACGAGACCTCGGCCTTGCGGCAACACGGTTTCGTCACCTGAATACTGGTCAGCTCGGACTTCACCTGTGCTGTCATCGCCATGAAGGCAATCCTCCCACCCATGTCAAAGACCCTTGGACCACCAACGGCCCCGGACGCCCGCGGTTACGGGGTCTGCAACCTTCCGGCCCGGTGACCGCGTTACCCCGGCGACATTGTGAGAGGAGGCGCATGAAGGCATCGGATGAAGCCGAGTTCACCGAGTTCGCCGCCGCCATGATCCGGCGGCTGCGGCGGACGGCGTACCTGATGTGCGGCGACTGGCACCGCGCCGAGGACGCCGCGCAGGACGCGTTGGTCAAGGTCTACCGCCGCTGGAACCGGATCGACCGCACGCACGGGCTGAACAGCTACGCCCACCAGTGCCTGGTCACCTCGGTCTTCGACCAGTCCCGCCGGCCGTGGCGGCGGGAGCGGCTCGTCGACGCCGACGACCGGGCCGGCGTTCTCGACGACCCGGCCGGCTCGGTCGACGACCGGATGTTCGTCGTCGAGGCCTTGGCCGCGCTGCCGCCGAGCCAGCGTGCCTGCGTCGTACTGCGGCACTACGGCGATCTCAGCATCGAACAGACCGCCGCCGTCCTCGGTATCGGGGTCGGCGGCGTGAAGAGCCAGACCTCCCGGGCCCTGACCCGCCTCCGCGAGCTTCTCGACCAGACCGAAAGGAGCGCCCCGTGAACAACGACATCGAACACCTGCTGGCAACGGCCGCCGACGACACCGACCGGCCGCTGACCACCGACGTCGACCACCTGCTGGTCCGGGCCCGGCGATCGGTCCGCCGGACCCGCATCGCGACCGCATCGACCGCGGTCCTGACCACGGCGGCGATCATCGGCGGCCTCGCCACCTGGTCCGCGACCCGCGACGAGGGCGCCGGCCCGGCCGGTACGCCGGGCCAGACCATCACGATCGACGTGAAGACCGGCCGCATCATCGACAACGAGACCGGCAAGACGGTCGTGCCGGCGCCGCCGCTGAGTCCGCTGCCGGATGCCGAGGTGCTGAACCGCTGCTCGCGGTACGACGGCGCCTACCAGCGCCGCGCCCACCTCGAGCACAAGACCGCCGACAAGGCGGGTCCGATCAACGACCGGTGGAAGGTCATGGTGAAGAGCGGCGACCAGTCCGCGCTGAACGCGCTGCTCCTGTCACCGGACCAGTCGATCGTTGCGACGTGCACCATGAGCGGTCCGACCAAGCCGGAAAGCCTCGGACGCACCAGCACCGCGAACTTCACGGCAAAGAGCCAGTACCGCAACGCGCTCACCCTGCAGGACGGGTTCCGGGTTCCGGTGCCTGGCGTGACCCAGGTGCTGATGGACCTCGCCGGGGAGAGCAGTCCGCGCGCGGCCCTGGTCGGAACCGACGGTTTCGTCACCCTCGGCCGTGGCAAGGACGACAAGCTCATCACGCTGGAGCGCATCCGGGGCTACGACGCGAGTGGCAAGAAGGTGTACGACCACGCACCCCAGCCGTTCGTCGCCCCGCCGCGGACCGTCGACCCGTCGGTGACGGTGAAGACCGCGACGCCGATCACGCCGGTCGTCGTGCTCACCAAGGAGCCCGGGAGCGGGAAGCCGCTCGCCGCTGCGCCACCCGTCAGTCCGCTGACCGACGAACAGGTCACCACTCGGTGCGAAGGCGTCGACGAGATCTACTTCAAGGATCTGGACAAGGGCGGTGTGAACGCCGATGACGCGGTGATCAAGGCCGCCGGACCGATCTCGCGGGCGTGGCAGGTGGCGCTCAAGACCGGCACCGGGGACAAGCTGACGGCGGTGCTGATCTCGCCGGACAAGCGGGTGTACGCGTGGTGTCACATGCTGACGCCGACGGCGAAGGGCGCCTACGACTACACCCGGGGCGCGGTCCAGGCCGACGGGAAGTTCGCGAAGTCGCCCGACTTCGCGATGGTTCCCGACGGGGTCGCGCAGATCGTCGTCGACCTGCCGACCGCCCCGACCCGGGCGCTGATCTCGAACGGCTTCTTCATCTGGGGCCGGACCGGCGGAAACTCGGACATCAAGAGCGTCCGGGTCCACGGGTACGACGCCCACGGCAAGCAGATCTACAACCAGCCGATGGACCTGGACGTCGACTTCGACTGACTAGCTGAAGATCTCGCGGTAGACCTTCGCCAGCTTGTCGGGGGCGTGGTGGAGGTCCCGCTCGTCGTCGGCGATATCGGCGATCACCAGCTCGGCCCCGAGGGACTCCGCAGTACGGCGGAGCGACTCGGGGTCGGGCACGTGGCCAGTGTCGGCGAGGACGACGTCGATGCGCAGGTCCGGCGCGTGCGCGGCCAGCACCTCGAGGTGGGTCTCGGGCGAGAAGCCGTCGGTCTCGCCCTTCTGCTCCCCCAGGTTGAGCGTGAGGAGCCGGCGGGCGCTGGTCAGCTCGAGTCCGCGGCACAGCTCCGGGACCAGCAGATTCGGGATGACGGACGTGAACCACGACCCCGGGCCGACGACCACCCAGTCGGCCTCCGCTATGGCGACCAGCGCCTCCGGGCACGCGGGCGGGTCGGCCGGGTCGAGCGCGACGTCGACCACGTGCCCCTCGGTCGTGGCCACCTCGGCCTGACCGCGGATCTCGGTGATCGCCTCGGGATGCGCCGGATCGAGCCCGAGCACCCGCGCGGTGATGTCCAGCGGTACAGCGGACATCGGCAGCACCCGCCCTTGCGCACCGAGCAGGCGCGCGACCCAGTCGAGTCCGTCGACCGCCTCGCCGAGCAGCTCCCACAACGCGACGATCAGCAGGTTGCCGACCGCGTGGTCGTGCAGCTCACCGTTGCTGCGGAAGCGATGCTGCAGTACGTCGGCCCACGTGCGGCCCCACTCGTCGTCACGGCACAGCGCGGCCAGCGCCATCCGGAGATCACCCGGCGGCAGGACACCGAGCTCCTGGCGCAGCCGCCCGGACGAGCCGCCGTTGTCGGCGACCGTGACGACGGCTGTCAGCTGGTCGGTGACGTGGCGAAGTGCCGAGAGAGAGGCGGCCAAGCCGTGTCCCCCACCCAGTGCGACGACCTTAGTAGCTCGCGTCACTCCCGCCCCAGATCACGATGGACTACCAAGGTCGGTGACCCCTTCTCGCGCAGCCTGCGGGCGATCTCCTCGGCCATCGCGACGCTGCGGTGTTTACCCCCGGTGCAGCCGATCGCGACGGTGACGAAGCGCTTGCCCTCGTTCAGGTAGCCGCTCCGCAAGGTGTCCAGCACGTCCACGTAGTTCTGCAGGAACTGCTGGGCCAGCGGATGGCCGAGGACGAAGTCTGACACAGGCTTGTCCTGCCCGGTCATCGGGCGCAGGTCGGGCTGCCAGTACGGGTTCGGGATGAAGCGCATGTCCGCGACCACGTCGGCGTCGACCGGGATGCCGTACTTGAACCCGAACGACACCACGGTCGCGCGCAGCTCGGCGTTCTCCTCGTCGCCGAACGCGTTCACGATCTTCGCGGCGAGCTGGTGGATGTTCAGGCTCGAGGTGTCGATGACCAGATCCGCGCCGGCCCGGATGTCGCCGAGCAGCTCACGCTCGCGCTGGATGCCGTCGAGCAGCCGGCCCTCACCCTGCAGCGGGTGCGGCCGGCGGACACTCTCCTGCCGGCGCACGATCACGTCGTCGGACGCCTCCAGGAACAGCGTCAGCGGGCGGTATCCCTTCAGCCGCAGGTCGTGGATCGCCGAGCTCAGCTCCTCGAAGAACAGGCCGGTCCGGACGTCGACCACGACCGCGAGCCGCGGCGCCGCGCCGGTGCCGATGACCTGCTCGACGAGCGTGGTGAGGAACATCGGCGGCAGGTTGTCCACGACGAACCAGCCGAGGTCTTCCAGTACGTCGGCGACGGAGCTCCGTCCCGCGCCGGACATGCCGGACACGATGATGAGGTTGCCGCCCGTGTCGTCCATCAGTTCTCAGTTCTCCCTGGGTCCCCGTCAGGCGCCCCGGCCGGCGCCGGCACGTCGTCGCCCAGTATCTCGCCCGTGGCCGTGTTGACCGACGGTGCCCGGCCGGTTTCCGCCTTCGTTGCGGCAGCGTTAACCGCCAGTACGACGGACTCCGCCAGCCGCGGCCCGAATCCGGGGAGATTCGCCACCTCGTCGACGGTGGCCTGACGCAACTTCTTCAGCGAGCCGAAATGGCGCAGCAGCGTCTTGCGCCGCACCTCGCCCAGCCCCGGGACCTCGTCGAGCGTGCTCTCGACCATCGACTTCGACCGGCGGTTGCGGTGGTGTGTGATCGCGAACCGGTGCGCCTCGTCGCGGAGGCGCTGCAGCAGGTACAAGCCTTCCGACGTCCGGGAGAAGATGACCGGGTCCTCCTCGTCCGGCAGCCAGACCTCCTCGAGCCGCTTCGCCAGGCCGCAGACCGGGATGTCGCCGAGGCCGAGCTCGTCCATCGCCTGCCGGGCGGCCGCCACCTGCGGCGGACCGCCGTCGACGACGACGAGGCTCGGCGCGTAGGAGAACTTCTTCGCCCGGCCGGTCTCCGGGTCGATCAGCGCCGCCGACGGATCCTCGTCCTCCGACATCGCGGCCCGGTCGTCGAGAAGGCGCTTGAAGCGGCGGGTCAGGACCTCGGCGATCGAGGCGACGTCGTTCTGGCCGTCGACGCCCTTGATCACGAACCGTCGGTACTCGCTCTTGCGGGGCAGGCCGTCCTCGAAGACGACCATCGACGCGACCACCTCGGTGCCCTGCAGGTTCGAGATGTCGTAGCACTCCAGCCGCAGCGGGGCCTCGGGCAGGTCGAGCCCGGCCTGGATCTCCTCGAGCGCCTGGTTGCGAGTGGTCAGGTCGCTGGCCCGCTTGGTCTTGTGCATGGTCAGCGTCTGCAGCGCGTTCCGCTCGACGGTCTCCATCAGCGCCTTCTTGTCGCCGCGCTGCGGGACCCGGATCGAGACCCGGGAGCCGCGCATCCCCTCGAGCCACTCGGTCAGCGCTTCGGCGTCCTCGGGCATCGTCGGGACCAGGATCTCCCGCGGGATCGCGTCGGTGGAGTCATCGGCGTACAGCTGCTGGATGAACCGCGAGACCAGGTCGCCGGTCGTCGCCGTACCGTCCGCCTTGTCGGCGATCCAGCCACGCTCACCGCGGATCCGGCCGCCGCGGACGTAGAAGATCTGGACGGCGACCTCGAGCGGGTCCTCGCTCAATGCGATCACGTCGGTGTCCGTGCCGTCGCCGAGAACAACCGCGTTCTTCGCCAGTGCCTTCTCCAGCGCGGCCAGGTCGTCGCGGATCTTCGCGGCCCGCTCGTACTCCAGCTCGGCCGCCGCGGCCTTCATCTCCTTCTCCAGCCGGCGCACGTACGTCGCGGTCTGGCCGGAGAGGAACGCGGCGAAGTCGTCGACGATCTGGCGGTGCTCCTCCTGCGTCACCTGACCGGTGCAGGGCGCGGCGCATTTGCCGATGTATCCGAGCAGGCAGGGCCGGCCGATCTGGCGGTGCCGGTTGAAGACTCCCTTGCTGCACGAGCGCATCGGGAACACCCGCAGCAGCAGGTCGACAGTCTCGCGGATCGCCCAGGCGTGGCTGTACGGACCGAAGTACTTCACGCCCTTCTTCTTCTGGCCGCGGCCGACCATCACCCGCGGGTAGTCCTCGTTGAGGGTGATGGCGAGCCACGGGTACGACTTGTCGTCGCGGTACTTCACGTTGAAGCGCGGGTCGTACTCCTTGATCCAGGAGTACTCCAGCTGCAGCGACTCGACCTCGCTGGCGACCACGGTCCACTCGACCTTCGAGGCCGTCGTCACCATCGCCTGCGTCCGCGGGTGCAGGTTCACCAGGTCCTGGAAGTACGACGACAACCGGGCCCGCAGGTTCTTCGCCTTGCCGACGTAGATGACCCGCCCGGCGGAGTCGCTGAAACGGTAGACGCCGGGAGAGTCGGGGATCGATCCCGGAGCGGGACGGTACGAGGACGGATCAGCCACCCAACCACCCTAGTTCGGGTCGCCGACAAATCCGGAATTCGGGCAAAGTTTCTACTTCTACTTCAATGACAGACTTGAAGGTATGACGATCGACGAACTGGATCCGGTGATTCGCGCGTACGACGGTGTCCGGGTGCTCGAGGCCCAGGACGACCTGTTCTACCTCTACGACCCCGCTGCCGACCTCCCGCCGGAGCGGCAGCAGCCGTTCGCCACCATTGTCACCGGCGACCACTACGAGAAGGTGTCCCGGCTCGACGAGCCCGGCGCGTGGCGGCTGAACCTCGGCCTCACGAAGTCGACGTACACCTCGCTGTTCGGACCGGTGCCGACGGATCGGGACGCCGACTGGGTGCTCGACTCGGGGCACGACTACACGGCACGGAACACTTTGATGCCGCATCCGTTCTACGCCGCGCAGTACTGGGTCGCGATCGTGAACCCGGTCGAGGCGGCGGCACTGGTGCCGTTGCTGCAGGAGGCGTACGAGTTCGCGGCGCGTAAGTACGCCAACCACCAGTCCCGCCAAACGCAGTGAACCTTGCAGTCGTGTTGCGGCTTGCCCCATAAGGCCGGTTTGACCCCCGGTTGGGATGAGCGACGTCTCTAGCGTGTGACCCAGGGTAGATGTGCAGGACCTTTGCGTGAGGCAACAAGGCCTTGCGCTGACTCGAGGGAGTTCCGCCCATGTCCCCATCCCTGAGCAGGCCGCGCGCCGTCTTCGGCGCTCTCGCGGCTTCAGCGCTCGCGGTCACCGGCATCGTCGCGTCGGCAGCCGGCAGCAGCGCGGCCCAGCCGGCCGGTGCACCGGCTACTGCGTCCATCCGTGGCGCCGGCAGTTCGAACGCGATCCCCGGCAGCTACATCGTCGTACTGAACGGCCAGCGTTCGCAGGCCCAGACCCGGGTCACGACGCAGAGCCTGGCGGCCGGCTACGACGTCAAGGTCAAGGACCAGTACGACGCCTCGATCAAGGGCTTCTCCGCGAGTATGAGTGAGGACCAGGCGAAGAAGGTCGCCGGCGACTCGCGGGTCGCGTTCGTACAGCAGAACCAGAAAATCACTGTCAACCAGGACAACCCGCCGTGGGGCCTGGACCGGGCCGACCAGCGCGACCTGCCGCTGGACAAGAAGTACGAGGCGTCGACCACCGCCGACAACGTGAACGTCTACGTGATCGACACCGGCATCTACGCCAAGCACAAGGACTTCGGTGACCGCGCGTCGGTCGGCACCGACACCGTCGGCGACGGCCAGAACGGCGTCGACTGCATGGGTCACGGCAGCCACGTGGCCGGCACCATCGCGGGTACGACGTACGGCCTGGCCAAGGGCGCGAAGGTGATCGCGGTCCGCGTTCTCGACTGCAAGGGATCCGGCTCGACCGAGTCCGTGGTGGCCGGGATCGACTGGGTGACCAAGAACGCGAAGAAGCCCGCGGTGGCGAACATGAGCCTGGGCGGCGGCGCGGACGACGCGCTGGACGCGGCGGTGAAGGCCTCGGTCGGCGCCGGCATCACCTATGCAGTTGCTGCTGGCAACGACAGCGCAGACGCCTGCCTGAGCTCGCCGGCCCGGGAGCCTTCGGCGATCACGGTCGGCGCCACCGACGACCAGGACCAGCGGGCGTCGTTCTCGAACTTCGGCAAGTGCGTCGACCTGTTCGCACCGGGTGTCGACATCACCTCGGTCGGCATCACCGACCCGGACGCGACCGCGAAGATGAGCGGTACGTCGATGGCCACGCCGCACGTCGCCGGCGGGATCGCGCTCTACCTGGCCGACCACCCGGACGCCACCCCGGCCGACGTCGCGAAGGCCCTGGTCGGCAACTCCACCCCGGACAAGGTCGGCGACCCGGGCGACGCCTCCCCCAACAAACTCCTGTACGTCGGAAAGGCCGACCCGGCCCAGTCCTGACCCCCGACTCCTAACCCAACCTGCCCGCACCCCCGGACCCCATTTCATGGGTCCACTCATGAAATGGGGGGTTCCCCACCCTGACTCGGGGTGGGGAACCCCCCATTTGCCTGGTCCACCCACCAGTTTGGCTGGTCTACCCAGCAAATGGGGTCAGGCGGACTGGACGATGTTGGAGCCCTCGACCGCAACGTTGACCGCGGGGAGGGGGGATTGGGCGGGGCCGCTGGCCACGCTGCCGTCGGTGATCTTGAAGTGGCTGTTGTGGAACGGGCAGACGATCTGTCCGTCCTCGACCGAGCCGACGATGTTGCCCTGGTGCGTGCAGACCGCGGAGAAGCCCTTGTACTGACCCGCGGTCGGCTGGGTCACCACGACCTTGGCGTCGGTGAACACCTTCCCGCCACCGACCGGTACATCGGACACCGGGCCGAGCACCGTCCCGCCGCTCGCCGGAGCGCTCGAGGACGCACTCGACGACGGCGCGCTCGACGACGGGGCACTCGGAGTGCTCGGCGCGGAGCTGGAGCCGCTGGCCGAGGGAGTCGAGGCGCCCCCACCGGACGCGTCGTCGCTGCCGCCGCAGGCCGCCAGGAGCGGGGCGCCGGCACCCACCAGCGCGGCCACGGCCGCGCAGCGGAGCACCGTCCTCCGGTCACGCACACCGTCCGCCGCCGCGCCGGGCACGGCCTCGGTCTGCTGCGGGGTGGTCGGTGTCATCGTGTCATCGCTCATGAATCTGGTCCTCCAGGAGCCTGCTGGTCGAAGTAGTTGAACGCTATATACCGGGTCAAACGACCGGATGAGCCGAACGGTTCAACGCGTCCAGGATTGAACCGCAGTTTGAAGGTTTGCTGTGAATCGGCTGCGAATCCGGTGGGCGGCACGACCCGCCGGGGCACGCGTCGACCGGGTGCCTGACAGACTTTGGGCGTGGGGAAGGCCAAGGGATGACAGGAACGACGAACGACTCGACCGTTCTGAGGGCGATCGCGGACCTCGCACCGATGTGGATGCCGGGCTGCGTCGTCGACACCGCCGAACGCACGGTCGAGGTCGGCTGGGGCCGCGGCGCGCTGCAGATGTCGGCGGTCGTCGGGCTCGGCGAGATCATCGATCGGTGCAACCAGGTGCCGCAGCAGCGCTGGGCCGAGCAGATCGAGGCCTGGCTCCGTGCCGTCGTCGCCGAGGGTGAGCTGGCGACCGAGGAGCATCGGTTCGGCGATGTCGCCGAGCGACAGCGGGCGCTGCTGGTCCAGCGTGGGTGGTCCGCCCGGACGGCCGGGCCGGTGGCTGACGCGCTGATCCCGTTCGGGGACCATTTCGAGGTCGTGGTGTTCATCCGCACCGGTGCTGAGCTGCGGCGGCTGACCGTCGTACGCCGGTCGATGCTGGGGCTTGGCGATCCGGCCGTGCCGTCGCCGGTGCAGCTGACGCTGGAGCAGATCTCCGACCTGCGGCCGATCGAGCACGACGGGTTCTCGGTGCTCAGCCGGGACGACGACCCGCTTGTGTCGATGGCTGTCGTGGACCGGGAGAACCTGCTCCCCCAAGCGTCACTCGGCCTGGGCGTGCTGCTCGGCGTACCGCGGTTGAGCACGGTCGCGTTCTGTCCCGCCGACGCTGGTCAGGAGGCTGCGGACGAACTGGCGAAGTTCGTCGCGGACACCTACCACGACGCACCCGACCAGTGCAGCCCGTACGTCTTCTGGCTCCAGGGCGACCGCATGGTCCAGGTCCCGGTCACCCTCGCCGAGCCACCAGCAGTCATGCTGCCGGCAGCCCTACTCCCGTCCCCCCGCCGCACCTGGCTCCGCCACCTACTCCAACAGGTCTTCCGCCGCTAACCCGCACGACCCTGCCCCCTGCCGCACGGCCCTGCCCGCCGCCCTGCCCCGCGGCTCAGGCTCCCGCCTCGGACCCCCGCTGCAGGCGCGCCTCAGCGGCACGCCTGCCGGGGACCGAGTCAGCCGGCGACGCGCTTCCTGGTTGCCGTCTTCTTCGCGGGGGCGGCCTTCTTGGTGGTTGTCTTCTTTGCGGCGACCTTCTTCGCAACCGCCTTCTTGGCCGGAGCCTTCTTCGCCGCCGCCGCAGTCTTCGCCGGTGCGGCCTTCGCGGCCTGCTTCTTCGCGCTCGGCTTCGCTGCCCGGCCTTCGAGGATCTCGGCCAGGAACTGTCCGGTGTACGACGCCGGGTTGGCCGCGACCTCCTCCGGCGTACCTTCCGCGATCAGCGTGCCGCCGCGGCGGCCGCCGTCCGGGCCGAGGTCGATCAGCCAGTCGGCCGTCTTGATCACGTCGAGGTTGTGCTCGATGACCAGCACCGAGTTGCCCTTGTCGACCAGGCCGCTCAGCACGCCGAGCAGCTTGCGGATGTCCTCGAAGTGCAGACCGGTCGTCGGCTCGTCGAGCACATACACGGTCCGCCCCGTCGAGCGCCGCTGCAGCTCCGACGCCAGCTTCACCCGCTGCGCCTCACCGCCGGACAGCGTCGGCGCCGGCTGACCGAGCCGCACATACCCGAGGCCGACCTCGACCAGCGTCTTCAGGTGCCGCGAGATCGCCGGGATCGCCGCGAAGAACTCCGACGCCTCCTCGATCGGCATGTCCAGCACGTCCGCGACCGTCTTGGACTTGTAGTGCACCTCGAGCGTCTCGCGGTTGTACCGCGCGCCGTGGCACACCTCGCACGGGACATAGACATCCGGGAGGAAGTTCATCTCGATCTTCAGCGTGCCGTCACCCGAGCAGGCCTCGCATCGGCCGCCCTTGACATTGAACGAGAAGCGACCCTGCTGGTACCCGCGGACCTTCGCCTCGGGCGTCTCCGCGAACAACTTGCGGATGTGGTCCCAGACCCCGGTGTACGTCGCCGGGTTGGACCGCGGCGTCCGTCCGATCGGCGACTGGTCGACGTGGATGACCTTGTCGACCAGCTCCATCCCGGAGATCTTCGTGTGCCGGCCGGGAACCGCCCGCGCACCGTAGATCTGCCGCGCGAGCGACGTGTAAAGGATGTCGTTGACCAGCGTCGACTTGCCCGACCCGGACACACCCGTGACCGCGACGAACACCCCGAGCGGGACCGTGACGTCGATGTCCTTCAGGTTGTTCTGCCGGGCGCCGTACACCGTCAGCTCGCGGCCCTCGGTCAGCGGCCGCCGGACGGCGGGGATCGGGATCTCCCGGCGACCGGACACGTACTGACCGGTGATCGAGTCGGGGTGGTTGCGCAGGTCCTCGACCGTGCCGGACACGACGACCTGGCCGCCGTGCTCACCGGCGCCCGGGCCGATGTCGACGACCCAGTCGGCGTGGTCGATGGTGTCCTCGTCGTGCTCGACGACGATCAGCGTGTTGCCGAGCTCCTTGAGGCGGACCAGCGTCTCGATCAGCCGCCGGTTGTCCCGCTGGTGCAGACCGATCGACGGCTCGTCGAGCACATACAGCACACCGACCAGGCCCGAACCGATCTGGGTCGCCAGCCGGATCCGCTGCGCCTCGCCGCCGGACAGCGAACCTGCCGGCCGGCTCAGCGCGAGGTAGTCCAGGCCGACGTCGAGCAGGAACCGCAGCCGCTCGCCGATCTCCTTGACCACCCGCTCCGCGATCTGCTTCTCCCGCGGGCTCAGCTCCATCTGCACGAGGAAGTCGTGGACCTCGTCGATCGACATCGCGCTGATCTCCGCGATGTTCTTCCCGCCGAGCGTGACCGCCAGCGAGATCGGCTTCAGCCGCGCGCCGTTGCAGGCCAGGCACGGGACCTCGCGCATGTACTCCTCGAAGCGCTCGCGGCCGGTGTCGCTGGACGCCTCCGCGTGCCGGCGCTCGACGTACGGGATCACGCCTTCGAAGCTCGTGTAGTACGACCGCTCGCGGCCGTAGCGGTTCTGGTACGAGACGTGGACCTGCTTGTCGTGGCCGGTGAGCAGCGCCTTCTTCGCCTTCGCCGGCAGCTCGCCGAACGGCGTGCTGGTCTTGAACTTCAGGTCCTTGGCGAGCGCGTCGAGCAGCCGCTCGAAGTACTGCGAGACGTTCTGCCCGGCCCACGGCTGGATCGCGCCCTCGTCCAGGGACTTGGACGGATCCGGCACCAGCAGCTCCGGGTCGACCTCCATCCGGGTGCCGAGCCCGGTGCAGACCGGGCAGGCGCCGTACGGCGAGTTGAACGAGAACGAGCGCGGCTCGAGCTCGTCGATCGCGAGGGGGTGATCATTCGGGCAGGCGAGCTTCTCGGAGAAGCGACGCTCGCGGTGCGGGTCGTCGTCCGGGAGGTCGACGAAGTCGAGCACGACCAGACCGCTGGCCAGCCCGAGCGCGGTCTCGACCGAGTCGGTGAGCCGCTGCTTGGCCGAACCCTTCACCGCGAGCCGGTCGACGATCACGTCGATGCTGTGCTTCTTCTGCTTGTCGAGCTTCGGCGGGTCGGTGAGCTGGATCGTCTCGCCGTCCACGCGCGCCCGGGAGAAGCCCTGACCGGTCAGCTGCCGGAAGAGGTCGACATACTCCCCCTTACGGCCGCGGACGACCGGGGCGAGCACCTGGAACCGGGTGCCCTCGTCGAGCTCGAGCACCCGGTCCACGATCTGCTGCGGCGTCTGCCGCGCGATCGGCTCGCCGCACTCCGGGCAGTGCGGCCGCCCGGCCCGGGCGAACAGCAGCCGGAGGTAGTCGTAGACCTCGGTGATCGTGCCGACGGTCGACCGCGGGTTGCGCGAGGTGGACTTCTGGTCGATCGAGACGGCCGGCGACAGCCCCTCGATGAAGTCGACGTCCGGTTTGTCCATCTGCCCGAGGAACTGCCGCGCGTACGCCGAGAGGGACTCGACGTAGCGCCGCTGGCCCTCGGCGAAGATCGTGTCGAAGGCCAGGCTGGACTTGCCGGACCCGGACAGTCCGGTGAAGACGATCATGGCGTCCCGGGGCAGGTCGACCGAGACGTCCTTCAGGTTGTGCTCACGCGCTCCGCGCACGATCAGACGGTCAGACACAAGCTCACTCTCAGCCGTTCTCGAGGGTATCCGGGGCATGCCCCGTCATGCTAACGAGGCCCACCGACAAAAACTTCCGCCGCCGGATCCAGTGCTCTGTCCGCGGGGCGCTTCGAAAGTATATTCGATCGCCGGGAGCGGCCCTGACAGCCCGCGCTGTCAGGGTCGCAGAACTTCCGGTCAGCCGACGAAGGCGACCGTGTTGCCGTCCGGATCGCGCACGATGAAGTCGGTGCCGCCCCAGGCCTGCTTGGTCAGCTTCTGGGCAGGCTCCACTCCCGCCGCGAGGTACTCCGCGTACAACTCCTTCACGTTGCGGACTTCGATGAAGGCCATCACGACCGCTTCCTCGCGCGCGGCGCCGGCAGTGAGGACCGGCTCGTGCACGAGCCGCAGGTGCAAGGTGGCGCCGTCACGCGACACCGAGCCGTAGAACGCCGGGTGCCCGTGCAGGAAGTCGACCCCGAACCCGAGGCGATCGCGATAGAACCCGGCGGCCGCCTGAACGTCGCGAACGAACAGGACCGGCCGCGCAGCCTCGAGCCGGACGGGCTCCGGAGCCTCGGCCGGTTGCGGCGAGGCGTCCTCGACGGCCGCCCTCAGCGCGGACCAACTGTCGAAGCCGGCCTCGAGCGCGATGACCTCCTGCGCTTCCGTCAGCTTGAAGTTCAGCGCGAGCACGTCGTGATCCGCCACATCGCGGTACCGCGGCAGTTGGCGGATGCGCCCACCGACCGAGTGGTTGCCGTCGTGGTGCCAGCGCAGAAGTTGCTTGGCTTGCTTCTTGTACGTCTCGAGTACAGGCATGGCGTCCTTCCCAGGAATGAACCGGAGTAGGTGGGCCTTGCCCTTTCGGCGGTCTGCGCCGTTGCGCCCCAGCCTAGGAACTAGGCTCGCGCTTTCGCACGAATCTAGCACGGGCCGGGTGCCTCGCGGCGCTCCGGCAGTGCGAGGATCGGCTGTATCACCGACATCCAGGGAACTGATCTCCAGAGGAGAGGGCGCATGCCGGAGTACCACGGGAACGTCAAGGTCGGCGGACCGGCCCAGACCCACGAGCTGGCGCAGTTGATGATCACCAAGGTCGCCGTCGGACCGATGGACAACAACGCCTACCTGCTGCGTTGCCGCCAGACCGACGAGCAGGTCCTGATCGACGCCGCGAACGACGCGGACACGCTGCTCCAGCTGATCGGCGACGGCGGCCTCGCGCGCGTCGTCACCACGCACCGCCACCAGGACCACTGGGTCGCGCTGGCCGAGGTCGTCGCGCGCACCGGCGCCACCACCGTCGCCGGGCGGTACGACGCCGAGGGCATCCCGGTCCCGACCGACCAGCTCGTCGACGACGGCGACCACATCGCCGTCGGCCGGTGCAGCCTGCGCGTGATCCACCTCGTCGGCCACACCCCCGGCTCGATCGCCTTGGTGTACGACGACCCGGACGGCGCGCCGCACCTGTTCACCGGCGACTCGCTGTTCCCCGGTGGCGTCGGCAACACCCAGGACGACGCGGAGCGGTTCACGTCGCTCATCAACGACGTCGAGACCAAGCTCTTCAACGAACTCCCCGACGAGACCTGGGTCTACCCCGGCCACGGCTCCGACACCACCCTCGGCACCGAGCGCCCGCACCTCGCCGAGTGGCGTGAGCGCGGCTGGTAGTCCGGAATCACCCGAGGCGAGCCCGCGCCGCCTCGATCTGCTCCACGATCTTCACAGCCCCGACCGAGGCTGCCAGCTCGGCAGCCTCGGTCGCCAGCTTCGCCGCATCGCCCGGACGGTCCTGGGCCAATGCGAGGTAGATCAGACCGACGAGATTCGCCGCGACTCCCGCGGTGAATCCGAGGGCGCGGCGCAGATCCGTCGACTCCTCCAGGAGCACACGAGCCTGGTCGTAGTCGCCGGCGACGTGCGCAGCGATGCCGAGATGACGAAGCGCATACGACAGCGTCAGCTGCTCGCCGGTCGCGCGGGACAGGTCGGCCGCGGCCGTCAGGGACGGCAGTGCGGCGTGGTTGTCGTCACGGACGACCTGATGGAAGCATCCGATCCAGAACAGCGCCTCGGCCTCACCACGCCGGTCGCCCGCGGCGCGAAAGATGTCGGCCGAGCGCTCGAAGGCTGGAAGCTCTTCCGGCTGCTCGACGCGCGAGTCCAGGTAACGACAGTGCAGGATCCGGCCACGCTGCAGAAGCAGGTGCGCCTCGACCAGGTCGAGAGCACGGTCCGCGGCGGGCAGCCCGTCGTGCTCGCCGTTGAAGACGGCCCGCTCGTACAGTTCGTCGACCTCTCGCATCAGCTCGTCCACCCGGGTGATCCTAGGCTGGGCCCATGAGCGGATTCGCCGAATACCAGCCCGGTGTCGGCCGGCAGGCGGTCGAGGTCGGAGTACGGCCCGCCGTGCCTGCAGATCTCCAGGCCTGTGCCGAGCTGATCGTCACGCGGACCGGCGGGTCTGCGGCCGAGCGCCGCAACCGGCTGCACGCCGACCTCGAGGACCCCGAGCGGTACATCGCGGTGGCGGTCGTCGGCGACGAGGTCGTCGGGTACGGCGGGGTGATCCACCACGAGCTGTCCCCCGCCGACCCGCCCACAACGGCTCCGACCGGGTACTACCTGATCGGGCTCATTGTGTCGCCGGACCGGCGGCGGTCCGGGATCGGCGAGTTGCTGACGCGGGACCGGATCCGGTGGGTCACGGAGCGGGCCGGTGAGGTCTACACCTTCGTCAACCTGTCGAACGGCGCGATCCGCGACCTCCATGAGAACTTCGGGTTCACCGAGGTCACCCGCGACTTCGTCTTCCCGGGCGCTCCGCTCGAGCCCGGCACCTGCGTACTCCTCCGGGCCGGACTGTAGGCGACGATGGCGACCTGGCAGGACGTCTGCGAGCTGGCCGGCCGGCTGCCCGACGCTCGCCTCGGCGAGGCGCACGAGGGCTCCCCGGCCTGGTACGCGGGCCGCCATCAGTTCACACGTCTCCGCTGGGACGACGACGGGCGCGAGCTGCTGCAGGTCTGGACGGGCGACATGAACGCCGGCCCCGAACTCGCCGCGCGCCCCGACGTGTTCCCGTACGTGCAGGCCTTCCAGTACAGGATCACCTGCTGGTGCTACCTCGACCGGCTCGACCTGCGCGAGACGGCCGAGCTGATGCTCGACTCGTACGGCATCCGCGGCGGCGCGCGCCGACGAGCGGCCGTCGCCCCGGACGACTTCCTTCCGCGCTAGCGATCAGTCAGCTCGGCGGGATAGGCGATCACGTCGACCAGGGCGTCGTTCCTGATCGCGGTGATCTCCGTACGGCGGGCGATCGCGTCCTCGAACAGTTGACGTTGCAGGGACTGCGCATCCCTGAGTGGTACGCCGTCGACCGCCAGCACCAGATCTCCTTGGCGGAGGCCCGCGGCGGCGGCCGGGCTCGCTGGGATTACCTCGACGACCCGGAGGGCTGTCCGCTGGTCGAATCGTTCTGCGAGTGACGGGCGAAGCGGTGCGGGTGTGGTCACCAGGCCGAGGTACGCACGGCGTACGCGGCCGTCGTGGAGTAGCGAGTAGATGATCCGGCGAGTTGTCGGGTTGATCGGGACGGCGAGGCCGAGGCCGATGCCGGCTACCGCGGTGTTGATGCCGATCACGCGGCCGTTGCCGTCGGCCAGCGCTCCCCCGGAGTTGCCCGGGTTGAGCGCCGCGTCGGTCTGGATGACGTCCTCGATGATCCGCTGCGCCGAACCGCTCCGCACCGGCAGCGAGCGGCCCAGGGCACTCACCACGCCGGCGGTCACGCTCCCGGCCAGGCCGAGCGGGTTGCCCACGGCAACCACCAGGTTCCCGACCTTCAGGTGGTCCGCGTCGCCGTACTCCGGCGGATCCGGGATCTCGCGGTCGGCCCGCAGTACGGCGAGATCGGACAGCCGGTCGACGCCGACGACGCGGGCCTGTGCCGTCGTACCGTCGGCGAACTCCGCGGAAGCCTCGGAGCCGTCGCCGACCACGTGCGCGTTCGTGAGCAGGTGACCGTCGCCGGTCAGCACCACGCCGGAGCCGGACGAGTCGCCGCGCCGGCTGTGGATCCGCAGGCTCGCGACCCGCGGGATCAGGTGTTCGGCCACGCCCGAGACCACTCGGGAGTAGGCATCCAGTACGTCGTCCCCAGCAATCTCGTCCGCCATCGTCATGCCTCCTGAATTACAGGATTACACCGCAAGCAAACTCAAGCCCAGTCCGTGAACCGGACCACAATCCTGACCGATCGGTTGAAAACTGGCCGATCGGTCAGCGAAGATGCTGATATGGCAGTCACCACCCCCGCCCGGGAGCGGACCAGACGCGAGATCGTCCGGCAGGCGATGGGCCTGTTCCAGGCCGCCGGCTACAACGCGACGTCACTGCAGGACATCGCGACCGCGGCCGGCTGCTCGAAGGCGACGGTGCTGTACCACTTCAGCGGCAAGCCCGCTGTCCTCGCGGCCGTCCTCGAGCCCGCCGCGGCCGATGTCGCCGAGCTCGTCAAGGCTGCCGCCGAGCTCTCCCGCGCCGAGGCGCAGGAGCTCGCGATCCAGCGCTTCATCGATCTCGCCGTCGTGCACCGCGGCGTGGTCGACGTACTGCAGGACATCCTTCCGGTGATCGAGCAGATGCCCGAGGTCGGGCAGCTCGTCGCCGACGGTATGCGCCTGACGGAGTACATGGCCGGCTCGGACGACCCGCTCGAGCACGATCTGGCGAAGTTCGCGATCAACGGTCTGCTCGGCGAGTGCCGGCACTCCGGGGAGCGTACCGACGACGACCTCCGAAGACTCTGCGACATCGCCCTGCGGAGACTGCTCCGCCGCACCTGAGAACCGACCCCGCCCTCCGCCGGCCCGGCGGACGATCACCTCTGCCCGTACGCCGTACCGACCCGAACGGATGCACTTCCCGATGGCCAATCTGCTGTACCGGCTCGGCCGGTTCTCCTACCAGCGCAGGCGGCTCGTGGCCGCCGTCTGGGCGCTGTTCCTCGTCCTGCTGGGTGTCGGCGCGTTGACGCTGGGCGGCAAGACCGCGAACACGTTCTCGATCCCGGGCACCGAGTCGCAGCGGGCGCTCGACGCCCTCAAGCAGGAGCTGCCGGCCGCGAGCGGCGCGTCGTCCACGGTCGTCGTGAAGGCGCCCGAGGGCAAGACGCTCGCGGACCCGACCGTGAAGGCCGCGGTCGGCGCGACAGTCGCCAAGGTCGCCAAGGTGCCCGAGGTGATCGCTGCGATCGACCCGTTCACCAGCAAGGCGATCAGCCCGGACGGTACGACGGGACTCATCAGCGTCCAGTTCGACAAGCCGGCCGACGAGCTGTCCCACGAGAGCGTCGATGGGTACGACGGTCTGAGCGGACTGAGCTCGGGCGATCTCAAGGTCGTCCCGGGCGGGCAGATCAAGGCCGGGGTCCCCGAGATCGGCGCGACCGAGGTGATCGGGGTCGCGGTGGCGGCCGTGGTCCTGGTCGTCACGTTCGGGTCCCTCGTCGCCGCCGGGATGACGCTGGTGACGGCGCTGCTCGGCGTACTGGCCGGGATGGCCGGTCTGTTCATCGTGACCGCGTTCACCGATGTCTCGTCGACGGCGCCGATTCTCGCGTTGATGCTCGGGCTCGCGGTCGGGATCGACTACTCGTTGTTCATCAGCTCGCGACACCGGTCGCAGCTGGGTGAAGGGATGGATCCGGAGGAGTCCGTCGCGCGGGCGACCGCGACGGCCGGGTCGGCGGTGCTGTTCGCCGGAGCGACCGTGGTGATCGCGCTGGCCGGGCTGTCGGTGGTCGGGGTGCCGTTCCTTACCGCGATGGGGCTGGCTGCCGCGGCGACGGTGCTGACCGCCGTACTGGTCGCGTTGACGCTGCTGCCGGCGCTGCTCGGCTTCGTCGGGAACCGGGTGCTGCCGCGGAAGTTGCGGAAGGCACCGACCGCGGCCGTGCACAAGGAGGGGTTCGGTTTCCGCTGGGGCCGGCTGGTGACCCGGCTGCGGGTGCCGATCGTTGCTGTCGGCATCATCGGGCTCGGGTTCCTGGCGATCCCGGTGAAGGACATGCAGCTCGCGCTGCCGGATGGTGCGTCGGCGGCCGCCGGCACCAACCAGCGGGTCGCGTACGACATGACCGCGGCCGCGTTCGGGCCGGGCGCGAACGGGCCGCTCGTGGTCGTTGTGCAGAGCAATGACCCGGCGACCTCGAACGCGCTGGCACAGCAGGTGCTGGGCAAGGCGCAGGGCCTTCCCGACGTCGTCGCCGCGCAGCCCGCGGCGGCAAGCCAGGACGGTACGACGCGGTTGCTGCAGGTGATCCCGAAGAGCGGACCGGCCAGCGAGGAGACCTCCGAGCTGGTCAAGAACCTACGCTCCGCGGTGAAGCCGCTCGCCACGGGTGACGCGAGCATCTCGGTGACCGGGAACACGGCGGTCGGGATCGACGTGTCGAACAAGCTGTCCGACGCGCTGCCGACGTACCTGTTCGTGGTGATCGGGTTGTCGTTCCTGCTGTTGCTGCTGGCGTTCCGGTCGGTGCTGGTGCCGTTGAAGGCGACACTCGGGTTCGTGCTGACGATCGGGGCGACATTCGGCATCACGGTCGCGGTGTTCCAGCAGGGCCACCTGGCGAAGCTGGTCGGGATCGACTCCCCCGGTCCGCTGGTGAGCTTCCTGCCGATCATCATGATGGGCATCCTGTTCGGGCTCGCGATGGACTACGAGGTGTTCATCGTGTCCCGCGTCCGGGAGGAGTTCGTCCACGGCCGGCGCGCGAACGACGCGACCGTCCAGGGCCTCGGCCACGGCGCCCGCGTCGTCACCGCCGCCGCGCTGATCATGGCGTCGGTCTTCGCCGGCTTCATCCTGGTCGAGGACCCGATCATCAAGGCAATCGGCTTCGGCCTCACAATCGGCGTCCTGATCGACGCCTTCGTGGTCCGCATGACCCTGGTCCCTGCCATCCTCAGCCTCCTAGGCGACCGAGCCTGGTGGTTCCCCCGCTGGCTAGACCGCATCACCCCGCGCGTAGACATCGAAGGCGAAACCCTCCGGGTCGAACCCACGGAGCCCAAGGAACTCGCGAGCGTACGCTGACACGCCGCCTGGGGCATCGGCAGGTGCTGATGCCCCATTACGCAACAAGCTCGATGCATCGCCCACGCGGTACGGCGTGTAACTCTCGGCCGAAATGCTTACTCGGCCGGCTAGGACAGAGCTCGGGATCACATAGATGCTGCCGTCGCCGAGAACGATGAAGAACAAGTCGATCGTGTCGGGATCGTACGGCATCTTTCCGGCGGACTTGTCCAGAACGTACGGCCGGCGACCGATGCCGACGTCCCAATAGCCGCGTGCGTTGCGGGCCGCGCAGGACTTCACCTGAACGCGCTGGATACCGCTCGAGGTCGTCACCAGGAGGTCATACTCTTGGGGCTCGATCGGCAGCGCGACTGCGCATCCACGCAAGGTGAACCAGGCCATCGCCAACGCCGCGGCCGAGTAGCGAAGCATCTCCGGCCGGACCGGCTCGTCGAATACCTCGTCCGGGTCTGGCTTGGCGTGCGGCGACCTCAGATGGCTGCAGTCCAGACTCAGTCTGACGGCATGGCCCTTGATCCGGACTCGCTCTGCTCCGTTGTCGACGATTCCCAGCGCGCTAATGACATCCGCCCAACAGCTCGCCGCCGCCACGGCTTCACGCAGCTGTTCATCGGTCCAGCGTCGCTGCCCGGTGAAGTGTGAGGTGTCCAGCTTCAACCGCGCTGCATGCCGCCGCGGCGTCGCCGCAGACGTGTCCTTCAAACCGAGGGTGCGGGCAACCGCACGCCACGAGGCGCTGCTCCTCACCGCCTGCCGCAGCTCGTCGTCGCTCCACCGTAGTCGATCTCGCGTTTCGTCCACGGGGGCAAACGTAGTGAGGGGCACCGACAGAATCGGTGCCCCTCATGGCGGTCGGGCTGCCGAGATTTGAACTCGGGATCTCGTGTCCCCCAGACACGCGCCCTAACCAAGCTAGGCCACAGCCCGCCGGCTCGTTCCGAAGACCGAACCGGGGTAAACCATACCCCATTCGGAGGGCTGCTCTGACCAGGCCTCGTTCAGCGTTTCTTGTTCTTTTGGCGGGCTCGGATTTGGACGTGGACGGGGCTGCCGACGAAGCCGAAGTCTTCGCGGAGGCGGCGTTCGATGAAGCGCTGGTACGACGCCTCGATCTGACCCGAGGTGAAGATCGCGAAGGTCGGCGGCATCGTCGTGGCCTGGGTGCCGAACAGGATCTTCGGCTGCTTGCCGGAGCGGACCGGGTGCGGGTGCGCGGCAACCAGCCGACCGAGGAACGCGTTCAGCTGGCCGGTCGGGACCCGGGTCTGCCAGCCCTCGAGCGCCGCCTCGATCGCGGGCACCAGCTTCTCCATGTGCCAGCCGGTGAGTGCGCTGATGTTCACCCGCGGCGCCCAGCGGAACTGCACCAGGTCGCGGTCGATCTCGCGCTCCAGGTAGTAGCGCCGCTCGTCGTCCATCAGGTCCCACTTGTTGTAAGCGATCACCAGCGCCTTGCCGGCTTCCTCGACCGCGTTCATGATCCGCAGGTCCTGCTCGGTGATCGACTGCGAGGCGTCGATGACGACCACGACCACCTCGGCCCGCTCGATCGCCGCGTTGGTCCGCAGCGACGCGTAGTACTCGTGGCCCTGGGAGTTCTTCACCTTGCGCCGGATGCCGGCGGTGTCGATGAACCGCCACTCCTTGCCGCCGAGCGTGATCAGCTCGTCGACCGGGTCCACCGTCGTACCCGCGACGTCGCTGACGACGACCCGGTCCTCTTTGGCGACCTTGTTCAGCAGCGAGGATTTGCCGACGTTCGGCTTGCCGACGATCGCGACCCGGCGCGGTCCGCCGAGCTCGCCGTCGCGCTCGGGCGGCGCCTCGGGCAGGGCCGCGAGGACGGCGTCCAGCATGTCGCCGGTGCCGCGGCCGTGCATCGCGGAGACCGGGAACGGCTCGCCGATCCCGAGGCTCCACAGGTTCATCGCCTCGGACTCGACGCGCTGGTCGTCGACCTTGTTCGCGGCGAGTACGACGGGCTTGCCGGACTTCCGCAGCACCCGGACCACGGCCTCGTCGGCGTCGGTGATCCCGACCACGGCGTCGACCACGAACAGGACCGCGTCGGCGGCGTTGATCGCGACCTCCGCCTGGGCGGCGACCAGCGCGGCCATGCCGACCGCGTCCGGGTCCCAGCCGCCGGTGTCGACGACCGTGAACTCACGGCCGGCCCAGTTGGCGTCGTACGACACGCGGTCCCGGGTCACGCCCGGGGTGTCCTCGACGACCGCCTCGCGGCGGCCGATGATGCGGTTGACCAGCGTGGACTTGCCCACGTTCGGCCGCCCGACGATCGCGAGCACGGGCAGCGGCCCGGTGTCTTCGCGCTCGTGCGTCGGTACTTCGGTGGGCAGGTCAGTCATCAGGGTCCTTCGGGTCTCGCCAGCCCGGAAGCGGGTGGCCGGTTTCTTCGACGGCCGCCTTCACATGGGCGCGCAGCACGTCGCCGATGTGGTCGGCAACCGCCTGTACGTCGGAATGTCTCCTAGGAAAGGGTACGCGCTCAATCGTGAAGGGCTCGCCGTACACGACGTCGACCCGGCTCCCGGACGGCGGATGACCCTCCACGCTCCCCAGCGGCAGCCGCGTCCCCATCAGCGCCACGGGCAGGATCGGGGCGCCGGTCACCATGGCCAGGTACGCGACGCCGATCCGGATCCGGCTGAAATCGCCCGGTCCGCGGGTGCCTTCCGGGTAGATGTTCAGCACCCGGCCGTCCCGCAGCACCTGGATCGAGCGCCGGACCGCGAGTACGTCGTACGCCGACCGGTCGACCGGGATCTGGCCGATCCGGCGCAGGAACGCGCCCTGGAGACCGCCGAAGACCTCGATCTTGCCGAGCTGGTGGAGCATCCGCGGGGCGACAGCGCCGAGCAGCGGCGCGTCCAGCAGGCTCAGATGGTTCGGCGTCATCAGCAGCGGGCCGGTCAGCGGGAACCGGTCCTCGTGGTGGATGGTCAGGTTGTACTTGCGCAGGAAGTACGGCTTCGCGAGCATCCGCATCGGCAGCGCCAACCGGTACGGCAACGGCGGCAGATCGTCGGTGCGGGGCAGATCCTTGTGCCCGGTGACCTCCGCCGTCATCGGTCCTGGCCTTGAGGGACAGTCTCCTTTGCCAGTCGGCTGATCACGTCGATGACCTCGTCGAGGGTCATGTACGTCGAGTCGATCGTGACAGCGCCGTCGGACGCGACCTGGAACTCCGACACGGTCGAGTCGTCGGCGTCGCGCCGGATGATCTGGTCCCGCAACTGCTCGGCGGTCAACGAGCCGACCTCGGCGCCGCGGCGGGCCATCCGGGCCTCCTGGTCGGCGGTCAGCAGCACCTTCAGCTCGGCGTCCGTCGCGACCACGGTGGCGATGTCGCGGCCCTCGACCACGATCCCGCCGCTCGGCTGCGCGTCGTCGATGATCGCCCGCTGCCGGCGGATCAGCTCCTTGCGCACGTCCAGGTTGGTGGCGATCTTCGAGACCACCTCGCTGATCCGCGGCTCCCGGATCGCGGCGGTGACATCGGTCCCGTCGGCGATCACGAACTGGTGGCCGGGGTCGGTGCTGATCTCCAGGCGCAGCTCCCGGGCCCGCTGCGCGACCGCGGCGGTGTCGTCCAGATCCAGCCCGTGCTCGACCGCGGACCAGGTCACCGCCCGGTACGTCGCCCCGGTGTCGAGGAACCGCAGTCCGAGCCGGGTGGCCACTCCGCGGGCGGTGCTCGATTTACCGGAGCCGCTCGGGCCGTCCACAGCGATGATCATGCCCCGAAGATTACCCGCGCACGGGGACAGAATTAGCGGTGGACCACCCAGCCGCGGTCGGTCAGTACGTCGACCAGCTGGTCCACGGAGGCCGGTTTGACGGCGAGTTCGACCTCACCGACCGGGCGGCCGGGGCTGTGGTCGATGCGCAGGTCCTCGACGTTGGCGCCGGACTCGGCGGCGTCGGCGAACAGCCTGGCCAGCTGACCGGGGCGGTCGGGGATCGTCACCAGGACCGTGACCAGGTCGATGTGCGGCGTACCGTGCTTGCCGGGCACGCGGACCGCGCCGGAGACACCCTGGCCGAGGATCGCGGTCAGCTCCTCGCCGGCCTCTTCCTTGCCCAAGGCAACGAGGAGGCGGTCGAGCTCGCCGCGGATCTGCTCCAGCAGGCCGGTCAGCGCACCCGAGTTCGCGGACACGATCTGGGTCCAGAGCGTGGGGTCGCCGGCCGCGATCCGGGTGACGTCACGAACGCCCTGACCGGACAGCTCGAGGTGTGACGACGGCGCATCGGCCAGCGTCCCGGCAGCCAGCGCAGACATCAGGTGCGGCAGGTGCGACACCCGGGCGACGCCCAGGTCGTGGTCCTCGACCGACATCTCGACGGTACGAGCGCCGGCCGCCTCGGCAAGCCGGCGTACCAGGTCGACGGCGTCGGGATTGCTCGTGTCGTGCGGCGTGATCGCCCAGGTGGCGCCGTCGAACAGGTCCGCACGTCCGGCGAGCGGACCGTTCCGCTCGGAGCCGGCCATCGGGTGACTGCCGACGTACCGGCTGAGGTCGCCGGTGAGCCGGCGGGCGTCGGCGAGCGGCTTGGACTTCACGCTGGCCGCATCCGTCACGACCGCATCGGTCTGCTCAAGCTGCTCGGCCACCACCGCGCCGACGTGGTCCGGCGGTACGGCGACCACGACCAGCTGCGGCTCGATCTGGACCAGGCGCGAGCCCGCACCGATCCGCTCGGCCATCAGGGCGTTGTCCGGGTTCCCGTCGACGAGCTCCACAACCACACCGAGCCGGGCGAGCGCCAGGCCGATCGACGTACCGATCAGGCCGGTGCCGACGATGCGGACCGGGCCGCGGAGCTCGCTCACCGGGCGCTCACTGGGCGCCGGTCAGATCTGGGCGGAGCGCGGTCGCGCCGTGCAGGTAGACGTGCTGGATCTTGTCCCGGGAGCGCGACGACTCGGTGTGCACCATCAACCGGACCACCCGCGGCAGCGCGTGCGGCACCGGGATCTCCTGCATGCACATCAGCGGTACGTCGGTCAGCCCGATCTGCCGCCCGGCGACGGCCGGGAACTCCGAGCGCAGGTCCGACGTGACGGTGAACAGGATGCTGATCAGATCCTCGTTCTCCAGATCGTTCGCCTCCAGGACCGCCTTCACCAGCTCCGCGGACCGCTCGAGCAGGTGCTCGCGCTCGTCCACGTCCAGCTGGGTGGCACCCCGGATCGCCCGTACCGCCACTTGCTCGCCTCCTCGATGATTCGTTGTCCCAACCCTAGGCCAGGGTAGTCAAGGAGTGGACAGCCGTCTCGGATGCTGCTCGGTCGTCAGCTCTCCAGCAACCGCCGGGCGAGCGGGAGCAACCCGGCCGCCCGGACCTGCGCGAGCGGATCCGACAGCTGGCGACGGCGCCGGAACACTCCTGGCGGGTCGCCGTACGCCTGGGAGAACCGGCGCGAGAAGTGGTACGGGTTGCTGTAACCGCAGCCGGAAGCGATCTCCCCGATCGTCGCGTTCGTGCGCTGGAGTGCCGTGGCGGCGCGCGCCAGCCGGACCAGATCCAGCGCGTACGCCGGTCCGCACCCGTACCGCTCCCGGAAGAGCCTGTGCAGGTGTCCGGCGGACAGGTTTGCCGCGGCGGCCAATTCCTGTACCGGGACGATGCGCGGGCCGGTGGCCCACACGGTCGCGACATGGTCGACGACGCGCTGGACGGCCGCCGGCATCTCCGCACGTGGCGGGCCGGTCGGATCGCCGACGAAGACCTCCAGCATCGTCGCCACGAGCCGATCGCTCAGGCCTCGCACCGGCGCGGCCGCAGTCGCGAGCTCCAGCGTGTAGGCGCACAACTCCGCGAGCAGACCGGGTTCGGACATGGCCCGCACAGGCGGCCAGTCCGCGGGATCGCCGAGCTCGCCGAAGTCCTCGATCTGGAAATGCACGTACGCATGCCGCGACCCGCGATCACAGTCCCAGATATAGGCGTCCCGGTTGCCGCGCTTCGCGAGCGCCACCGTTCCGGGCCGCAGCTCGTGCTCGACCGTCGTCTGCAGCACCCCGACGTCGTCGTACACCTCGGTCCGCCAGAGCGCGGAGCCGTGGAGGATCCAGAGGAGTTCGAAGTTCGGCAGCCAGCGCGGTCCGTACGTCGCTCCGGGGGCGTAGTCCGCGAGCTGCACCAGCGAGTTCACGCTGATCACCGGCGGTCGCGATGTCACGAACAGATAGTAAAGCGCTTGTTCGTGACATTGGCCGGTCCTGCGTGCTCTGCGACGGTTGCTGGATGCACTTCACCGAGATCACCGATGAGCTGGTCGAGGCCTTCGACCGGGACGGCTTCGTCGTCCTCGATCAGGCCATCTCGCGCGACGAGGTGACCGAGCTGCACACCGCGGCCGAGCAGCTGTGCCGCACCGTCGGCCGCGCTCCGGCGACCGAGCCCGCTGAGGATGTACTGCGCAGGCACCTGTGCATTCACCATCCGCACAAGGCATCCGACGCTGCCCGGGCGGCACTGCATGCGCCGCGCGTGGTCGAGACCCTGACCGCTGTGATCGGGCCCAACGTCAAGGCGATGCAGTCGATGTTGTTCATCAAGCCCGAAGGCAAGCCCGGGCAGGCCTGGCATCAGGACGAGTTCTTCATCCCGACCAGGGACCGCTCGCTGACCGCCGCGTGGATCGCGCTCGACGACGCCACCGTGGAGAACGGCTGCCTGTGGGTGCTGCCGGGCTCGCACCGCCGTGGTGTCCTCTATCCCGATCGCGAGCAGGACGACCTCCGCTTCGACTGTACGGTCGAAGCGTTCGACTTCCCGTACTCCGACGACGACGCCGTCCCGGTCGAAGTACCGGCCGGATCGGCAGTGATCTTCAACGGGTACCTACTGCACCGATCACTGCCGAACACCGGCCGGCACGGGCTCCGCCGGGCGCTCGCGAACCACTACATGAGCGCCGAGTCGCTGCTCCCCTGGCAGACCGTGCCGGCCGGCGTACACGTCGGCAAGCACGACTACCGCGACATCGTGATGGTCGCCGGGACCGATCCGTACGCCTACAAGGGCATCGACGACGTCGCCCGGCCGCACTCCCGCCCGGACAAGGACGGCGGCTGCGACCGCTAACCCAGCTGCGCCTCGGCGGCGTCGACCGTCTGCTCGAGCAGGAGCGCGATCGTCATCGGCCCGACGCCGCCCGGGACCGGCGTGATCAGGCGAGCCACCTCAGCCGCTTCCCCGAAGTGCACGTCGCCGACGTTGCCCTCGTTGTACCCGGCATCGACCACGACCGCGCCCGGCTTCAGCCAGTCACCGCGGACGAAGTTGGCCTTGCCGACCGCGGCGATCACCACGTCCGCGGTCCGGACCAGCTCGGGCAGGTCCCGGGTCCGCGAGTGCGCGTAGGTCACCGTCGCGTTCGATGCCAGCAGCAACATCCCGGCCGGCTTGCCGAGGATCGGGCTGCGGCCGATCACGACCGCGTGCGCGCCCTCGAGCGGTACGTCGTACGCCGCGAGCAGCCGCATGATCCCGCCGGGTGTGGCCGACCGGAACCCGGGATCACCGAAGGCCATCGCCGCGAACGACAGCATGGTCACACCGTCGACGTCCTTGCCGGGGTCGATCGCCTCGAACGCGGCCCGCTCGTCGATCTGCGCCGGCACCGGGTGCTGCAGCAGGATCCCGTGCACCTCCGGGTCCTCGGACAGCTTCCGGATCTCCGCGACCAGCTCGTCGGTGGTCGTGTCGGCCGACAGGACGACGCTCCGGGACGCGATCCCGGCCTTCTTCGACCGGTTCTGCTTCATCCGCACGTACGTCGCGGACGCCGGGTCGTCGCCCACGAGCACGGTCGCCAGGCACGGCTGCACGCCGTACCGTTCCTGCACCGCGGCAGCACGTTCCGCCGCCTTGGCCACCATCTCGGCGGCGAGGTCGGTCCCGATCATCAACTCGGCAGTCATCTGCGCACTCCTCGTCCTCAAAGGGTGCCCAGGCGCGCGGCGAAAGCCGGATGGCAGACCGTTCCCCGGTGGTCGTCCACCTCAGCGCCAGTCGCGGTCCGCCCTCAGGATACCGGCCCGCCCGCCTCGCGAACGAACCTGTCGGCCACCCCGTCGGCGATCCGGAGCGGCACCTTGCTGTGCGGCAGGCGGACATCGCGGATCTCGTTCGCCTGCGTGATCAGGTGCTCGATCTCGTCCCGGGCCGTCGCGACGTCCGACTCGTTGCCCTCCGCCTGCGCCTCGAACACGCGCAACGCCTGCCGCAGGGCTCCGCCCCAGTAGAACGAGGCGTCCAGCCAGGAGTCGGTCTCGGCCTCGAACTCCGGGTCGATCACGCCGCTGCGGATCTGCGCAGACGCGTTCTCGATCGCTTCGAGGTACGGCTCCAGGTCGGCGATCGCGCCGGCCAGGTCGCCGCCGTCCCAGGTCGCCTTGAAGGCCGCGAGCTTCGAGGCCAGCACCGGCGCATTGGTCAGATGCAGCTTCCCGTCGTACGTCGTGAGGTCCGCGAACACCTCCAGCGCCGCAATCGTGGCCACGTCTCCCCCGGCACGCTCGGCGATCGCGCGACGCCAGGACGCGTCGGCGTCGTAAGTCGCGGGCTTCCAGCCGAACTCGGCGAACGAGTACAGGGCGAGCTTGCTGGCCGCGGCCTGGTTCATCGGGTTCGAGATCACGCCGACGACGTGCTCGGCGAGGCCGGGCTCGCGGCCCGTGTACGGCGCGAGCAGGATCCGGCCATGGGCATAGTCGTTGACCGGGTAGTTGTCCCAGATCAGGATGTCGTGCCCGAACACCGCCTTCGCCGCAGCTGCTTGTGCGGTCGTGATCCGCTCCGGGACGACCGCCGTACCGGTCCAGTGCACGATCACGGCCGGGTCGAGCCGCTCACGCAGCGCCTGCTTGTACGGCGTCTCCTCGACGTCGTAGTACTCGGTCGGGACCATCTGCAGCGGGGCAACATCCTGCTTGGTCGCGATCCATTCGCGCTGGACGCGGTTGCACAGGTCCGCCTGCGCCGCACCGGCCGCGCCGCCGCCCGTGCCGTACTTCGCGGCGTCCTCGTCGGAGTGCCACTTCTCGTACTCGATGTCGTCGAGCGGGACGTTGAACACCCGGACGCCGAGCGCGTACAGCGCCTCGAACTTCGCGATCAGCGCCTGGAAGTCCTCGTCGGAGGTGTACGCGATCGACAGACCGGGCGAGAGCGCGAAGGTGAGGTCGACCTTGTTGCGCCGGGCCCGCTCGATCAGCTCGCCGAGCTCGGCCAGCTTGTCGGCCGGGTACGGGTCGCGCCACTGCTCGCGGTGGTAGACGTCGTCCTTGGGCGCGTACTGATACGTGTTCATCTTGTGCGCGCCGAGGTAGTCCAGGTGGTCGAGGCGGTCCGCGTGCGACCACGGAGTGCCGTAGAAGCCTTCGATCGAGCCGCGGTACGGCAACGTCGGCCAGTCGCGGATCTCGACGCCGTCGAGATGGTTGCCCTGGACAAGCTGGTCGAGAGTCAGCGCCGCGTAGTACGTGCCGCGGGTGTCGACGCCGTCGAGGACGACGCGGTGGTCGCCGACGGCAACGACGTACCCCTCGGCCGGCAGACCGGCGGCGGGCTCGACATCGAGAGCGGTGCCGCCGATGTGGACCGTCACCACGGCCTCGCCGTCGACGATCGTGGTCACGCCGGCCCGGGTCAGGGTTTCGCGGACGATCCGTTCGGCGTCAGGGTCCGTGGTCGGGCCGTGGACCACGCCGACCGTGTCACCGAGGTCGAACCCGTCCGGGCGAGTGCTGGTCTGCTGAGGCTCAGGGGTCACAGCCCCTATCCACTCAGCGCGCAGGCCTGCTCGTCAAGACGCGCGGGTGAGCTTCAGGACCGGGATCGTGCGGATGCCGGCCGTGCGGATCTCGTACTCTCCGAAGCCCGGGTAGCGCCGCGCTTGCTCGGCGTAGATCCGGTTGCGCTCGTCGCCGGTCAGCTCGCCCACAGTCACCTTGTACGTCTCGGTGCCGACCTCGACAACGCTCTCGCCGGCGGCGACCAGGTTGCGGTACCAGTCCGGGTTCGTGGGAGCGCCGCCCTTGCTGGCGAACACGTAGATGACGGCCGGGTCGTTCTCGTCGGCCAGGTACATCGTCGGGGCGATGTACTCCTCGCCGCTCCGGCGGCCGCGGTGGTGCAACAGCACCATCGGCGCGCCTTCGAAGTTGCCGCCGACCCTGCCGTCATTGTCCCGGAACTCGGTGATGATGTCCGCGTTGCTCATATCGGGTACCTCCGCAGTTGGCTCAAAGAAGTCCTGCGTGGTCCAACGCGAGATAGGCCGCATCGATTCCGGTCATCGCACCCGGAGTACGCAGTTCGGCACGGAACGCGTCGACGCTCAGCTCGACCGGGACGCAGTCCTCGGCCTCGTCGAGCTGTTGTTTGCCGTCCGGGCGGCAGCCGCGCGCGATCGCGACGTACTTGCGGAACGTCGAGGACGCGCCGGACCACTGCCAGCCGACGACGTCGAGCGTCTCGCAGGTGTAGCCGGTCTCCTCCTCGAGCTCCCGGGCGCCGGCGACGGCCACCTCCTCGCCGGGCTCCACCAAGCCGCCCGGCAGGTTCGTGACGACGGCGTCCGGGCCGGCCCGGAACATCCGGATCGTGACGATCCGGCCGTCGGGCGTCAGCGGCAGCACGGTGATCCCGGACGTGATACCTGCCTCGGGACCCATCACGTCCCACTCGACCTCGCGGCCGTCGGGCATCCGGTAGCGCCGCAGCCGGACGGTCAAGAAGCGCTTGAAGCCCGGCTCCTCCCCCAGCAGCTGCCACGGAACCGGGTCGCCGGGCCGAGACGACTCAGCCGCCACGTTGTCGGTGACGGCTGAGGTCTCGCGCTGATCCGTCACAGGGGACGGTTGTCGTCGGGATCTTCCGGCGGCGCGATCGGTGCATCATCCGCCGGCGGGGCGACCGGGGCGTCCTCGGCCGACGCACCGGGCTCTGCGGCGTCGTCCGTCTTGCCCCCGTCGCCATCGCCCGCAGGCTCGGTGGCCTCCTCGGCGGGGCTGGACTCGGACAGGATGCCGGCCAGCGTCTCCTCGGAGATCCGCTTGAACTTGCGCACCTGGCTCCGGGTCCGGTCCAGGACCGCGACCTCGAGCTGGTCCGGGGTCAGCTGCCGGACCTCGGTGCCGTCGTGGCCGAGGGCATCGACCGCGAGCCGGAGCGCACCCGCGAGCGAGATGCCCTCGGAGTAGTGCTCGCCGATGTAGTCCGCGACCTGGTCGGCCGGGCCGCCCATCACGGCGTACCCCTGCACGTCGGCGATCGAGCCGTCGTAGGTGAGCCGGTAGACCTGGTCCTCGGCCGGGGTGTTGCCGATCTCGGCGACCAGGATCTCGACCTCGAGCGGCTTCTCGCCGCCGGAGGAGAAGATCGCGCCGAGCGTCTGCGCGTACGCGTTGGCCAGCGCCCGGCCGGTCACGTCACGCCGGTCGTAGGAGTACCCGCGCATGTCGGCCAGCCGCACGCCGGCGATCCGCAGGTTCTCGAACTCGTTGTACCGGCCGACGGCGGCGAACGCCATCCGGTCGTAGATCTCGGCCACCTTGTGCAGCGCGGGCGAGCGGTTCTCGGCCACGAACAGGATGCCGTCGGCATATTGCAGCGCGATCGCGCTGCGGCCCTTGGCGATGCCTTTCCGGGCGAAGTCCGCCCGGTCCCGCATCAGCTGCTCGGGCGAGACGTAGAAGGGAACGCTCATGAGTCCTCTGTCAGTTCGATCGGGGAGACGGGCAACAGCATCAGGTCAGGGACGTCGCGGCCGGGCCGTCGGGACGCTGGTGCCGTTGGCTCCAGGCCGCGTCGACGAGCGCCGCCACCTCGTCCTCGGGCAGCCGCCGGTAACCGTCCGCGGTGACCACGCCGACCACCGGGAAGATCCGCCGGAGCATGTCCGGTCCGCCGGTCGCCGAGTCGTCGTCGGCCGCGTCGATCAGCGACTGGATCATCACCGTCACGCAGTCGGTCTCGGACAGGTCCTCGCGGTACAGCTTCTTCAGCGCGCCGCGGGCGAACAGCGAGCCCGAGCCGACACTGTAGAAGTGGGTCTCCTCGTACCGCCCGCCGGTCGGGTCGTAGGAGAAGATCCGGCCGCCCTTGATGTCGTGGTCGTACCCCGCGAACAGCGGCACCACGGTCAGGCCCTGCATCGCCATCGGCAGGTTGCCGCGGATCAGCGCGCTGAGCCGGTTCGCCTTGCCGTCGAGGCTGAGCGTCGCGCCCTCGAGCTTCTCGTAGTGCTCGAGCTCGACCTGGAACAACCGGACCATCTCGATCCCGAAACCGGCCGAGCCGGCGAACGCGACCGCCGAGTACTCGTCGGCCGGGAACACCTTCTCGATGTCACGCTGGGCGATGATGTTGCCCATCGTGGCCCGCCGGTCGCCGGCCATGATCACGCCACCGGGGAAGGTGGCCGCCACGATCGTCGTACCGTGCGGGACTTCGCTGGACAGGTCACCCGAACCCAGGGCCCGTCGTCCCGGCAACAGGTCGGGCGCGTGCCCGGCCAGGAAGTCCATGAACGACGAGCCACCTGGGGTCAGGAAGGCTTCCGGCAACCGGCCGGAGGCATCAGAAGTCATCGAGCGGTTCACTCCCCACCCTTTTGCACGAATCCGCGGACGAACTCCTCGGCGTTCTCCTCGAGCACCTCGTCGATCTCGTCCAGGATCGAGTCGACGTCCTCGTCGAGTCGCTCTTTGCGCTCCTGGACGTCCTCCGACGCCTCGACCTGGTCGACCTCTTCCTCGGTCGACGAACGCTTGGGCTGCTTGTGCTGCTGCCCGCCGTCTTTCGCCATGGCACACACCTCCTAGAACCGCTGGAGAGACCGCCCAACCGATCTCTCTATAGCGACCCTACCCGGCAGCGCCCCCAGTAATGGTGCGAACCAGGTCACTGGCGGTGTCGCATTGGTCAAGAAGTGCTCCGACGTGCGCTTTCGTCCCCCGCAGCGGGTCCAGGGTCGGGATTCGCTGCAGTGACTCCTTACCGGGCAGATCGAAGATCACCGAGTCCCAGGAGGCGGCCGCGACCTGCGGCGCGTACTGCTGCATGCAGCGGCCGCGGAAGTAGGCCCGGGTGTCGGTCGGCGGGTGCGCGACCGCCATCCGGATCTCCTCGTCGGTGACGATCCGCTGCATCCGGTTGGATTTCACCAACCTGTAATACAGGCCCTTGTCCGGGCGCAGATCGGCGTACTGCAGGTCGATCAGGTGCAGCTTCGGGTCGTCCCACTCCAGGCCGTCACGGTCGCGGTACTGCTGGAGCAGTTTGTACTTCGCGACCCAGTCGAGCTGGTCGGACAGCTTCATCGGGTCGATCGCGAGCTGGTCGAGGATCTGCTCCCACCGGTGCAGCACGTCCTTGGTCTGCCGGTCCGCGTCGTCGCCGTACTTGTCCTCGACGTACTTGCGGGCCTGCTCCAGATACTCCGCCTGGAGCTGGACGGCGGTGATCTTGCGGCCGTCCTTCAGCGTGAGCAGATGCGTGCAGGACGGGTCGTGGCTGACCTCGTGCAGCGCGGACACCGGGCGGTCGACGCCCAGGTCGTCGGTGAGCCAGCCGTCCTCGATCATCGCCAGCACGAGCGACGTCGTCCCGACCTTCAGGTACGTCGAGATCTCGGACAGGTTCGCGTCGCCGATGATCACGTGCAACCGGCGGTAACGGTCCGGATTCGCGTGCGGCTCGTCGCGGGTGTTGATGATCGGGCGCTTCAGCGTCGTCTCCAGGCCGACCTCGACCTCGAAGTAGTCGGCCCGCTGACTGATCTGGAACCCGTGCGCCGCGCCGTCCTGGCCGATGCCGACGCGACCGGCGCCGGTGACCACCTGACGGCTCACGAAGAACGGCGTCAGGTGCCGCACGATCGACGCGAACGGCGTGGACCGGCGCATCAGGTAGTTCTCGTGCGAGCCGTACGACGCGCCCTTGTTGTCGGTGTTGTTCTTGTACAGGTTCAGCTGGGGGGCGCCGGGGATCAGCCGGGCCTGGCGCGCGCCCTCCATGATCACCAGCTCGCCGGCCTTGTCCCAGACCACCGCGTCGCGCGGGTTCGTGGTCTCGGGAGCGGAGTACTCCGGGTGGGCGTGGTCGACGTACAACCTCGCGCCGTTGGTGAGGATCACGTTGGCCAGGCCGGTCTCCTCGTCGGTGAGCTGGCTGGAGTCCGCCACCTCCCGGCTCAGGTCGAATCCTCGCGCGTCGCGCAGCGGGTGCTCCTCGTCGAAGTCCCACCGCGTCTTGCGCGCGAGCGGCTGCGTCTGTGCGTAGCCGTTCACCACCTGGCTCGAGGTCAGCATCGGGTTGGCCCCGGGCTGGCCCGGCACCGAGATCCCGAACTCGGTCTCGGTACCCATGATCCGCCGAACACTCATGCGAACGAGCCTACGCGGTAAGGGCGACTAAAGGTGTTGCTGTGTCCACAGGGTTACGTGTGAGACTGCGCGCGTGGACGAAATGGTGGCGATCCTGGACGAAGACAACCATGTCACCGGGTCCGTCCCGCGATCGGTGATGCGGCGCGACAACCTGCGCCACTCCGCCACCGGAGTAGTCGTCCGGAATCCGGCCGGTGACATCTACGTGCACCGCCGTACGCCGATCAAGGATGTCTACCCGAGCCACTACGACTTCTCCGCCGGCGGGGTCGTCGCGGCCGGTGAGGACCCCTTCCACGCCGTCGTACGGGAGCTGGAGGAGGAGCTCGGGATCGCAGGTGTCGAGCTGACCCGGTTGCCGGAGGGCGACTACGCCGACGACAACACGCGGTACCACGCGTACCTGTACACCTGCGTCTGGGACGGACCGGTGCGGCACCAGCCGGAGGAGGTCGAGTGGGGTGCGTGGATGTCCCCTGCCGAGCTCGTCGCCAAGATGGACGACCCGTCGTGGCCGTTCATGCCGGATGCGGTCGGTCTGCTCGGTGAGTTCGTCCGGAGTCTGGCGACCATCGGCCAGGGCTGGGACAGCGACGCGTGGATCGAGGGTCCGTGGATCCATCGCTCGCCCCGACGGCCCGCAGTACGGCCACGGCTGCTGGCTGAAGCCACGCTCCTCCCCTGGCTCGCCCCACAGCTGCCCCTGCCGGTCCCGGTGCCTGAGCTGACCGACAACGGCGTACGGCACCTGATGCTGCCCGGCTCACCCTTCACCGACGGCGGTACGGCGATCGGCCGGGCGCTCGGCGAGTTCCTGAAGGCCCTGCACGCCGTGGACCCGGTCGAAGCGGTCGCCCGTGGCGCTCTGGACGCCGCCACAGCGGACGCGGAGAAGGCGACCTTCCTGGAGGACTGCAGGGCCCAGATCGTGCCGCTGCTGCCCGCAGAAGCCCAACCCCGGGCACTGGAGCTCCTGGACCGCGTGGCCCACGTCCGCACGTCCTTGATCCACTGCGACTTCGGCCCCGAGCACATCCTGGTGAGCGACGGCGAGATCACCGGCATCATCGACTGGACCGACGCCGTCATCGGCGACCCCGCCCTTGACCTCTGCTGGCCCCTCAACGGTGCTCCGGCGGCGGTCCGGGGCGGTGTGCTGGAGATCTACCAACCCACCCCCGACCAGGTCGAACGTGCCGCGGACTGGGCTCGTCTCTCCCCCTGGTACGGCGTCCACCGCGGCCTGCTCCTCGACCTGCCCGACGACGTCGCGAACGGCCTGCGAGACATCCTGCACCGGCTCTGATGCAACCGTCCGCGCGGTGGCCGGTCACTAGAGGGTGTGAAGATCACCCTGACTGACGATACGGAGCCGGCCATGGCTACGGGATCCGACCAGGAGCTCTGGGAGCGGTTGCGCATCGGGGACCATTTCGCGCTCGGCGAGCTGTTCGACCGGTACGCGGACGACGTCCGTGCGTTCGCGTTCCGGCGTACCGCCTCGTGGAGTACTGCCGACGACGTGGTCCAGTCGACGTTCCTGAGTACCTGGCGACGGTTCCAGCGCAACCCACCCGGTCCGCTGACCGCTCCGAGCGCCCGCGGCTGGCTGCTCGTCGTGGCCGGCAACGAATGCCAGACCCTGTTCCGGACGGCGAACCGGCTGCGCAACCTGGTCGACCGCCTGCCCACCCCCGCGCCGGACCACGATCACGCGCCCGACGTCGCCCGTCGGCTCGACGACGAACGCCGGATGTCGGCGATCCGTCGTGCCGTGGCCAAACTCCCCCGGCACGAACGCGACACGCTCGAGCTCGTCGTCTGGTCCGGTCTGACGATGACCGAGGCCGCGGACGCCCTCGGCGTACCGGTCGGGACCGTCAAGGCCCGGCTCCACCGCACCCGCCGCCGTTTCCCCGACCTGCTCACCCGGGTCGCCCTCAACGAGGAGCTCTCATGAACACCGATCTCGAACCGCCACGCGTCCCCCCGTTGAGCCCCGCCGAGCGGTCCCGCCTCCGCAACCATGTGATGGACAAGGCGCGGCCCGTCGAGCACCGCCCGAGCCGCCGCATGATCGCCCCGGTGGTCGCCGTCGCCGCCGTCGGCGCCGCGGTGGCCGGCACCCTCGTGATCACCAACCGGGCGCCCTCCGACCCCGGTGTCGCCGGCACCGCGACGGCGGCAGTTCCGACCCCGACAGGCCTTCCGGTCGTGTCCGACGCCGAGGCGATCGCTGCCTACACGGAGTCCTGCGAGCGACGCCTGCACTCGAAGCTCGACCGACCGCTGACGGTGGCTTGGGCACGGCGGGTGCCGGCCGCGAATCCCAGGACCACCGACATCCTGATGGTCGTCAAGGGGTCCGGAGCCTCGGGCGTTGCCACCTGCGTGGTCCCCGCCGGGGGAGGCGGGTGGCAGCGGGATCCGTCGTTCCTCGATGTGCCGACGAAGAAGCAAGGCCTCACAGGCGTCTCCGGCGGCACCTCTTCGGCACCGACGGGCTCCCGGATCTGGACGCTCTACCGGGCCCGTCCCGAGATCGCCCGGATCGAGTCGCGCCTGGTCTGGAAGAGCGTCGTGAGCCCGTGGCAGCGCGGCACCATCGACGACGGTTACGCGTACGCCGACAACCGGGTCACCGCGGTCGTCGACGCGATGTACGTGGAGCAGGAGGTGCGCGCGTACGACGCCCAGGGTCGGCCGGTCCCGGTCGAGCTGAAGACGAAGTAGGGCGTCAGCGGCGGCGGGACATGGTGCGGGCGAAGTTGATGCTGACCAGGCCGATCCAGGCGATCAGCACGCCGAACGGGCCGATCATGCCGGCCGCGATCGCCGTGATCGGGATCGCCGCGACGATCGACACGATCGCCAGTGCCAGTCCCCCGGGATCGGTCTCGCGGCTGGGATGCCGTCGCGGGGCCGGCTCGGGGTACGGGCTGACGCGTCGCTGGACATCCCGGGCATCGAGCTTCTCCAGGAAGCTGTCGATGATCTCGTTCTCGTACTCCGGCCCCAGCTCCTGGCGGGCCGCCACCGCGGCCCGCAGGTCCTTCCGCACCTCATCCGTCGCCATAACAGCAAGCTAGAGCCGCCGCTCCGCCGTACCAATCAGGGAAACCCCCCGATCGCACCGGGTGTTTTGTCTACCCCCTGACGACGAACCGCCCCCGGACCAGCAGGTCCGGGGGCGGTTCGCAGCGTCCTACAGGTACTGACCCGTGTTGGTCGCGGTGTCGATGGAGCGACCCGGCTCGGTGCCCTGCTTGCCGGAGATGAGCGTGCGGATGTAGACGATCCGTTCGCCCTTCTTGCCGGAGATCCGGGCCCAGTCGTCCGGGTTCGTGGTGTTCGGCAGGTCCTCGTTCTCCTTGAACTCGTCCACGCAGGCCTGGAGCAGGTGCTGTACCCGCAGGCCCTTCTGGTTGTCGTCCAGGAAGGCCTTGATCGCCATCTTCTTCGCCCGGTCGACGATGTTCTGGATCATCGCGCCCGAGTTGAAGTCCTTGAAGTACAGGACCTCCTTGTCACCGTTGGCGTAGGTGACCTCGAGGAAGCGGTTCTCGTCGGCCTCGGTGTACATCCGCTCCACCGTGCGCTGGATCATGCCGTCCACGCACGCCTGCCGGTCGCCGCCGAACTCGCCGAGGTCGTCGACGTGCAACGGCAGCCCACTGGTCAGGTACTTCGAGAAGATGTCCCGGGCCGCCTCCGCGTCGGGGCGCTCGATCTTGATCTTCACGTCCAGCCGGCCGGGCCGCAGGATCGCGGGGTCGATCATGTCCTCGCGGTTGGAGGCGCCGATGACCAGGACGTTCTCCAGGCCCTCGACACCGTCGATCTCGCTCAGCAGCTGCGGAACGATGGTGTTCTCCACGTCGGACGACACGCCGGATCCGCGGGTGCGGAACAGCGAGTCCATCTCGTCGAAGAACACGATCACCGGCATACCTTCGGAGGCCTTCTCCCGGGCCCGTTGGAAGACCAGGCGGATGTGCCGCTCGGTCTCACCGACGTACTTGTTCAGCAGCTCGGGGCCCTTGATGTTGAGGAAGAACGACTTCTGCTCGGCGACGCCGGTCTTCTCCGCCACCTTCTTGGCCAGCGAGTTCGCCACCGCCTTCGCGATCAGCGTCTTGCCGCAGCCTGGCGGGCCGTACAGCAGCACGCCCTTCGGCGGCTTCAACTCGTGCTCGAGGAACAGGTCCTTGTGCAGGTACGGCAGCTCGACGGCGTCCCGGATCTGTTCGATCTGGCCGGTCAGGCCGCCGATCTGGGTGTAGTCGATGTCCGGGACCTCTTCGAGCACCAGCTCCTCGACCTCGGACTTCGGGATCTTCTCGTAGACATACCCGGAGCGGGCCTCGAGCAGCAGCGAGTCGCCGCTGCGCAGCGGGATGTCGAGCAGCGGCGACGCGAGCCGCACCACCCGCTCCTCGTCCGCCTGCGCGATGACCAGCGCCCGCTCGCCGTCGGCGAGCAGCTCCTTCAGCATCACCACGTCGCCGACGACCTCGAAGTCACAGGCCTCGACCACGTTGAGTGCTTCGTTCAGCATCAGTTCCTGGCCGAGCTTGAGCGCGTCCAGGTCCACCGACGGGCTCGCCGCGACCCGGAGTTTCCGGCCGCCGGTGAACACGTCGAGCGTGTCGTCTTCGTTCCGTCCGAGGAAGGTGCCGAATCCGGACGGCGGTTGCGCCAGCCGGTCGACTTCCTCCTTCAGGGCGATGATCTTCTCTCGCGCCTCCCGCAGCGTGTCGGCCAGCCGCTCGTTCTGAGCGGTGACACTCGCCAAGGAGGCCTGTGTTTCGGACAGCCTGCTTTCGAGCGACCGGCTGTCTGCCGGGTGCTCGAGCAGCCGCCGTCGCAACGCCGCGACTTCGGCCTCCAGGTACCGGACCTGGTTACGCAGTTCTGCCGCGGTAGGACTCTCGTCTCCAGCCACGATCATCACCTCACCATGTGGGGCTCGACCCTATGGACCTTACCCAGAAAACCTCGCCGGGCAAGCTGAATCCCATCACGTGTCGGTTGCGGATGAATCAGTTGCCTTCGGCATGTCGCCGGTTGATTCCGAACGGACCTCTTCGCGACGGGGTCCGAGGTAATCGTCGCCATACGCACCGGGCGCGGGGCGCCGCTTCTTCCGGGGTGCCTGCACCCCGTGCGCCATCCTTCGTGCTGTGACCAGGAAGGCGGTGTGACCTTGCATCCGGTGGCCCGGACGAACCGCAAGACCTTCTACATGCCAGTCTCGCACGAGAGACTCCCACGCGCGCGGCTCGGTGAACTCACCGTGTGCCCTCAGCGTCTCCACGAAGCGGCTCAGCTGCGTCGTGGTAGCCACGTAGGCGCAGAACACCCCGCCGGGTGACAGCGCCTCGGCGACGACGTCGACGCACTCCCACGGCGCCAGCATGTCGAGTACGACGCGATCCACGTCCTGCTCGTTGAGCTTCTCGACCAGGTCGCCGACCTCCAGCCGCCAGGCCGGGTGCTCGCCGCCGAAGAAACCGGTGACGTTCTTCCGGGCGACCTCGGCGAAGTCCTCCCGGCGCTCGAACGAGATCACCTGTCCGTGAACCCCGACCGCCCGCAGCAACGCCGTGGTCAGCGCGCCGGAACCGGCCCCCGCCTCGACCACCTTGGCGCCCGGGAAGATGTCGGCCATCGTCACGATCTGCGCCGTGTCCTTGGGGTAGATCACGGCCGCGCCGCGCGGCATCGACACCGAGTAGTCGGCCATCAGCGGGCGCAACGCGAGGTACTCGACGCCGCCCTTGGACCTGATCACGACCGCGTCCGGGCCGTCGATCAGGTCGTCGTGCGCGATCCCGCCCTTGGTGGTGTGGAAGATCTTCCCGCGCTCGAGGTTGACCGAGTGGCGGCGGCCCTTCGAGTCCTGCAGGGTGATCCACTCGCCCTCCTGCAGCGGTCCGTGATGGACCCCGGAGTACGCCTGGTCGGGAAAGTCACGCAAGTCAGCCATAAGGCGCTCACCTTAACTTTCGGTCACCGCAACCGAGTAATCAGCGCGAACGGAACGCCTTTTCGACGTCCGCGGTCGCGAGCACGCCGTACACCGCGCCGCTCGCGTCGAGGACCAGGTACTCCGAGGCGGGGTGCTCGCGCAACGTGGCGAGGATCTCCTCGCCGGTGTCGTTGACGCCGATGATGTGGCCCGCGCCGATCGCGGTGGAAACCTCGCTCACGGTGGTCCAGGGCCGCTGGTTCGGGGCGACCGCCGCGACCGCGGTCTCCGACACGAGCGCGTGCGGCTTGCCGTCGCCGTCGATCACCACGACCGCGCCGGCCTGGGTCTGACCCGCCAGCCGGACCGCCTCGGAGATCGGCGTACCGGAATGTACGGCGACTGCGCGGCGGGCCAGCGTCCGGACCTGGAGGCTGGGCAGCTTGCGTCGCAGCCGGGCCTGCATCAGCGACGCCGTCGAGCCGCTCCACAGGAAGAAGCCGACCAGCAGCGCGATGATGAAGTCGATCATCGACGGTTGCCAGCCCCAGATCTCCTCGAGCAGCACCGGCACCGCCAGCACCGAGATCGCCAGCAGCCGCCCGGCCCACGCGGCCACGATCGTGCCGGTGTGCATGTTGCCGGTGATCTTCCAGACGATCGCGCGCAGCACCCAGCCGCCGTCGAGCGGCAGACCGGGCAGCAGGTTGGTGACGCCCACGATCAGGTTCGCGATGCCGAGCTCCCACAGCGCGACGTACCCGACGCCCTCGTCGAAGGCCCGGGACCCGAGGTACGCGAGCCCGCCGACGACCAGCGACGCGATCGGGCCGACCACCGAGACGGCGAATTCCTCGAGCGGTGACTTCCGCTCGCCCTCGATGTGGGTGCCGGCTGCGAAGAAGCCAAGGTTGATCTCGGAGACGCCGATGCCGAACCGCAGCGCCATCAGCGCGTGCGCCAGCTCGTGGACCAAAATCGACAGCGTGAACGCGACCACGAACGCGAACGCCGCGGCGTACCGCCAGCCGCCGAGCTCGGGGAACTGCTGGCCGATGATCGCGGCGAACCCGACCGCGAGCAGCATCGCCACCGGCAGCCAGGTGAAGCGCATCGTCAGCCGGATCCCGCGGACACGACCGAGCACCCAGGTCCCGGGCGGTGGCGGGCCGGCCGGCTGGGCTGGATTCTGGGGATCACGCGTGTCTGGCATCAACCCAAACCTACTTGGCCGACGGTAACTCCGTGCTACACACCCACCGTGAGAGTTGCGGTGTACCCCTGATCGACATCTCCGGTGACGGTGGCGAGCTGATGTACGCCGTCGTCGTCGCCGAACACGTTGTCGTTCTCGAGCGAGGTCCGGCTCAGGTTCTCCGCGCTTCCGTCGTACCCGTTGGCGGCGTAGACAGCGCTGCACGCGTCCTTCGGGAGGGCCAGTTGCGACGTACGCGTGATCTGCCCGGCCTTCGTCGCGTCGTCGATGCTGGAGTAGACCTCGAAGTGGATGTGCGGCCAGCGGCCTTGGTACGCCGCAGGGAAGATCGTGGTGAACGTGACCTTGCCGGTCGCGTCTGCTGATTGGACTCCTCGGAGGTAGTTCTCCTCGGTCGCGCCGTCGGAATACAACGAGTAGCGGCCTTGGGCGTCGCAGTGCCAGAGGTAGATCGCGGCGCCCTCGAACGGGCTGTCCTTGTCGGCGTCGAGGACGGTCAGCTCGACGGACAGCGGTACGCCGGTCGCCTGGCCGGATGCTGTGCCGAAGGACCTGGTGATGTCCTTGCGGACGATGCCGGACTGGTTCAGGACGTTGGGCCCGTTGGAGCCGTCGCCTGGGAACGGACCGCCGGTCTCCTCCGGAATCTCGTCGACGGCGCGGCCGGACGACGCCGTGCTGCTCGTCGGCGTGCCTCCGGAGGTCGGCGTCGTGCCGGTGGCCGGGGTGGTGCCGGTGGCCGGCGTGGTGCCAATGGCCGGCGTGGTGCCAATGGCCGGGGTGCCGGCGTTCGGCGCATCCTGCGACGGCAGCCAGGCCGGCGCCGGCCACGACGCCGAGAAAGCGGCGGCGCCGCAGCGTCGCGAGGTCGTACCCCAGCCCACGATCGTGGTTCGGCGGCGGCTGCTCGGGAGGCGTCATGCGTCCAGGATGGCAATCGCGGCCGATAGCGGGCCGAAAGGCGGCTGGGAGTTTGCTGGGTTTTCCACAGGGCGGAGTGGGGTGCGCGCGAAGTGTCGGTAGTTGTGCCTAGGGTTTCGGTATGAGCGTTGCAGCCGCAGTCGATCCGCACGAGCACTCGCGTGGGGCGTTGTCGCCGTCCCGGGCGGCGGATTTCATGAGCTGCCCGCTGAAGTACCGGTTCCGGGTCGTGGACCGGCTGCCGGAGAAGCCGTCGGCCGCTGCCGTGCGCGGGACCGTCGTCCACGCCGTGCTGGAGCGCCTGTTCGACCTGCCGCGCGGCGAGCGGACGCTGGAGCAGGCGGCGGAGATGCTCGAGCCGCAGTGGGAGCGGATCCTCGAGGAGGAGCCCGAGGTCGCCGAGCTGTTCGCCGAGGACGCGAGCGGCGAGGAGCTGGCGAAGTGGCTCGCCGAGGCACACCAGCTGCTCGGGAAGTACTTCACTCTCGAAGACCCCAACGCCCTCGAGCCCGCCGAGCGCGAGCTGTATGTCGAGACCGCCCTGGAGTCCGGTCTGGTGCTGCGCGGGTACGTCGACCGCCTGGACGTCGCGCCGACCGGCGAGATCCGCGTGGTCGACTACAAGACCGGTCGCTCGCCGTCGGAGTTCTTCGAGGCCAAGGCGCTGTTCCAGATGAAGTTCTACGCCCTCGTGCTGTGGAAGCTGCGCGGTGTCGTCCCGGCCATGCTCCAACTGGTGTATCTGGGCAACGGCGAGATCGTCCGCTACGTCCCCGACGAGGCCGACCTGCGCGCCTGCGAGCGCAAGGTCTCCGCGCTCTGGATCGCGATCACCCGCGCCCTCGACTCCGGCGACTGGCGCCCCAGCCCCGGCCCGCTGTGCGACTGGTGCGACCACAAACCCCTCTGCCCCGCCTGGGGCGGCACACCCCCGCCCCTCCCGACCCGCTCGGTCGAAGAGGTAGCCGCCGAATCAGCCGGCATCGACCTGATCACAGTCGACGGCTGATCCCCCACCTCCACCCCGCCGGAGGAACCCTCGGTCGATACCGTTCGTCGCATGGGCGTGGCTGATGCGGCGGTGCGAGCGGTCGGGGTGTGGAAGGTGTACGGCGGTGGGCAGACGCAGGTGGATGCGTTGGCCGACGTGAGTGTGGAGTTCGGGAAGGGCCGGTTCACCGCGATCATGGGGCCGTCCGGCTCCGGGAAGTCCACGTTGCTGCACTGTCTGGCCGGGCTGGACAAGCCGTCGGACGGGAAGGTGCTGCTCGGTGACGTCGACCTGACCACGCTGCCCGAGAAGCAGCTGACCCATCTGCGCCGGGACCGGATCGGGTTCGTCTTCCAGGCGTTCAACCTGGTCCCGACACTGACCGCGCTGGAGAACATCACGCTTCCGCTCGACCTGGCCGGGCGGAAGCCTGATCAGGAGTGGCTGACTACGGTCATCGACGCGATCGGCCTCAGCGACCGGCTGAGCCACAAGCCGGCCGAGCTGTCCGGCGGCCAGCAGCAGCGCGTCGCCTGCGCCCGCGCCCTCGTGTCCCGCCCGGACGTGGTGTTCGCGGACGAGCCGACCGGCAACCTCGACTCCCGCTCCTCCGCCGACGTCCTCGACTTCCTCCACCGCTCCGTCCGCGACTTCGGCCAGACGGTCGTCATGGTCACGCACGACCCGAGCGCCGCGTCGTACGCCGACCGGGTGCTGTTCCTGGCCGACGGCACGCTGCAGTCCGAGCTGCTCGACCCGACCGCCGAGTTGGTGCTCGACACGATGAAGAAGCTCGAAACGGCCCTGCCTGCCGAACACGTGGCCGGCTGATGTTCCGGCTCGGCCTCCGCTCGGTCCTCGCGCACCGGCTCAGATTCGTCCTGTGCACGCTCGCCGTCACGCTCGGGGTTGCGTTCGCCGGCGGCGCGATGGTTTTCACCGACACCCTGTCCCACGCGCTGAAGAAGAACTTCGCGGTCAGTACGGCGGATATCACCGTCACGCCGGCGTCCCCGGTCGAGACCGGCACCGACCGCCCCGCGACGTTCCAGTCCGAGGTCGCGGACCGGGTCGCCGCCGTGCCCGGGGTGGCGAGCGCGATCCCGCAGCTGATGGTCAGCGATGTCGAGATCCTCGGGCCGGACGGCAAGAAGGTCGAGAACTACGGACTGACCAGCTTCGGGGCCGCCTGGCCACGGGACGCGGCGAGCGCGCCGTTCAAGCTGGTCGACGGGACCCCGCCGTACGGCGGCAGTCAGCTGGCGCTCGACGAGTCGACGGCCAGTCGGGCCGGCTACGACATCGGCGACCAGGTCAGGATCGTCACGCCGACCCAGGCCCTCACCGCGACGCTGACCGGCACCACTACACCTGCCGTTGCAGGTGCCGCGGCGGGCGCGCCGCTGGTCACCTTCGACGGTGCGACGGCTCAGCGCCTGCTGCTCGGCAAGGCGGGCTGGACGTCGGTCACCGTCGCGCTGAAGCCGGGAGCCGACCCCGATACCGTCAGCAAGGCGATCGCCACGACGATCGGCGACTCGGTGAAGGTGCGGACCGCGAAGCAGGTCTCGGCCGACGGGCAGCACGACCTCGACACCACCTTCGGCGGCTTCAGCACGGTGCTCGTGCTGTTCGCCTGCCTCGCGTTGTTCGTCGGCACGTTCCTGATCGTCAACACGTTCGCGATGGTCGTCGCACAGCGGTCCCGCGAGCTCGCGATGCTGCGGGCGATCGGCGCATCCCGCGGTCAGGTCACCAGCTCGATCGTCGCCGAGAGCGCCATCATCGGCTTCCTCGGCTCGACGCTCGGCCTGTTGATCGGCATCGGCGTCGCCGTCGCGATTCGCTTCACGTACGAAACGCTCGACCTCCGCATCCCGACCGCGTCGCTGCAGGTCACCCCGACCACGATCATCGCCTGCTACGTGATCGGCACCGGCGTCACGATCGCCGCCGCGGCACCGGCTGCCCGTCGCGCGGGGAAGCTCCCCCCGATCGCCGCGATGCGCGACGACGTCTCGGTACCGGAGCGCTCGCTGCTCACCCGGATCCTGATCGGCGGCTTCGTCCTGCTGATGGCCGTCCTGTTCTACGCGATCGGCCTGAACACCGGCGGCCTGCCGGGCGTCGTACTCATCGTCCTCGGCGCCGGCACCGCGACCATCGGCATCGTCATGCTCAGCCCGCTGCTCAGCCGGTACGTCGTCCGCGCGCTGATGTACCCGTTCGGCCGCAAGGCGCCGGTCACCCTCGGCCGCCGCAACGCCGAGCGGAACCCGCGCCGTACGTCGGCCACCGCGTCCGCGTTGATGATCTCGGTCTCGCTGATCAGCGGCCTGATGGTGATCGCCGCGTCGGCGAAGGCGTCGATCAACCAGAACATCGCCGACGCGCTCGGCACCTCCCAGATCCTCGTCACCACCGACGGCACGCCGGCCTTCAGCCCCCAGGTCGGCGACCGGACGGAGAAGGTCACCGGCGTACGGTCCGTGCACCGGGTCCGGACGGAGACCGGCAAGGTCGGGAAGACGAACGTGCAGGTCACCGGTGTCAGCGACGGCACGCTGGACGGCCCGATCACGACCAAGTTCGACTCCGGCTCCGCGGCCGCGCTCGGCTCCGGCCAGGCGCTCCTCCCCCGCAACCTCGCGACCACCCTCGGCGTCACTGTCGGCAAGACCTTCGAGGTGGCCACTGCGAACGGGACCCACAAGCTGACCGTCGGCGGGATCCTCGCACCGAACCGGCAGCTCAACGCGGTGATCGTCTCGCTGCCGACGTACCAGACCATCGGCGGCGCGACCAGCGACAACCTCCTGTACGTCGAAGTTGCTGATGGCAACCAAGTGGGTCGGGTCCGGGCCGGCATCCTCGGCCAGTTGACCAAGGACTACCCGTCGATCCAGGTCCGCGACCAGCAGGCGTACGCCGCGGCGGCCCGCGAACCGGTGAACGGCGTACTTGCGGCGGTCGGCTTCCTGCTCGTGCTCGCGGTTCTGATCGCGCTGCTCGGCATCGTGAACACGCTCGGGCTCGGCGTGGTCGAGCGGACCCGGGAGATCGGCCTGTTGCGGGCGGTCGGGATGGACGCGCCGCAGCTGAGCCGGATGCTCCGGGTCGAGTCGATCGCGATCACGATGCTTGGATCGCTGCTGGGCTTGGCACTCGGTGTCGGTGTCGCGGCCGCGATCCAGTCCGCGATGGTCGACAACGGCCTCAACGTCCGCGACATCCCGGTGCTCCAACTGGTCGCCGCGGTGGCGGCCGCGATGCTGTTCGGCGTACTCGCTGCGGTCTGGCCGTCACGCCGCGCGAGACGGCTCAATGTGCTGCGGGCAATCGCTGCCGAGTGAGCACTGCAGTGAACTTCTGAGGTGAAGCCATACCAGTGATTCACAGGTAATCTGCCGTTGTGCCGGGGACTGTGCAGTCGATCGAGCGGGCCGCGGCGGTGCTGCGACTTCTCGCCGCCGCGCCTGACGGGCTGGGGGTCGCCGACCTCGGCAACGCCCTCGGCCTGGCGAAGACGACCGTGCACGGAATCCTGCGGACCCTGCACCAGGTCGGTTTCGTCGAGCAGGATCGCAGCGGCGCGCACTATCACCTGAGCGACGCGTTCGGCCGGCTCGGCGAGAGCTACCTCGATCCGAACGAGCTCCGCAGCCGTGCGATCAACTGGGCCGACTCGCTGGCGTCCCGCAGCGGCGAGGTCGTTCGCGTCGGCCGCCTGGTCGAGGGCAAGGTCGTCGTGGTGCACCACGTGTTCCGGCCCGACGACAGCGACCAGGACCTCGACGTCGGTACGACGCTGCCGCCGCACGCGACTGCGCTGGGCAAGGCAGTGCTCGCGTACGACGCCAGCGGCGCCTCTCGGCCGCGGGTCCTCGAAGCGTTCACCACGAGGACGATCACTGATCCAGCTCGGTTGGCCGAGGAGCTCGCGGCTGTCCGAGCCCGCGGCTGGGCCAGCGAGTTCGAGGAGCACACGGTCGAGCTGGCGAGTATCGCCGCCCCGATCCGCGGCCTGGGCGGCTTGGTCGTCGGTGCCGTCGGCCTGGCCGGCCGGGTCGAGCGCATCTGCGACAGCCGCCTCCGCCACCGCGCCGACCTGGTCACGATGGTCCGCGCCACCGCCGAGGCCATCGCCCGCGACCTCCGGGCGGAAGCATGACTGTGATCGGGGGGTGGGGAGATGGCTGAGCAGTATGTGGCTGCGGTGGATCAGGGGACGAACTCGACGCGGTGCATCCTGTTCGATCGGCGCGGGCGGTTGGTGTCGGTGGCGCAACGTGAGCACCACCAGCTGTTCCCGCGGCCGGGGTGGGTGGAGCACGACGCCGGCGAGATCTGGAACAACGTCACCCGGGTGGTGCCCGCGGCGATCAAGCAGATCGGCGCCTCGCCGTCCCAGATCGTTGCCATCGGCATCGCCAACCAGCGCGAGACCAGCCTGCTCTGGGACCGGCTGACCGGCCGGCCGATCGGGCATGCGGTGACCTGGCAGGACACCCGGACCGACCGGCTCGTCACCGAACTCGCCGGCACCGAGGGCCCGGACCGGTTCGCGGAGTTGTGCGGTCTCCCGCTGACGACGTACTTCTCGGCGCCGCGGATCAAGTGGATGCTCGACCACACGCCGGGGCTGCGGCAGCGCGCGGAGCGCGGCGAGATCCTGTTCGGCACGATGGAGAGCTGGCTGATCTGGAACTTCACCGGCGGCGCGAAGGGCGGGCTGCACGCCACCGACGTGACCAACGCGAGCCGCACGATGCTGATGAACATCGAGACGCTCGAATGGGACGATCGGCTGCTCGAGGCGTTCGACGTACCGCGGGCGATCCTGCCGGAGATCCGCCCGTCGTCCGGGGTGTTCGCGACCGCGACCGAGGTCCTGCCCGGGGTCCGGATCGGTGCCGCGCTCGGCGACCAGCAGGCTGCCCTGTTCGGTCAGACCTGCTTCAGCGCCGGTGAGGCGAAGTGCACGTACGGCACCGGTTCGTTCCTGTTGCTGCACACCGGGCAGGAGATCGTCCGGTCGAAGCACGGGATGCTGACCACGGTCGCGTACCAGATCGGTGACCAGCCCGCGTCGTACGCGCTGGAAGGCTCGATGGCGGTGACCGGGTCGCTGGTGCAGTGGTTCCGGGACGGGCTCGGGATGATCCACACCGCGGCAGAGATCGAGACGCTGGCGCGCACGGTGGAGGACAACGGCGGCGCGTACATCGTGCCGGCGTTCTCCGGCCTGTTCGCACCGCACTGGCGCAGCGAGGCGCGCGGCGTGATCGCCGGGCTTACCGGGTACATCACCAAGGGCCATCTGGCGCGTGCGGTCCTCGAAGCGACCGGCTTCCAGACGCTCGAGGTCGTCGACGCGATGAACGCGGACTCCGGGATCGCGCTGACCGCACTCAAGGTCGACGGCGGGATGACCGCGAACAACCTGCTGATGCAGTTCCTCGCCGACCTGCTCGACGTTCGCGTCGTACGCCCGATGGTGACCGAGACCGTCTCCCTCGGCGCCGCGTACGCCGCCGGCCTGGCCGTCGGGTACTGGCCCGACCTGGAAGGGCTGCGCAGCAACTGGCACCGCGCCGGGCAGTGGATGCCGCACATGGATCCGGCCCGCCGCGAGACGGAGTACGCGAACTGGCAGGCCGCCGTCCAGCGGACCTTCAACTGGATCCGGCCCGAGGACCAGGAGCTTTAGCAACCCTTTCGGGCAGGGGCGAAGAGTGTCAGCCGTGATGTGGCTGTCAAACGCTTGATACACCGGTTGCCTAGCGTCCTGAGCTCAACCACTCGGGAGGAGAAAGCTGATGTCTTCAGTACGCAGGATCGTGGCCGCGGCCGCACTGGGTCTCACCTCGGTCGCGATCGCTCCGGTGATCGCCCAAGCAGGCCCGGTGAGCCCGCAGGCCGGTCTGGTGATCACCCACATCAAGTGCAACGAGCAGGAAGACAACACCGGTGCGGACGACGCGTACCTCGTGGTCGACGGCGCCACCATCTGGGGACCGGTCCAGATGACCACGGGCGACAGCAAGGACGTGCAGCGGGTCGCCGTCCCGCAGGGCAAGGTGCTGACGCTGATGGAGGGTGACTGGCCGGACGACGACGACAACCTCGGCGCCAAGACCATCAACGGTCCCGGTGACTACACGTTCACCGACGACGGCGCCAACTACGTCGTGACCGTCGCGAACGGCTGACAGACGGATGGGGAGGACCGCGTTGGTCCTCCCCGTCCGGGGGTCAGGCTGGGGAGACGATGTCCGGGGCCTCGAGGCGGACCTTGTCGGCGGACTCGTCGTCGGGCTGGTCCTGCGAGTCGCGTTCGGACTGGACTCGCCGGGTGTAGAACGAGACCTCGCGCTCGATCGTCTCCTCGTCCCAGCCCAGGATCGGCGCGACCAGCCGGGCCGCGGCCTCCGCCGCGCCGACGCCGCGGTCCCAGGCCTCGATCGAGATCCGGGTGCGCCGGGCGAGGATGTCGTCGAGGTGACGAGCGCCCTCGGCCTTCGCGCCGTACACGATCTCGGCCTTCAGGTAGTCCTGGGTGCCGGGCAGTTGCTCGCCCAGCGACGGGTCCTCCTCGACGAGCTTCAGTACTTCCTCGATCAGCGCGCCGTACCGGTTCAGCAGATGCTCGATCCGGGCCACGTGCAGACCGGACCGCTGCGCGATCAGGTGGCGCTGGTTCCACAACGCGTGGTACCCGTCGGCGCCGACCAGCGGGATGTTCTTCGTCACGCTCTTCGGCACCCGTCCGTCGAGCGCGTCGGCGACCGCGTCGATCGCGTCCTTCGCCATCACCCGGTACGTCGTGTACTTGCCACCGGCAACTACCACGAGACCCGGCGCGCTGTGCGCCACGACGTGCTCGCGGGACAGCTTCGACGTGCTCTCCGACTCACCGGCGAGCAGCGGCCGCAGTCCGGCGTACACGCCCTCGACGTCCTCGCGGGTGAGCGGGGTCGTCAGCACGGCGTTCACGTGGTCGAGCAGGTACTCGATGTCCTTGCTCGTCGCGGCCGGGTGCGCCTTGTCCAGATGCCAGTCGGTGTCCGTCGTGCCGATCAGCCAGTGCCGGCCCCACGGGATGATGAACAGCACGGACTTCTCCGTCCGCAGGATCATCCCGGTGCTGGACTGGATCCGGTCCTTCGGTACGACGAGGTGGATGCCCTTCGACGCCCGCACGTGGTACTGCCCGCGCTCCCCCACCATCGCCTGCGTGTCGTCGGTCCAGACGCCGGTCGCGTTCACGACCTGCTTCGCGCGGACCTCGAACTCGCGACCGCTCTCCAGGTCCTTCGCCTGCACGCCGGTGACCCGCTCGCCCTGACGCAGGAAGCCCGTCACCTTGACGCGGTTCGCCACGTGCGCGCCGTACGACGCGGCCGTGCGCGCGAGCTCCATCGTGTGACGGGCGTCGTCGACCTGGGCGTCGTAGTACTGCAGTGCGCCGACCAGGGCGGACTTCTTCAACGACGGGACCAGGCGCATCGCGCCGCGGCGGGTCAGGTGGCGGTGGATCGGCAGGCCGGCGCCGTACCCGGAGCTGACCGCCATCCCGTCGTACAGCGCGACGCCGGAGCCGGCGTAGAACCGCTCCCACCAGCGGTGCTGGAGCGGGTACAGGAACGGGACCGGCTTGACCAGGTGCGGCGCCAGGCGTTGCAGCAGCAGACCGCGCTCCTGCAACGCCTCGTGCACCAGCCGGAAATCGAGCATCTCCAGGTAGCGCAGGCCGCCGTGGATCAGCTTGCTGGACCGGCTGGAGGTCCCGCTCGCGAAGTCGCGCGCCTCCAGCAGTCCGGTGGTCAGACCCCGGGTCGCAGCGTCGAGTGCCGACCCGGTGCCGACCACCCCGCCACCGATCACCAGGACGTCCAGTTCGCGTCCGTCGGCCATCGCGTCGATCGCGTCGGCTCTCGCTTGCGGTGACAGAGCAACTACAGCCACAGTGCTTTTCCTTCCGAATTCGTTCTTCCGTTGACGATCAGTCGACGTCGACCCAGTCGAGGGTCCGCTGCACGGCCTTCTGCCAGCCGGCGTACCCCTGCTCGCGCTGCTCGTCGGACCACCGCGGCTCCCACCGCTTGTCCTCGTTCCAGTTCTGGACCAGCTCTTCCTTGGTCTTCCAGAACCCGACCGCGAGACCGGCCGCGTACGCCGCGCCCAGTGCCGTGGTCTCCGCGACGACCGGCTTGCTCACCGGTACGCCGAGGATGTCGGCCTGCATCTGCATCGCCAGCTCGTTGGCCGTCACACCGCCGTCGACCTTGAGTACGTCGAGCCGCACGCCGGAGTCCTTCTCCATCGCGTCGGTGACGTCCTTGCTCTGGTAGCAGATCGCTTCCAGTGTTGCGCGCGCCAGGTGAGCGTTGGTGTTGAACCGCGACAGCCCGACGATCGCCCCGCGTGCGTCGGACCGCCAGTACGGCGCGAACAGCCCGGAGAACGCGGGCACGAAGTACACGCCGCCGTTGTCCTCGACCTGCTTGGCGAGCGTCTCGATCTCCGCGGCACCCGAGATGATGCCCAGCTGGTCGCGCAGCCACTGCACGGCCGACCCGGTCACGGCGATCGAGCCCTCCAGCGCGTAGACCGGCGCCTCGTCGCCGAACTTGTAGCACATCGTGCTGAGCAGACCGGCCTTCGACCGGACCAGCTCGGTGCCGGTGTTCAGCAGCATGAAGTTACCGGTGCCGTAGGTGTTCTTCGCCTCGCCCGGGTTGAAGCAGACCTGGCCGACGGTCGCCGCCTGCTGGTCGCCGAGGTCGCCGGTCAGCGGCACCACGCCGCCCACCGGGCCGTTGGCCAGCGTCTCGCCGTACTTGTTCGGGTCCGACGACGGACGGATCTCCGGCAGCATCTGCCGCGGGATGTTGAAGAAGCTGATCAGCTCGTCGTCCCAGTCGAGCGTCTCCAGGTTCATCAGCATCGTCCGGCTGGCGTTCGTCACATCGGTGATGTGGACGCCGCCCTCGGTGCCGCCGGTCAGGTTCCACAGCAGCCAGGTGTCGGTGTTGCCGAACACGGCGTCACCGGCCTCGGCGGCCTCGCGGACCCCGTCGACGTTCTCCAGGATCCATTGCACCTTGCCGGCCGAGAAGTACGTCGCCGGCGGCAGACCGGCCTTCTGCCGGATCACGTCGCCCTTGCCCTCGCGCTCCAGCGCCGAGGCGATCCGGTCGGTCCGGGTGTCCTGCCAGACGATCGCGTTGTAGTACGGGCGACCGGTCTTGCGGTTCCACACCACCGCGGTCTCGCGCTGGTTGGTGATGCCGAGCGCGGCCAGGTCGCTGGCCTGCAGGTTGTTCGCGTTCAACGCGGTCCGGATCACCGAGTTGGTCCGCTCCATGATCTCCACCGGGTTGTGCTCGACCCACCCCGCCTGCGGCAGGATCTGCTCGTGCTCCAGCTGGTGGATGCCCACCGCGTTGCCGGAGTGGTCGAAGATCATGAATCGGGTGCTCGTGGTGCCCTGGTCGACGGCACCGACGAAGTCAGCCATGGAAAGTCCTCTCCTCACAAAGCGCGGTGCTGCGCTGCATCATGCTGTCGCCTCCTCCTCGGGAACCCGTCCCGGTTCCTCGTCCGCGTCGCCCACCGGCAAGTACCGGCCGACCAGCAGGTCGTAGAGCAGACCGCCGACGAGCGCCCCAATGATCGGTCCCACGATCGGAACCCAGAAATACGGATCTCCGAACTGGTCCTTGAACGCTCCTCCGTAACCGGTCAGGTAGGAGGCCAACCGCGGACCGAAGTCACGCGCCGGGTTGATCGCGTACCCGGCCAGGGTGCCCCAGGCCATCCCGATACCGACGACCAGCAGGCCGATGATGAACGGGCCGAGGTTCGCCGCGGGTGCTGTGTTGCGCAGGTCGACGAGGGCCAGGATGACCAGCATCAGGATCGCCGTGCCGATGACCTGGTCCAGGAATCCGCTCCACATGCCGGCCCCGAGCTCGACGTTGCCGTTGCCCGGGAGGGTGGAGAAGACGCCCTGGCTCTTGATCGTCAGTCCGGGGTCGAAGTGGTGCAGGACCTTGGAGTAGTTCCAGCGGACCACCAGAGCCGCCGCGAACGCGCCCAGAAACTGCGCCCCGATGTATGGCAGCACCTTCCGCCAGGCGAACCCGCGGAAGACCGCCAGCGCGATCGTGACCGCGGGATTGATGTGGCCACCGCTGAGCCGGGCGGACACGTAGACGCCCATGATGACGCCGATTCCCCAGGCCCACGAGATTGAGTCGTGATCCCCGATGCCGCCCGCCACCACTTGGGCGACCACCCCGACACCGAACAGGATCAGGATGAACGTTCCGGCGAATTCCGCCGAACACTCCCCCAGAAGGGTTCTAGGTTTGACCGCTTCGGTCGTAGCCATGCTTGGCCTCCCTTCCACGCCGTGACGACCACGGCTGGCTGGAATCTAGGAGCGACAACCGGACGAGACAACGCCCACCGTTCGACATTGTCGAACGCCGATTCCCGCCACCCGGGCTGCGACACACGGTGATACCCTGATCACTCAAGGAGAACTTCAGGCTGGTCGGCGACGACGATAGGTTGACCTTCCGCGTCCGACTCGTCCGAGGAGCTCCCGCCAGTGGCTCTGTCGCCCTACACCTTCCGCGGTGCGCTGTCCGTGCTCGACCTGGACCGGCGGAGCCGCTCGGTGCTCGACCGCCTGTTCGGTACGGCGATCTTCGCCGGGGCGGGCGCGGCGACGGTCGTCGGCGGCCCGGTCGCCGGGATCACGGCCGCGGCCTGGCTCTCGCTGGTCGACCCCAAGAACGAGGCGGTCAGCCTGCTCGACGCAGCCGTGAGCGAGCTGTCCAAGCGGCTGCGCGGCACGAAGGACCAGAACCAGCTCGAGCTGATCGCCACCGCCCACACGATCACCGCCGTCTCCTCGTTCTTCGACGCACTGCAGCACATCATCGGACCTGTCTACCGCGACCTCGCCCTGACCGACACGGAACGGCGGCGTCTCCTCGACGTACCCGAGGCCGATCACGACGACCTCTTCGACGTCGCCGTACCGCTGTCGTCGCCGAAGCTCGGGATGGAGGAGAACCTCGAGCGCAATCTGAAGCCGTACTACGAACACCTCGGCCGCCGCTGCCTCGACTTCTTCACCGGCCTCGAGGCGTGGACCCGGCTCGCCCCCACCCCGTCCTCCGGCCTCCTGGACGCGATCGTCGAACGCGCCGCCTGGCTCTACCGAAGCCGCATGCTCGAGCTCAGCCCGTCCGCTCCGTTCGGCCTATGGGTGACACTCAACGAGTTCTCGGCGACCCGCGAGCTGGTCCGCGCGCAGTCGAAGGCCCTGGGCGAGCTGCACACGATGCTGGCCATGGTCATGCCGGGGACGCCCGCGCCGCGGAACAGCTACCGCGAGAAGCTGTCGCTCGCGGCCCGCGAGATCCTCGACGAACCGCTGCTCCGCTCCCGGACCCGATCCGTCGCATCGCCGACGGTCCGGGACGGCTTCGTCGAGCCGTCGTTCCACCACGCCGTCGCAGATCACCGATCGCGTCCGGCCGACGAGGGCTGGTGGTCGCTGCGGCCGGAGCATTCGTCGCTCGTCGACTACCTCGCCAGCTATCTGGCCAGTCCTGAAGGCGCCCGTCGGCCCTTGCTGCTCCTCGGTCATCCGGGCGCCGGGAAGTCGTTGCTGACCGAGGTCCTGGCGGCACAGCTGCCGGCCGATGCGTTTGCCGTCGTACGGGTGCCGCTGCGGTCGATCAACCCGGACGACGACCTGACGATCCAGATCAACAAGGAGCTGCAACGTACGCTCCAGCGGCCTCAGGCGGACCTGGACGAGCTGCGCCAGGAGTGCGGCTCGTGCGAGGACTGCGACGATCCGGCGGCCTGCCCGCACCGGTGCCGCCTCGTCGTACTCCTCGACGGCTTCGACGAGCTCGTCCAGGCGACCGGGGCGACGCAATCGGCGTACCTGACGAAGGTGGAGGCGTTCCAGAAGCGGGCCCGCACGTTGGGTACGCCGACGTCGGTGATCGTCACGTCCCGCACGGTCGTCGCCGACCGCGCCGACATCGCCCCGGAGACGCCGATCATCAAGCTCCGGGAGTTCGACCGCGAGCGGGTCGGGCAATGGCTGGCGGCCTGGAACGCGGCCCACGGCGCGGACCCTGACTTCGCGCCGCTGGAGCTCGGCGAGATGACGGAGTCACCCCAGGTCAGCGAGCTGACCTGCCATCCGCTGCTGCTGCTCATGCTCGCCGTCTACCTCGCCGAACTCGGCACCGGCAAACTCGGCGGAGCCGACCTGACCCAGAGCGAGCTCTACCAGCGGATCATCGACCGCTTCATCAGCCGCCAGGTCACCGAGAAGACCGCCCCGGACCTTTCGGAAGCGGATCAGAAGCTCCTGGAGCATCAACAACGCCGCCGGCTCCAGTACGCCGCGCTCGGCATGTTCAACCGCGGCCGCCAGCACATCACCGACACCGAACTCAACGCGGACCTGACCGCCCTGGAAGCAGCCACGAGTACGTCGCCGGCCGTCCAGCCGCTGAGCTCCGCCGACCGGGTCCTCGGCGAGTTCATGTTCGTCCACAACCCCCGCGCCGATCGGGAACAGCGCAGCGCGTACGAGTTCCTGCACGCCACCTTCGGCGAGTACCTGGTCGCGGAACTCGTGCTGCAGCACCTCGCCCGGCTGACGCGGTACCGCGAGGTCGAGGCCGGCGACCCTGCGCTCACCGCCGGCGGGGATCTGGACGACAGCTTCCTTCGCCGTCTGCTGAGCCATCAGCCACTGAGCACCCGTCAGCCGACCCTCACGTTCGTCTGCGAACTGGCCCCGGCCGACCGCCGGTCCCTCCTCGAGACCATCACCCAGCTCCTGCGCGCCCACCTGAACCGCCCGGACACCGCCGACGACCTGTACGGCCCGCTCCCCTACGACCCCGTACGCCGCCGCGCCGCCTACACCGCGAACCTCGTGCTGCTCCGCGTCGTCCTGGACGACAAGCCGGTGCCGATCACCGCCCTGACCGGCGACTCCCTCGAGCGCTGGCAGCGTTGCGTCCGCCTGTGGCGTGCGGGGCTGGATCATCAGGCCTGGTTCAGCGTCATCGAGACCCTGGGGACCGCCGACGCCGAAGACTTGGCGCTGGAGCGACGCACGACGTCCTGGTCGAACCCTGATGTGCAGGAGGCCGAGCTCGTCGGCGAACGCGAGACGATGGCCCAGTTGATCGCCGGACACCTGGCCACCGACGGCGGTCAGCAATGGAGCGTCACGGACCTGACGGCGATCGGCCAGCTCTCGGAGATCCACTTCACTGCCACCGGCACCCCCGGCCTCCAGGGGATGTTGCCGTGGGACGAGGACTTGTACGAGGACGTCGTCGTCTCGGAGGAACCGCTCAACAGCAGCCTCCGGCGAGCCCTGCTGATCCAGCTGTCGCGGACCGCGGGCGACCTGCCGGACCCGCTGGTGAAGAAGCTGCTGGCACGAGCCTTGCCTCCCCCGGCGGACCAGCACCTGCGGCTCAGCGCCGAGCTCGCGGCCGTCGTGGCCGCCAAGCCGGCCCTCCTGGACGAGATTCCGGCTCTGGGCGGCTTCATCATGGCCGTCGAAGCCAACAACTCCGCGGCCGTGATCGCGATCCTCTGGCGTGCCGAGCAGCAGGCCGACGAGGCGACGGCGGCGCGGTTGCGCGACTTCCGCAAGCACCTGGAGCTCCGGGTGGTCCGCAAGCTGCCGTTCCGGCTCAACGCCGGCTACTTCACACCCGAGTTCGTCACGTATCTGCGAACCGAGCAGCCGGGCCATTGGACCGTGGAGGCGGACGTCGCAGGCATGTTCGAGGACCTTCCCGACTACGCCCTCGCGGCGATCGAGTTCGAGGACGCGATGTACGTCGCCCGGACCTGGCCCACGGTCGGCGCCCGCTTCCTCCGGTCCTACATCGAGGCCTGCGGCGGACTCGACGCCGACCCGCGCTTCGCGAGCGTTCGGCCGCAGCTGTCCGAACAGATTCCGACCTGAGATGCCAACCTGTCGGCGGTGCTGGGCGTCTCGCCTTTGGGTCTAGTCGGCTTGGAGGGGTTGGATGAGTGTGTCGCTGCTTGGGGGATGGTTTCCGGCGGTGCTGGATGTGGTGGCGGGGGGTGCGTTGGTTGCTGCCGTGGGGTGGCGGGATCGGCGGTGGCGGCTGGGGAGGTTGCCGGTTGTCGCGTTGGGGGCCGTGTTCGTGACGTTGTTCGCGGCGTACCCGGGGGCCGCCCTCATCGGGTTGACGGATCCGTTGCCGTTCTCGGTGTGGTTGTGGTTCGGGCTGGCCGTGGCGGCGTTGATCGTGCTGGGGGCCGGGTGGCGGACGGCGCGGTGGTGGCGGCGGGGTACGGCGGTGGTCGCGGCGGCACTGGCTGCGTTGGTGTGCGCGAACGGGATCAACCAGTTCGTCGGCTACTACCCGACGATCGACTCCGCGGTGAACGACTGGACCGACACACCGCTGCCGGGTCAGGTATCGATGTCGGGTCTCGCCCACACGGCCAGTACGACGAAGCTGCCGCCGGCCGGGCGGCTGGTCGCTGTGAACATCCCGGCGACATACAGCCATTTCAAGCACCGGCAGGAGCTGGTGTACCTGCCGCCGATCTGGTTCCGCGGTGACCACCGGCCCGCGCTGCCGGTCGTCGAGCTCATCGGCGGTGAGCGCGGCGGTCCGGGCGACTGGGTGCGGCTCGGCAACGCCATCCAGGTGTCCGACGCGTACGCGCACCGGCACCACGGGTATGCGCCGATCCTGGTCTTCGTCGACGCGACCGAGCGGTTCGACAACGACACCGAGTGCGTCAACGGCCCGCGCGGGAACTCCGCCGACCACCTGGACCAGGACATCCCGCACTACGTCGAGAAGACCTTCGGCGCCTCGCACGACCCGCGGCAGTGGGCCGTCGCCGGGTTCTCGATGGGCGGCACCTGCGCCATCGACCTGGTCGTCGAGCACCCGGACGTCTTCGACCACTTCGTCGACATCTCCGGCGACCTCGCGCCGTACACGACCACGCCCGCGGCCAGCCTGCACGACCTGTACGGCGGCAACGTGGCGCTCGAGCAGGCCAACGAGCCGCTGCTGGTGATGCGTGCCCATGGCAAGTACACGAACGTCAACGGCCTGTTCCTCACCAGCACCCAGGAGCTGCGTCACCAGCACGAGGCCGAGGAGCTCTCGACGGCCGCCGCCAAGGTCGGGATCTGGTCCCGGGTCGAGATCTCGCCCGGCACGCACGTGTGGCAGTTCGCCGCCCCCGCGTTCGCCACGGCCTATCCTTGGCTGGCGAACCAGCTCGCGCTCCCGGCGAGCCCTCATCACGGAACGAGGCACACGAAAACGGCGTGATCCAGACACTCCGACGACTCGCGATCGGTCTGGTCGTCCTGGCGATCGTCACCGCGATCAGCAGCGCCGACACGATCAGCGAGGTCCTCCGGCCGCAGCCCCAGGCTGCCGGTCAGGTCCGGGTCGTCGCGCTCGGCGACTCGGTCACGTCCGGCCACAACTGCAACTGCTCCGCGTTCCCCCAGATGTACGGCGACCTGCTCCACGACCGCTCCGGCGGGTCCGTGATCGTCAACAACCTCGGCGTCGCCGGCATCGACTCGAACGGCCTGCTGCAACTGCTGAACCAGTCGCCCGCCGAGCAGGCCACCGCCGCGGCCGACGTCGTACTGATCACGATCGGAGCCAACGATTTCGGCGACCACCACGACGACGTCACCAGCGGACAGTGCACCGGCGACTGCGTGTCCGACGAGTTCGAGCAGCTCCAGGCCAACCTGGGCAAGATCCTCGAGCGCATCCACGTCCTGCGGGCCGGGCTCCCGACCACGATCCTGATGACCGGGTACTGGAACGTCTTCAAGGACGGCGACGTCGCCGAACGCCAGTACACCCCGAGCGGCCGGATCGCCAGTGACCAGCTCACCGTCCGTACCAACGCCGCGATCGCGGCCGCGGCCCGCGCGGACGACGCGACGTACGTCGACATCTACACCCCGTTCGAGGACAGCAGCGACATCACCGGCCTGCTCGCCGCCGACGGCGACCACCCGGACGCGGCCGGTCACGCCCTGATCGCCCGCACTCTTCTCGCCGCAACACCCAACCCTTTGACGACGTCCGCACGTCAGGGAGGGTAGATCGACCGAGGGGAACCAGATGAGCTTCGCGGACTTCGCGACCAGCCGGCACGCCGCGCTCTACCGGTACGCGTACCTGCTGGCCGGCGACCGCGGTCTGGCCGAGGACCTCGTCCAGGAAGCCCTGGTCAAGACGTACGTCGGCTGGCACCGCCTCCGCGACCCGAACAACGCCGAGGCCTACACCCGCCGCGTGATCACCACGACCGCGATCGGCTGGTGGCGCCGCAAGTCGTGGCGCGCCGAGCTGCCGAACGACGACGTACCGGACCGCCCCGCCGACCCGGACGACGTCACCGCCCGGGTCTGGCTGTGGCACGAGCTGCAGAAACTCCCGCCCAGGCAACGCGCGGCGCTGGTACTGCGGTACTACGAGGACCTCACCGAGCCGCAGACGGCCGAGGTGCTCGGCTGCAGCGTCGGGACCGTGAAGAGCCAGGTCTCCGACGCACTCAAGAAGCTCCGGACCCGTCTCGGGTCCGACGTCGTGCTGAAAGCAGGGATGACGGAATGACCGACCTCCTCCGCGAGACCCTCAACGAGCACGCCGACGGGATCGAACCGCCGCCTCTCGACCTCGACGGCATCGTTGCTGCCGGCAACCGGCAGGTCTCGCGCCGGCGCGCCCTGACCGTCCTCGGCGGCGCGGTCGCGACGGCAGCCGTCGCGGTGGGCGGCGCAGCCGTGCTCCGGCCGCGCGGGCAGCAACCCCAACCGGCGCGGCCGGCTCCATTCGCCGAGCGCCGCGTAACGTATGCCCTGGGCAACGAGATCCACTACGGCCAGGACGTTGTCAGTGTCACTCCGCACCGGGTGAACGCCTTCGTGCAGACCGACGCCGGCTTCGTGTTCCTTGACGAAGGCAACAACATCCACATCGCCGACCGCGCCGGTGTCCGGTCGACCGGCAAGGCCGCGTGGACCCTGACGGCCGACCACCGCGGCAGCTTGGTCGCGTGGGTCGAGGGCTTCAACGACCGCTGCGAGTCGGTGGTGTACGACGTCGCGACGAGCCGCGAGCTCGTCCGAACAGCGATCGGCAACGCCATCCCCCCGAACGTCAGCCTCGCCTACAGCCCCAGGATCGTCGCCCTCGACGGCACGACGGCGTACTTCGGAACGCTGAAAGGTCTGTACCGCTGGAACATCGCCACGAACAAGGGCGAACTGATCGCCGAGGTATCACCGGTCGCCGTCCGCACCGTCACAGCCGGCCGGATCGTCCACCAGGTCCCGCTCGAACAACCCGGGACCGGCACCAGCCTCGCCATCGGAACGACGGTGTCCGCGACCGCCCCCGCCAGGTTCGTCGGCCAGCAGGCGTTCCTCTCACCCGGCGCGCGGTACCTCGTCACGGAACCGGACGACGCGATGCCGGGCATTCAGCCGCTCTGGGCGGATCTGCTGATGTACGACGCCACCACCGCGACGCCGTCCCACATGCCGCGCGACTACTTCAGCACGGTCTTCGGGCAGTGGCTCGATGACACGACCTTCACCGCCGCGGCCGGACGCAACACTTCGCCGGCGCCGGTCGCGGATCTGGTCGTCGTCGACGCCGCGACCGGCTCCGTCCGGGTCGTACTGGAGAAGTTTTCGACCTTCACCTTCGGCAGGTCGGCACCGCGAACGACCGCGTTCGCGCTGCCGACCGGTTCGCCGATCGTGGATCGCTAGTCGGCCTTGGCGGCCGGCTGGTTCTCCGGGAAGTGGCAGGCGGTCTGGTGGCCGGGGGCCAGCTCGACCAGCGGCGGTTCGACGGCCTTGCAGATGTCCTGGGCCTTCCAGCACCGGGTGTGGAAGCGGCAGGCCGGCGGCGGGTTGATCGGGCTCGGGACGTCGCCTTGCAACCGGATCCGCTCCTGCTTGCCCTTCCGCTTGGTGTCCGGCACCGGGACCGCGGACAGCAGCGCGACCGTGTACGGGTGCATCGGCTTCTCGTACAGGCTCACCCGGTCGGCGAGCTCGACGATCTTGCCGAGGTACATGACCGCGACCCGGTCCGACACATGCCGTACGACGGACAGGTCGTGCGCGATCATCACGTACGTCAGGTCGAACTCTTCCTGCAGGTCCTCGAGCAGGTTCACGACCTGGGCCTGGATCGACACGTCCAGCGCCGACACCGGCTCGTCGGCCACGATCAGCTTCGGCCGCAGCGCGAGCGTGCGGGCGATACCGATGCGCTGCCGCTGCCCGCCGGAGAACTCGTGCGGGTACCGGTTGTAGTGCTCCGGGCTCAGACCGACCAGCTCGAGCAGCTCCTGCACGGCCTTCTTCACGCCGTTCTCGGTCTTCACGTGCTGCAGCTTGAACGGCGCGCCGACGATCTTGCCGACCGTGTGCCGCGGGTTCAGCGAACCGTACGGGTCCTGGAAGATCATCTGCACGTCGCGGCGCAGCGGCCGCATCCGGGCCTCGCCGAGCTTGCTGATGTCACGGCCCTCGAAGACGATCCGGCCGTCGGTCGGCGTCTCCAGCCGGGTGAGCAGCCGGCCCGTCGTGGTCTTGCCGCAGCCCGACTCGCCCACCAGCGACAACGTCTCGCCGCGGGTCACGTTGAACGTCAGGCCGTCGACCGCCTGGACGGCGCCGACCTGGCGCTGCAGGATGCCCTTGCGGATGGGGAAGTGCTTGACGAGTCCGGTGACCGACAGCAGTTCCTCGCCCATCGCGGGAACGGCAGGAGTCGATGCAGACTCAGAGCCGGCGTCAGTAGTAGTCACAGTCGTCCCGTCACAGGTTCGGCTTGATGTCGGTCTCCCACGCCTGCTGGCGGTTCTTCGGGGAGAGATGGCAGGCGACCTTGTGGCCGTTGCCGATGTCGAGCAACTCCGGACGCTCGGTCTCGCTGGCGCCGCCGTTCAGGTGCGCGTAGTTGCAGCGCGGGTTGAACGCGCAGCCCGGCGGCACGTTGATCAGGCTCGGCGGCGTGCCCTTGATCGGTATCAGCCGCTCGGTGCGCTCCCGGTCGATCCGCGGCATCGAACCGAGCAGACCCCAGGTGTACGGGTGCTGCGGCTCGTCGAAGATCTCCTCCGCGGTGCCGTACTCCGCCGCGCGCCCGGCGTACATCACCTGGATGTCGTCGGCCAGCTCGGCGACCACGCCGAGGTCGTGGGTGATGATGATGACCGCGGAGTTGAACTCGCGCTGCAGGTCGCGGATCAGGTCCAGGATCTGCGCCTGCACGGTGACGTCGAGGGCCGTGGTCGGCTCGTCGGCGATCAGCAGGTCCGGGTCGCAGGACAGCGCCATCGCGATCATCGCGCGCTGCCGCATACCGCCGGAGAACTGGTGCGGGTAGGCGTCCACGCGCCGGTCCGGCTGCGGGATGCCGACCCGGTCCAGCATCTCGATCGCGTGCTTCTTCGCGACCTGCTTGCTGACCTGGTTGTGCACCCGGTAGGCCTCGATGATCTGGTGCCCGACGGTGTAGAAGGGGTGCATCGCCGACAGCGGGTCCTGGAAGATCATCGCCATCCGCTTGCCGCGCAGCAACCGGACCTCTTCCCGGCTGGCCGAGACCAGGTCCTGCCCGTCCAGGAAGATCTGGCCGCTGATCCTGGCGACACCCGGCGGGTGCAGGCCCATGATCGACAGGCTGGTCACGCTCTTGCCCGAGCCGGACTCCCCCACGATGCCGAGGGTCTTACCGCGCTCGAGCTGGAACGAGATGCCGTCGACGGACTTCACCAGACCGTCGTCGGTCGGGAAGTGCACCTTGAGGTCGCGGACGTCGAGGAATGCCTCGCCGCGGTCGATCCGCTGCACGGATTCCGGCGGCTGGCTGAGGTCTTCAGACTCGGTCACGAGATCCGCACTCTCGGGTCGACGACGGCGTACAGCAGGTCAACGATCAGGTTGGCCAGCACGATGAAGAAGGCGGCGACCAGCGTCACGCCGAGCACCTTCGGCAGGTCGTTGGCGCGCAGCGCGATGACGGCGTACTGACCGATGCCCGGCAGCGAGAACGTGGTCTCGGTGAGGATCGCACCGCCCATCAGCAGCCCGAGGTCCAGGCCGAAGATCGTCAGGATCGGCGTCAGCGCGGACCGCAGCCCGTGTTTGAGGATGACGTCCCGCTCCGTCAGGCCCTTGGCCCGTGCCGTCCGGACGTAATCGTCGTTCATCGTCTCGAGCATGCCGGCCCGGGTGAGTCGCGCGTACGCCGCGGCGTACAGGAACGCGAGCGTCGTCCACGGAAGTATCAGGTCGTAGGCCCACCAGATCGGATTGGTCTCGTCGAGTGGGTTCGTACCGCCTTGCGCGGTCCAGCCGAGGCCGTAGCTGAAGATCGAGAGCGACAGCAGGCCGGTGAAGAAGATCGGCAGCGACACCCCGGCCAGTGCCACCGACATCAGTGATCGGTCCAGGACCGATCCGCGTCTCAGCGCGGAGATGACACCGGTGCCGACACCGGTGACGAGCCAGATGAACGCCGCACCGCCGGCCAGCGAGGCGGTGACGGGTATTCGTGACACCAGGTCCGGCCAGACCGGCTGCTGGGTCAGGAACGAGTAGCCGAAGCACGGCGGCGGGCAGTGCTCGGTCGACGGGCCGTAGTTGTAGTCGGTCCCGACGACCAGGCCCTTCACGAAGCGCCCGTACTGCACGTAGAGCGGATCGGTGAAGCCGAGCCGCTCCGCGGTCTGGTGGATCTGTTCCTTGCCGACACTGCGGCCCACGTACCGCGAGGCCAGGTCGTCCGCCGTGGCACCGCCGAGTCGCGGGACCAGGAAGAAGATCGAGAACGTGACTGCCGTGACGATGAAGAGCAGGATGACTGCCCCGATCAACCGGCGGACGAGATATGCGAGCACCGTGTGCGGCGTGGTGGCCGGTGATCATCGCTGATCACCGGCCACCTCAGCCTTCACCTACCTCTGCTGGCGAAATGATGGTTGGTCAGGGCAACTACTTCTGCGCGAGCCCGATCGCCGCGTAGTCGTACATGTTCTGACCGTCGTTGCTGAAGACGTTGGCCAGGGTGTCCGGACGGTACAGCAGGCCCTTGGCCCAGATGCCCGGCAGCGCCGCCGCCTGCTCCATGACCTTCTTGTCGACGTCGACCCACAGCTTGTTACGGGCGGTCTCGTCGGTGGTGGACATCGCCTGGTCGATCAGCTTGTCGACCTCGGGGATCCGGATACCCAGGTTGGTGTTACCACCGGTGTCCCGGATGACCCGGCTGTCGACGATCTGGCTGAGGAAGCCGAAGCCGTCGTTCCAGTCCGCGCCCCAGCTGTAGACGATCAGGCCGAGACGGTTCGCCTTCGCGAAGTCCGGCTTGCCGGCGTACAGCTTGGTGTAGTCACCGGTCGGGTACGGCTTGGTGGTCAGGTTGATGCCGACCCGCTTCAGCGACTGCTGCAGCGTCTCGGCGACCGCCTTCTCCTTGGCCCGGTCGGTGCGGTAGGTGATGTTGATCGCGAAGCCGTTCGGCTGACCGCACTGCTTCAGCTCGTCCTTGGCCTTGTCGACGTTTCCGTTCTTGTCGGTCAGGAAGCCGTAGTCGTCGAAGCTCTCCGCACCGGTGACACCCGGCGGCATCAGGTTCGTCGCGATGTCGCCGCCGATCGGACCGCCGTACGCGCGCTGGTAGCCCTCGTGGTCGGCGGCGTACAGGACGGCCTTGCGGCAGTGCACGTTGTCCAGCGGCGGGACCTGGCTGTTCAGCACGGTCCAGTTCAGCCGCGGCGCCGGCACGTTGTCGGCGTGCGCCTTCAGGTTCGGGTCGGCCAGGATCTTCGCCTGGGTCTCAGGCTGCACACCGGTACCGGCGAGGTCGACGTCCAGGTCACCGGCCAGCAGCCGGTTGTCGATGTCCGTGCCGTCGACGTTGTACGCGATGGTGATCTTGTCCGGCAGTGCCTTGCGGCCCGAGTCCGGGTCGGTGGCCGGGTCGTACTGGTCGTTGCGGACCAGGTCGAAGCCCTTGTTCGCGTCGTAGGTGCCGAACTTGTACGGGCCCGTCGCGATCGGGTGCTCCTTGTACTTCGCACCCGTGTCCTTGGCCTGCGGCACCGGGGCCGTCGACGGCAGCTGCGCGAAGTAGTCGAAGCTCGCGAACGGCTTGCTCAGGTGGAACACGATGGTCTGGTCGTCCGGCGTCTCGATCGCCTGTGCGACCCCGGCCAGCGACTTGTCCTTGTAGACGCTGTAGCCCTTCGGGACGCCCTTCAGGAAGTCGTTGAAGTACGTCGGGCCGTTCGGCAGCGTCGCCTTGTCCAGCGAACGCGCGACGGCGTACTTCACGTCCTTCGAGGTGACCGGCGTGCCGTCCTCGTACTTGACGCCCTTGCGGAGCTTGTACGTCCAGGTCATCGCGTTGTCACTGGGCACACCAGGAGCCTCGGCCAGGTCCGGGACCGGCTTCGCGCCCTCGGCGCCGGGCACCGCCTTGAACGTCATCAGCGGACGGACATAGTTGCGAACCAGGTTCCAGGACAGGCCGTAGTAGGTGTCACCGGGGTCAGTGGAGTCCCACTGCTCGGTGATCGCCATCCGCAGCGTGCCGCCCTTCTTGTCGCTCGGGTTGAAGTTCTTCCCGACGGCCGCGTTGAACTCGGCCTTCGCGGAACTCCCACCGCTGGACCCCCCGCCAGGCGTCGCCTTGGGTCCCCCGCAAGCCACCAGGCTGAGGGCGACGGCCGCACTGACGGCGGTAACCGTCGTGATGCGATTCCATCTCATCTGTTGTTGCACCCCTTTTTTCGTGAGAGCCAGGCTCCCTGGTTGGAGAGAAGTCCTAGCGCGACCGCGGGTCGAGCGCGTCGCGCAGCCCGTCGCCGAACAGGTTGAACGCCAGCACGGTGATGAAGATCGCCAGACCCGGCGAGAGCATGTACCACGGGTCGACGGCGTACCACTTGGCCGCGATCGACAGCATGTCTCCCCAGCTGGCGGTCGGCGGACGGACGCCGACGCCGAGGTAGGACAGGCCCGCCTCGAACAGCACGTTGGTCGGGATCAGCAGCGTCGCGTAGACCAGGATCGGGGCGATCAGATTCGGGAGCAGCTCGGTGAACAGGATGTACGGGCGGCGCGCGCCGAGGCTGCGGGCCGCGTCGACGAACTCGCGCTCACGCAGTGACAGCGTCTGGCCGCGGATGATCCGGCCGATGTACGGCCAGCTGAAGAAGCCGATGATGAACACGATCAGCCCCACCCGCAGCGCATCGCCGGTCAGGCCGAGCAGCGTGTCCGGCACCGCACCGACCAGCGCCAACGCGAACAGCACCAGCGGGAACGCCAGGAAGATGTCCATCAGCCGGCTGATCACCGCGTCGACCCAGCCGCCGAAGTACCCGGCGACGACACCCATCACGACGCCGATGACCACCGACATCAGCGTCGCCAGGAAGGCGATCAGCAGCGAGATCCGGGCGCCGTAGACGATCCGGGCGAAGATGTCGCGGCCGTTGAGCGGCTCGACGCCGAGCGGGTGGTCCCAGCTGATGCCCCCGAACCGGCCGAGCGGCACCTGCCGCGACGGGTCGACCAGATCCTGGTGGAAGTCGTTCGGGGTGACGCCGACGAGTTTGCACAGCAACGGCGCGAAGATCGCGACCAGGATCAGGAGCAGCACGACGACGCCGCCGCCGATCGCGACCTTGTCGCGCTTCAGCCGCGTCCAGGAGATCTGCCACAGCGACCTGCCCTCGATCTTGCCGACGCCCTCGAGGATGGCGTCAGGCTGGGCCGACGATGCTCCGGGCTCGACCTCGAGTGGCGCACTCACGCGATAGGTCCCCCTGACTGGTTCGGTTTTGAACAGGAACGAAATCCCGTATGGCTGCGGCCTTAACCTGCCGCCATTACAGCGCGGAGTCAAACGCGGAAAGTGCTGCGTTGCCCGATCGTGATCGTCAGGAAATCGTCCCGTATCGTGGACGTTCCGCAGTAAACCACGGTGTCGCACCCACGGTCGCCGGGGCCTCGCGAACCGTTACTGCCATGGCATTTTTGTGTCAGTACCGAGATCAGAGCCGAGATCAGCGCCGTAATCCGGAGAGGTAAAGGAAGGACAACGGATCCACGCCGGCCTTGACGTTCTGAATGTCGTTGTGGGCGACTACGCAGAGCCGTCCCTGCCAGCTCGGGATCACCGGCACCTCCCGCGCGATCACGGTCTGTAGCTGCCCGATGAGCTCGTCGCGCTTCAGCCCGTTCTGCTCGGTCCGTTGCTGCTGCAGCAGCTTCGTGGCGGCGGCCGAGCGGTACCCGTTCTGGAACGGTACGTCGGTGACGAACGGCGCCAGGTAATCGTCGGCGTCCGGGTACTCCGGGATCCAGCCGAACTGGTACATGTCGTACGCCCCGGCCTTCGCCGCCACCTGGTACTGCGGCCACTCCGCACTCCGCAAGGTCACCCGGAACAGGCCGGACGCCTCCAGCTGGCGCTTCAGCTCGAGCACCTCGGCCTTCGCGCCGGTGCCGAACTGCGTCGGCGTCCAGCCGACCGTCAACGGGACCGGCGCGGCGATGTTCGCGGCCTTGAGGATCGCCGCGGCCGCCGTCTTGCTCGGCTGCTTGTACTCGGTCTTGAACGCGTCGGTCTGACCGCCGAACCCGGGCGGCACCACGGAGTACAGCGGCGACACGTGGTCGCCGTACGCCTTCTTCGCGATCGCCGGCCGGTCGATCAGCTGGGCGACCGCTTGCCGGATCGCCGGCTTGCGGGCCAGCAGCGACTTCATCTGGAAGGCGAAGAACCGGATCTCCGCGGAGTTGGTCTCGACCACCTGCACCTGGTCGGACTTGCGCAGCTTGTCCAGCAGGCTCGGGCCGAACCCGTGGAAGGCGACGTCCGCCTGGCCGGACGTGACGGCCTGGTAGAGCGCGGTCGAGTCCTTCAGCCGGCTGATCGTGGCGCCGTCGTTCTGCGCGGCCCGCGGGCCCTTGTACCCGGCGAACTTGGCGAGCGTGACCTCGACGCCGGGTTTGTACGCCGCCAGCTGGTACGGCCCGCTACCGACCGCCTTGCCGTCGAGCAGTTGGTTCGCCGGGTACGACTGCTCGTCGACGATCGACGCGGCGGTCGTGGTCAGCAGGTACGGCAGGCGGGCGTCGGGGGCGGTCAGGTTGAACACCGCGGTCAGGTCGTCCGGAGTGGTCACGGACTTCACCGAGGAGAACAGGTGAGCCGCTCCCCCGGGCGTCTTCAGCCGCATCATCCGGTCGAAGCTGAACTTCACGTCCGACGAGGTCAAGTCGTGCCCGTTCGGGAAGGTGAGGTGCTCCTTCAGGCTGCACGTGTAGGTCGTCGGCGAGTCGAACTGACAGTCCGCTGCGTCCGGCACCGGGGTCGGCTTGTCGGGCAGGATCGTCAGCAGCGTCTGGTACAGGTTCGCCTGGACGGTGCGGGAGTCGGCGTCGTACGGGCCGGCCGGGTCGAGGGAGGACATCGAGTCGGTGGTGACGACCCGCAGCAGCATCAGCTTCGGCGACGACTCACCCGGGTGCGGCGCATTGTCGTCCGGCTGACCGCAGGCAGCCAGAGACACCCCCAGGGCACCCACCGCCACGGCCGCCGACATCCGGCGCACCCACTCACTCACCGTCTCACCTTCCCCAGACTGATACCCAGACAACGCCCCCGCGGGCACCAAAGTGACGGTAGCCCGTCAATGGAGCAGGGAGCGCAGCGACTCCGGGGTGAGCGGTTCGAGCGACTTCACGACCAGCCGGCGCGGCGCGTCCGGGATCGAGATCCACTGCGGTACGGCGACGACGTACGCGCCGGCCGCCGTACCGGCCTGGGTGCCTGTCATCGAGTCCTCGATCACCACGCAGTTGGCCGGGTCGACGCCGAGCTTGGCGGCGGCGGTCAGGTAGGGCTCCGGGTTCGGCTTGCCCAATGTCACCTCGTCGCCGGCGACGATCACGTCGAACGGGTCCGGCGGCAGGTGCAGGAGGACCGCGTCGATCATCTGCCGGTACGACGCCGAGACCAGCGCGCACGGCACCTCTTCCTTCCGCAGCGCCTGCAGCAGCTCGAGCGCGCCTGGCTGGAACGTGACCTCCCGACGGAGCGCCACGATCACCTCGGAGAACATCCGCTCGGCCAGCTCCTCGGCGGTGATCACGCCGGCCGGGATCCGCGCCATCCAGACCTGGACGGCGTCGCGCAGGTCGCTGCCGATCAGCGTCATGCAGTCGTCGATCGTCCAGGTCGCGCCGAGCTCGGCGAGCAGCTCGAGCTGGACCTCCGCCCAGACCTTCTCGGAGTCGACCAACGTCCCGTCCATGTCCCACAGCACCGCTTGCAGGGCCGGCAACTACCGCTCCTCTGTGTCGTCTCTTCGATCAGGTCGGTTCCATTCTCCCTGGTCGGGCCAGCTCCGGACCGTCCGGGTCTCACCCGACACGTTCCGCTGCGCGTGAAACGGGGCACACCGGTGCGCCGGAACACGTAGGCTGGCAGTCCGGTTCCCGCCGGATTGCCTACAGACGACAGGGGGCCTGCGAGTGGTTGACCTCGCGAACCTGAGGGACCCGGTCGTGATCGCCGCGTTCGAGGGCTGGAACGACGCGGCCGAGGCGGCCACCGGAGCGGTCGACCATCTCGTCGACGAATGGGACGCGGAGCTCGTCACGGCGATCGACCCCGAGGACTACTACGACTTCCAGGTGAACCGTCCCCAGGTCGGCCTCGACGACGACGGCGTACGGCGGTTGTCCTGGCCGACGACCCGGATCTACCTGGCCCGGCCCGACGACACCGGCCGCGACGTGCTGCTGATCCGCGGTATCGAGCCGAACATGCGCTGGCGCGCGTTCTCCCGCGAGCTGCTGGAGATCGTCGACGAGTCCAACGCGCAGATCGTCGTCGTGCTCGGCGCGCTGCTCGCCGACTCGCCGCACACCCGCCCGATCCCGGTGTCCGCGACGTCGTCCGACCCGGAGCTCACGGCGTCCTGGAGCCTGGAGGCGTCGACGTACGAGGGCCCGACTGGCATCACCGGTGTGTTCGCCGACCTGTGCACCACGCTCGGCGTCCCGTCGGTCTCGATCTGGTCCGCGATCCCGCACTACATCGCCGGCACACCCTGCCCGAAGGCCTCGCTCGCTCTGCTCGGCAAGATCGAGGCGCTGCTCGACCTGGCCATCCCCGAGGGTGAGCTGCCGGAGCTGGCCCGCGCCTGGCAGCGCGGCGCCGACGAGCTCAGCGAAGAGGACCCCGAGGTCGCGGAGTATGTCCAGTCGCTCGAGGAGCAGCGCGACACGGCCGACCTCCCGGAAGCCACCGGCGAGGCGATCGCGGCCGAGTTCGAGCGCTACCTCAGACGCCGTAACAAGAACCACCCGAGCGATTAGGACTAAGCCGGCATCTCACGGGTCGCGGTGGTGATCACGTCGTCGAGGACCGCGCGGGAGGTGGTCAGGTCGGCGATCATCTGGTCGATGCGGTCCCGCTCAGCGGTCAGCGACATGACCAGCTCGGGCGTGGCCCGCTCGTTCGGGCCACCGTCCGGGTCCCGCATGCACGGCAGCAGTTCAGCGATCTTCTTGCTGTGCAGCCCGGCCGCGAACAACTCCTGGATCAGGATCACCCGGTCAACCGCGCGTTCGGCGTACTCACGCTGACCGCCGGCCGTCCGGTCCGACACGAGCAGGCCCTGCGCTTCGTAGTACCGCAGCGACCGCACGCTGACTCCAGCCCGCTCCGCCAGCTCGCCGATCCGCACCACGCCTCCAGGACTTGAACCTGACACTGATGTCAGACTTTACCGTCCCGGTATGACGCTCTACGACTACAGCCCGATCACCGAACGACCCGCCCTGAACTGGCCCGATGGCAAGCGCGTGGCCTTCTACGTCGGCCTCAATATCGAGCACTTCCTGCCCGACGAACCTTCCACCAGCATCTGGCCGCTCGACCTCAAGCCCGACCCGTTGAACCACGGTTGGCGCGAGTACGGCGCACGGGTCGGCATCTGGCGGATCATCGACATCCTCGACCGGTACGGCGTGCGCGCGAGCGCGCTGATCAACTCGATGGTTGCCGAGCACAACCCGCAGATCCTCAAGGCGGGTTCCGAACGCGACTGGGCCTGGCTCGCGCACGGGCAGACCAACTCGATCCTGCACACCGGCTACGAGCCCGACGAGGAACGCCGCATCCTGACGGATATCACCAGCACGATCGAGACCGCCACCGGCAAGCGGCCGAAGGGCTGGATGGGGCCGGCGCTGACCGAGACCCACAACACCCCGGAGCTGCTCGCCGACCTCGGGTACCAGTACGTCCTCGACTGGACCAACGACGACCAGCCGTACCGCCTCAACGTCCCCGGGATGCTCAGCGTCCCGTACACCCTCGAGCTCAACGACCTCGGCCTGTTCCTCCGCGGCCTGTCCGGCCCCGACTTCCTCCAGATGGTGAAGGACCAGTACGACGTACTGCGCGAAGAGGGCGGCCGGGTGATGGCGCTCGCGCTGCATCCGTTCGTGATCGGGCAGCCGTTCCGGGCGAAGTACCTGAACCTCGCGCTGGAGTACATTGCCGCGCAGAGCGACGCCTGGCTGACCACGAGTGACGACATCGCCGCCCACTACTCGACCACGTAACCCGGCGGGGCATGGCGCGTTGTTACTAATGGGTTTATTCTCGTCCGGATAACTGGGGGGTGACGGCGCGCCGTCACCGGGAGCACGGGGAGTAACGCATGCGGAACGAGCGGGGCGGTAGTTCGATCCCTGCCCTCGCCGTGCTCGTGCTGCTCGGCATCGTCGCCGCGGTCGGCATCTTCGGCAACAAGGCCGGCAAGCACATCACCGTCGACCTCGCTACGCTGACGGCCTCGACGACCGCCACCACGATCGCGACCGCACCGCTCGATACGCAGCCGTTCACCGGCACCGACGGTCTGGTCGTCCACCCGCGCGCCGAGGCCGCGCTGTTCACCGCCCCGAACGCCGACGCGTTCGGGAAGATCGGGCCGACGCAGTTCGGCCAGACCTGGCTGCCGGTGGTCGAGCAGACCGACGGATGGGTCCGGGTCCTGCTCCCCTCCAAGCCCAACCGGTCCACCGGCTGGCTCCAGGACGAGGATCTCGACCGCGCCTCCTCGTCATACCTGATCCGCGTGCACACCAGCTCGCGGACCATCGAGCTCTTCCACAACAACAAGAGCCTCGGCAGCTGGAAGGCCGGGGTCGGCGCGAAGAAGACGCCGACACCGCCCGGCCGGACGTTCCTGCTCGGCTCGATCATCGACCACAAGCGGTCGGCGTCCCCGATCGTGCTCCCGCTGGGTGCACACAGTCCCACCTTGGACACGTTCGGTGGCGGCCCTGGTACGGTCGCGATCCACGGCTGGCCGAATCCGCACGTCTTCGGCGCGGCGATCAGCGCCGGCTGCGTCCGGGTGCCGAAGACCGCCCTCGCCGATCTGCAGAAGGTTCCGCTCGGGACGCTCGTCCTGATCGACAGCAAATAAGGGAGATTCCGATGCGACGACAGTTGACTCCGACCGTGCTCACGGCTGCGGCCGTGGCGGGGGTCGTGACGTTCAGCCTGGTCGCCAGTGCGCCGGCCGGCAACGCCGCGGCCCGGCCGTCGTCGGCTTACGCCGTGAGCGCGGAAGGCCAGGTGCCGATCCCGAAGACGCCGTACGCCGAATCGCTCGACGGCAAGCGGCAGACGACCTCCGCGCTGGAGCTCCCGAAGAACCCGCTGCTCTCGGTCCGGGCCGGTACGGCGACCGCGGGCAACGACTCCGCGTCGGTCGAGCTGTTCGACATCGTGGTCGGTCCGGACATCCTCAGCCAGGTGCAGATCCCGCCGGAGCTGAAGCAGCAGTGCGCGAGCCTGCCGAAGACCGGCGCCGAGGATCTGCCGCTGCCGGACATCGCGCTGCCCGACCTGGGCCTGCCGCTGCCGAAGCTGAGCACCAAGGACCTGCCGGTCAAGAACCTCCCCGACCTGTGCAACCTGCTGCTCAACCCGCCGACGTCGCTGCTCGCCATCGACTCGCTGAACGTCTACTGCTCGGGTGACTCCGGCGGCGTCGACCTCGGCACGATCACGCTGCTCGGTCAGACCCTGAAGCTGCCGAGCACGAAGCAGGGCGCGTCCCTGCCGTCCAACCCGCTGGCGGCCATCAGCGTCAACAGCCAGGGCAAGCACTCGGACGGCTCGTTCACGATCACCGGCCTGAGCATCAACCTGGGCGGCGGCGCCGAGGTCATCAACCTCGCCTCGGCCACCTGTGCCAAGCCCGCTGCGAAGCCGAAGCCCACTCCCAAGCCGACCCAGCCGGACGTCCAGGCCCCGCCCGTCGACCACGTCCCCGCGGCCCCCGTCCCCACCCCCGTCAAAACCCACCAGCCCGTCACCGGCTGACCTACATCATGCGAGTTGGGGAGGATCCTGCACCGAATCGGGCGCAAGATCCTCCCCAACCTCTGTTAGAGCTTGACGCCCAGTAGGGCGTCTACGGCTTGGGCGACGAGGGCGGGAGCCTCGTGGTCGTCGCCTTCGGTTTCGGCCCAGGCGTCGACGGCGGCCAGGGCCGCGACCGTGTCCAGGTCGTTCGTGAGCGCGGCCCGCAGCGCATCGACCGCCGCCGCGCCGTCGGGCCCGGACCCGCGGCCCACCGCACCGCGCCACACGTCCAGCCGTGCCTGCGCGTCGGTCAGGTCCGACTCCATCCAGAACCAGTCGGTGCGGTAGTGATGCGTGAGCAGCGCCAGCCGGATCGCCATCGGGTCCGCGCCCGCCAGCCGCTCCTTCGACACCAGCACCAAGTTGCCCTTGGATTTAGACATCTTCTCGCCGTCGAGCCCGACCATCGCCTGGTGCACGTACGCCCGCGCGAACGGGTGCTTACCGGTTGCGACCTGCGCACCGCTCGCCGACATCTCGTGGTGCGGGAAGATCAGGTCGGAACCGCCGCCCTGGACGTCGAACGTCATCCCGAGGTACTTCAGCGCGATCGCCGAGCACTCCACATGCCACCCCGGCCGGCCGCGCCCGAGCGCCGAGTCCCACGAGGGCTCCCCCGGCCGCTCGTGCCGCCAGAGCAGGCTGTCCAGCGGGTCCTGCTTGCCCTCACGGTCCGGGTCGCCGCCGCGCTCCGCGAACAGCTCCCGCATGGTCTCGCGGTCGTAGTTCGACACGCCGCCGAACAGCGGGTCGGTCTTCACCGCGAAGTACAGGTCGCCGTCGACGGAGTACACGGCCCCGGCCCGGCGCAGGTCCTCGACCGCGTCCGAGACTAGGCCGATCGACTCGACGACGCCGATGTAGTGCTGCGGCGGGATCACCCGCAGCGCGGTCATGTCGTCGCGGAACAACTGGATCTCCTGCGCGGCCAGATCGGTCCACTCCACGCCGGTCGCGGTCGCCCGCTCGAGTAGCGGGTCGTCGACGTCGGTGATGTTCTGGGTGTAGTGGACGTCGTACCCGCTGTCCCGCCACAGCCGGTTGATCAGGTCGAACGTGACGTACGTCGCCGCGTGGCCCATGTGCGTCGCGTCGTACGGCGTGATGCCGCACACGTACATCCGGGCGGTCTCGCTGTCGACGGGCGGCACCTCGACCAGGCCGCGGGAGGCGGTGTCGTAGAGGCGCAGCCGCCGGGCCGGCCCGGGTACGACCGGGATGTCTGGTTTCGTCCACGCCTGCATGTATCGGAGCTTATGCCAGTCCGATTTTCAATGACGCGACACGGTTCCAATCCGTGGTCGCCCACACCGGCCGAGGACCGGTCCGGTAGGTCGGCGCCGGAGGCCTAGAACGCCGGCCAGGGGATCGCGGGCCAGTCGTCGCTCGGGTACGGGAAGGTGCCGGTCTTGAGCAGCGTCGCGCAGCGCTCGCGGGTCGCGGTCAGCTCGACCGTGGTGATCAGTTCGCACAGTTGTTGCCCGAAGCCACCAGCCAGCTGATCGGCCAACCGGCGTACGTCGTCGAGCAGGTCGGCCGGGATCGGGTCGCCGGCCCAGCCCCACAGCACCGTCCGGAGCTTGTCGTCGGCGTTGAAGGTGACGCCGTGGTCCACGCCGTACACGCGGCCGTCGCCCGGGTTCAGCACGTGGCCGCCCTTGCGGTCGGCATTGTTGACGACGGCATCGAACACTGCCATCCGCTTCAGCGCCTCGTTGTCCGCGTGCACGAGCGTGACCGGATTGTGCCGGCCGTCGAGCGCCTCGAGGACGCCGACCCAGCCCTTCGGCACGCGGCCCTGCGGCACGATGTCGACCAGCTCGGTCTCCCCCGGGCCGAGCTCGGCCTCGTCGATCCACAGCTGCACCATGCCCTCGCCGAGCGGCCCGTCCCGCAGCAGCGTCGGCGGCACGACCGACCAGCCGAGCGCCTCGGAGACGACGTACGCCGCGAACTCGCGCTGCGCCAGCGTGCCGTCGGGGAAGTCCCACAGCGGCCGCTCGCCCTCGACCGGCTTGTAGACCACCGTCGCGGTCTCGCCGTCCAGGCTCACCGAGCCCTGGAACGTACCGTTCGAGGCCGCGACGAGGCGGCCGTGCAGTGACAGCTCCCCGCGGGCGAGCAGGTCGGGATCGGTCATCATTCGGGCAGGTGCCGGCGGTAACCGTTGGCGCGCGGGCAGATGTGTCCGTCGGCGTCGATCGGCCGGCCGCAGAACGGGCAGCTCGGGCGACCGGACGCGACCAGCGCGACCGCGCGCCGGGCGAATGCCCTGGCCTGCTCCTCGGTGATCCGGACGACGAACACCTCGGCGTCGTCTGACTCCATCGCGGCCGTGACCGGATCGGTCTCCTCGAGGTCGGCCTGCTCACCGGTGACGACCGCGAACACCTCGATCACCACCCGCTCGGCGTCGGCCTCCCAGGCCAGCGTCATCGTCCCGGCCCGGAACTCCTCCTCGATCGGCTGCTCCAGCGGCGCCGTGTCGTCGGCCGAGGTCTGCGTCACCGGATCGCGGTCGAAGCGCCGGGCGACCTCGTCCAGCATCACGTCGAGCCGCTCCGCGAGTGCCATCACCTGTTCCTTCTCGCACGCGACCGACGTCAGCCGTTGCCCGGCCCTGGCCTGCAGGAAGAACGTCCTCGCACCCGGTTCCCCGACGGTGCCGGCGACGAACCGCTCTGGGTCGTCGTAGGTGTGTACAACTCGCGCCATACCTAGACCCTATTACCGTCCGCCTACTACCGCGTCCGAGGACTGCTTCTTGGGCTTGCCTTTCGCTGACGGCTTAGGGACCAGCGAGGCCAGCTCGCTGCCGGAGTCGTTCAGGCGGACCAGGAACGGGCGGGTCGCGGTGTAGGTGATGATCGTGGTCGACGCGGTGTCCACGACGATCCGCTGGAACGTGTCCAGGTGCTGGCCGAGCGCGTCCGCGACGATCGCCTTGATCACGTCGCCGTGCGAGACCGCGACCCAGATCGCGTTGCTGCCATGGGACTTGGCCAGCTCCTGGTCGTGCGCCCGTACGGCGTCGACCGCGCGCTGCTGCATCGCCCGCATCGACTCGCCGTTCGGGAACGTGACCGCGGACGGGTGCTGCTGGACGACGGCCCAGAGCGGGTCCTTCGCCAGCGTCGCGATCTTCTTGCCGGTCCAGTCGCCGTACCCGCACTCCGTCAGCCGGCGGTCGGTTGCCGGACGCAACGCGGGGTGGTGCTCGGCGTGGTGCTTCGCGATCGCGGCCGCGGTCTGTTTGCAGCGCTCGAGCGGCGAGGTGACGATCGCGGCCAGCGGCAGCTCGGCCAGCCGCTGCGCGACCGCCTCGGCCTGCTCGACACCGGTCGCATCCAGCTTCACACCGGGCGTCCGACCGGCCAGCGTGCCGGAAGTGTTCGCTGCACTACGACCGTGCCGGACCAGAATCACCGTGGGCATGGTGTGCACGTTATCCGGTCCGGCAAACCGTGATGCCATCATGGGTGGGTGATCGTGGACTGCGGGGTGTACGCCGAGGGGGAACGGCGGGATCTGCCCAAGGACCCGGAGACCGTTGCCCAGGCCATCGACGACGACCACGAGTCGTTCGGGTGGATCGGGCTGCACGACCCGTCCGACGCCGAGATGGAGCGGGTGCAGCGGCTGTTCGACCTGCACGACCTCGCGGTCGAGGACGCGCTGCAGATCCACCAGCGGCCGAAGGTCGAACGCTTCGGCGACATGATCCTCGTCGTCCTGCGGACCCTCTGGTACGTCGACGAGGGCGACGCGGTCGAGACCGGCCAGGTGACCGCGTTCATCGGCCAGCGGTACGTCGTGACCGTGCGCCACGGGGAAGGCGGCGAGCTCGCGACCACCCGCCACCAGCTGGAGGAGCGCGCGTCGATGCTAGGGCACGGGCCGGCCGCCGTCCTGTGGGCGATCTGCGACGCGATCGTGGACCAGTACGAGACCGTCGCCGAACAGGTCGAGATCGACGTCGACGAGATCGAGAGCTCGGTCTTCTCACCCGAGCGGACCAGCGACGCCGAACGGATCTACCGGCTCAAGCGCGAGGTGCTCGAGATGCGCCGGGCGATCGATCCGCTCCGTGAGCCGATGGAGGAGTTCGCGCACGGCGTCGCGGGGCTCGGCCCGAAGGCGAGCCCGTTCTTCCGCGACGTCGCCGACCACCTCACCCGCGTGTCCGAGCAGACCGAGTCCATCGACGTCCTGCTGCAGTCGGCGCTGAACGCACACCTCGCCCGGGTGTCCGTCCAGCAGAACGACGACATGCGAAAGATCTCGGCCTGGGTTGCCATCGCAGCCGTGCCCACGATGCTGGCGGGCATCTACGGCATGAACTTCGACAACATGCCAGAACTCCGCTGGCACTTCGGGTACTACGCCGTACTCCTGCTGATGGCCGTCGTCTGCACCACCATGTACCGCTTCTTCCGCAAAGTCGGCTGGCTCTAGGTTGCTGTGATCGTGCTGGTGGCCAGGAGGATCACCAGGACGATGCCCAGCAGGACCCGGTAGAAGGCGAACACCTCGATCGTGTGCTTGGCGACGAAGCGGAGCAGCCAGGCGATCGAGGCGTAAGCGACGATGAAGCTGACCACCGTGCCGACGAGCAGCGGCACGGCGCCCACGTTGCCGTGAAGCGCGTCCTTCAGCTCGTAGACGCCGGCGCCGACGAGCGCAGGGATGCCCAGGAGGAACGAGATCCGGGTGGCCGCGACCCGGTCCAGACCTCGGAAGAGGCCGGCCGAGATCGTGGCGCCGGAGCGGGAGATGCCGGGGATGAGGGCCAGGCACTGGACCAGGCCCATGACGAGCGCATCGACGAACGTGATGCGGGTCAGCGGCCGTTCCTTGGTGCCGATGCGTTCGGCGGCGACCATCACGATCGACCAGCCGATCAGTGCGGCGGCGACCCACCACAGGCTGCGGAGCGGGCCGGAGATCAGGTCGCGGGCGAGGAAGCCGACGATCACGATCGGGACCGAGCCGACGATGACGTACCAGCCCATCCGGTGGTCGAACTCGCCGCGGTGTTCGGGGTTCGCCAGCCCGCGGACCCAGGCGACGGCGATCCGGGAGATGTCCTTCCAGAAATACAGGACGACCGCGGCGATCGCGCCGACCTGGATCACCGCGGTGAAGCCGGTGATCGACGGGTCGTCGATCTTCAGGCCGAGCATCTTCGACACGATGGTCAGGTGCCCGGTGCTGGAGACCGGGAGGAATTCGGTCAGGCCCTCGACGATGCCGAGGATGATGGAGTCCCAGATCGTCATCAGCCCGCGACCCCGGACAGCTCGAGCGCCTCGGCGGCGGTGTGCAGGTCGGCGATCCGCTGCTCGAGGGTCGACGCGAACGGCGTCAGCGCGACGGTGGTCGCCCCGGCCTCGGCGTACGCCGTCAGCTTCTCGGCCATCCGCTCCTTCGAACCGAGCAGCGAGATCGAGTCCAGGAACCCGAACGGTACGGCGGCCATCGCCTCGCGGTGCTTCTTGTCCAGGTACAGGTCCTGGATCTGCTTGGCCTCCTCGGCGTACCCCATCCGGACCGCGAGCGCGTTGTAGAAGTTCTTCTCCCGGCTGCCCATGCCGCCGATGTACAGCGCGGCGTACCCCCGGACCGGATCGGCCGCGACCTGCAGGTCGTCACCCGTCATCAGCGGAGTGGTGACCACGACATCGAATCCATCGAGGTCCTGCTGACGGACTGCGCGGCCCGCCTTGATGTGCGTCAACTGCTCTCCCAGATAGGCAGGATCGTTCAGGATGCCGAGCCAGCCGTCGGCGATCTCGCCGGCCAGCTCGAGGTTCTTCGGACCGACCGCCGCCAGGTACACCGGCACGTGGTCGCGGATCGGCCGCACGGTCAGTTTCAGCGCCTTGCCCGGTCCGTCCGGCAGCGGCAGCGTGAAGTGCTTCCCCTCGTACGCGACCGTCTCCCGCCGGAGCGCCGCGTTCACGATGTCAACGTACTCACGCGTCCTGAGCAGAGGCTGAGAAAAACGGACCCCGTGCCACCCCTCCGAGACCTGCGGCCCCGACACGCCCAGCCCCAGCCGGAACCGGCCGTTCGACAGCCGGTCCAGGGTCGCGGCCGTCATCGCGGTCATGGCCGGCGTCCGCGCCGGGATCTGGAAAACGGCCGCGCCGACGTCGATCGTGGTGGTCTGGGCGGCGATCCAGCTGAGCAGCGTGGCCGCGTCCGAGCCGTACGCCTCCGCGGCCCAGGTGACCGCGAAGCCGAGTGCCTCGGCCTCCTTCACCAGCCTCAGGTGGTCGAGGTGGTCGTCGCCGCCGAAGACGAAGCCGATGTTGAGTCCGAGTCGCATGACTGGCGAGCCTAGCGAGAGGTTGTCGGTGGCCCGCAATAGGCTCGGGTCATGCAGCAGCGCTATCTCGGTCACAGTGGTCTGGCGGTGAGCCGGCTCGGCCTGGGCACCATGTCGTGGGGCCGGGACACCGACGAGCATGAGGCGCGCGAGCAGCTGGCCGCGTTCGTGTCCGCGGGCGGGACGCTGATCGACACCGCCGCGGCGTACGGCGACGGTGACAGCGAGCTGCTGATCGGGTCGCTGCTCGGCGACGTGGTGGACCGCGACGACCTGGTGATCGCGACCAAGGCCGGGTTCAGCGTCCGCCGGGGCGAGCGGATCACCGACACCTCGCGCGGTGCCCTGCTGCGTGACCTCGACGGCTCGCTGCGGCGGCTCGGGGTCGACCACATCGACCTTTGGCAGCTGCACACCTGGTCCGACGACGTCCCGCTGGAGGAGACGCTGTCGGCGCTGGATCACGCGGTCAGCTCCGGCAAGGTGCGGTATGTCGGCATCTCGAACTACGCGGGCTGGAAGTCGGCCCGGGCTGTCACCTGGCAGCAGGCGTGGCCGGGCCGAGCGGTCCCGGTGTCGAACCAGGTGGAGTACTCGCTGCTCGCCCGGGACGCCGAGGTGGACGCCCTCCGGGCCGCCGCCGGGCTCGGCATCGGAGTGCTGGCGTGGTCCCCGCTCGGGCGCGGTGTGCTGACCGGGAAGTACCGGACCGGCATCCCGGCGGACTCGCGGGCGGCGTCTCAGCATCTGTCCAGATTCGTCGACCCCTATCTCGATGCGCGGGCTTCAGGCATCGTGGAAGCGGTTGCCCGGGCAGCGGACGGGCTCGGCTGGACCCCGCTCGAGGTCGCGCTGACCTGGGTGCGGGACCGGCCCGGCGTGTCGGCGGCCATCGTCGGAGCCCGGACTGCGCTGCAATTGAAGTCGGTGCTCGGAGTGGAGGAACTCACCCTGCCGCCCGCGATCGCGGCGGCGCTGGAGGATGTTTCGTGAGGGCTTTGTTGTTGAGGTAGCAGGAGGTGCGGATGGCCGAATACGAGCTGCAGCAGTTCGAGGTGTCCAGGACGGAGTCCCGCGGTGCGGTGCGCAGGTTGCTCACCGAGCACGCGGAGTACGGCGGGTGGGAGCTTGCCCGTCTGCGTCGCTATCCCGACGGCACCCGGCGCGTCTGGCTCCGCCGCCGCATCATCCGCGTGATGCGGACCCTCTGAGCAACACACTCACCAGCTCGCGCTGGCTCCCGACGCCGACCTTGTCGAACGACGCCCGCACGTGTTCCTGCACGGTGTGCGGCGACAGACACAACCGCTCGACGATCTGCCGCGTGGAGTAGCCGCGCAACAGCAGCCCCGTGACCCGTTGCTGGGCCGGGGTGAGTCCGTGCAGATCCAGCAGCAACGACCCCAGCTGGCCCGCTGTCACCGGCTCGATCACGACGACGATCTGCCCGTCCTCCCCGAGCCGCGACGCCTGAAGCTGTAACCAGTCGCCGGTCCGCGTCCTGACCTTCACCCTCGCGGTCGCCTGGTCGAGCTGCATCCGCGCGGCCACCGCCCGAACCGCAACGGGCAGCTCACCCGCCCGCAGGTTGTCCGCCTGCGGGTTGTGCGCCTGCAGGTGGGGCCGGCCGCCGGGGGTCCGGCTCGCGCCGAGCTCCGAGAGCCAGTGGTCCGCCTCGGCGCTCGACGACTGCAGCCGGAGCCGGGTGTCCAGCATCACCACGCCCGGCCCGACTCTCGGGCCTCCGGCATACCAAACGGTATGGTCTGTCAGGCCCGGATCAAACTCCTGCGTCTCGGAGGCGGTGGGGCGGAGTCCGAGGCGTAGGGCCTCGCCGAGGTGCGGCGCAAGACGGCGTACCAGCTGGACCTCGTGGTCCGCGAAGCCTGCCTGCGCCTTCTCGCGGTGCAGGCACAGGACGCCCCAGCAGCGGCCGTTCGACAGCAGCGCGGCGCGGAGCTCGTCGCCGAGACCGAGCGGGCGCATGACCTCGGCGTACCGCGGGCTGCTCCCCCAGTCGCCCTTCGTCGCCTGGCCCAGCGACCGCACCGGATCACGGCCGCCGGCCAGTACGGCGAACTTGTTCACGTCGTCCTGCCCGAACTCGTTCGCGATGAACTGCTCGGTGACGGCGCCCAGCGGCTCGTCGACCATCGCCGACGTGAACAGCACCGTCGCCGGATCCACCGTCGCGAAGAACGCCGCGTCGACCGTCAGCACACCCCGCAGCCGCGCGAGCACCTCGGACCGCAACTGATCGGCGTCCAGCCCCGCGTAACAGCGCTGGATCAGCACTTCCAGGCGATCCATCGGCCCCTACCCCCGCCCCGCCCCCATGATCGGGATGCTACGCCGGTACGACGCCGAGTTGCCGGAGCAGACCCAGGTCGTCGAGCCGGCCCCAGCGCTCGACGATCAGGCCGTCGCGGAGCCGCCAGATGTTGATCCCCGGCAGGCTGACCGCCTTGCCGTCGGGTGGCACGCCCATCACCTGGCCGCGCTGCGTCCCGCCGGCCGTGAAGCGTTCGACGACGAGGTCGCCCTCGGCGATCAGCTCGTGCAGGTCGCTGTGCCAGTCCGGGAACGCGGCCCGCATCATCTTCGCGGCGTCCCGCATCCCCTCCCGGTCCGCGCTGACCCCGAACGGCGGGTCGTGGTTGATGAAGTCCTCGGCCAGGTAGGTGTCCACGACGCCGAGATCCCCCTTGGTGAACAGTCCGTCGATGAAGTCCTTGACGACGGTCTTGTTGCTCTCTGTTGTGCTCATGGCTCGATCGTGCGCGGGTCCGGATCCCGGCTGTACCCCGATTAGTTGGGGTTCTCCCGGTGAAATATCTCTGCGACAGAGGTAATCTCGGAGATGTGACCGAGACTCTCGCCGAGGACCTGCTGGCCGCCATCGGGCTGGTGCGCCGTCGCCTTCGCCGAACTGCGGGCCGGCCGTTGGCGCTCAGCACGCTGACCGGCTCGCAGGCGGAGCTGGTCCGGCTCGTACGGCGCAACCCGGGCATCTCCGTCGCCGAGGCCGCCGCCGAGCTCGGTCTCGTCGCGAACACCGTGTCGACCCTGGTCGGCCAGCTCACCGAGCGCGGCATGCTGCTGCGCGCCCCCGACGAGACGGACCGCCGGGTCGCCCGGCTGACCCTGACCGAGCCCGCACGCGAGCAGGTCGAAGCCTGGCGCGACCGCCGCGCCGCCCTCGTCACAGAGGCGCTCGACGGTCTCGCAGGCGAGGACCGAGACGCCATCCGGGCCGCCTTACCGGTCCTCGCCGTCCTCGCGGAGCGGCTACATCCGAACCAGGAAGCCCAGATGTCACACGCACACGGCGCCTTCAAATGACACGAAGGAGCGCGTTTGACGTCCTCCACCGCCCGAAGGCGGAGGATTCCAACCGCTGCGGGTTGAGGTTTGCGGTTCATGGCCGTGCCTTACTGCGCAAGAAGGCTCCCCGCACTGCCACGGCCCGCCCGGCCGCGGTTATTGCTTGTGCTTCGACTGCTGACTGCTTGGTTATCGCAGCCAGGGAGGACGCTACCTCGCCCGACCGACAAAACCTGAAGGGAGGGAGATGGCGTCTGTGCAGCTCGGTCAACGACCGCGATCCAGCGCCATCAAACCTATGAGTGCCGAACCCGCGTCGGCAGTGCCGGCCGCCGAGATCATCGGGTTGAGTCACCGGTTCGGCGACCATCTCGCGGTCGACAGCCTCGACCTGACCGTCTCCCCCGGTGAGTGCTTCGGCCTGCTCGGTCCGAACGGCGCCGGCAAGACCACGACCCTCCGGGTGCTCAACACGCTCTACCCGCCGCAGTCGGGTTCGGTCCGCGTCTTCGGCCTCGATGTCCGCAGCGATGCCATGTCGGTACGGCGGATGCTCGGCTACGTCCCGCAGCAGTTGTCGATCGAGGGCGCGCTCACCGGCCGGGAGAACGTGTCGTGGTTCGCCCGGTTGTTCGACGTACCGCGGCGTGAACGGGCGGCTCGGGTGGCCGAAGTACTCGAGATCGTCGACCTGACCGATGCGGCAGACCGGCTCGCATCGACGTACTCCGGCGGGATGGTACGGCGCCTCGAGCTTGCGCAGGCGCTGGTGAATCGGCCCGCGCTGCTCGTGCTCGACGAGCCGACCGTCGGGCTGGATCCGGTCGCGCGGGACTCGGTGTGGGCGCGCGTACAGGACATGCAGGAGCGGTACGGGATGACCGTGCTGCTGACCACGCACTACATGGAGGAGGCCGACATCCTCTGCGACCGGGTTGCGCTGATGCACCTGGGCCGGCTGCGGGCGCTCGGCACCCCGACCGACTTGAAGGCCGAGCTCGGCCCCGAGGCGAGCCTCGAGGACGTGTTCCGGCACCACACCGGCGAGAGCCTCGCCGACGGCGAGAAGGGAGGCCTGCGCGATGTCCGTGGCACCCGTCGCACCGCCCAGCGCCTGGGTTGATTCGCGGCCGCGAGCGGCGCTCCGGCTGTTCTCCAGGATCGGCACGTTCTGCCTGGTCGAGCTGCAGAAGCTGCGGCACGACCGGACCGAACTCATCACCCGCGCGATCCAGCCGATCCTGTGGCTGGTGATCTTCGGCCAGACGTTCAGCCGGATCCGCGCCATCCCGACCGGCAACGTCCCGTACCTCGACTACCTCGCGCCCGGCATCATCGCCCAGTCGGCGCTGTTCGTCGCGATCTTCTACGGCATCCAGATCATCTGGGAACGCGACGCCGGCATCCTCACCAAGCTCCTCGTCACGCCCAGCCCGCGCTCGGCGCTGGTCGCGGGCAAGGCGTTCGCGGCCGGCGTCCGGACGATCTCGCAAGCGATCGTGGTGATCATCGTCGCCGCGCTGCTCGGCGTGCATCTGACCTGGAATCCGTTGAAGCTTCTCGCCGTTCTTGTCGTCGTAGTACTGGGCGCGGCGTTCTTCTCGTGCCTCTCGATGACCATCGCCGGCCTGGTCCTGCGCCGCGACCGCCTGATGGGTATCGGCCAGGCGATCACGATGCCGCTGTTCTTCGCGTCGAGCGCGCTGTACCCGATCGCGATCATGCCCGGCTGGCTGAAGGTGCTGAGCCACGCGAATCCCCTGACCTACGAGGTCAGCGCCCTCCGCGGCCTCCTCATCGGCCAACCCACCAACTACCTTTTGGACTTCGCAGTCCTGATCGTGGCCGCGTTCGCAGGCATCTGCGCAGCCTCGGCGTTGCTCAGCCGGCTGGCGCGCTAGAGGTCGTGGCGGACCCAGACGTTGGGTTCGACGTAGACGGCGTGGTTGTGGGTGACGTCTGCGTGGACGGGGACCAGGGCCTTGGGTACGACGACGTCGCCGGTGGTGTCGAACGGGAGGCCGGTCCACTCGCGCCACTCGTCGAGGGTGCCGGCGATGACCATCGAGCGTGGGGCGACCTGGACGATCGTGCCGCCGGCTTTGACGTGGACGCGTAGCCAGGGATCGATCGGCAGGCCGTCCGGCCGGGTCTCCTGGATGTACTGCGTCATCGGTTGGTGCGGGTCGGTCTTGCCGTTCGGGCGGACCGGCGCGTACAGGGCGGTGTGGCCTTTCGCCTTCACGGCTTGGCGCATGGCAGCGAGCATGTCGTGCGAGAGGCCGCGGCCGAGGTGGGTCGGACGGATCAGGATCTCGAGCGCACTCGACACGTTCGGCTCGCGGCCGGTGCGGAGGTCCTGGAAGCCCCAGTGCAGGACGCGGTCCCAGCCGCCGGTGGGCAGGTCGGTGCGGTCCTCGTCCGGGTACACGAACGGGATGCTCCGGCCGTGCGCGACCAGCTCGCCGTCCTCGGTCGCGACGATGCACTGGTCCGGGAAATGCCGTGGCACCTGACCCATGAACGCGTTGCCGATCGGGTCGTTGTGCATGAACGCCGGCCAGACGTCGGCGAACTCGTACAGCTTGTCCAGGTACTCAGGCCGCTCGGCCAGCGTGCTGATCACGATCGCTCGACTGTTCTCCGGCATGTGCCGCAGTCTGGCACTGCACCAGGACGGTCAGCGACACAATTGCGGTGACGAGTCCGGCGCCGACCAGGGTGTGCTCGGCGCCCAGCGTGGCGATGATCGGGCCGCCGCACAGCATGCCGGCGGAGCTGCCCGCATTCACCACGACCGTCTGTCCCGACAACAGCGCGCGCCGATCGGCGCCCGATGACTCCCGGGTGATCAACTGGGAGATCGCGGCGTTCCCGACGGCGACGGTCAGGCCGGCCCCTGCCCCGAGAGCCGCGATCGCCGGCGGTGTCGACCACAGGCCCATGCCGACGAAGCACAGACCGGCGCTGGCCCACGCGATCGAGGCGAGCGGCACCGGCCTGACCCGGCGGATGACCGCGAGCGAAGCGGCCGACCCGATCAGCGAGCCGACGCCGTACCCGGTCATGCCGGCGGCCAGGTAGACCCCCGGGCGCCCGCGTTGCTCACCGATAATCGACAGGCCGAGACTGAACGCGAACCACATCACGCAGCCGGTCCCGCGAACGATCCAGCCCTGGAGTACGCCGGGCCGGCCTTCGAGGCTCGCGCGGATCGACGGCGTCGCCGTAGCGTCCGGGGCGCGTTCCGCCCGCACTGTGCAGGCGAGAAGACCGGCTACGAGTACTGCGACAGCCTCGATCCACAGCAGACCGTTGGTGAGACCGGTCGACACGGCGAGCGCGCCGGCCGAGGGTCCGAGCAGCATGCCGATCCTACGCAGACCGTCCTGCCACGTGAGCAGTACGACGGCCTGCCCCTCGCGCCGGCGGTCTCCGGTGTCGGCCAGCAGCGCTGATCGCCCCGGGCTCGACAGCGCGTCACCGAAGCCGAGGAGCAATCCGCTCAGCACGAGCAGTCCCGGCGTGAGCAGGCCCACCTCGGCCGCTGCCGGTACGGACGCCAGCGCGAGAGCAGAAATCGCCGCCACGACGGCGAGCCGGGGACCGGAGTCCACCCACTGACGAGCCTTCCGTGCCCACCACGGCGAGAGCAGCATCGGTACGCCGGCAACCCCGCCGACCAGTCCGGTCGCGGCGACAGAGCCGGTCTCCCGCAGGATCACCAGCGGCAGCGCGACCTGCGTGAATCGGAGCGCGAAGTCCGCCACTCCTCCCCCGGCCAGTAGTGCGATCGCTTCGGTCCGGGCCTTCATGCCTTTGATTCTTGGCGAATCCGGTCCGCTCAGGTAGCCGTCGGGAGTTGGGTGATTGCCATAGGCTGAGCCTATGGCCTCATTACCAGCGGTAGAGGATCTGCGTCTGGTCCAGGCGATCAGCCGGACCGGCGCCGTCGCCACCGCCGCCCGTGAGCTGCGCATCTCGCAGCCGTCGGCTTCGCAGCGGCTGAGCCGACTGGAGCGGACCTGCGGCGTGAAGCTCTTCGAGCGCGACACCCGGGGCGCCACGCCGACCCCGGCCGGCGCCGAACTGAGTCGCCGCGCCGACCACATCCTGCGCCACCTCGAGGAGGTGTACGACGCGACCCGAGCTGCCGCGACCGGGCAGCGCCTGGTGATCGGCACCTTCGGGGGCCTGTCGCCGATCCTCTTCCCGGTCCTCGACGCTCTGCTGCCCGACATCGACATCGAGCAGCAGGTCGACCACGGTCACTTCCTGGTCGAGCGCGTCGCCGAGGGCACGATGGACGCCGCCTTCATCGCGATCGCCGAGCAGATGACCCTCCCCCGCGGGACCGTCGCCCGGCGCATCGGGTACGACGACCTCGTGCTGTTCGTTCCGTCCGGCGCCCGACCACCTGGTCGCGGCCGGCAGCCCCTCAAGGGCCGGCCGATCGTGTTCGCGACGTACGACCGCCGCGTGGACGAGATCCACGCCCGCCTGGTCGCCCTCGGCGCGACCCCGCGCCGCGGCGTCAACCTCGGCACCACCGTCGCCATGGCCCGCCGCCGCTCCCACCTGGCCCTGGTCCCCCGCACCGCCCTCGCCACCGAACTCCGCCCCGGCGAGCACCTCGCAACCGCACCGTTCCGCTACCGCCTCACCCTCTCCGTCGTCACCACCCCAACCCCACCCAAGACCCTGATGACCCACCTCCCCGACCTCCGCGCCACGTTGAACTTGTCGTGAACAACGGCGCGTCGGGGCGGTTGAGGCGGCAGACTCGGGGGCATGAACGTGGGGCGGTTGGCGCGTGGGCGGCGGGTGTTGGCGGGGTTCTGGGGTGCCACGGTCGTGCAGGTCGCGGCGGTGGCTTTTGACGTCAAGATCCTCAAGCAGGCCAGTAAGGCGACGTTGATGCCGCTGTTGTGGCAGTGGTCGCGCACGCAGGACGCGCCGCCGCTGCTTCAGGCGGCGCTGCTTGCGTCCGCAGCTGGGGATCTCTTGCTCGAGACTGATGCGCAGCTGGCCGGGATGGCGGCCTTCGCGGCAGCGCACGCGTGCTACCTCGCGGTGTTCCTTGCCAATCCGGCGCAGCGGTCCTGGCGGGTGCTCGCGGCGTACGCGGCGCTGTGGGCGGCGCTGATCGCGGTGCTGTCGCCGGGGCTCGGGGGTCAGCGCGTGCCCGTGGCGGTGTACGCGTTGTTGCTCACGGCAACTGCGGTCGCGTCGCGCTGGCACAGCTCGCGGAGCGGGGTCGGCGGTGCGCTGTTCCTGGTCTCGGATGCGTTGATCGCGGTGCGGATGTCCGGGCGGGACTTCCCCGGCCGCGGCGCGCTGACGATGTCGACGTACGCCGTCGGTCAGTACCTGCTGACCTCAGGAGTGACCAAATCTGACCGGTAGTGGTCATCCTCGTTGACCGCCGGTGGCCTCCGCTGTGGGGTGAAGGGTATGGCGACCGTCGACGACGTACGACGACAGTTCCGGAACCCGCCGCCCGAGGCGCGGCCGATGATGCGCTGGTGGTGGTTCGGGCCGTCCATCGACCGAGACGAGATCGACCGCGAGCTGGGCGCGATGGCCGCGGCGGGGCTGGGCGGCGCGGAGGTCGCGTTCGTCTACCCGATGGGCCCGGTCACGGCGCCGTTCGGGTCGCCGGAGCTGCTCGACCTGGTCGGACACGCGGCGCGGACGGCGCGTTCGCTCGGGCTGCGGCTCGACGTGACGCTCGGCAGCGGCTGGTCGTACGGCGGCCCGCACGTCGGGATCGAGCACGCGGCCCGGCAGCTGCACTGGGATCGGCGCGAGATCGGCGCGGCGGCGTACGACGTGCCGATCGTTGCGGCCTGGCCGGGTGACGAGTTCGTCGCTGCTTTCGTCGGCGACGGGTCGCTCGGCGCGCCGTCGTCGTACGTCGAGGTGCCGGTGCGCGACGGGGTGATCGAGGTACCGGCCGGCGGGCAACCGCGGGAGGTGCTGATCGCGACGTCGCGGGTGACCGGACAGAACGTGAAGCGGGCCGCCGTCGGCGCTGAGGGGCACACGCTCGACCACTACTCGGCGGCCGCGGCGAACGAGCACATCCGGCGGGTCGCTGAGCCTTTGCTGCAGGCGGCGACGCCGGAGCTGCTCGGGTCCGTGTTCTGCGACAGCCTCGAGGTGTACAAGGGCGACTGGACGCCGGGGATCTTCGAGGAGTTCGCCAAACGCCGGGGGTACGACCTGCGGCCGCGGCTGTGTGAGCTGTTCGTCGCCCGCGGCGAGTGGAGGCAGCTGCGAATCGATTTCGGGCGGACGCTGTCGGAGCTGTACGAGGACAATTTCCTGAAGGTGTTCCAGCAGTGGGCGGCCGGGCACGGCGTACCGTTCCGCATCCAGAGCTACGGCGAACCGCCGGCGACGATGAGCAGCTACCGGTTCGCGGACATGTTCGAGGGCGAGGGCTGGGGCTGGACGCGCATCCCGGAGACTCGCTGGGCGTCGTCGGCGGCCAACATCTACGGGCGGTCGGTCGTGTCGGCGGAGGTCTGGACCTGGGTGCATTCGCCGTCGTTCCGCGCGACGCCGCTCGACCTCCAGGGTGAGGCGCACGAACACTTCCTGTCCGGCGTGAACCAGCTCATCGGCCACGGCTGGCCGTACTCGCCGACCGACGGACCCGGCCTCGGCTGGATCTTCTACGCGGCCGGCGCCCTCGACGACCGCAACCCATGGTGGCCGGTGGCAACCGATCTGTTCGGCTCGCTCCACCGCCTGTCCTGGCTCCTCCAGCAAGGTACGCCGGTCCGCCCGGTCAAGATCTACATCCCGGCCTCCGACGCGTACGCCGACAACGGCGTCGACGAGCCGAACAACCTGTACCGCGTAGTCCGCCGCCTGATCCCGGAGAGCATCCCGCGCACGATCCGTGAGGCCGGGCTCGACTTCGACCTGATCGACGACGACGCCACCTCCGTCGTCGATCCTGCGGACGTGCCGCTGATCGTCGTACCGGAAGGAAGTACGACGCCCCCGGACACTCGGCGTTGGCTCGACGCTGTGATCGCGTCGGGCGGGCAGGTGGTCAGCGATCCGGCCGGTCACTTGCCGACGGCACCGATCACACCGCCGCCCGGCGTGGGCGTCGTCCACCGCCGGCTCGACGACGGCGAGTTCTACTTCGTCGCCAACACCTCGGCCGAGTCCCGCACCCTGACCTTCGACCATCCGATGGAGAACTGGACCGCCGCCAACGAGCCGACGCTCAGCCTCACACTGCACCCGTACGAGTCCGCCGTACTGACCTCCGCCACGGCCGCCGGCACCCAGCCGGCCGACCAGCTCGTCGGATCGGTCGACGGCAGCTGGTCTGTTGCCTTTGACAACAACACTCGCCCGGTCACGCTCCCCCACCGCTGGGAAGACGATCCCGAGCTGGCGACGTACTCCGGCTCCGCCACCTACGAAGTCGAGCTGCAACTGGAGCAGACAGACGGCAGGCTCCTCCTGGACTTCGGCCCCGGCGAGCCCGTCGCCCTCGACAGCGAGCCCTATCTGCCGGGCAACTCCTACCGCGCCCTCATCATCCCGCCGGTGGGCGTCGCCGCTGAGATCTACCTCAACGACAAGCCCTGCGGCACCCTCTGGGCTCCGCCGTACCGCGTCGACGTTACCGACGCCGCACGGGCAGGCGCCAACGTCCTGCGCATCGTCGTACACAACACGGCGGCGAACGCGCTCTCCGCCGATCGGCACCTGCTGGAAACGGAAGCGGATGTGACGGCGGAGTTCGGGCGACGCTTCGACCTGCAGCATGTCGAGCACGCCGCCGACTACCTGCACTCCGGGCTGCTCGCCGTACCGAGGCTCGTCCGGCAGGTCTAGCTCGGTTCGTGTGCCTCGGCGTGCCGTTCGTGGTGGTGGATGACCTCGGCGATGACGAACGCGAGGAACTTCTCGGCGAAGACCGGGTCGAGACCGGACTCGGCGGCGAGCGCGCGGAGCCGGGCCACCTGGGCCTGCTCGCGCGACTTGTCGGCGGGCGGCATCCCCGTCCGCGCCTTCAGCGCACCCACCTGCTGGGTGCACTTGAAGCGCTCGGCCAGCAGGTGGATCAGCGCGGCGTCGATGTTGTCGATGCTGCTACGGAGCCGGGAGAGTTCCTCGGTGGGCGTCGCGTTCATGCCTGGTCCAGGAAGCGGTCGAGCACCCGGGAGCCGAACTCGAGCGACGCCGTCGGCACCCGCTCGTCGATGCCGTGGAACATGCCCATGAAGTCCAGATCCGGCGGCAGCTGTAGCGGTACGAACCCGAAGCATCGCACGCCGAGCCGGCTCCACGACTTCGCGTCCGTGCCACCCGACATCAGCAGCGGGGCGAACCGGCTCTGCGAGTCCTCGGCCGCGATGCACGCCTTCATCGCCTCGACCAGTCCCCCGCTGAACTCGGTCTCCAGCGCGATGTCGTTGACGACCGTCTCCCGCTGCACCTTGTCGCCGAGCAGCTCGTCGATGGTCGCGTAGAACTCGTCCTCGTACCCGGGCAGGAACCGGCCGTCGATATGCGCCTCGGCGTCGCCGGGGATCACGTTCACCTTGTAGCCGGCGTTCAGCATCGTCGGGTTCGAGGTGTTGCGGATCGTGGCGCCGAACATCCGGCTGAATGTACCCAGCTTCGCCAACGTCGAGGTCATGTCCTCGGGATCGAGCTCGACCCCGAGCACGTCCTCCAGCGTCTTCAGGAACTCACGCACGGTCGGCGTGATCCGCAGCGGCCACTCGTGCGCGCCGATCCGAGTGACCGCCTCGACCAGGTTGGTGACCGCGTTGTCGTTGTTCACCATCGACCCGTGACCCGCCGTACCGCGGGCCTTGAGCCGCATCCAGTTCATACCCTTCTCGGCCGTCTCGATCAGGTACAGCCGCAGGTCGTCCTTGACCGTGATCGAGAACCCGCCGACCTCGCCGATGCCCTCGGTGCAGTCGGCGACGGTCTCCGGGTGGTTGTTGATCAGCCACTGTGCGCCGTACACGCCGCCGGCCTCTTCGTCGGCGGTGAAGACCAGCCGCACCGGCCGCCGCGGCTTCACGCCGGCCCGCTGCCGGGCGCGCACCACCGACAGCACCATCGCGTCGAAGTCCTTCATGTCGACCGCGCCGCGACCCCACACGCAGCCGTCGAAGATCTCGCCGGCGAACGGGTCGACCTTCCAGTCCTTCGGGTCCGCCGGTACGACGTCCAGGTGCCCGTGGACGAGCAGCGGGTCCGCATCCTGGTCCTCGCCGTCCCAGTGGGCGACCAGTGTCGCGCGGCCCGGCTCCGACTCGTAGATCGTCGACGCGATCCCGACCTCGTCCAGCTTCGCGGCGACGTACTCGGCCGCGACCCGCTCCCCGTTGCTCTTGCCGTTGCCGTAGTTCGTGGTGTCGATCCGGATCAGCTCACTGCAGAGCTCCACCACCTCGGCGTCGGGGGCGTACGACGGACGGTCGCTTGGGGTCGTCATGGTGCCCATCCTCCCCCACCGCGCCCGGGGAGGCATCCCGAGGTCGGTCAGACCAGCGTGATCGAGTCCCCGGAGATCGTGATCTCCTTCGGCGGCAGCGGACGCGGCGCCGGTCCGGCCACCACGGAGCCGTCCTTCACGGAGTACTTGCTGCCGTGGCACGGGCAGTCGATGGTGCCGTTGGCAACAGTCGTGACCTGGCAGCCCTGATGCGTGCAGGTCGAGCTGAACGCCTTGAACGTACCCTTCACCGGCTGCGTGACGACGACCTGGTTCTGGTCGAAGATCTTGCCCTCGCCGACCGGGATCTCCTCGGTCTTCCCGAGTACGGCGTTCGCGGGCGCGGTCTGGCTCTGCGCGTTCTGCGGCGGCGGGTTCGAGGGTTCGCCGTACTTCGAGCAGCCGGCGGCCGTCGCTCCGAGTACGACGGCCAGCACTGCGCGACGGCCTGGTGGGTGCGTCATCGGATCACTCCGAACGTCGTGAAGAACCACAGCGCCGACGTCAGCCAGAGGCCGATCAGCGCGGTGAACAAGGCCCCGCCGACGACCGGCAGGAGCCACTTGGGGGTGTCGGTCCGGCTCAGGACGAGCATCTTCGCGACGAACGCGCCGTAGAAGAAGCAGCCGAGCAACGAGTGGATCAGCACGCGCGGTTCGCCGTACTGGAAGCCGAGTGCATAGAGACAGTGCGCGACCACGGGGAGCGTGACGACGACGGCCACACGGCCGGACCAGCGGTGGAGCGGCGCGACCTTGGGGCGGCCGTGGTACAGGAGGTAGGCGCTGACCACCTGGACCAGGCCCAGGATCGCCGCGAGTGTGGCGAGCCAGGTTTTGACGGATTGGAAGCTCGAGAAGCCGGAGAGGTTGATCGCGACGCCGGTAGGCTCGTGGAGGCGGCCGTAGACACCGAGGGCGACGGCCACCGCGGCGCCGAGCGCCAGCGGGACGGCGATCGTGGTCGCTTTGTGAACCTGTGTTGTGCTCATCAGAACGTCTCATCTCCGACGACTGCCTGCGCGGTCACGGGTACGCCGTTCACGGTCGCGGCGCGGGTGGTGGTGTCGAGCAGCGGAGCGGGTGCCGGCGTACCGTCGTCGTCCACACCGACCTGCTTGCCGTCGGGCAGGACGATCCAGCCGATCGTGCTGGTGGAGTTCTTCGCGCGGTACAGGCCTGCGGGCGGGCCGGCCTTGGCGATCGAGAACCGCAGCGTGCGGCCGCTGAGTGTGAACGTGCCGGTGGCGGTATTGGTCGTGATGATCGCGGTCAGGCGCTCGCCGGTCTTGGAGCGGAGCAGGAGCCGGCCGTTGGTGTAGGTGCCGGCCAGCCAGGCTTCCAGGCTGCGGCCGTCGCAGACGTACGCCGCGGCTCGATCGCCCTTCGTGGCGATCGCCAACGAGGTTTGGCGTTCGTTGGTCCGACCCGCATAGACGGCTGGGGGTTTGGCGACGGCTGTAGTGGCGGGCGCGGGTGGCGGCGTCGTTTCTCGGGTGGCGGCGTAGTTTTCTCGGGTGCCGTCGGCGTGACGGTGCCTTGGGCGGCCGGCGTCACCGCGGGGGGACTGCTCGCGGGAGTCGGGTTCCCGGTCTGGGTGCTGTTGACCACCAGGAACCCGGCCAGCCCGACGGCCGTCACCGCCAACGTCACCAACGGACTTCGCTGCCCCATCGCCGCCCCACCACCCCAAGACTCAGCCCGACGCCGGTCTCACCCCGAGACGAGGATCCCGCCGACCCTTCGCCTGGTCAACGGCTCGGCGGCCGAGCCGGTTCAGAGGACTTTCAGCCCGTACATCTCGCCGAGCGGATCCGAGATCAACTCGATCCGCGCGCCGTCTGGGTCGCGGAAGTAGATCGACGTACCGCTCTCCTCCTGGAACTCGACCTCGTGCGCGGTCAGGCTCTGCTTGAGCTGCTCCCACTGCGCCGGCTCCACCGAGATCGCCATGTGGTGCAGGCCGCCGAGCACCTCGGCGTACGGCCCGAGATCCAGGCCGGGGAAGTCGAAGAACGCCAGCAGGTTCCCGTTGCCGATGTCGAAGAAGAAGTGCGTCGAGCCCTCGTAGTCCCGGTTCCCGACCATCTCGGTCAACGGGAACCCGAGCACGTCCTGGTAGAACTTCACCGTCCGCTCGACGTCAGCACACAGCAACGCCGTGTGATGCAGCCCCCGCGCGGACGACTTCGCGCCGGCCTTCAGGTACTCCGTCCTGATCCGGTCCCGCTCGGCTTCGATGGCAGACAGGTCGATGTCGGTCATGCGATCCCCTCAGATCCGGAAGAACAGGTTCAGGTACCGGTCCGCAACAGCCCGGTCGCCACGGATCGTACCGGCGTTGCTCCGGCCGAACGCGGTCAGCACGAAGCTCCCCGGGTCGAACTCGATGACCGCCGGCAGCCCGCTCACGTCACCGGCCGCGTAGTCCATCCCGTCCGGCCCGACCGTCACACGCGTGTCGCCGGCGTTCCGTCCGCTGGTGATCCGGATGCCGAGTTCGCACGGATCCTTGGCCCCGGTCGTGTACTTCCAGAGCACGAACATGAACGGGACCAGCAGGTCGGCCGCCGCGCCCGACAGCCCGTGCGCGCGGCCCGTCCCCTGCCGGATGTCCCAGGAATGGACGCCGTAGTCCATCAACTGGAACGCCGGGAAGAAGAACGCCGGCAGCGGACCCATGTAGAAGTGCGGGACGGTCAGCCCCGCCCACTCGTCCGGCCCGAGCGCGTCGAAGATCCCCATCACCTTGTCGAAGTCGGTCCGGAGCCGCTCGACCAGCTCCTCCCGGGGTACGTCGCGCAGCGCCAGCGCCTGGTTGTCCACCCGCTCGGCCATCCCCGGCAGCCCGTACGCCGCCGGCACTTCGGCGTGCGAGCGGGCGGCGTCGAACGCAACGAAGTACGCCTCGGTGGTGTCCGTGAGATGCGCCACCACGTCCCGCACCTGCCAGTGCCCGGCCCCGGTCGGCGCCTGCCACACGTCGTCCGAGTCGACCATCCCGAAGAACAGCTCCGCCTCCTCCCGAACCACCCGAAGCATCGTCCCCTTGCCCTCGAAGGCCATCCCGTTCCACGCGTCCACGACGCACCTCCTCCGCCCCAGGACCCCTTCCTTGAATTTCAAACTACGCCGCCCCGACCCGCCCGTCACCACCCCGACCGCCCGATGTGAATTCCACCCCTGGAGTTTGCTACTGTTCTCCGGTCGGCACCGCACCCCGGTGCAGACCACTCGTCCGGGTGGCGGAATAGGCAGACGCGCTAGCTTGAGGTGCTAGTGCCCTTCGCGGGGCGTGGGGGTTCAAGTCCCCCCTCGGACACACGTCTTAACCCCACGCAGGGCGGGAGTTATCGACACTTCCGCTACCTGCAGTCTGTGGTCGTAGGCGATCGCCAGGCCCAAGGCTTCGTACAGCTCGGCCAGATCCTCGCGGTCCGCGCGATCCAGCGCCTTGGCCATGTCACCGAGCTGCGTCACCAGGATGCGGATGTCGTTTGCCGTCAGTTGAGGCACTGGATCGACGGCCTTCAGTCCAGATTCCGCAGCTCGCTTGTCGGCCGCTGCCGCGTTGTATTGCTCGGTGAGTGTCTCCGGATCCCAGCCCACCTCGATCGCCCGCCGCAGGCGCTCCATCGTCGACTCTGCGGCCGCGATACGGCGCCGGAATGATTGCGCTTGGGTCTCAATCCTGTCGGCCAGTTCGTCGGCGTCGGCCAGCGCCTCGACAGTGCTGTCGACATGAGCCGGGTCGAACAACCGCGCGATCCACGCGTTGATCTTGCCGGTCAGATGGTCCTCGCGCAGATAGACGTTCGGCGGATGATCCTGCAGCGCGGGTGACCCGGGAGCGAGGCTTCGGGCTCGGCAGCGGTAGAACGTCGCGTGTGATCGGTGCGAGCCCTCCATCCGTCGCCCGCAGATCGTGCACTGGATCCGTCTACGCAGCACGTAGGTGTGCGACGACGCGACGCGGGTCCTTGTTGCTCGCGCCCGCTCGGACATGCTTGCCCCGGCCCGCGCGGACATCTCGAACTGCACTCGCGTGAACGCCTCAACCGACACGATCGCCGGATGGGCAGGCTCGCGTGATCGAACGATCTTCGAGGCCGGCGAACGCCTGTACCTGACAACGTGGCCCGCCGCGACATCATCCGGGTCGAGCAGCTCCTCGACCTTCTGCCACCTGCCGTAGATCGCATAGCCGGTATACCTCGGATTGCACAGGATCGCTCTGACCGTAGAGCCCTGCCAGCCGTCGCCTGCACGATGCCGGTTCTGATGAGGAGTATGGGCTGCCGGGCAAGGGATGTGCTCGACATTCAGCAACTGGGCGATGCCCTTGTGCCCCACTCCCTCGAGGTACAGCGCGAAGATCCGTTCGACGACCGGAGCCGCGACCTCGTCGACGGCGAGGACTCGTAGCCGGTAGCCCTCCTGCGCCTTCCGCGGATTCGGGTGCGGACCTGCGTCGACAACTTGATAGCCGTACGGCGCACGCCCGCCCTGATGCTTGCCGTCGATCAGCACCTGAGCTGCCATCGCGGCTCGAACGCGACGTTGCACGTGCTGACGTTCTGACTTCGACAGGCCGCCCGTGATCGTCATCGCCATGTCGTGCACCGTGTTCTCGGCGTCGAACCGTCCGCCGAGGCTCGGGATCCAGAGAGATACGCCGTACCGGTCGAACTTCGGCCACGTCAGGCTGAACTGGTTGCCGAACCAACAGCGAGTCGCTTCACCGACAACCAGTCCATCCCACCCGCGGTTGGGATTCTTCAAGGCCTGCAACGCACGATTGGCCTCGTCCCGTCGTTCCCACGGCAACGAACGCGACTGCCCGATGTCAAAGAACTCCTCCACAACCAGGCCACCAAGCGGCTCGACGAACCGGTTTGCCTCTCCCAGCTGCCATGCCTTGGACGTCTTCGGATCCTGATTGTCCTCGGTCGAGCACCTTCCGTAGAACGCCAGCCGCCCAATGCCGGTGCCCGTCGGGTGGTCGGGCAGCGCCTCGGTGCCCAGCAGATCATCCAGGGTCGCCCACGGATCTACGCTGTCGCCGCTCATGACGCCCTCTCCCCCGGCCGAGACACATCGTCGGTGCCGCGCCTTGCCCGCGCCAGTCGCACAACTATCCGCCGCACCACGCGGGCGGCCTGCGGATACAGCGCCGGCAGCCTGCCCGGCATCCTCACCTGAATCTGCGGATCCTCACCCACGCGGCCTGCATCTGGCTTCTCCATACCTACTCAACGCATCAGCCACGCAGACTTCCGGCGAGCGAATACGCCGCACAGCCGATCGAGTAAGCAACGATTCGCAACGCTGCCCAACGTCTACGGCTTCGCCGCATGTGTCGACTCAACCGGCCGACCGCGTTGCTGGACGCGTTGGCCGGAGCATTGCGGTCAGGATCGGCCCGTCGACGGACGGTTGCTGTGTGCTGATCGGCTCGTAGCCCCAGGATTCGTACAGCGCCTTGACCTTCCCATCGCCGTTCAAGGCGTTGACCAACAACGACACCTGCGCCTCGGGACGATTGCGGAGCAACTCGTCATGGATCAGCAGCGCGATCCCCTGACCCCGCCACGGCTTGCGCAGCATGATCTCCTTCACCGCCACCGTCGACGTCTCCGTGCAGCCGTCGGGCAGCGGGGTGGTCATCCGGCGCCACCAGCGATCATCGGGCGTGAGGGAGTTCGCGTACGCAAACCCCACCGGCTCGTCCGCGTCGTAGCCGATGACAACTTCCCACCTGGGATCTGACGCATGCCGCGCGAGCTGTTCCCCGAAGCGCTCGACTGAGTAGTTCGGCAGATGAAGCTGATCCGCGCGCACGTCGGCATACACCTCGATCATCGTGCTCCACACATCGTCGATCACGGTGGAGTGGCGCAGCGCAATACCGTCAGGGGTCACAGAAACTTCCTCAGTGAGTCATGTGCGTATTGATCCCAGGCGGTTGCCGGGTCGCTCGATGGTGCAGCTATCTGCAGTGTGCTGCCGAAGTCTTGGAGCATCGAGTTGATGCGCGGATGTACACCGGTCGGCTCGATCGGGATCGACATCGCGGTGGCGACCGCTTCCTCCAGATCGCCTTGGCCGAGCTGTGCTTTGGCCAGTCGCGCGGTCGTGATCGATCGAGTACGACGCATGCCGGGCCGCAGAAGAGCGAGGCTCCGATGCGCGTGGCCCTCGGCCATCTCATAGTCCCCGAGCGCTATGTAGCCCGCTAGGGCAAGATTCTCTAACTCGGCTTGGTCGTAGAACGCGGTCAGCCAGAGCGGACGCTCGTCACCGGGTTCAGATCTGACCAGGGCATCCTCGGCATGAACAATGGCCTGGCGTACTGCACGGTGATCGCCGGTCTGCCCCAGGATCGCCGCATGTCTTGCGTGGCCGAGTGACGCGAACATCGGATCTCGCCTCGCAACCGGCAGCCGACGCGCGACATCGTTCGCAGCCAATGCGTCGACCGGCCGCGCCATGTGACGATACAGGCTGCCGGCGTGTGACCAGATCCTGAACTGGATCGCTGGATCGCCTGACATCGTGGCCAGGCCCGCTGCTCGATCGAAGTGTCGTTGCGCGGTGTCGAACCGGCGCCCGTCGATCGCGGCCCACATTGCACTCGACGTGAACGAGGCCGCGCATCCGTAGAGCGCACTTCGAATGCGCTGACTCGCAGTCCCCCGCGCCTGCAGCGCGAGGGCTTCACCGGCGAGCGCGGACGCTTGCGTCTCGATGGTGAGCTTTCCGCCGTACTGGTGATCGCTCGCAACGATCAACGCGAACTTGGACAACAGCCGCTCGACGTCACCAGCACCGACCCGAGAACGGGCAGCGCGATGCGTCGACGCCCCAGCGGCGACCATGACTGTCGCCGCGGACGTACCGATGAACCGCCGCCTCGGGACGGGCCCCGGCTCGGCCGGAGCGACGAATCCGAGATCCGTGATCGGACAGCCGAAGACTGCGGAGAGTGCGTCGCGCTGGCGGTGATGTGGCCAGCGAGTCTTCCCAGTCAGCCAGTTCCGCACCGTTCGATCGCTGACGGTGCCTCCGTAGCCAGCGCGCCGAAGGTCGGCGTTGACCGCCTCGGCCAACTCGGCCTGGGTCAGGCCGACCTCGGCCATCCGCGCCTTCAGGACCTGGTTTCCATCCATACCCCAACAATATGTACGGCCAGTCACCAGCCGACAGCGTTCTGCCGGAAATTTCCGGTTGGCGCCGAGCAACAGGCAGCAACTTCTTCCTTACGTTCCGCAGTCAGAGGTCCTTGGATGGAGACCAAGGACCTCGAAGGGGAACTCCAATGAACATCGATGCACAGCTCGAACACTCAGCCAGGAGGGTCACGGCACCACGCCGGTTCGTCCTCCGTCGCGCCGTCGATGTCAGCGGAGTCAGCGGCACCGGCGACGTGGCGGAAGGAGTCGAGTGGTCGGACGGGACCGTGGCGCTGCGGTGGCGCGGAAAGTGGGCTACCACCGTCGTCTGGGACTACGGCCTCGACGCCCTGCTTGCAGTACACGGCCACAACGGTTCCACCGTCGTGCGGTGGCTCGACGCCGACCGCCCGGCCTGAGCGGCCCGCGAGTTCGATGGCCGAGCAGGAACTCTGGCGCGTGCAGCTGTGGCTGGGCGACTACCTGATCGAGGAGCACGTCGCCCCGACTGCACTGGCGGAGCAGTACGCGCTCGTCATCACCCTTCGGATCCGCGGTCTGCCGGGCCGACACCTGCGGTGTCAGCGGATCGCCTACGCCGCAACCCAGAAGCCGGCCGGCGCGGGACGAGATAGCGAGTCCGTCCTGGGCCGGCCGTTCCAAACCCTCACCGACATTGGAGATTCACCATGAGCAACGAGATGAGCGCAGTTCCCTTCGGCGTCCGTCACCTGGCGTCCGGGCCGGACACCACGCCGATGGAACTGCCGATGACCTACAGCGGCAACCTCCAATTGAACGTATCCGCGACCGGCAACCCGTACCACGCAATCGCCGCGGCCCTGCCGGAGACCAACACCGAGACACCGATCCCCGACGGCCAGCGGCCAGGATCGGACACTTCGACCGACAACTACTGACCCATGGACACAGTCCTGGTGCTGACCGGTCGCGACGACCTCACCGCCGACGCCGTCATCGACGAGCTGACCCGGCGAAATGCGTCGGTCGTCCGGTACGACACCTCCGACTTCCCGCAGTCGTCCCGCGTCACCGCCACACTCGGGACGCAAGGCTGGAACGGGCACCTGACCGGTGACCGGTCGGTTGACCTCAGCGCGGTCAGCGCCGTGTGGTGGCGACGCCCCGCCGAATTCGCTGTGCCGAGCACCTGGCCGGACGAAGCCCGGGCATTCGCAGTATCTGAGGCGCGCGTCGGAGTTCTCGGCGTACTGGGATCGCTTCCGGTTCGATGGATCAATCATCCGGCCAAGGACTCGGCCGCCAACTACAAGCCAGTGCAACTGGCCGTCGCGGCGCGCGCAGGCCTCGACGTACCGAAGACGATCATCACCTCAGATCCAGCTCATGCACGGGAGTTCATCGGCGCCGACGAGGTCATCTACAAAGGCCTCAGCGGCGGCGTGCTCACCGCGGAACGCCGTCATCGATACCTGCCGACCACGGTGCTGCGCGCCGATGAGATCGACGCGAGCCTCACCGGCACTGCGCATCTGTTTCAAGAGCGAGTCCGCAAGCAATGCGAAGTACGCCTGACCGTGATCGGGCAGCGGATGTTCCCGGTCGCGATCCACGCCGGAAGCGCGGCTGCCAGACTGGACTGGAGAACGGACTACCCATCCCTCACCTACGGCCCGATCGAGCTTCCGGTTGACGTCGAGAAGGGTGTCCGGCTGCTGATGGACGAGTTGGGCTTGTTCTTCGGGGCGATCGACTTCGCCGTGACCCCGGACGGCCGATGGGTGTTCTTCGAAGTGAACCCCAACGGCCAATGGCACTGGCTCGCGGTCAAGGCCGGCGTACCGATGATCGAGGCAATGGCCGACGCCCTCCAAGGAAAGGACGATTGACTCCGTGACTGACTGGACCGACGCCGCCCGCAAGCTCGCCGACCAGGTAACCGCAACGGCACCGGAGTGGCACGACTCGGTCGGCTCCACACCTCGGCACCAACTCGTGCCGAGGTGGTGGGAGCCGATTCCCGACAGCTATCCGTTCGCCTGGGGACTCCGAACGCCGCAGCCGAACCATCAGTGGGCAGAGATCTACGCCGACGAGACGCTGGTGACCCGTGTGGGCTCCTTTCACGCGGACGCTGCTGACTTGTCCGATCGTCCGACGGGTCTCCCGACCTCGTCCTCGACGCTGCCCGGCTTGATCGTGCGCATGCTCCACCTGCTCGACCCCGACGAGCAGAACCGTGTGCTGGACGTCGGCACTGGCTCCGGCTATTCCGCCGCCCTCCTCGCCCGTCGCCTCGGCGACACGCAGGTGACCAGCATCGATGTAGACGCCTACCTCGTCGACGCCGCCCGCGAACGCCTCGCCGACTTCGGCCGAACACCACACCTCGAGGTCGCCGATGCCACCGGCTCGCTACCGGACACCGACTATGACCGCATCATCGCAACCGTCTCTGTCCGACCCATCCCGCGGGCATGGCTCGACGCGCTCCGACCTGGCGGAAAGATCGTCACCACCATCACCGGCACCTCACTCCTCATCAACGCCGAGAAACACGCAGACGGAGTCGTCCGTGGCCGCGTCCAACCCGATCCGGCCACCTTCATGCGCACCCGCCGCGACACGGACTACCCAGCTCGCCTCGACCACGTGTACGACGACGCCCGCGACCAGCCAGGCACCGACACCCGCCCAGTGGCCGGCCCCCTGCCCGACCTGTGGGAAGACTGGGAACTGCGCTGCCTGTACGAACTCGACACCCCCGACATCGAGAACCGCTCCGCAACCCGCGAAGACGGCACCCAACTCCTGTGGCTCCTAGCAGCCGACGGATCCTGGGCCCGCGCCGACAGCGAATCCAAGACGGTCCATCAGAGCGGCCCGCGCCGCCTATGGGACGACTTGGAGCGCGTCCAAGCCAAATGGACAGCCGCAGGTCACTTCCCCCTCCACACCATGACCGTCGAACTGGGCACCGACGGGAGCATCCTCACCAGCAGCGACGGCAACTGGACACTCGAACTGTGACCGGGTCTCGACACCACGCCTCATCCTCGACCACGACGGTAGCCGCGATCTCCGAAGCGAGCGGTCGATGGGTGCGCTGATGACAACCTCAGTGACTCCGGGGACCTCCTTCGACATGCCGCGATTCGGTCGATGACGTCCTTCACATGCGACCTTCCCACGGTCGACGAGTCTCGCCATTGGCGCACGTCGACCGCCAAACTGGTCAATGTTGTCTGAGGCGGCTACCTCCCGAGTCCCCCTCGGAGATGGTGTAGATCTTCTTCAGCGTGGCATGGCTTTGGCGCAGAACTCTGGATATCGCCTCTGACCTGCAGTTCTGGCTCTGATCGATCATCAGCAGTTGCGAGCGTTTCGCAACCTCTCACGGAGCTGTGACGGAGCGGGAATTTGCCTATAGCAACAGTCTGATCGCTGCAGGCGGGGCATCGGATCCCGCATCCCCGACAACCAAGGAGGTCACCCAGATCGTCCACGACCTTTGGTAGGGCGCGTCGAGCGACCCACAATCAGCCGCAATTTGTTGCCAAATTCAATCGGGAAGGTGGTCGCGCGGGCCACTGCTCGGGCGGTGTGTCTGGCGCTGGCCGAGGGGAAGGCCCGGATGTCCCCGTCTACAGATGCGCGACACTCATCCGCTAGGCGATCTGCGACAGCCGAAGGGGACGGATCGCGGCAGATGAGTGCATTCCATGCATCGCGCGCACTGGCACTCGTCCTGGTAGCTTGTGCCGTCGTAGGAGAGGTTGGATGAATGGGTTTTGATGACTGGCTGGTTGCCGAGACCCTTTTGGAGCAGGCGCGCAGCATCGATGGCCCGAGGGCGACGTGTCCACGCTCGAGGTTGTCGATGTTTGTCATCGGCGATCGCGGGGTGCCACCCGCGTGACTGGTTGATGGTCCCGCCTGTCTGACCTACGCGGTTAGGCAGGACGAGGATGTAGCCGCCAATGGTGGATGCGATCCGGTAGAAATCATCCGAGTCCCTTGCGATTTCTTCGGCCAGGTCAGGAGCGAACCTGTTGGTCCAGCCTGGAGTCGACCAAGTCCTGATGATGCCGTCACTGCCAAGCCAAAACTCGGCGCCATCGGCGACACGGAGTCGAATGGCGTATCCGGGGTCGTAGGTGATCTCGAGTTCGGAGGGCCCGACACCCAGGTACGGCACGACTCCACAGGGCGCGATGCCACAGATAGAGACGCTCACAGTCGCGATCCGGGCCGCCGCCGCCCTGGTAGTACGACGCGAAGTCGAGGTCAGGATCGTTGGTTGCGCTCACGGCTGCCATTATTCACCGATTTGATCTGCGTTTGCGGAACGCACCCATTTCGACATGAGGGGAATTCGAGGTCAGCTATTATGAAGGATCGAGCCAGAAGTACTCTCCAGAAACATGATTGATCATGACCACCTGCCCGGCCGTATCATTCAACGACTCGGCCACCACCGCTGCAGCTTCGGCGAACCGCCTCTGGGCGAGATCCAACATATCAATCGGAAACTCAGCTCCACCAATAGAGACAAACCCAGTAGTTGCCGCGTCTACCGAGACCGACAGTCTTTTCCGCAAGGCTTGACGTATTTGATCGGATACTCGCGATTCAGTGCTCTTCTTGCGCCTCAGGCTATGATCCTCGCCGTAACTAGAAAGGCGTCGCGCAATGTTAGCGCTTTCGCCTATATAGATTGCCCGCTCGCCATGCGTCCCCAGTGGGATGATGATCCTATACAGGCCTGCTTTTCTGGGTGCTCGAACGGGCGACCACACGATGTGGGAAAGATCAGGATTCGTGTAGGGATCCGAAAAATCGCCGACACTCCGCCACTTGAGGCGCACGCCGATTTCTGTCGTCTTAGATCGATGCTTCCTCGACTTCTCCACCCCCGTATCGTACGCTGATCGGGGAATTGATTCGATCTGCAAATCGCTGGACGCACAAGCGATCGGAGGTGAAGTCACAGGCTCCGGGCACTCATGACCTTGTTCAAGGAGCGCCTCAGTCGCACTCAACTCGGCACGACCGTGCCGCGCGAATACCACAAAGCGTCGACGAGCTGTTGCTTCGTCTCCGCCGCACGAAGTCTTTTGTCGACAGTCTTTGGAGTCCGAGCATCAGAGCGTCCACGGGTCGACCGTAGGGATGAGCATCGCGCAAGTAGGTCTCCGAACCGCTCTTCAGGAACGTCCTCAACTCGGCAGATCCGTGCGTTGCTCCGACACGTGGACAGAGTTCTAGCATGTCGCACATCAGTTGGCGGATCGGCAGTAGCCTCGAGCCTCTCGACAATCGCCTCACTGAACCACCAAGCCAACCACCCGAGCCGGAGCGTCGCCCTTCGACCCATCCGCGTTCACCTGGTGCCTCCGTCTAGTCCTGGATCCCGCGGCCCAGGACCTCCGTCCCAGGTCACCGAGACTCAACGGCTGCCACAGACAACTTTTCGCCAGAACCGATCACTTCGTGAGCTACGCCCTGCGCAATCTGAGTCGCGGCGGAGGAATCGCCCAGCGCTCTGACGAGCTGCAGACGGCGGACGTGGGTGCAGGCAGATTGGGACGACGAAGCCTTCTGCGAGTACGTGGGTGAACAAGCCGAACTGTCCGATAACAGACAGCCCTGGACCTCGGCGGGGCAGGTCGCCAGAAACTGTCGGGGCGGACGGCTACCGTCTGCTTCAACACCGACGACGGATGAGGTTAATGTGGGGAAGAGGAACTACAGCGAAGCGACCAGAAGCGCGCTCTTCGCGCTCAGCACGAAGTGCTACTTTCCCGAGTGCAATCAGCCAACCATCACCTTCTTCGACGACGAACCGGAGAAGAAGGTACAGATTGCCCACATACATGCGGTCTCACCCAACGGGCCGCGCTGGATCACGGACGTGGACGTCGACGCGTTCGCCAACCTGATTCTTTTGTGTACGCTCCATCACCGAAAAGTCGACAACAAGGCTAACGAGGAGATCTACCCGGCAGGCCTTCTTCGAAAATGGAAGGCGGCGGCAGAGCGTGAGGTCCGCTCGAAGGTCGATGGACTGGATCGTCTCACCGAGCAGCGGCTCGAAGAGATGCTCGAGCAGTCCACGCGCCTCGTGCGGACCGAACTTGAGTCGGCTCTTCAAGTCGTCCACGGGATCAACGAAGGAGCGGCGGATCTGCTCCGTGCAGTCCTGCAGAGACTCAACGATCACTATCTCGACAACGACGCCATCGCCTCCTTGGCGGAATCCTCCTACCGTCTGATGAACCTCGAGGACAATGTGGCTGTTCTCTGGGAAGCCTCCCGACGTCTGGATGGACTGGAAGGGAATGCTCAGCTTCTCTCCGGTGCCGGCGAGACGCTTGACGGCTTGGAATGGCGGATCGAGGCGCTGACGCGAGCGGCTGGTGCTGCTGAGGCGTCGGCAGATCGGGCAGCTGAGTTGGTGGACTCGATCGACAACGCCGGCGATCGAGTTCTTCTCCAGTTGCAGGTTGCTGCGTCGTCGATCGATCTCGGTGTCATCAGCAGGGACGCCAATCGTTGGAAGTACTTCGCCGCGGGCGTCATCGTCGCTACCGTCCTCGCTATCACTGGTGCTGTCGTGCAAGCTCACGGCATCTGACGACCGGCAAGCTAATCGAACGGGCGGGTCGGCGCCCCAAGAGTTCACCGGTCCGTACGACGGGGCCGAAGCGCAGAGATACTTCCATCGGGGCTCTGTCCGTCGACGACCTCGACGGAACCTTCGCTCTCACGCTCGTCGCCGGCGCCACAGAGGTCTCCGCACCGGGTCCGGAGGCGCCCGCTTCGCTTACGTAAAGTACCTAGCGGGCAACCTCCTGGAGCTGATCAGCAACAGATCATTGCCTGCAGGCTTCGGCTCATGCGGGCATCCGCTTTGCTCACCAAGTCAACGATCGGCGCGGTGAACCGTTAGCGTGCAGTCGAGGAGCTATCCCATTCTCGAAGGCGACGCAGAGCGAGGGCACGAGCGCGAGTACCGGCTTGGCCACCCTGATTATGGGCGGCGAACTGGCGGGCGAACTTGGTGATGTCCCCACGGGCGAGAATGCGCCAATCTGCCAGGCTCATGACCGCTAGCCAGGGCCGGCATGGCGCGATTCAGGGCAGTTGTACGCCGAGGAGTCCGGCCAGTTCCCTTGCGAAGCGGGAGTACCCGTCTTTCCTGGGTTTGTTTCGGTTGTCCACACCTTCGGTCGAGGCGAAGAGCAGCACCGATCCGCGGCTGCGGGTAAGGGCCACGTAGAAGTATCGACGTTCCTCAGCAACGGTCGCTGCCGGCGGAGGGACCGGTCGTCCGTAGTCGAGCGCCCAGACGGGCACTACACCCTCCGTCAGCGCAGGAAGGATTACTGCCGAGAAGGTCCGTCCCTTGGCTCCGTGGTAAGTCCCGATTGTCACGCGACCCGTGGACAATAGATCATCGGCGAAGTCGCTCACAGGCTGTCCGGCCGGCATGTTGACGAGCGCCTCGATCTCATCCTTGTTGCGCTCGTCGCCGAGTTGCCGAGCTAGCTCGACGAGCTCCAGATCTTCTACGACCTGCCTCGCCCAGGTCGGAAGGTCCGGTGGCGCGTCACCAGAAAACTCGGTCAAGATCGAGTGCAGGGCGTGAAGTCTCTCCAGATAGGGGGCTGCACTTCGTCCATGCCCCGCCTGACTGCGGAATCTCTCGAGTTGACCGAGGAGCGCCTCTGCGGCGTCGGGCGAGGGCCTTACTACGGCGGCCGTCCCTGCCCATTGCCCTATTTGCATCGCGTAGAGGGCACAGGAGGACAGCCATTTGCCGAGTGGGCTGCGGGGTGAGGTTGGAGTGTCCTCGAGCCGGACCTGCACATCCGCCGCGGCGAGTCCGTCGCGGATGAGTGGCGCGAGGGGCTCGCGGAATCTGAGCAGGACAGCGATCTCATGCGCCGGAACGCCGGCTGCGAGGAATTCGAGGACTGCGGTCACGACGTCGCGAGCCTGAGCGTTGCTGTCGCCACTCGCGGTTCGGATTTCGATCGTGCCCGGGTCAGCCCGACTTGGGTCGGCCCGCCAGTCACGAGATTCCGCCAGCGCCACCTCGGCCGCGGCGATCACCGCCGAGCCGCACCGGTAGTTCGTCTTCAGGGGGATCGTCTCGAAGTCACATCGCTCGCTCAATGCGTACAGGTACCGAGGATCGCCGCCGGCGAACTCAAACATGCTCTGGTCGGCGTCCCCGACGGCGGTCACCTCCACGTCGGCATCGACGAGCGTCTCCACCAATCGATGCAAAGCCGCGCCGAGGTCTTGGTATTCGTCGACCAAGACGACTGGGAATTTCGCCTGGACGACAGAGCTGACCTCGGGATGCTCGCGCAGTAGCGCGACCGCCTTGAAGACAACGCCGTCGAAGTCCCAGATCGACAGACGGTCGCACTCCCGCTCGTAGCGCTGGACAGCAGCCATGTGGTTCGGGTTCTCGTCGGTGAGATCCTCGCCGGCGGCAAATCGCCGTCGCAATGAAGGAAACACCTTCTTGAGGGCCCATTTGTCCGTGTGCGCGGCTGCAGCGCACTCGTCGCGGAGCCCGTCGCTCTGCTGCTTCGACATGAGGGCGCCGGCCGGTGGAACCTTGACATCCACCAGGTCGGCGTACGGCAATACCTGGCTCAGGCAGAAGGAATGAACTGTGCCGGCGACCAAACGTCGTGGCTGCAGAATGCCGAGGCGGGAGAGGCGCTGCTGCAACTCGAGTGCGGCTTGGTTCGTGTAGGTGATGGCCGCCAGGCCGCGGAACGGACTGATCGTTGTCGACAACAGGTATCCCGCACGGGCCACCAGCGTGCGGGTCTTCCCGCTCCCCGGCCCGGCGATGATGACGAGGTTGCCTGGAGCGATAACGGCAGCCTGCTGCTCTTGATCCATCTCCTGGATGTCATCGGCCAGGAGCCGCGGCAGGCGGAACTTTTGGCTCGGATCGCTGCCTGTCACCGCAGTCTTCAATTCTTCTTGGCGAAGAGTGGCACGTGCCTGGCCTCGCGGCTCGCCCAGTCCAAGATGCGGAGTACAGCCCTCGCGCTCCCGGTCCGCCTCAGCAGCTGGCGGCTGATCGGTTCCTCACCATCGAGCACCTTCTTCGGGACCAGCACTCCACGAGCCTTGAGAAGAGCGACAACGCGATCCTGTAGATCAATCGATGCGACATGGTCAGCAAGCCGCTGCGCGGTGCGTCCTTTGCCCCGATCCTCAACTCGCGAGAGAACCCGTCCAACACGGTCTCCACGTCCCGATTTCTCTGGATTCTCCGCATCGGCGGCCGCGACCAGATCAGCCCGCTCGGGAGCAAAGAGAGAACTCGCATTGGAGTCGGTCATCAGCGCGGCAACGTCCCGAGCCATGTTCGCGCCACGCTTCCGGGCCACGAGCTCGGAGAATGCAATGACCAACTCGTTGCCGACGAGCGGAAGCAAGTCGATCTCCAAGGTGTCGTCGCCAACGAACACTCGCCCAGGCGCGCAGCGGTTCTGTAGCTTCCGGCGCAGGCGCAGCGCCGGAAGCTGTGAGCCCTGGTCCTGCAAGAGGATCAGCTCCTCGACGCCATCTACAACCTCGTCACGGTCATCCCCGTCCGCCAGCAGGTCGGCTGCACGCAGCAGGCCCTGCTCGCGCCGCTCCTTGTCAGGGAGCGGATCGCCGTCGGTAAGGACCGCGTGCGGGATGCCGAGTCCGTCTTGACCGAGCAGTTTGATGTACGGGGCGAAGTCTGTGCCAGCGACGTTGACGATGGCCACACCGTGCTCGTCGAGGTCGAAGCCGGCTGCCTTCGCGAGCGCGGGGAGCAGGAACACCTCCGCGGTCCCCTCGACCAGGAGCACTACGCGGGCGAAGAGCAACTCGGCTCGGCTGACGTCGAGGTACCGGCTGATGTCTTTGCGCTCTGCAGTGTCCAGTCCGGCCTGGAGTGTCGTCGACGCCAGCGTCTCGCCCTTTACTGTCCGGAGCAACAACAACGAGTCCAGCGGCGCTACGGCCGCAATGTGCGGGCTGTGCGTCGTCAGGAGAAGGGCCGGCTCGGTCTCGAGTAGGTGGCGAAAGAGCCGTCGCTGGATTCCGACGTGGAGGTGAGCTTCTGGTTCCTCAACGCCGAGCATGGTGGTGACGAACTCGCTGGCGGCTCGTCGGACCTCCAACGCCTCCATCAGCATGCCGAGGTAGAGAACGTTCGCAGCCCCGAGGCTGATGTCGGTCACGCTGCGGGTGCGGGCGGCATCGACGAACAGTCGAAGGTTTCGCAGCAGCACCTCCGGTCGGCTCGAGGTGACACCGACCGTCGGCTCGACGGGCAACCGCGGACCGACCAGCTTCTGCAACCGATCACCAAGCCGCGTCTGGAGGTCGTCGACCTCCGGATCAAGCGCCAGCTTGCTCGTGGCTTTGTCGATCTCCTGTGCGGCAGCTGCCAGCTTGGCGGGATCCAGGTCGAGGTCCTCGAGCAGTGTTCGCAGCGGGCTCCGATTCCATCGGCTGAGATCCGACTCCACGTCGCGAAGCGCCGGCAATACCCGCAGACTAACCAGCCGGCGGATCCGACTTGCGTCCGTCGCCAGATCGTCGCGGCGCATGACCCGGAAGTCGTAGTCGCTCGGGGTGTAACCTTCCTGACCGGCACTGTCGCTCAGGACTCCGTCGTCAGTCTCGAGCACTGCACGTGGTGCGAAACGGTACGTCAGCTTCGCTCGTCTCGGCTTCGTGAGACCGGTCAGCGCGCCCGACAGGGCAGCGATCGCCTCCTTGTCGTCGTCGAAGCCGCCGAACTCCACCTCGATTTGTACCTCGGCGCCACCCGCCAAGCCCGGACCGTGTGACCCACTCGCACCGTCGTGGATGTCCTCTGGCTTCAGCTGGCGTGCGGAGTCCGGGAGATCCGGATCGAGGACCAGGCGGAGGGCGTAAAGGAAGTTGCTCTTGCCGACGCCGTTCTCACCGACGATGACGGCCGGCGCCGGGAACGGATCGATGTCGAGTTCGTCGAAGTTCCGGAAGTTCGAGATACGAACCCGGCTTATGTGCAACGACATCGCGACCCCATCAGACGAGAACTCACGCCAACCGCCCGACAGTACTGCGTCGGCTCACGCGGCGCACCCCTTTCCGGCGAGAGTGGCAGGTAGCTCGCGGTGCAGCGCATCAGCGGAGGCACCACGGTCACACTTCTGGCACTCGAGGCGTTTCCGCCGTTTGCAACGGATACTCGGCTCTGTCGCGGCACGCACGTTGAGCATATATGGACGATCTTCCACCGCCCTTCGGAAGCGATCTGAGTGCGCGCCAACACGTCTGCGAGCACTGTGCCGACACCTACACCGCGTCCAGATCCGACCAGCGCTTCTGCTCGGATCACTGCCGGCTTCGCAACTGGCGCAGCCGAAAACGCGTGCGTTCAGCAGACGCAATCGAGGCTGAACACGTCACCGTGGTACTCGCGGAAGTCGATCGACTGCAGCACCAGGTCGCCGAACTTCAGCGTGCCAATGCGGCCCTCCGCGAAGCCCTAAGCCGCGCGCAAGCGTGCCTGATGGCAGCTCGAAACCCGTACCGCCGGTGGGATCAGATGTAGACACACAGCGCGCAATCCGTGTTCGAGATGCGGCGTAGGCGGAGCTCGGGTGACCGCTTTTGCTGGATTGGTCCGCGAGAGATGCACCGGTTCGGTCGGCGCTGAGAAGTGTTAGCACCAACCGAACCGGTCTCAGATCCTCGACCGTGATCCGTGAGGGGATGCCGCGGTGAGGTTCTGATGGAGGGCGGAACGGGCGCGGAGTGCAGGGCGATTGAGGAGGAGAGCCCCTCTCAGCACACCCGCCCCACCTGCTTGGAAACCTCCGACAAAAGGACATCGATGTGGCTGGCGAGGAGGTGCTGGCGCAGTGCGATCGGATTTCCAACCGACGCGAGATGATGGAGGTTCGGCAGGATCATCACGCCTTCGTCGACCTTCATCACGGCAGCGAGCACCTTGAGTAGTTCTTCGGGTGCAGTCTCCAACTCATCGATGAAGAGGGCGATGAGCACACAATCGTTCGCTCCCGCGCAATCGACAATCGCTTGCCGACGCGCCGCGATCTCGGGGTCGCTCATCAGGAAGGGGACTGCCCCGAGTTCAGTTGACTCGCGGGGTGTGGTGGTTCAGGCCGCGAGTGCGACGGGTTGGATTGTCTCAAACTCGATGGGTGTGAGTTTGCCGAGTCGGCGTTGCCGGCGCCTTCGGTGGTAGCTGGTTTCGATCCAGGACACGATCGCTAGTCTGAGTTCGTGACGGCTGGTCCAGCGTTGCCGGTCCAGGACGTTCTTCTGGAGCAGGGCGAAGAACGATTCCATGGCGGCGTTGTCGCCGCAGGCTCCGACACGACCCATCGAGCCGCGTAGCTGATGAGCTTTGAGGACCCGGACGAACTTCTTGGACCGGAACTGGCTGCCGCGGTCGCTGTGAACGATCAGCCCGGCAGCCGGTGCCCTCAGTGCGACCGCGTTCCTCAGCGCGGCGACGGCCAGCGATGCCTTCATGCGTGAGTCGATGGAGTAGCCGACGATCCGGTTGGAGTAGACGTCCTTGATCGCGCACAAGTACAGCTTGTCCTCGGCGGTGGCGTGTTCGGTGATGTCGGTCAGCCAGACCAGGTTCGGCGCGGGCGCGGTGAACACCCGCTTGACGTGGTCGTCGTGCACGGGCGGGCCGGCCTTGCGGTTCAGGCCGCGTTTCTTGGCGTGGATCGACCAGATCCGCTCCTGCGAACACAGCCTGGCGACCCGGTTCTCGCCGGCGGTGATGCCCAAGGCCTGGAGCTCGTCGGCGATGAACCGGTATCCGAACGCCGGGTCGTCGGCGTGGATGTCTCGCGCGGCGTCAATCAGATGCGCATCGTCGTAATCTCTTTGTGTGACGGGGTTTGCGCGCCATTTGTAGAAGGCTTGTTTGGTGAAGCCGAGTACCCGGCAGGTCACCGCGACAGGGATCTTGTCGGCGGCTAGATCGAGGACCAGCGGGTAGATCATTTTGGGTTGATGTCACGAGCGAAGTAGGCCGCTGCCCGGCGCAGGATCTCGTTCTCCTGCTCCAGTTGCCGGTTGCGCTTCTTCAATTCCTTCAGCTCGTCCGACTCCTGCGGGGTGGTGTCTGGGCGGTTGCCGTCTTCGATGTCGGCCAGTTTCAGCCAACGTGTCAGACACCACTGGGAGATCCCGAAGTCCTTCGCGATCTGAGTGATCGGTGCCTCGCCCTTGCGGGCGACCGCGACCACATCACGACGGAACTCCTCAGGAAAAGCTTTCGGCACGACAGACATCCTTCCAGCAAGGACCGAAGCCCTCACAGGTCAGGAGTCAACCGAACCGGGGGCAGTCCCACCCTCTATAGCCTCTTACTTAACCAGTCCAACTTTCCGGGACCAGTTCACAGGCGCCACATCGGCCTGGCGCTCGGCGTCACCGAGAACGCCTAAACAGACCCAGACGTCATCAACGCCCTCGCTGAGGCAAAGCGCGCCGTCTGGAGCCGGTTCTGGCACTAGCCCCGCCTGCGCATCACCGACTGTTGACAGAACTCAGTGCAGAAAGCGTCCCACTTCAACTCGAAGCGGGCCCCATCCGGCATGCCCTTCGGCCCGGGCAAGGCTTCCTGGGTCCAGCTCCAACCCCGACCGGCCTGAGCAGGTCGGCCGCCAGCATGGCCATAAGCAGTTCGGCGCCCCCAGTGCCTGATCGCGGTCAGCACGCGCTCCAGCGCGCGTTCGGTCAGCTCGTACGCCGAGGTATTGCTAGGCGCGAACCCTGCGTCGGCGTACGACCTCCGACTTCGAGCTCGCGCAGCCGCTGGGACAGCTCGCGTCGCTCCAACGTCAAATCCCGCCGACGAACCAGCTCGAGAGTCAGAGCATCGCGCCATTACCTGGCCAGCCCTGACGAGCAGAATCACCACGGCACATCGGCTGCCGTGAAGGCGTACACACCTGTTGCCTCCTGTCCCGAATCGGTCTCAACCTTCATGTGCAGCCGATACTGGCCAACCGGTATGGCGCGATTCTGTCCCAGGAAGATCATGGAGTCGCAACCCGAACCAGACTTGGTATCGATCACCTTCTTGGTACCAACGCGATACAGGGTCCACGTCAGGTAGCAGCCGTACGAGCTGAGCGTTCCGCTCGTCGCGGTCACGATGGGCATGAGGGGAACACAGATATAGAGGGCCTCCGGGCAGGCCCTTGCCCGATTTGGACCAATCTTGTTGAAGGGTTGTATCTCGGCGGTGATACCGAGGATCTTGTCTGCAGGTGTCGACGAGGACCGAGGTGAAGCCTGAGTTGACGGTACGGCGGATCGTCCCGCGGATGCGGTTTCAGGCTGGCCATGGGAGGAGTTTGTGTCGCCTGAGGGTCTGAAGTTGAAGTAGGCGAGGATCGTGACTATGGCTGCGCCCGTGGCCAGCCATGTAGCTACTCCACCGTGTCCGCTGCTCGATGACATAGGCCCAGCCCGTTCGTTGCTCGGCGCCCCCCACAGGCACTACTTCCCTGAGACTTGCACACGATACGCGGAAGGCCCCGCGGGTGGAATGCCCTGCTCAACTTGTCGGCCGGCGTCTTACGCAAAATTTGGTGACGCCAGATCTTAGCGAGCTGAACCAGTCTCGGAACTCGAACACTCTGCGAATGGCACTCGGTCGATTACTCAATCGTTTTATTCAAACGGCGTTGACGGCGACGCCCGAGGTTGCGGCTTTGTGTCGTTTCTCGTCGGTCTTGTAACGAAGGTCACCACTTTCGCCGATGAGGTCAATATGTTGGTGAGCCTGACCCGGAACGGGGCAACGCGGCAGCGGTTCGACAAAGCCTTCGTCGTACACGGAGTCGACCTCGAAGCCATGACCAGAGCATCTACTGTGGGAAGGCTGCGAGTGACACAGGTTGATGGCCAGCGCGGCTTGCTCGTGTGCAGCCAGCCGATGTCTTGGCTGGGCACACGCTCCGCGCGCGATGAAGAGTATTCGGCGCTCGCGGAGGCCTTCAAACGATGGACAGAACTGGCCGAGACCGCGGGCGGCGCGCTGGTTCCCACGGCTGTAGGTACCAAGCAGTACGGTGGCGTGCTGGGCGGCGACATCCATACCATCGAGGTGCTGTCCCCAGTAGAGCAAGAAGTGCTGTGCAACCTGCTGCGTACGCACGTTCCCGTACTCATCTCCCTGTTCGGCCGAGGAGTCGGCATGCCCGGCGGGCATCGCGACAGGATCGGTTCGCGATGGTTGGCTGAGTCGCGCACTCACCTCGCGACCAGATTTCTTGCATCGACCACAGGCGGGCACCTCGAACGGGTCAAGGCTGAGCTCCGTCGACGGGACGGCGTGGCGCTGCTCGAGCGCATGGACGTATACCCCGGCGAGGATGCGGACGGGACGCTGACGGTCACCATTCGCTGCTTGGATTCGGCGGCAACATTGGCAGGTACCCGTGCGCAAGTGTTGATGGTCGCTGCTCTTGCGATGTACGCGCGGCGAATGGTGCGAGGTGGCAGACGGACAGGGAACATGCCACAGCGGTTGCTGGAAGAGAACCGCGCCCGAGCGATTGCTGACGGACTTCGTGCTCGCCTAGTCGTCGAGGACGCACAACCAGTGCGAAGTCGATCGGATGGCGGCAAAGGAACCGCTAGCCGGCGGCAGGCGACACCGGATCAGCGATCGAATCGTGCCGAGCCCAGAACGCGACCGGCCCGGGATATCGCGAGAGAACTCGTCCGTTCGCTTGCAGTCGAGCTTCGCAACCTGGACGCGGGCGCTGAGGAACTCGCAGCCGTACTACTGGCGCTTGACCTCCCAGGTTTGGGAATCACGTCAGGAGCCTCTGAAGCCGACCTCTTCGCGCGATCCGCAAAAGATGGCGATGCGTCGCTCCTCAAGCAATGCCGACTCGGTCTGACTGACCCGGCGCCCGGAGGACCGCTGCTGGCGTGGGGGAACCAGACCGCCGCGAGTCAGACGTCGATCGTGCTCGAGTCGTGGCGGGCACGCATCGCAGAGGCCGACTCGGCACGACCGGCGAGGAAGCAGAATCGAGACGACAAGCGATCCGGCCAAAGGACGCGACAAGGGAATCGGGGAGCATCCGGCGGACGCGGCGGGGCGCGTGGCAACGACCGGGCACGTGCAGACGAGACCAGAAAGGGCGACCAGCGGACGCGTCATTCAAGTCGGCGTAACGAACACAGGGGGACAGACGGATGACGAACGGAGCCGTCGAGTTGGTTGTTGATCTGCGAGGGCTGCGGCGGACGCCCGCCACCGCGGACGAGTTCGCAACACTCTGGAACGAACTTGAACCTGCCCTGCACGGCCGAGACCTAAGGCAACGCCGGCTGCACGAGCTCGAGGGCCCGGACGGCGAGATCCGGCTGGAAGTCGTCCATCTTTCCTCCACCGTCGACCGGGTCGACACAAGCACTAGATTCGTAATCGTCGCCGTGCGCGAACGCCCACGTCTCCAATACCGGTGTAAGCACTGCCGCGAGGCGGGTGTGGCGCGGTATGCGCCGTTTGTCTGTCCGGCCTGCCGGTCGGACAGTGAGGACAATCGAGTCTGCGACGAACACGTTGTGATCCTGGATGGCGCGCTAACGCCAACTTGCGGACAGCACCATCCCGTCTGCCACGGTTGCTCGTCGCCAGCCGTGTTTCGCTGCGCGGGGAAGGCCTGCCGTCGTGAACGCGTGTGGTGTGCGACTCACCGACGCAGGCATCCGAGGGATCTCGATGTTGACTATTGCCCGTCTTGCTACGACGAGACCTTTCCGAGCTGCGAGCATCCGCGCTGTCCAGACGTCGGCACAGTTCGCTGCGAACATGTGTCCCGGTCATTCCAGCAATGCCCGCGTCGCATGTGCACCAGGCACGCGATGCGCTGGCAGGTGTTCGGCGGCGAGCGGATCGGCCTTGGCCAGTGCACCGACCACGCGGATCTTCGCGGACTCCAACCCTCCGAGTTGCTGTTCCGCATCATAGGTGGCGCCTCCAACAGATGGCCCCGGGAGCGGATGCCCAGCCTGCAGGGCTTTGCGCACGCCCTGAGGAACAGCGGCCACACCACCCTGGCCATCAACTACACGGAGATCAGCCGATTACTCGACGCAGAAGCGCCCACGATGCAGAAAAACAAAGCAGCAGGTATTGCCTTCAGCCGCGCCCAAGCCGACTGGAAGCGACAACTCGGAATGGTGGCTGCGCGGAGCGAGGAAGGCGCGCAGTTGGTGGAGAGGCTCAAGGCGTTGGTGGTGGCTAATAGTCCCCGGTTCGGGGAAGAAATCGCAGCCAGTCTTGAGCTGGCTGAGTATAAGGCGGCAATCGACCGCGCGGGGAAAACACGGCCGGCGCTCTTATTTGTCAAGGTGCCTGAGCATCTGCGCGGCAGGTTCATCGGGACCGGTGGACAGAGCATCCGGCTCTATACCCAGCAACTCGGTGTGCAGGTACAGATCGAGGGGGGTAAGCGCTGATGACCAGCGTTGATTCGCGATCCTGCACCCTGGTCGTCGTACCGGCAAGCGGCCCGATCGCTGGTAATCGCATCGGGCTTCCAACAGGCTCGTCCGGCGGCGCCGGAGTACTGCGGCTCGGTACGGGACACGACGCGGTGAACATCGGCGTGCAAGCCATCGAAGTGCCTGAGGTTCCTGCAGATTACGTGGCGGTGGCCGAGGATTTGGCCGCCGACTGGGACATCGGAACCTTTGTCGACGACCAGGCCTGGCAGTTCGAGCAGGTCCGGCCACATCGGGTACGCCGAATCGTGCTCGAATTACCGACAGAACGCGAGCCGGCTGACGTCACTCGCGATATCGCTCATGCGGGTCTTGCGGGCACGCTTCTGTGGACGGTGCCCGACACAACTGATCTCTTCCTCTCGGTCAACGGCGTTCCGCATCGGGTGCTCGAGATCGACGTCGATGGCCAGCAGACCGGGCTGGTATCCCTGAGCCAGGAGACCGCAGTCGAACTGTACGCATCGTCTGTGCGTGCCGGTGTGGATGTCGTCGTCCTCGCCGATATCAGTAACTCGATGACGGTGGACGACCTGCCCGTCGACGTGGAAGGTCCGCGGCTGTTCGGGTCCAGGAACAAATGGATCACGCGCATTGACGCGCTGAAACAGGCCCTGCAGGAGATGCTCGACATACGCCTGCAGGTATCAGGCCGCGTGTCTCGGCTGGCCCTCTTGGAGTTCAACCAGAGCGTCCGGCAGAAGTTCCCGCGCGGCGGCGGAATGGCTCAACTCGACGGCAGCTCCCCGGACGAACTGGTGACGGATTTTCGGCACGCCATCGCTCTGCTCCGGCCGGAAGGCGCCACCGACATCGGCAACGCCCTGCACGAGGCGGCCAACCTTCTGTATCAGCACGGGCGACCAGGAAACGAGAAGCTCATCGTGCTGGTGAGTGATGGAGCGAACTGGACACCATCGGGCGAGCAGGGCACCGGCGAGATCGTGCACACCGTAAAAGAGCCGGTCAGCCTTGTTGCCCACTTGCATCGTGATGTCGGCATCCGCCTGCACGCCATCGGGATCAGCACGGCGGAGCTGTTTCACCGCCGTGGGAAGTATCAGCCGAGCGAGGCCATCGTTCCTAATCACACTCTTCTGGAGGAGCTCGTCAAGGTCGGCGGCGGCGACCCAACAACGGTCGGCGGATTGGACGTGCTCGCGGAGTACTTCACCGGTCTGGGCGGTGGCATCACACACCGTGTCAGCGAGCGACTGTCCGAACCATCCCCGCCCGGGCCGATGGCCGACCGTACCCGTGCTGCGCTCACCCGGCTGCACGTCGCCGGCACAGCCGATTGGGACAAGCGCCGAGATGAGCTGCGCAGCCTCATCGCTGACCATGCCAAAGGTTGTAACGACCAGGCGAACCGTGCATATGGCCGTCCATTGTGGTCATATCTCCACCTGCATCAGCTCCTCACCCGCGAACTCGGTCAACCGACAGAAAACCTCAAGACATTCATCGGCGGCTTGACGCGTGGACTGCACGTTGCACAGGGCGGTCCACCATTTGACGCGCTCCGAGGACTTCTCGAGCAGTTGGCCACCGCTGACGCCGAATATGCCGCGCTCGGCCATCTGGTCGGAGCGGTCGTCGATTCACCACCCAGCGGCCAGGTGCTGATCATGCAGCGAGTCAATGACGAGCTGCTCGAGCTGCACAACACGCTGGCCGCGATGCCAGCGGTCTCCGAGGCGAACAACCACATGGAGGACGACACGATCACGAGAGGCACCAAATCAGGATTCATCTATCGTGATTGAGTTGCGAGACGCCGACGAGTCCGAGATCCAGCCTGGTTTCTATGTGGGAGATGCCGACGACCCAGATCTTTACCGTCTCGAGCGGGAGGTCGGCGGAGGTGGAGAGGGCGCCGTGTGGCTCGCCACCTCTCCCCGGCGCGATGGTGATGACCATCGCTGGGCCATAAAGATACTGCACGCACGGAACATCCGGGCGAAGCACGACGAGTCGGCGGCCGACGCACTCGAGCGCTGGTATCAGCGCTCGCAGGAGGCCCTGCACTTGACCAGTCAGTTGCAGCATTTAGTGCCTGGCGTGGTCGGGCCGAGCAGGGTCTTCCGTGGAGCGCCACCGCATCGGCCAGGGGCAGCCGGCTGTACCCGGACTCTTTTCGCGGTCTCTCCATGGATCGATCGCGCGGACATCACCAAGTGGCTGAAGCAGAGTCCAACCTTCGAGCAGGTCTGCGCTGTCGCGTCAGGACTTGCTGCGATCGTCGACGGCATCGCCGACAACGAACGGCTCGCAGTTGCTCACCGCGATATCTCGCCTGCCAATGTCCTGGTAGATGCGGGCACGCTGGCGGTCTCGTTGATCGACTTCACCTGGGCTGTGCCCCCCGGAAGTGGCCCGGTGACCGCCATCACCAACGCCGGTTACACCGCGCCCGAGGCACGGAATGGTCAGGGAAGTGCCGCGGCAGACAGGTACTCGTTCGGCGGAGTTGTCTTCTACCTACTCACCGGCCGACCGCCGGCGCCGGAGGAGGCCAGAGCAGACTGCTACGACCAACTCCTCCGAGCCAGCTTTCCGGCGGCCCTCGCGGCACATGTCAGCGCTCTGCTGGCGGTAGACGCGATCGATCGGCCTCCGTCCTTGGTGCAGTGGACGAAGCAGCTTGTCGACCTGAGCGCCGATGTGCCAAGTGGGCTGCGTTATGCGGATCTCGATCTTGCGATCGACGGTTTCCGAACCGCCATAGTGAGCGCCGTCGGAGGAAACGCGTTGGCTCGGGCATGGCTTGGCCAAGCTGCCCTCTGGACTCTCGTGCCAGACAGTGACGCACCCACCGGTCCGGTTGTCGTGCGCTCAGTCGTCAACGGTATCGGAGACGTGGTCGAATTCGTCATCGACAACTCTGCTCGAGTCCTGGTCAGGCATGCTGGGTGCTGGCAAGAACTCGGTAAGGCCTCGGTGCCTGCGGGTCTTGCTGTCGTACCGGCGCCAAATGGTTCGGCGACGGCGTACATCGTTGATCCATCTCGAGATCAGCTGGCCGCAATCGAGGTTGGGATCGACGGGACGGTCCAGCGCGGCTCGGGGCCTTACCTGCGTCGCGTCCTCGCGGCGACGATTGACCACGACGGGATCCCGATCGTCGCGGCTACGTCTACCACTGGCGAGCTCGTCGCGATCGGCGCGAACGACCCTCAGCATATGCATCGCCTCGGCGCGATGAACGTCAGATCTGCGAGCGTGGGTATCAGTCGATTGGGCGAGCCCGTCTGCATCGCTGCCACAGGCGCAGGGCCACCCACGGAGCTCACAACCTTCGAGCAACGCTATGGACATTGGCTCCTGACTGGCACTGTTGCGGCTCCCGGAATGGTGCACGACCTCGCATGCGTGGGCCAGCGCGATGGCCTGACGCTCGCCGTCGCCTGCAACGACGGGGTGTGGATCACCTCGGCGTTCGACGGCGTCCACGCCGATTGGAAACCCATCATCGATCGGGCCTGCCACCGACTCGCTGTGGGAGTCGGACCTGCCTGGCGACTCCAGTTGGCCGCAATAACTGATGGCGAGGTCGTGGTCGCGACCGAGGACTTCGCCGGCAACTGGTCCCCGAGCGCCATCGCACAGTAGAACGGAGCCCACCGATGTATCACGAGTTCGTCTACCTGTCTGATGAGAAGGTTCGTCAGTTCGTTCCGATCGAGGCGGCTTGGTGGAGAGGGCTACGTGCCAAGAAGATCGGAGCCGGTCTGGGCATGACGCCGGTCGAGGCCTCACTCGAAGTGGAGATGGCGGAGGTCGCCGGCGATGACAGGAAGCTCCCCAGGCTGATCCGCTACCTCGAGGAATCCGCCCGGTACTACACGGAGCCTGACTTGATCCCGGGTGAGTGGGTGATGTTCGATGGGCGGATCGGTATCGCTCATCTCGACGCTCCCCCCGCGGTAGGAGCTGTTCTGTTCTGCGAGGCCGCGCCGATCACCGTCGAGACGCCACGCATTATCCTGCATGGTTCAGCTCGGCATTTCCGTCCCGGAACGGCGCTGGACGCCGATACCTCGACGGTCAGGCAAGCCGGTGGGTACTCCCTCCCATCGGGTCTTGCACCGATTCTTGAGTCCGCGAATAGAGCCGGACGCGGTCGGCAGCACCTGGGCATGTTGCGAGAAGTCTTCAATCGTTCGACCACTCCGGATTCTGATCTGAACGTGAACTTGACGAAGTACTTTCACGACGTCGCATGCAGCGGTGAATACTTAGACGTCGCTCCGTACCTTGGCGGGCTCGCCCGCGTCACAGCAGTGGTCGACCCGCCTCGCCTGCCATTTCCCGTCGTCGTAGCATCTCCGCTGTTTGTCCGCTACGAGCGTCCGTAATCAGAGCGTCGTCTATTCGAACTCGCGCAGGCTGGCCCGTCCAGCCGTTCACGCTAGTCACCAGGTTGCGAACGATGGACGGTTCGGGTGCAGCCGAGAAGCGTGGTCCAGCCTCGGAGGCGGCGGGTAGCGAGGATTAGGTCTCGATGGAAGGCGAGGGGGTCGGAGGGGGCGTCGTCTTCTTGGTAACAGGCTTCCCAGAAAGTGCGGAGGGCCGGCGGCTTGGCCTTCCAGTTCTTCTGTCGTGGTGGTGGGATCGAGGTCGCGCCAGCAGATCACGTACGGGTCGGCACCAGCGGCTAGGTGTGATGTCCAGGGAGGTTGTTCGTCGGGTGGGCGGTGAGTCTGTGTGACAGGTGAAGGCCTCCGGTTGTGAAGTGGAGCTGTCTAAGGAACCGCTTCACACACCAGGAGGCCTTCGTGTTCCACGCTAACGCGACTCTGACCCCACGGACGCGGCTGAGGCTGGCGCGTCTGATCGTGGAGCAGGGCTGGACGTATGCGGCGACGGCGAAGATGTTCATGGTTTCTGCCCGGACGGCCGCCAAATGGACCGAGCGGTACCGGTGCGAGGGTCCGGTCGGGATGGCTGATCGCAGGTCGAGGCCGCATCACAGCCCGGCCGATACACCACCGCAGACGGTGCGCCGGATCGTGCGGTTGCGGTGGCGGCTTCGGCTCGGCCTGGTGCAGATCGCCGGTCGTGTCGGCGTGCCGGCCTCGACCGTTCACGCCGTACTGGCTGGCGCGGCCCTGCGCCATGGCCGTCTCCCCTGCATCGCCGGCGTGGGCACTCCTTATGAACCTGAATCAGCACGAAGATGGTCAGCGATGAGAAGCCGCGAACATGCGGTGACCAACGACCGCGTTGCTAGCAGGGGACTCCAATCGTCGACGGGAGTCAACGACCGCATCGGCTGCAAATCAGCGATTACAGGTCCGCGCCGGCGGATCGAGGTCGAGGTCAAGGCGTGTGGTTAAGGTGCGTGTTCCTCCTCGGACACCAGGCAAGGCCTCGAATCTCGGTAGATTCGGGGCCTTTGTGTTGGTTGGGACGGTCGTCGGGCGGTTGTCCACAGGTTCCGAATTTGTCCGGTTCCGGGCTCTCAAAGTCCGTATGTTCTTTGGGCAAGGAGGTGCTCGATGAGTACTGGCAGGAGCAAGGACCGTCGGCGCGGCAGTCGTGCCGGACGACAGCGCGAGAGCGCGCCCGGGGATCGACCGCACCCGGCGCTCGAGCCACTGACGGTGGCCCAGGCGAAACGTTTGGTGCGGCTGGCAGAGACTGCTGTCGCGGAACGCGGTCTGACTTTGCGGTACGACGGTGCGGCGGCGCTCGTGCCGGTCGGCGGTGATGGCGACGCAGCGGGCGACGTGTCCGCAGGTCTGGTGAATCTTGCCCGCACGGTTGCCGGGCTGCCGAGACAGCAGTGGCGATCAGCGGTCGCGGCGCACTTCAACCAGATGCCGCCCGCAGGCGCGCGACCGGAGGTCCCGGAGGACCTGGAGCGCGAGCTCTACCTTCGCCTGGTCTGTGCGTCGACGATCGAGACCAGCTGGGCAGAGCGTGTGCCCGAGTTCGTGCCCGGCGTCCTCACTGCGCCGGCCAGCTACACCGGGCGCGCCGTTGCGATGCATTTCGACCTCGACAGCCTCGGGGTGCCGTGGGAGGAGGTTGTCCGGATCGGGCTGGCCAACCTGCGCCGGCTCAAGGACGACGTCGAGTACGTGCAATCCCGAGACGCCGAGGTTGCCATGCTCAGTGGCAGTATGTTCACGGCCTCACGAGCGCTTGTTCTCGATACGGTGCTACGCGAGTCGCTGAAGGTCGAGAATCCGACGCTCGGCTGTCTCGTAGCCATGCCGACCCGAGACATGCTGCTGATCCACGTGTTGCGAGATCACACCGTCGTCGGCGCTTTCCAGATGCTAGTCCGGATGGCGACCTGCTTCTTCGCTGACTCGCCAGGCCCGGTGAGTCCCCACGTCTACTACGTGACAGGCCACGACTGGCAACAGGTGACCGACTACACCAGCGGTGCCGCGCGCCTCCAGACCAGCCAACAGTTCTCGGATGCCTTGCAGCACCTCAGCAGCCAGGCGAACCTGTTCGGACAATCCCCTTGATCGGCACCGTCAGGGCGCCGCGTCGAGCAGACCTCAGATGCTCTCTTCGTAACTGTCGAGGTGAATCGCAACATCGCACAGCGGGGTCAACCAATCCGTGACGACGATGTCCGACGGCTCCCCCGCCGGTGCAGCAACCGCGTCGGCGTCGTACCACTGCGAGGGCCCAGAAGCATCGACCTGCTTCAGCCCTTGGACATCAATCAAGTGAGCGGGTGGCGCGGCTGTCGTCGATCCAGCCGTCGTCCAGTCGAGGTGCAGCAAGAAGTACGTGCAGCGATCGTCAAGCGCCCTCGACTGACGGGCCGGCGGCCCATGCCAGGGACGGCACCGTGGCAGCGAGCAGTGCGAGTGCATTGGCAGCCGCCACCACGAGACGGGAGAAGCGATAAGGCGTGACGACAGACCCTTTCAAGGAAGAAGTGGAGAGTTGCCCGTGTCTCGTCCCGGTGCGATTCACGCGGGACGGACACGAGTGGGACGGCTCAGCGGCCGTAGGCTTCCAGCAGCCGCAGCCATACCTCGCTGACGGTCGGGAACGCGGGGACCGCGTGCCAGAGCCGGTCCAGCGGGACCTCGCCGACGATCGCGATCGTTGCCGCGTGCACCATTTCCGCGACGTCCGGGCCGACCAGCGTGAAGCCGACGATCACCTTGCGGTCCTCGTCGACGACCATCCGAGCGTGGCCCTGGTACCCCTCGGCGTACAGCGAGGATCCGGCGGTGGCGGCCAGGTCGTAGTCGACGGCCCGGATCCGGAGCCCGGCTGCCTCGGCGGCAGCCACGGTCAGTCCGACCGAAGCGACCTCCGGATCGGTGAACACCACCTGCGGCACCGCGCGCTCGTCGGCGGTCGCCGCATGACGGCCCCACCGGCCGTCCTCGACCGGCTCGCCCTTCACACGCGCCACGATGACATCGCCCACGGCGCGGGCCTGGTACTTGCCCTGGTGCGTGAGCAGGACGCGGTGGTTTACGTCACCGGCGGCGTACAGCCATCCGTCGCCGAGCGGTACGCCGTCCGGCCCGACAACCCGCATCGTGTCGTCGACCGTCAGCCACGAGCCCGGCGTCAGGCCGACGGCCTCCAGACCGATGTCATGGGTGTTCGGGGTGCGCCCGATCGCGACCAGCAGTTCGTCGGCGTCAATCTGCTCGCCGTCGACCAGCGTGACGGAGACTGTGCCGTCGTCGTTACGCTTCACCGAACCGGCCTCGGCCCCGATCCGCACCGACACACCCTTGTCCCGCAGTGAATCCGCCACCCGCTCCCCCACGAACGGCTCCGCGAGGTGCAGTACGCCGTCACGCGCCAGCATCGTCACCGACGACCCCAGCTCGCTGAATGCGGTCGCCATCTCCGAGGCCACCACCCCGCCACCGACGATGGCGAGCCGGCCCGGAACCGCCTTGGCCGCAACCGCCTCCCGGCTGGTCCACGGCGCCGCCGCGCGGAGCCCCTCGATGTCCGGAACCAGCGCGCCACTCCCGGTCGAGACGACCACGGCGTGCCGCGCCGTCAGCGTCGTCGTCGTACCGTCGCCCGCCGTCACCTCAACGACCCGGTCGGAGCTGATCCGGCCGTGTCCGCGGTACAGCGGAACACCCACCGATTCCAGCCACGCCGCCTGTCCGTCGTCCTGCCAGTTCGACGCGAAGGAGTCGCGACGGCCGAGCACCGCGGCCACGTCCAGGTCACCGGTCACGGCTTCCCGCGCGCCGGGCACCTGCCGGGCCGCTCGGAGCGCTGCCGCGCTGCGCAGCAACGCCTTGGTGGGCATGCAGGCCCAGTAGGAGCACTCGCCCCCGACAAGTTCCCGCTCGACGATGGCGGCGGTCAGGCCGCCCTGAACGAGGCGGTCGGCGACGTTCTCCCCGACGGGTCCCGCGCCGATGACGACAACGTCGTACGTCGTGGTCATGTCAGTTCCCGTTCGCGGCGCGGCCGAGCCGGATCGCCGAGACGAGGAAGAAGATGCCGCCGAGAGTCGCATAGCCCGCGATGTTGGTCAGCTTCGGGTGCTCCGCGGAGGCACCGGCGACGAACGACGCGCCGGCCAGCACGGACAGGCCACCGCTCAGGATCATCGGCCACTGCCCACCCATCGAGCGACGGCCGAGGGCCACGATCAACTGGACCAGCCCGGCGACGATCGCCCAGGCGCCCCAGACCCGCAGGACAGCCGGCACACCGGAGCTGCTGGCGATCGCCAGGCCGATGGTCGCGATCAGGCTGATCGCGATGTTCACGTACAGGCCGCGGACCGAACGAGCACCCCGGGACGACCGGGCGTCGACGATCGCCGCGGCGACGTCGAACAGCGGATACAGCACGACCAGAACGGTGCCGAGCGCTCCCAGGTCGGACTTGGTGGTGAACAGCAGGATCGCCCAGACGACAGCGAAGGCGAACCTGACGAAGTACAGCCGGCGCAGTGCCGCTGCGACGCCTCCGACGGCAGGTGATTCAACGATGCTCACGATGATCCTCTCGAGTGATGTGGACGGAACCATCGATCGAAGTAGACCGAACGTTCCGTTCACACAGCATGTCGAGAGCTCCGCAGTCTGTCAAGACAGAACGTTCTACCTCCAGCGCCCTTCGCCACTCACTAGAAGACCGAACGTTCTATCGCTATCATGGCCGGCATGACCACAGCCGAAACGGGAACCCGGCCCTCCGAGGCGAGGCAGCGGCTGCTCGCCGCGGCTACCAAGACCTTCTACGCGGAGGGCATCCATTCAGTTGGCGTCGATCGACTCATCGCCGAGGCCAAGGTGACCCGGGCCACTTTCTACCGGCACTTCCCGGGCAAGGAGGACCTCGTCCTCCGCTACCTGCGCCAGGTCCACGCGATGGAGCGCGCCACCGTCGATGCAGCGATCGCCGACAACGCGTCACCCGTCGACGCACTCCTGGCCATCGCAGGCTCGATCGCCCAGGGCATCCAGTCCCCCGGATTCCGCGGTTGCGCGTTCCTGAACGCTGCGGCGGAGTATCCCGCCACCGACGAACCGGTACACCAGGAGATCATCGCCCACCGGCAGTGGTTCCTCGACACACTGACCACGATGATGGCCAAGGTGCACCAGGAGACGGCGGAGTCGGCCGCGCGCCACTTCGTGATGCTGCGCGACGGCGCGATGGCCGCAGGCTGCCTGTTCGACCCTGCCCTGGTGGCCGAGACCTTTCTCCACGGCATCGAAGGACTCCTGCGCGTCAACGCGGAACGCAGGTCGAAGGAATCCGCCTCCTAGCCACAGTCCCATCATGAGATAGAACGATCGGTCTTGACGGCGGAAGCGCCACTCCTCTACTGTCGATGTGACAGAACGTTCGTTCCACCATTCGGTTGACTCGAACGTCCACTCGGCAAGGAGAACCTCGTGCCAACCAAGATCACGCTGGTCATCGACAACCCGGCGAACCCCGAGGAGTTCGAACGCGCCTACGCCGACCTCAAGCAGGCCGCGGAGAAGCTCCCGAAGCTCCAACGGCTCGAGTCCGCCAAGGTGTGGCCGAAGGAAGACGGCACCGCCACCCCGGCGTACCGCACCCTCGACCTGTACTTCGACAACTATGACGACGCGTCCGCCGCGGTCACGACACCCGCCGCCGCCGATCTGTTCGGCACGCTCATCGGCACTGAGGTCCCGTTCAAGGGTCTGTTCTCGGACATCGAGCAGGTGTAGGGATCCCCTGTCTCTCCGCCCAGGCAAGCAGGTCCACGTCGCGATGATCTCCGAGCCTCGCCTCACCGCCGACTTCATCAAGGCCGCCTCCCGCTGATGGGAGCCGAGATGGGTCCGACCCGCTCGCCTATGTCCGAGTCAAGGACGGGGCACCTGCATTCGACGTCCGGGTGTGCCGTCCATCTCCAACTGCGGGACGCGTTCGGCTCGCAGCGACAGCACGGCGGAGCCGAACAGCAGCGTGGCGATGAGGACCGACACCGCGGTGATGGCGTACGGCGAACCGAACGCGCAGGCGGCGGTGTAGTAGACGCCGCCGATGACCGGGCGAACTCGCGGTAGAGCTCGCGGGCCATCGCGTTCGCACCCAGGATGTCCTGCGCCGCACCGAGCAGGAAGGCGGGCACGTCCGGCATGCCGTCCATCAGCCGCACCAGCTCCGGAGCGACGGTCAGCGGCGCTGCCGCACCCGCCCCGAACACCGGCAACCCGAGGCGGAACAGGTGCGCCGGTTCGGCGTCGTCCAGCCGTAGTGCTCTGGCGATCGACCGTAGCACCTGATCGGACGGATGCCGTTCCCTGCCCTGTTCCAGCCGCATGTAGTAGTCAGTACTCACCCCGGCGAGCAGCGCCACTTCGTCGCGACGAAGCCCCGGGACCTGCCGCGGGCCGACGTCCGGCAGACCGACGTCCTGCACCCGGACCAGGGCCCGCCGGGCACGCAGGTAGTCACCGAGCTTGTTCTCACTGTCCACATTCACGACGGTAGTGCGGGCGGGCGCCGGACGCGTGGGTGCAGCGCACCCATGTCGACATCACAGAATCCGTTCGACCCGCGACGGCGTACGACCTCGTGCGCTCGGGACGGAGGACGCGAACTTGGTGGACGTTCGGCCCTGCTGGTCTGCGTGCGGTGGCGATGTCCTGAAGTGAGGCAGGTGGTCCCTGGCGGTACCGGAGGATGTGGTCCCAATGACAACAGCCATCGCGATCTCTGGACTGGTGAAGAACTTCGGTCCGAGCATCCGGGCTCTCGACGGCCTGGATCTCCAGGTCGAGACCGGGGAGGTGCACGGCTTCCTCGGTCCGAACGGCGCCGGGAAGACGACGACGATCCGTGTTCTGCTGGGCCTGCTGCGTGCCGACGGCGGGCACGTTGCCCTGCTCGGAGGTGACCCTTGGCGTGCGGCGGCGAGGCTGCACCGACGTCTCGCCTACGTTCCGGGCGAAGTGAATTTGTGGCCGAACCTGACCGGCGGCGAGGTGATCGACGTACTAGGGGACCTGCGCGGCGGCCTGGACCCGCACCGACGCGCGGAACTGCTCGAGCGCCTCCAGCTCGATCCGACGAAGAAGATCCGGGCATACTCGAAGGGCAACCGGCAGAAGGTTGCCCTGGTGGCGGCGTTCGCCTCCGATGTGGAGCTCTACCTTCTGGACGAGCCGACGTCCGGGCTGGACCCGCTGATGGAGGCGGTGTTCCAGGAACTGGTCCAGGAGTTGCGTGTCGCCGGACGCAGCATCTTGCTGTCGAGCCACATCCTCGCCGAGGTGGAAGCGCTGTGCGACCGGGTCACGATCATCCGGGCCGGTCGTGCCGCCGAGACCGGTACATTCGGCGAGCTGCGCCACCTCACGCGGACGTCGGTGGTGGTGGACACCGTCAGGTCGCCGGGGTCGGCCGGAACGTGGCCCGGCGTCCACGACGCGCGCGTGAACGATCATCACGCCGAGTTCAGCGTCGACCCGGGCGAGTTGAGTCACGTGCTGGGGCGCCTGGTCGACCTCGAGGTGCGGTCGATGGTGACGTCGCCGCCGACCCTCGAGGAGCTGTTCCTGCGGCACTACGGCGAGGACATCGCCGCCGTACCTGCTCGTGAGGCAGAGGCGGTGATGGGACGATGAACGGCTTCACCGGCACGTTCCGGCTGCTTCGCCTCGCAGTGCGGCGGGACCGGTTCACCTTGCCTGCCTGGATCGTTGGTCTGGCGGCCTTTCTGGCCGCAACCACCGCGATGTTCCAGAACACGTACACGACGCACCCCGAGCAGCTTGCACCGGACACTCGAATCGTCGTCGAGAATCCCGGCATGCGGGTGCTCGGACTCGTCACCGGCACGAGTGTCGGGGGCTACACCTTGCACCGGGACGCGCTCACGTTCGCCATCCTCGCGGCGATGATGAGCGTGCTGGCTGTTGTCCGGCACACGCGTCAGTCCGAGGAGCTCGGTCGTGAGGAGATGCTGCGCGCCGGCGTGGTCGGCCCGCGTGCTTCGCTCGCCGCTGCTGTCCTGGTGGCGCTCGCGGCGAACGTCGTACTCATGTTCGCGCTGGCGCTCAGCCTGGTGATCGCGGGGCAGCCCTTGTCAGGCTCACTGGTCGGTGGCGGGTCGATTGCCCTGGTGGGCGTCGTCTTCACGGGAGTCGCTGCCGTGACGTCCCAGCTGGTGTCGACGGCGCGTGGGGCGATCGGTCTGGCCGGCGGCGTGCTCGGCGTCTCGTTCCTGCTTGCGGCTCTCGGCAACATGCTCGGAACGGTGGACACGGCCGCCCTCAGGGTCAGCAGCGCCTGGCCCGCTTGGCTCTCGCCGGTCGGCTGGAGCCAGCAGATGCGGCCGTTCGCGGACAACACTTGGTGGCCGTTGGCGCTTGCGGTGCTGACGCTGGCCGTGACCTGCTTGGTGGCGATCGTCCTCGACGGGCACCGTGACGTCGGTCGCGGCACCTGGCCCGAACGCAGAGGTGCCGCCGAAGCGAGCCCCGCCCTGCTGGGCACGATCGGACTCGTGTGGAGGCTGCAGCGCGGAGCGTGCCTGGGCTGGGTCATTGGTCTGCTCGGGTTCGGCCTGGTGTTCGGGGCGTTGAGTGACCAGATCAGGGGACTTCAGGGAGCGGCGACCGAGTGGTACCGCACCTTCGGCGGTGCCGCGAACCTGATCGGCGCCTACTGGGCCTCGATGATGCAGCTGGCCGGAATGGCTGTGGCGATCTATGTAGTCACGTTGTTACTGCACTTGCACCACGACGAGACGCAGGGCCAGCTGGAGTCGGTGCTCGGCACCGCGGTGTCGCGAGTCCGCTGGCTGGGAGCGTACGCCGTCAACGCGCTGGTCAGCTCCGTGGCGCTACTCCTCGTCTTCGCCCTGGCCATGACCATCTCCGGTGCTCAGGTCCTCGGCAACGCCGGATCGCTGCTCGGCGATCTGCTCGGAGCGGCACTGATCCAGCTCCCCGCCATCATCGTCCTGGGAGCTGCGGTGGTCATGGCAATGATGCTGGTGCCGCGATGGTCGGTCGGTCTGTCGTGGGCACTCGTGATTGCCTCGATCTTCATCGGACCGATGTTCGGGCCGTCACTCGGACTGCCGACCTGGCTGTTGGACGTTTCGCCCTTCACCCACGTACCGAACGCACCGGCCGTCAGCCCCAGCGCCGGCCCGATCGTCGGCCTCTGCCTGGCCGGCGGACTGCTCGCTGCAGCAGCGGTCCTGTTCCTGCGTCGCAGAAACCTCAGCCTGCCTGCCTGACCCCATCATGCGTGCGCTGTGACCTCGCCCGGTACGCGGGGTTGCCTTCGTGGCCGGAGGGTCAGGGATGACTCAGCTTCTCCTCGAAGAAGCTGAGGACCCGGTCGACACCCTCCTGCTGGCGGTGCTCGGTCAGGGTGGAGTGTCTGCGGCCGGGGAACTCCACCGCGATGAAGTTCGCGCCGAGCTCACGGCGAAGAGTGTCGAACCGCGTGCCCACAGCGGGATCGCCCTCGTAGCGCAGACCCAGGACCTGGCATCCCGCAGCGACCTTCGCTTTGACCGACTTGAGGTCGTCCGGGCTGAGGCCCAGGTCGGCCTTGCGGGCCGTGCCTACCGGTGCGGGCGAGGCCGGCTGGGCGAGGACCGGGGCCGCGACCGGCGCATCGGCCAGCATCGCAAGTGCGAAGCCGCCGGTCATGCACATGCCGACGGCACCCACACCAGGCCCTCCCAGTTCCTCGTGCAGCTCGCGAGCCAGCGACCGCAGCCAGCCGGCCACCGGGGTCGTGCGCCCCATCGCGAACATGCTGAACTCGCGGCTGACGCAGATATCCGCGATGCTCCGGACGGTCTCCCGCACCGTCGCCGGTGCCCCCGGACGGCCGAACAGCGACGGCATCACGACGGTGAAGCCACGAGCCACGACCTCTTCGGCGAAATCGAGCACCGCGGGCGTGATCCCGGGGATCTCGTGGATCACGATCACGCCCGGCCCGCTGCCCTTGCGGTACGTCGGGTGCGTGACACCACCGGCCGTGTGACCGCCGAGGGCCCAGGAATCGAGCGAGCTCATGACATCGGACCCTAAGCGGCACCCGTGGGCAGATCAATGATCTGTGTGGACGCCGACAGCGGATCAGACTTTGGTCCCGGTGACCGCCGGACCCGGTGACGAGGAGGCCGTGTCATGACCACGATCAAGCGGCGTACGCCGGACTCGCACGACTTCCCGACTCGTCATCGCACTTGTGGTGGTCGCCGTGCTCACCACGGTCCTGGCTGCCGTGTTCTCGCCGGCACGACGACCAGCGCGCAGTACGGTCCGCCGTACAACCACGCCGCGACCGGGCAGACACTCGGCCCGGCGGAGCTGCAGAACTGGGCCGGCGTACGGATTCCGATCGACTCGGCGAACGACCTCGTCATCACGCCGCTGCGTGGTGTGAACGGTGATCAGGAGCTCGCCGGCCTTCGGCTGCCTTCGGACCGTACACACACCTGACGGCGCCGGCTTGGCGCCTGGGTCTCCGCGTCCTCTCAGCGACCGTTGGCTACGATGGAGCCGACCTGGGAGGGTGTCGGTTGGGGGTTGCGCGAACGCTGGCGGCCGGCGTGATGCTGCTGGCCTTGGCGACCGGTTGCCAAGGTGCGTCGGATGCGACGAACAACACACCGAAGGAAGGCCAGGCAAGCTCGGCGGTGCCGGCATATCGGCCGATCGGAGCCCCCGACACCGAGTGGCGGATTCCGGGCCGGCTGGTCGCCGGTCCGATGGAACTGGCCGGTTACGCGGATCACGTGAGCGTCCGCAGCGGCGAGCCGTTCCGGCTGTTCGTCACCTCGTCCGCACCCGCCTTCACCATCCGCGCCTTCCGGATCGGTTGGTACGGCGGAGCCGGTGCGAAACTGATCTGGACCTCACCGGCCGTGCCGGGCAAGAGGCAGCCGCCTCCGCTTCTGACCAAGGACCGGATGATCACGGCGATCAACTGGTCCCCGACGACGACCGTCCAGACGAGGGACTGGCCGGCCGGCAGCTACCTGTTGTTGCTTCGGGCATCGACCGGCAAGGAGGCCTACGTACCGATCGTGATCCGGTCCGGCACTGCCCGTGATGCCGTGCTCGTCGTCAGCGGCGTCAACACCGACGAGGCCTACAACGGATGGGGCGGATACAACCTGTACGTCGGCCTGCCCAAGCACTCGCACGAGCGGCGGTCGTTGATGGTCACCTTCGACCGCCCGTACGGGTACAACCCCGCTCGCGGCGTACTCCATGACAACCTCCCGCTCGTCCAGCTGGCCGAACGCAGCGGCGTACGGCTCGCCTACGCGACCAGCGCGGATCTGCAGGCGGATCCCGGCCTGCTCGACGGTGCCCGGGCGATCGTCTTCGGCGGACACGACGAGTACTGGTCGCTGCCCATGCGCCAAGCGGTCACCAAGGCCCGGGACGCCGGCACGAACCTCGCCTTCCTCGGCGCGAACTCGGTCTACCGGCGGATCCGCTACGCCGCCGACCCGCACGGCCCGAACCGAATCATCGTGGACTACAAGGACTCCAGACTGGACCCGATCCACCATGCGCCGGACACCACCGTGAACTGGGGGCAGAACCCGTACCCCGACCCGGAGAACAGCCTGGTCGGCATGCTGTACGAATGCCATCCGGCAAGCGGCGCGTTCACGATCCGCGAGCCGAACTTCTTTCTCTTCGCGGGCACCGGCGCGAAGGCGGGATCGGCGTACCCCGGCCTGGTCGGTAACGAAGCGGACCGGGCCTACCCGGTCGCCGGCACACCGGCCAACCTGCAGGTGGTGGCCCACTCACCCACGACCTGCGGCAAGCGCCACACGTTCTCGGACGCGACGTACTACACGGTGAAGTCCGGCGCCGGGGTGTTCGCCACCGGGACGATCGAGTGGGTCCGTGCGCTGGAGGGCCCGGATCCGACGTACGGCGTCGGCCCGGCCGCGTCGGCCTTCGCCCAGAAGGTCACGCTCAATCTGTTCACCGCGCTGGCCGCCGGCCCGATGGGCCGCATCCATCCAGCCATCGGCAACCTGACGGCTGTCCGCCAGGACCTTCGGGTGCCGTAGGACAGGACCAGCCGCGGCCGTAGCTCGCGACATCCTCCTGCCCATCACCAAGGGCTTGCAGGAAAGCATTCACGCGTTCCGCGAGATCGACGACGAGATCGACCTGAAGCCGATCCTGGCGCAACTGACGAAATGGCCACCGCTCGACGTGACTCTCGCCGAGGAGACCGAATCCCGGTTGCCGGAGGTGGTCGGAGGATTGAGCGTCGCACTCGCTCGCACCTTCAAAGTCATCGACCCCGATGTCAAGAATCCCCAGACAACCCACTGGGAAGACGCCTTCCACATCTTCAGCCTGCTGTTGTAGCTTGTGCCGTGCCTGGGCAGATCTCAGCCGACGCTGGGAACGTACTCGCGCAGGTAGCGATAGGAGTTGTGTTCGTCGACGGTGCCGTCGGGGTTGGTGACGATGTGGTCCACGCCGTACCACTGCGCCACGCTCGCGCCTTGAGCGACCTGGCGGTCCTTACCGCCGCCGGCGGCGAACGGTGTCGTACTGCTGCGCCAGCGGGATTTCCAGATCCCGTTCTCGCAGTACGTCTCGACGTCGTCACTGGCCATCATGGCTCCTTGTGGTCAAGCGTGACCCAGCGGCGCCCGCCGACTCGGTGGTCGGACCGGTGACTGGGCGAGGCGGTTCCCAGTGCACTGCGCCGACCCGGATCGCCGGGCCGACCCTGATCGGCGACAGATCCGGCACCAGCGCGTCTGCCGCACAGCTGGATGCCGCCGGTTGCGGTACCGGGGCGGTGGATCTGGCGCGGGCCCGGTCATAGGCCGCGCGACGGACGGGGTCGCGCAAGGTCGCGTAGGCGTTCAGAAGTTGTTGCAGTCCTTCGTCGGCTTCGTCCTCGGAGCCGCCCGGCACTGCGGACGCGGTTGACTCGATCGGTAAGGCCGGTCGGCGGGTGTCCGGGTGGAGCTGGCGGACCAGCCTACGGAAGGCATGGTCGAGGTCGTCGTCCGACGCCTCGGTGGCTACTCCGAGGATCGCGTAAGGATCGACGAGCGGGGCGGTCATGGCTGGATCTCCTGAAGGCGTCGATGTCGCCCGGGGTGATGCGGCGGCCCGCGCCGTAAGTTCGTCCTGGGAAGGACAGCCGGCGGGGAACGTGCGGTCGCCGGTTCGAAGGGTGTGGCTCGCGGGCGGCCGCATCACCGGGTCAAGAACTGTGTGTCAGGGACTCTGCAATCGGTGTTTGTTCGCTACAGCATCACTCCTTTCGATGCACACGTTTTAGGGCCAAAGCGTCAGCCACCGCCGCCCGGAGGGCCCCGTCCTCGACCGGCCGGGCGTCGACCCGGAGTGCGGCCGGGTCGGGCGCCCGGGAGACATGGCCACGATGGATGTGACCTCGACTCCCAGGGCCCTCCGGGCGGACTCGGCTTGTCGGGTGGCGGCTCGCACGACGACTCCCAGCACGCCGCGATCAGTGCGTCGAACTCAGCCCGCACCAGTTCGTCGTCGCCGAGCGCGAGATCGAGGAAAACCTCGCGCTCCGCCCGTAGCAGTTCGCTCGTCGGCATCGATCTCACCTCTCGACAAGACCTGCACCCTGGCGTCGCACTGACTGTCAGTGCCGGCCGGGTGCCCGTCCGATGTGGATCAGGCGTCGATCTGTTTGCGGTCGCCGCCGGCAGCCGTGATCGTGATCTTGCGCGGCTTGGCCTGCTCCGCGATCGGGATCTTCAGCGTCAGTACGCCCGCCTCGTAGGTGGCCTCGATCCGGTTCGGGTCCAGGGTGTCGCCCAGGAACACCTGCCGGGAGAACACCCCCAGCGGACGCTCGGAAACCTGCATCTCAGCCCCCTCGGTGAGCTCGACCGGCCGCCGCTCGGCCTTCACCGTCAGCACGTTGCGCTCGACGTCCAGATCGATCGCATCGGGCGCGATGCCGGGAAGGTCGAACGCGACCACGTACTGGTCGCCGTCGCGGTAGGCGTCCATCGGCATCGGACTCGGGCGTGACCACGTGCCCGGCGACTGGCTGCCGAAGAACTGCTGTGCGAGCCGATCGAACTCCCGGAACGGATCTGTGCGTATCAACATCGTCCTGCACCTCCTCAGGTCATCGACTGTGGGTGGTGTCAACACGCACTACTGATATAACATGTCATCGAAACGATGACAAGTAGGTCAGTCATCCAAACGCTGACATTTTCGCCAGGTCGAAGAGAAGAGGTGACGAATGGCAGCCGATGAACGACATCACCCGACCACCGACTCAGCTGCAGACACGAGCACCGGCCCGGCTGGATCGACGGCCGGGCAGACGAACGGGCAGACCGCTGCGTGGACCGCGTTCGCCACCGTCGACCGGACGGTTCAGCAACTCATGTCCCCGAACGGGCACCGGCGCCAGACCCGACCCGGCCACCCCGCACCCACCGACCAGACCGCCGGCTCGACTGCTGACACGGGGGTCAGTTCGGTCGACGTGCTCGCCGCGTTGGCCGGCCTCCGGGCTCTACAGGACCAGCTGGCCGTGTGGGAGCCGGTGCTCATCGGAGCGGCCCGCGACCGCGGCGCCAGCTGGGCGACGATCGCCCCTGCCCTCGGCTTGGCCAGCCGCCAGGCCGCCGAGCGACGCTACCTGCGACTGAACCCGCACACCACCGATCCCGAAGGGATGACGGGCGAGCAGCGCGTCCAGGCAGCACGTGACCGGCGTGCCGGGGACCGCGCGGTCACCCGGTGGGCGCGGGACAACGCGGGCATGCTGCGCCGACTCGCGGCACAGATCACCGCGCTGGACAACCTCGCCCCAGACACCCAGCAGACGGCCGAACGGCTCCTGCACGCCCTCGGCGACAGCGACACCGCAACCTTGCTCGGACCGCTGGCCGAAGCCGGCTCCAAACTCGAGGACAGCCACCCGAAGTTGGCCGGACAAGTCTCCGACATCAACGACACCACCGACCAGCTGCGCACCGGACACACCAGCAAACCGCAGTAGCAGAACGCAAGAGAGCTCGCATGTCACTCGCGTCGGCACCGGCGCGTCGTACTGCGCACGCAACTCGACCGGATCCCAACCAGCGTCCAATGCCTTGCGCAACGAACGGACGATCGGGCTCGAGAAATGGACCCATAGGTGCGGCGGAACCAGGCGTGCTCGGTGCGCGTCTCACGCGCGATCAGCCCTGCCGACCCGAAAGGCTCATCGCGTGAGCGAGCAGCACCGGCAACCGCAGCCCGGCCACATCCCGGTTCTCGACACCAAGGTCGGCTGGAGTTCGCTCCACGCCGACGGGCAGCAGATCAGTTACGGCCGGCGGTCGATGCCGCTCGACGAGATCGAGTGGGTCGGCTACTGGGTCGAGCAGGTCACCGAGAAGCGCTTCATGTTCCCGACCACGTACACCACCTACTGGCACTTCGAGGTCGGCAAGTACCCGCACAAGGCGGCGCCGGCAGTCACGGTGACCGACTCGCGGATGGGCCGCCAGAACGAGCTGCCGGACTGGTGGAGGTTCCTGGTGAACCTGTCAGCGCAGGTCGTCGAACCACGCCTGCTGACCGACCTCGTCACCCGGGTCCGTCAAGGCGAGACCGTGACGATCGGCGGCAGCATCAAGGTGAACCAGCAGGGCATCAGCTGCAAGCGCCCGAAGCTGTCACTGGACTGGAACTCGATCCACCCACCCGAGCCAGACGCCGGCCTCATCTACATCTACGCGACCACCTCCGACCAGGCCGTCCTCGCCGTCCCGATGGGCCATCCCAACGCAGTCCTGATCCAACCCCTCTTCGCAGCACTCAGCCGATAGCGAGACTCAGCAAGCCGGTCAGCCAGACCTCAAGGCGCGTAGCGGCAGGACTCATTGTTCGTTGCTGCCCGGGCACTCGCGTCCGTTCTGACATGGACGATCTCACAACTGCACCACCTTGTTCGTCATCCTGACGAAACGTATTCCACGAACGTAGGTTGGACGGTCATGAGTGGTACGAATCGCGTTGAGGTGGTGGTGATCGGCGCTGGGTACGCCGGTGCGATCGCAACCAACCGCCTGCTCGCCTCGCTGACCGAGGCCGAGCGCCGTCAGGTGCGGGTGAGTCGGTGCCGATCGTGTCGTCCGAGGGCAGCGCGCGGGTCTGCCTCGGCATCGCGCGAGCCCACGCGGGTGTCGGTTAGATATGTTGTGCAATGCATCAGCCTGGGGAGACGGAGCGGTTATATCCAGGCTGTGCGGGCCGATGACTCGCCGCGACCTCTTCACCGACCGACGGTCGCCGCATGACCCCCGTCCCGGATCCCCACGACAGCCGTGATGCCACCGGGGACGCGGCAGTTCGGCGGCGGCTTCTCGCCATCGCTTACCGGATGACCGGGTCACGTCACGACGCCGAGGACGTCGTACAAGAAGGCCTGACACGCTGGCACCAACTCACCGATGATCAGCGGAACCTCGTGCGGGAACCGCTCGCCTGGCTGACTCGGGTCGTCAGCCGGCTGTGCCTGGACCAGTTGCGGTCTGCGCGAGCACAACGCGAGCAGTACCGCGGGATCTGGCTGCCAGAACCTGAGCTCGGCGACTCCGGATCCGAGCCGGCCGATCCGGCCGACCGCGTCACGCTGGACGATTCGGTCTCCTACGCGTTCCTGGTGGCGCTGGAGAAGTTGACCCCGGCAGAACGCGTGAGCTTCATCCTCCACGATGTGTTCGCCGTTCCGTTCGCGGAGATTGCCGGAACGGTCGGACGCAGCCCGGCGGCTTGCCGTCAGCTAGCGGTCACCGCGCGGGCACACCTGGCCGCGGAACCGCGCTTCGACGTTGCCGGACCCGAGCGTGATCGCGCGGTGGCCGCGTTCCTCGACGCGTGCCGCGGCGGTGACCTGCGCAGCCTGGCCGAGGTGCTCGATCCCGATGTGGTGTCGGTCGCTGACGGCGGCGAGCAGATCCTGGTCGCCCGCCGGCCGGTCGTCGGCGCGGACGCCGTGGCGACGTACCTGCTGGGCGTCCTCGCGACGCAGGATGGTCACGCAACTCTGTCGCTGGAGCAGATCAATGGTCGCCTCGGAATCGCGGTCCGCGACGGCGCGGCCCTCGTCGGCACAGTCGATCTCGCGATCGTCAATCGGCGGGTTGTCCGGATCGCGATGCAGGTCAACCCGGACAAGCTGACCACGCACGTCGATGACTGAAGACCTCGAGTACGTCGCCGCCGTCCGCCAACCGTTGTCCAGCAAGGAGCCCCCCATGTCCACTCCGATGTCGAAGCCACCCCGGCTCAAGACCGCAGCTCTGCGTGCAGCGTTCGCGCTCCCCCGTCCGGTGCAACGAATACTCGCCGGGCGGCCCGTCGTGCTGGACGGCCAGCGGCTCGCAGTGGAGGCCCAACTGCTGCTTCGGTTGTTGCGGTTGGATGGCAGAGACGAGCTGTGGGCCGGATCGGTGGCGGACTCACGAATCGCCATCGACGAGAGCGCGCAGATGGTCGACTTTCACCGGGCGCCGGTCAGGCGGGTGGAGACCAGCGTCCCCCGGCCGGGCGGCCAACTGGCGGCACGCCTTTACACCCCTGCGTCCATCGCTCCCGGCTCGGGACTACTGGTGTTCTTGCACGGTGGCGGCTGGGTGATCGGCAGTCTGCGCACTCACGACGCACTCTGCGCCTACCTTGCCGACAAGGCCCAGGTGCGGGTACTGGCCGTCGACTACCGGCTGGCCCCGGAGCATCCGTTCCCAGCTGCCGTCCACGACGCCTACGCGGCGTACGACCACGCGGTTCGCTTCGCCGCGAGCTTCGGCGCCGATCCGAACCGGGTCGCCGTCGGCGGCGACAGCGCAGGCGCCAACCTGGCCGCAGTGGTGGCTGCCTCACCGAGCCGGCGACCGGCATACACGCTGCTGCTCTATCCCCGCGTCGACTTCAGCACACGGCGACGTTCGCATGACCTGTTCCGCAGCGGCTTCTTCCTCACCGCTCGCAGCATCCACAACTTCGAAAGCCTCTACCTCGGCGCCGAGTACGCGACAGACCCGCGCGCGTCGGTCTTGCTCACCGACGATCTTGCAGACTTCCCGGCGACATATCTGAGCACCGCCGGTTTCGATCCACTTCGCGACGAGGGCCAGGCGTTCGCCGGCAAGCTGGCCGCCGCCGGCGTACCGGTCGTGCTGAGTCAGCATCCGGACCTGATCCACGGATACGCCAACCTCTTCGCCCTCGGCGGTCGGTTCCAGCAAGCCACTGCGGAAGCGGCTGATGCGTTGCGCACCGGGCTCGCACTGCGGCCGGAGGCCGAAGGGATCCAGCTCCTACCGTGACCAGCAAATAGTCGAGCGGCCGGGCACAGTCGGGTGCATCAGGAATTTCGCCGTACCGACCTCTAGCTCCAGGCGTGTGGTGCGCGTCCGGCCGCCACAGGTGGCCTATGCGGCCGGTGCCGTGTTGAGGAGGGTCCAGCGGGGGTCGTTGTCGGGCCAGTGGTGGATCAGGGCGTCGACGGCCAGTTCGTGGAGTTTGGGGTCGAGCATGCCTTGTTCAGTTGCTGCGGTCAGGACCTGGAGGTATGTCGCGACGGACTCGATGGGGAGGTGGCGGGCGGTCGGGGTGATCCGGCCCGAGACCTCGCGCATGTCGACGACGGTGAACACGCCTGACACGGTTGCGCCGGCGTCTACGAGCTCGCGGGTGAAAGCCTGCAGAGCTGTGCCCTGAGCTACTGCGTCGTCGACCAGGAGTACGTGTTTGCCGGCGACGGATGCGCCACGGACGGTCGGTTCGTGGTCCTCGTGGCCGACGTAGCCGGGCTTGCGGACGAACGCGAACGGCAAGTCTGCGGCCAGCGCGACCGAGGTTGCCAACGGGATGCCGCCGGTTTCGGCGCCGACGATCAACTCGACGCCGAGCTTCTCGGCGAAGACGGCACCGGGTTCGGCGAGATCTGGCAGCAGGCGCGGGTCGCCGTACGCGTTCTCGACCGAGAGCGGGTGCAGCGGCAGCCGGGTCTTCATGTCCAAGTGCGAGATTCCTGGGCGGACGAGTCCCGGCACTGCAGCCAGCCGGGAGACGAGTGAGGTGGTCATGGTCGTCGCCTCCATCAGAGTTCGTTGAACACTTACGACGATCCACCCGCACCGCGGCGCTCACCCCAGGGCAAATCCCTGGCTCATCGGTACGGCGTTCCGGCGAGCTTCTCGTGGAGCAGGTGGGAGAAGAACATCAACGCGCTGAGTGGGCGGTAGTTGACGATGATGTGCTGAGCTTCCCCGTCGGCGTTGAACTCGATCAGATGAACAGACCCGATCGGCGTACCGCGGACCACTGCCGTGTAGTCCTCGATGAAGCTGCTGTCGCCCCAAGGGCCGACGAACTTGAAATCCTGACGGGTCGTACAGTTGGCGGGCTCCGCCGATGACGGCACGGACTGCATCCACGCCCTGCACGGCCCCGTCCAGAATCGAACCTTCCAGAGTGACGTCGTCAGCCATCTTGTCCACCCACTCGGGGTGGTAGTCCGAAAACCTGTCGTCGGGATCACTCCGGTCCAGATAGGTCGGCACGCCATCGCTGTCTTGGGCACTACGGATGTTGGTCATGCCACCACGCTCGCTCGCCAGGTAAGCCATCGCACCAGTAGAACCACCGGGCCCATCAGGCCTCTGTCACAAGGTGCCGGCTGGTTCGGTCTTCTTGTGTAGGGGCAGATCGCCTAGTCGCCGAAAGGACTCCTGCCATGAAGACCATCGTTCTTGTCCACGGGTTCTGGGTTACTCCGCGTAGTTGGGAACACTGGATAGAGCGCTATCAGCAGGCCGGCTACAACGTCGTCGCGCCCGCCTATCCCGCGCAAGGGTGACAGTCATGGCCGACAACCGCACCGAGCCGCCTGGCTTCGAGAGCGACATCAAGCCGTTGTTCCGCGAGAAGGACCGCCAGGCGATGCTCCGGTTCTTCGATCTGTGGTCGTACGACGATGTCAGCGAGCACTCCGACCGCATCCTCGCGCGCCTCCGGGCCGGCACCATGCCCTGCGACACCGCCTGGCCCGAAGCACAGACCGACCTCTTCCAGCAATGGACCGAAAGCGCAAAACCTCGTTGAATACGAACGCCCGGCGCAAGATCTTGTACGCCGTCGCGGTGGTCAGCCCGTAGGTGAGGTGCGCGGTGAGGTCCTTGGCCAGGACCTTGTAGTTGTACTTCCAGATCGGTTCGTACAGTCCCGCAGCCGGCAGTACGACGTATCCGCCGCCGCAGACTGCCCCGCCGAACGGCACGCCGTACCGGATGCGAGGCTCGGGGGCGCGACAACTCCCAGCGGCCGAAGCCGCTCTTTCCGCCGTCCGCCCGATACTCCGCGTACAGCAGCGCGTCCATCGCGAGCGTGCCGACCGCGCAGGCAACCAGTCCGCGTGTGCAGTACGTCGCAGGCACGGCGGCACTCTTTGCCCTTGGCACCTACCTCGGCCGCAACCTGCCCGGTCCGATCGGCATCATCTCGTTCATCGCCGCTTTCGTCGGCCGAATGAGTGAACCGAGTCAGCGTAGGTCTGCCAGCCTGCGGCGCGCGACGGTGAGGCTGGCCGCGGCGCGCTCCAGGTGCTGGTAGGCCTCGAGCAGGTCTTGCTCGACCGCCTCGAGTTGGGCCGAGGGTGTCGAGTTGTCCGATCCCTCCGGTTCGGCGCCCGGCGCCCACTTGACCGTGGCACCGTGCTGGCCCAGGTGGAACGACCGCATCATCTGCGCGGCCGCCGACATCAGCACGCGGAGCTCGTGCAGGTCGGACACCACCGAGGCGGTGTCGATCCGGTCGTCGGGGCGGCGTCGGGTGAGCTCGACGGCCCGCACCAGGTCGCCGTACGCGCTCTGTAGCGCGGAGGTCACTTCGTTGCCGTCCACCCGGACTTCTTACCCTGCCCCGTAGTGACCCGGCCAGCCGAAAGTGTTTGTTTGTAGCTTTTCGTTACAACACGTGCATCGCCGGGTCAGGGATGCATGACCGCAAACCTCGGCCGGCCACCCCCTGAGGTGGTCGGCCGAGGTAGTCAGCTCCTCAGAGGGTGATCGCGGCTACGACCTTGTCCGGGTCTTGCAGGAACGGCGCCACTGCCTTCAGGACGTCGGCCTTCGGAATGCCGACCTCGGTCGATCCCATGTAGACGCCGCCCTCGGGCTTCAGTCCGAGGAGGTTGCCGACCACGGCGGCGTGCCGGGCCTCGACCCCGAAGATCCCCGCGGCCGCCTGCAGGATCATCTTGTCCTTCACGAACCCTGCCGCGCCCAGGTACGCACCCACGCCCTTGTTCTCGAAGATGTGTGACGTGGTCAGATAGCTCTTCCGGCTGTCGAACGCGCCGCCGAAGTCGACCGCGGGCGCGCCGACCGGCGTACCGCCGAGCTTCTGGATCGTCGCCGTCACGGTCGCGACGTGCGACGCCTCGTCGGCGCCGATCTGCATCAGGTACTGCTTCTCCTTGCCCTTCAGCAGCCCGGCCGCATTGCCCTGCCGGTAGAACTCGGCCTCCAGGTACTCCAGCGTCAACGCATAGTTCAGCACCTCGACATCGCTGCCGAAGTCCTTCGTCGACGCCAACTCGAACCCGTGCGTCAGGGCGCCCAGCGCCGCGCCGGGGGCTACTGCGGAGGCATTGCCGTGGATCAGATCACGAACAGCACCAGTCTGGTCGGTCATCAGCTGTCCTCCCTACTTCGCAATGAACGGCATGGCGGCCTTGAGTACCGGCGCCATCCCGAGATGGGCCTCGATCGGCGCCGGGAACGGGTTCCCGCCGGAGATCTGGGCGATGATCGCCGCATGCCGCGACTCGACCCCGGCGATCGACGCCGCGGCCGCCAGGATGTGGCCGTCCTTCACCAGCGGCACCTGGCCGTGATACGCCTTCACGCCGAGTTCCTCGAACGTGCCCGCGGTCTTCAGGAACGCGGCCCGGCTGGAGAACGTGCCGGCCGGGAACTTGACCTTCGGCGCCGCCACCGGTTTGCCACCGAGGTCCTGGATCGTGGTCCGGACCGCCGTCACGTGGTTGGCCTCGTGCTGCTGGATCGGATCGATCAACTCCAGCTCACGACCCTTCAGCACCTTGGCCTTCAGACCCATCGTGTAGAACGCCGACTCCAGATACTCCAGCGTCAGGGCGTAGTTCAGGATGTCGAGATCACTCTTCGCGGCGTCGTTCCCGAAGCCGCGATCGGAGTTGCCGAAGGCAACGGGATCGCCGGCCCGGGAGGCGGCGTACGTCAGACCGACGCCGACCAGCGCCGCGTTGCGCAGGAAGCTGCGCCGGCTGTGCTCGTCGGCGAACTCGAGGACCGGACGGCCCCCGAAAATCGTGCGGATACCCATGACTCTCCTTCGAAGGATCGATTCAGGATTCCGTGCACACACTGCTCTTAGTTATCGCCTCCTCACGCCGTCGCCCGGACGACGATGCGCTGGTTATGCGCGGTGATCGGGTTGCAGGCGAACAAGGTGATGTCCCTCTCGCCCGGCCTGGTGGGCTGCCGCAGCACGTACTTCACGTACTGCGCCTGCGGCACGATCGTCACCGCGACGACCTTGTACGTCGTCCGCGCGGAACCGACCGTCGCGATGATCGGATCGCCAGGACGCAGCCGATTCAGGTACAGGAACGGTTTCTCGTGAGTACTGCGGTGCCCGCTGATCACACTGTTGCCCGCAGCACCAGGCAGCGGCGTACCCGGCCAATGTCCCACGCCGGCGACCAGAGCAGCCTCGTCGACCCCGTTGTTCAACGGCTGGTCCACCTTCAACCGGGGGATCTGCAACCGGCCCAACCGCAACTGCTCCCCCGGCCTGGCCTTGATCGCGTCGATCGGCACACCCGCCGCTGGATTGTCACCGGCCGCGAACTGCGGCTCCACCGGCTTGCCCGCACGGAGCTGATCGAGCATCCGGTTCACGAGCGCCTCAGGCTCACCGGCCGCAGACGGTGATGCCGTTGCCGCAGGGCGAGCGCTCGACGGAGGCGTCGTACCGAGTTGCTTGTTGTCCGGACCGAAGACGATGACACCGGCGGTGACCACCGCGGCGAAACCGGTACTTGCCGCGAGCCACTTGTAGACGGGCTTCCAGCTCCTCATACGGCCGACCATCTCCTCAGGAAGCGGATCATCAGGCAGGCCTTCGGCGCCAACCGCTGACCGGATAGGTGTCAGGGCAAGAACTTTTCCGCCCATCCGCGCAGGGAGCGGCAACGAACTACCTGTGCGGGGCGCTGGGACCTTCACGGATTCGTCGTCCCGGCGTCCCGCTTCCCCGAGCGGAAGTCGGTCAGTGTCGCTCGTGGGCGGGGACGAAGCTGCTTGCCCCGGCTGCTTCCTCGGCGCGGATGATGTGGGTGATGGCGTTGATCAGCGCCAGGTGAGTGAAGGCCTGGGGGAAGTTGCCGAGGTGGCGGCCGGTGAGCGGGTCGATCTCCTCGGCGTAGAGGCCGAGAGGGCTCGCGTACGACAACAGTTTCTCGCAGAGCGCCGTGGCCTCCGACAGTTCGCCGACTTCGACGAGGGCGGAGACCAGCCAGAACGAGCAGATCGTGAAGGTGCCCTCGGCACCATGCAGCCCGTCGTCGGTCTCCTCGACCCGGTAGCGCAGCACCATGCCGTCCTCAGTCAGCTCGTCCGCAATCGCGCGCACAGTCGCCCGAACCCGCGGATCCTCGGCAGGCAGGAATCGCAGCAACGGCAGCAACAACAGCGAGGCATCGAGCGTGGACGCGCCGTACCGCTGCACGAAGACGCCCCGGTCGTCGACACCATGAGCACAGATGTCCGCGTGGATCTCGGCGGCGATGGCCTCCCAGTCCTCGGCGAACCCCGGTTCGTCGTGCAACCGGGCCAGCTTGGCGCCTCGATCCATGGCAACCCAGCACATCAGTTTGGACGAGGTGAAGTGCTGCGGTTCACCACGCGATTCCCAGATTCCGTTGTCGGGCTCGCGCCAATGCTTCGCCGCTGCCTCCGTCTGCCGTTTCAGGAACGGCCACAGGCTCTCGGTGACCTGATCGCGCGTTCTCGCGTGCAGATACAGCGAGTCGAGGACGGCGCCCCAGACATCGTGCTGGGACTGAAGGTACGCCGCGTTGCCGACCCGGACCGGCCTGGCGCCCTCGTAGCCGCTCAAGTAGTCCAGCGTCCGCTCGGGTAGGTCACGCTCACCGCCGATGCCGTACATGATCTGGATGTCCTGATCGCCGGCGCACAGCTCGGTGAGGAACGAGAAGAAGTCGTTCGCCTCCCGATCGAGCCCGATGGTGTACAGACCCCAGAGCGCGAAGGTGGAGTCACGGATCCACGAGTAGCGGTAGTCCCAGTTGCGCTCACCCCTCGGCGTCTCGGGCAGAGAGGTCGTCGCCGCGGCAAGCAACGCCCCGGTCGGCGCGTAGGTGAGCCCTTTCAGGGTGAGAGCGCTGCGCGCCAAGTGGTGGCTCCAACGATGATCCGGGAAGACGCCGACGTTGATCCATTGCCGCCAGTACTCCGCCGTACGGCCCGTCGCTTCAAGGGCTTCGTCCCAGGTCCGCGGCGTCGGCAGCTGCGACCACGACAGCGCCACGAACGCCGCATCGCCGTGCGACATCCGGGTCCGCGCCTGCGCCGTGGGGCCCTCGAGACCGAGGCGTAGGTCGGTCGTGAGCTTGAGGGTGACGGCGTCCTCCAGATCGGGGCAGTTGGCCACCGCTTCGCCGTACGCAAGGCCTTCGTACTGCCAGCTCGCCGGCCAACGGCCGTAGCCGAACATCGGCTCACACACCATCGCGAGATCCACGGTTCCACTCACGCATTTCACGGTCCGCAGCAAACAGTGCTCGGCGTCGTAGTCGGTCGGCGTACGACGATGCGTCACCGACCGCTCGGAGATGTTGTGCCACGGCCCCATCACCAGCGAGTCCCGGACCAGCAGCCAGCCCGTCGGCGTCTTCCACGTCGTCTCCAGCATCAGACTGCCCGGCAGATACCGCCGGGCCGCGGGCACCTGCACACCGTGCGGACCAAGCCGGAAGCTCCCCGCGGCAAGCACATCCATTCGACGGCTCCGCTCGGCGCGATCAGGCAGTTGGACTCGCAGTCGGACAGAAACGCGTAGTCCGCTATCGGCGGGTGTGCGCTGCGAGCCAAGCTTCCAGCCATCGTCGTCCTCCGTGGCACGTCACTCCAACCATCATGACCCTGCACGTCGCAGCTGCGAGGTGGTATCAGACGCAACGCCGCTTTCCTCCGAGGTATTGAGGACTTCTAGGGGGACGTGATGACTGAGGAACTTGAGATCATCGTCGAGGAATATCGGGACGAACTGACCGAGCGGGTCCTGTACTGGCGGGATGCGCTCGTGCGGCACGACCGCGTCCGGGAGGTGCTGGGCGACGTCGATCCGGCCGATCTGAGCATTCTCGGCCCCACGTTGCCGGGCCGGAAGCGTGACCAGAGTTCGCCGTTCGTCGCGACGATCTTCGACCCGCGGGAGAACCGATCGGTCGAGGTGCGGGGGCGACTCGACGGCGATGACGTCGAGGTGACGACGAGCTCGTTCCGGCCGAATCCGACCGGCGAGGAACTCGGAGCCGCGCTCGGCGTGCTCCGCGAGGATCCGGATTTCGCCGAGCTGCGGGACCGGGACGACGTCGTCGTCTACCAGCCGATGCCGCCGTTGGCAGACCTCGAACAGGACGACGGGTCGGTCGTGCGCAGGGTCGCACTCGGCGTGTTCGACCCGCGGTCGGACCGGCGGCATCGATTCGCCGCCGTCGGGGTCAACGATCGAGTCGTGGAGTGGGACCCCGAGCTCCGGCATCCTCTGGACGGGGATTGCGAGGAACACCTGCCGGTCGGTGTCAACAGCATGCCCGACGACGACGGCCGCGACTCGGTCCGCGTCCGCGTACTGCGTGGCGGCCTGGAGCTGTGGAACCTAGTAGTCGTCCGGCCCCGCGCGTCCGAGCCATCCCATTTCGGCAAGGGATCCGGAGTCGAACTGAAGTACGTCACCTACCGCGGCCGCCTGGTGCTCTGGCAAGCGCATGTGCCGATTCTCAACGTGCTCTACGACGATGGCGTCACGTATCGCGACTGGCAGAACCAGGAAACGCCATTCATCGCCAACGGCGTCGACCCGGTCGGACCGGGCTGGCGTGTGTGTACGTCGCCACCGGCAACGATCCTCGAATCCGGTACGGACGCCGGAAACTTCCAAGGGGTCGCCTTCTGGTACGACGACGGCGAACTGCGGATCGTGAGCGAGGTCCAGGCCGGCTGGTACCGCTACATGTCGGACTGGCGGCTGCGCGACGACGGCACCATCGCACCGCGATTCGGATTCGCGGGCACCCGCAATCCACGCACCTGCATGCCACACCAGCACCACGTCTACTGGCGTCTGGACTTCGACATCGAAGGCGCCGGCAACGACGTCGTCGAGCAACGCGGCCTCTTCTTCCCGCATCTTCCGTTGTGGTGGCGGGTCGTCCGCGAAACCAAACGGAGTCGCTCGCTGTTCGCACATCGCTGGCGTGTACTCGATTCCCAGAGCGGCCGCGGCTACGCCATCAACCCAGGACCAGCCGACGGCACCGCCGACTCCTACGGCGTCGCCGACCTGTGGTTCTTGCGCTACAGGTTCACCGAACTCGACGACGGCGTCAGCGTCGTCGGCGGGACACCCTCGGACACCCAATGCCGCCTCGACCAGTACCTGACCGCCGAGTCCATCGACTCCACCGACCTAGTCATCTGGTACGCCGGCCACTTCCGCCACGACGAAGCCCACCCCAGCCCTCACCAGGGCCACATCCTCGGCCCCGAACTACGCCCAATCAACTGGTGAAGTAGTCGCCGGAGTTCCTCCAACGACCGCTACGTCGGCCTCTTGACAGGCTCTGAGCGCGGCGAGTTACTTAGCAATATGGCTAAGGAACCTGTGATCTGTACGTATCGGGTGCGCGCCGATGCCGAGGAGGAGTTCCGCGTGCTACTCGCGGAGCATTGGCCGACGCTTCGGGACCTCGGTTTCGTCACCGAGGAGCGGTCCGCCGTACTGCGAGACGTGGACGGACCGACGTACATCGAGATCTTCACCTGGGTCGACGGGGGCTTCGGACGCGCGCATGAGCATCCCGACGTGCTCATGCTCTGGGAGCGGATGGACCCGTTGCTCGAGGACCGTGACGGCCGGCCGAAGTGGGAGTTCCCGCACTATCTGCCACAGGACTTGTCGGCTTGACGGCTCGTGGCGGGCGGGAACTGGACGATCTGGACCGGGTGTTCACCGCCCTGGCGCACCACTCGCGGCGGACGATCTTGCTGGTTCTGCATCTCAGGGGTGGCGAGATGACCTCCGGCGAGATCGCAGGGCGCTTCGACCACTCGTGGCCGACGATCAGCCGTCACCTGCGAATACTCGAGCAGGCCGGCCTCGTCGAGGTCGTACAGCGCGGGCGGGAGCACGTCTACCGTTTGCAGGCTGACCCGCTCTTCGCGGTGGGCGAGTCCTGGATCGACCGCTTCCGCGTCCTCCCGTGATGACGCTCATGACGGAGTCCCCCGCGGGAACTTCCGCCCACTCACCACCTTGAGTTTGCCCGACCGGAACGTGATATCGGAACTCCCGGCCCGCCGTAGCCGTCGTACTGAACCGCACGCATCGTGTCTGACACGGTGATCTCCCCTTCGAAGAGCTGACACCGGTACAGACACCGCCCGACCTCAATTCCGGGCTCCGCGGCAGCGAAAGCGGCTGTCGGTCTACCAGACGACATCGTCGAGCGCCGGCCACGGCGGACCCTCTCGTAGCGCGCGAAGGAACGCCTCTCCCGATGCTCTGCCGCTCGGGTGGTGGTCGTTCAGGCTCCAGCGATGCGTTGCGATGATTGCGAGTACGACGCCCCTGCACTCGCCGACCAGATCTTGGTCAGCGTCGGGATAGCGCCGGCTGACCTCGCTCGGCACCCAAGCCAGGTCGTACTCGACAGGCCCACGGGCTGCGTTCTCGAAGTCGATGAAGAGCGGCCCCTTCTTCGTGTTGAGGATGTTGAACGGGTGCGGCTCGCCGTGCAGCAACTGCTCGGCACCGCGCCGGTCGACGATTGATCGCCCAAGCTCCTGCAGCGTGTTGGCGAGTAGCGCCCGGTCCGTATCCGCGAGATCGGGAGTGACGTCACGGTCGGCAACGTCTCGTCGGGTAGTAGCCACTCGATCCATGAAGTGTGGCGTCGGGACCTCGATCTGCCGCAGGCCGGCATGAAGACGTGCGAGCGCCTGCGCGTACTCGGCCGGCGGAAGCATCCGAGACTGCACAGGTTCGACGTAGGCCCACAGGGCGATCTGGAACCCTTCACGCACGAAGACGCGTGGTGCGACCCGGGCCTCGAGCGGGGCGACCGGGCTGTCCGTCCGCGCCAGCCGTCTCACGAGTTCGACTTCTTGCTCCGCGCTGGCGAAATGCGTGATGGGCGTGACGCGGGCGACGGTGTTGCACGGCGTCAGGCGGATCACGAGTCGGTTGGAGTCGCTGAGAACGATCGCGTCGTCGACGGCCAGGTCGAGCTCTGCGGCGGTCGACATCGCCGCAGCCACCGCACGCTGCGCCTCAGTTGCTTCCATCTCGGTGCCCCCTCTCCGCGACGTCTCCTGACCTGTCGAGGAATTCCCGGATGGCCCGTTTGGACTTGAGCACGTGCTTGGCCGTGTGCTGCCCGTGTCGGGCGATGATCGCCTGTTCACGTTCGAGTTCCGCGCGCCGGTTCCGCCAGATGATCGGAACCAGACGCCATTCATCGCGCAGCCGCTGCCAGGCCGAGTACTCGCATCCTTCCGGCAACGTGTCCGGCATTCGGCAGCCGCGCAGCAACGCTCGTCCGGCGCACCGCCACCACGGCGTGGCCAGGACCACCACGGTGTCGGCGCGTTCGAGCCGGAGATCGAGCGTCTCGGCGTAGTTGCCATCGGCAATCCACGCGTCGTCAGCAAGGAGACTGCGTTGTTTCTCGCGCCACTCGGCTTCCGACGGTTCGGTCCAGCCCGCCTTCCAGAACTGGAGGTCAAGATGAATGAGCGGCAGTCCGGATCGGACCGCGAGTGCACGGGAGAACGTGGATTTCCCAGATCCAGCCATCCCGGTGACGACGATACGACGTTGAATTTCGTGGGAGTGCATGACACCTCGCAGGGTCGCAACGGTGCCAGATCCGACCATCTGGAGGCTGTCTACGCCGCAGCGTCGAAGCTGGCAAATGACCTTCTGCGACACGGAGGAACACGGGCTCCCCGCTATCAGGAAGCTCCCGGCAGCACCGCATTGCTGCATACCCGCGCAGCACGCGACAACACGACCGTACCTACCGTGTCAGCGCGTGCCCTGCCGACCGGGTAGGTCGCGATGCACCCGACCCCAGACGCCATCTGCCATGAGCAGCCTCTCCGACGAAATTCAAAGAACCGACGAGCGGCGAATCTTACTCGTGCCGACGCGTGACCACGACGGTCCAGCGCGCCGACCGATCCCCGACCACGCTGATCGAATCGCCACCGACCATTTCCTGGCGTGTCTGCGTGAGTCCGCAAGGGACCTGGATATCCTGGCCGGACTCGTTGCCGAGTGAAACCCTGCCTCCGCTGCACTGTACGTACAACACGATCCCGGGAGCAGCGGGGAGCGCAACGCCACTCCGACTGTCACCAGCACCCGACCTGATCGTCAGAACGGTCTCTTCAACAGGGATATGAACGATGGTGTCAGGCACGCCCACGGCGCGGCCCGGAATCGGATCAGGACCAGCAGCGTCGCGGCGCTGATCACCGCTCGTGTAGGTGTGCGCTTGGTTATCTGGAGACGATGCACAGCCGGTCGTCAGCAGCGCGGCACCGACCACGCCTCCGACGATCCGGCCAAGTGGGGTGAACGTAAGTACCAACTCCTGTGAGTCCGGCGCGCCCGCCGGACGGGCGCTGAGCGATGGAAACGGAACCTCGCCTGACGAATCTCATCGGAGAACCCCTTTCACTCAGCAGAGATGGAGCGGCAACCAGCAGAGCTCACAGAGCCCGTGCGGTCTCAACGCTCGCCACTCTGGCACTCGTCTAGTCCACTGTCCACGCAATTAGCCGGCAGCCGATGGCGACGCTGAGTGCGGACTGGTCGAGGCGACATGCCGACGGCCTGCTTGCTCCCCGCCCGCGCCGTGGGAGAGGGTTGGGGACGGAGCGCCGGGAAGTCTGGTCGGCAGTGCCCGTCCCCGAGCCGGGGTGCGGGTTGACCTGCGACCCCGGAGGAGACCGCATGAGAAGGCCGGTAGAGCTCCGAGCGGCTGCGTGCCGACGTACTCCGATCGTCGTATCGTGCAAGCGTGCACGCAGACCAGATGGCCGAGGAGTACCCGGTGGTCAGCCTGGACACGGACGCTCTCGAAGCCGTGTCGTTGCTGGCGAGCCGTCGGCTGCCCGGGCTCATCGTCGTGGACGATCGCGGGCGGCCGCATTCGGTGCTGCCCGCCTCACAGGTGGTGCGTTTCCTGGTGCCGAGTTACGTCCAGGACGATCCTTCGCTGGCCCGCGTGATCGACGAACCGCTGGCCGATCAGGTGGCGAGCAAGCTGGCCGGGCTGCCGGTCCGCAAGCTGCTGCCGTCCGAGCCGGTCGAGCTGCCGGCTGTCAACTACGACGACACCGTCATCGAGGTCGCTGCGCTTATGGCCCGGTTGCGCTGCCCGCTGGTTGCCGTTGTGAAAGACGAGGAGATCCTGGGCGCGATCACCGCCTCCCGCCTGTTGGAGTTGGTCGTTCCCTGATCGCGGGGGCGATCGCGTGACCGCGGTCGCTCTGATCGTCTTCCTCGTCGCGTACGTCCTGATCGCGACCGAGTGGACACACAAACTGCTCGCGGCGCTCGGAGGCGCCGCGGTCCTGTTCGCGCTCGGCGTCACCGATCCCGACCACGCGTTCTACTCGCAGGAGACCGGGATCGACTGGAACGTCATCTTCCTGCTGCTCGGGATGATGATCATCGTCGGCGTACTCCGTCGTACGGGCGTCTTCGAGTACGTCGCGATCTGGTCGGCCAAGCGGGCCAAGGGATCGCCACTGCGGGTGATGATCCTGCTGACGCTGATCACCGCGACCGCGTCGGCCTTCCTGGACAACGTGACCACGGTGCTGCTGGTCGCGCCGGTCACGCTGCTGGTCTGCGACCGGCTCGGGATCAGTCCGGTCCCGTTCCTGATCGCCGAGGTGATGGCCTCGAACATCGGCGGAACCGCGACCCTCATCGGCGACCCGCCGAACATCATCATCGCCAGCCGTTCCGGGCTCACGTTCAACGACTTCCTGATCCACCTGACCCCGCTGGTCCTGATCCAGCTGCTCGTCTTCATCCTCGTGCTTCCACGGTTGTTCAAGGGTTCTTTCGCTGCCGACCCGGATCGGGTCCAGGACATCCTGCGGCTGAACGAGCGTGAGGCGATCCAGGACCCGCGCCTGCTGATCAAGTGCGGCGTCGTCCTGCTCGCAGTCTTCACCGGCTTCATCGGCCATGCGATCTTTCACATCGAACCCGCGATCGTCGCCCTGCTCGGCGCCGGCCTGCTGGTGCTGATCTCGAAGGTGCCGACCAGGGACTACATGGGCAGCGTCGAATGGCAGACCCTGCTGTTCTTCGCCGGGCTCTTCGTCATGGTCGGCGCGCTGGTCAAGACAGGACTGATCAGCGGCCTCGCCCGGGCCGTCGGCGACGCCACCGGCGGCCGGCCGCTGCTGGCGACGATGTTGATCCTCGTCGTCTCCGCGATCCTGTCCGGGATCGTCGACAACATCCCGTACGTCGCCACGATGAGCCCCGTCGTCCAGGAACTCGCCAAGAACGTCACCGACCCCAGCCACGCCAACGCCCTCTGGTGGGCTCTGGCCGCCGGCGCCGACTTCGGCGGCAACGCGACTGCCGTCGGCGCCAGCGCCAACGTCGTGGTCATCGGCATCGCCCTCCGGGCCGGCCACCCGATCAGCTTCTGGGAATTCACCGGCAAAGGCGCCGTCGTCACTGCGATTACCGTCCTCGTCGCCGCGCCCTACCTCTGGCTGCGTTACTTCGTCCTGTCCTGACCGCCTGATGCGGCTGCCGGGTCGCCAGGTGGCATAGTGCCTCCAGCGAGCCGGAGGAGGCAGTGGAGTTGGACAACTGGCGGGACAGAGTCCGGTATTGGTTCGACAACACCATGGCGCGGGGAACGCCGGCGCTGATCGGATGGCTGGGGCTCGCGTCGGCGCTGCTCGTGGTCGCGGTGTCGGTGCTGGTGCTGCTGTTCGCTCCCGGCGACGTCGGCGACCACGGCGGATGGCACGGGCTGCTCTGGATGAGTCTGCTGCGGACGCTGGATCCCGGCACGATGGGCGGCGACCAGGGCGGACTGGTGTTCCTCGGGCTGATGCTGGCCGCGACCCTCGGCGGCATCTTCATCGTCAGCGCGTTCATCGGCGTGATGACGACCGGGCTGGAGAGCAAGATCGCCGTACTGCGCAAGGGCCGCTCGCGCATTGTGGAGCGCGACCACACCGTCGTCCTCGGCTGGTCGGAGCAGATCTTCACCGTGGTCGCCGAACTCGTCCAGGCCAACCAGAGCAACCGCCGGTCGTGCGTCGCGATCCTCGCCGACAAGGACAAGGTCGAGATGGAGGACGCGATCCGGGCCCGCGTCCCCGACCTCGGCCGGACCCGGATCGCCTGCCGTTCCGGCAATCCGCTCCACCCGGCCGACCTCGAACTCGTGAGCCTCCCGTCGGCCCGTTCGGTGATGGTCCTGCCGTCCGACGGTCCGGATTCGGATATTCATGTCGTCAAGGTCCTGCTGTCGCTGGGCAGCCTGGGAGCCGCAGGCGAAGGCCCACACATCGTGGCCGCGGTGTCCGACTCCACCAATCTGCCCGCGGCCCAGCTCGCGGGTGGTCGGCGAGCACAACTGGTCCGGGCCGACGAACTCGCCGTACGGCTGATCGTCAACGCTCACAGGCAATCCGGCCTGTCCGCCGTCTGCGCGGATCTGCTCGCGTTCGCGGGCAACGAGTTCTACCTGCGCCTCGAACCGAAACTGGCCGGGACAACCTTCGGTACGGCGCTGCACGCCTACGATCTCGGCGTACCGGTTGGGTTGCGGCACGCGGACGGCACAATCACGCTCAACCCCGCGACCGACCACCCGATCACGTCGACCGACGAACTGATCGTCCTGGCCGAGGACGACACCCTGATCCGACTAGCCGGCGCGCCGCCACGCATCATCGACGGCGCGATCTCGAACCGCCTGCGGCACAACCCCGGCCCCGAACGCACCCTGATGCTCGGCTGGAACCAGCGTGCGCCACAGATCATCGAGCTCATGGACGCCTTCGCCTTCCCGGGATCACACCTGCTCATCGCCTGCCCGGACCCGGTCGACCGGCTCATCGCCTCGACGACCAATCTCACCGTCGAGGTGAGCAGCACCGATCCCACCGACCGAGTCGATCTCGAAGCGCTCGATCCACGGGCCTGCCAGCACGTCATCGTGTTGTCGGCGGACGGTCTCGGCGCACAGGAAGCCGACGCGAGAACCCTGATCACGCTGCTGCACCTGCGCGACCTGGCCGAGTCCCTGGATCAGCCGTACTCGATCGTGAGCGAGATCAACGACGACGCCAATCGCGAGATCGCCGAGGTCACCCGCGCGGACGACTTCGTGGTCAGCGACAAACTGATCAGCCTCCTGCTCACCCAGCTGACCGAGAACCGCCATCTGGCTGCCGTCTTCGAGGACCTCTTCAACCCCACCGGTGCCGAGATCTACCTGAAACCCGCCTCCGGCTACCTGCTCCCGGGAATGCCGGCCAACTTCAGCACCATCGCCGACGCCGCAGCCCGCCACGGCGAGACGGCCATCGGGTACCGGGTCCACGCCGAGTTCTACCAACCACCGGCGTACGGCGTCGTCCTCAACCCACCCAAGCAGTCCCCACTAACCCTGACCGACAAGGACCGAGTCATCGTCCTCGCCGAAGACTGACGAGCCCTGTCCCCAGGCACAGGCTGATGTCCGTGGCCGTCAGGTGGGTGGTGTCCCCTGCTCGGTTCCGGCCGACCTCGGTCGGCGCTTCCGACGCCGTGCCGACCAGCGCGCTGGTGACGAGCCGCTCCACCCCGGCGATCGTCACCAGCGTCGCGCCGACCGCCGCCGAACCGGAAACCGACTGCGCCCGCCCGCGCACCTGATCTCCTGGGAAGCGCGCCACGCCGCTGGGTGTGCTGGTGACGGCTGCTGAGGGGACGCTTGTCATCAGCACACCCCGTGAGGGCCGGCCACAGATGAGGAGACCGCGGATGCGATCTGCAGAATCGAACGATCGGCTCGCACCGTCGCCGGCTCAGGTCAGCGCGCTGTGGCTCGCCGGAGCCTTCATCGCGCTGGCCGGCCTCGGGGCGGCCCACTACATCGCCGTGCTGACGCCGTGGATCCCGAGTCCCGAATCAGCCGTTTCCGGTCTCTTCCACGCTCCGGTCCTGCACATCATCGTGCACCTGGGTCTCGGCACGGCCGGGCTTCTCGCGGCGGGATCAGGTCGAACGTGTGTCATCTTCCTGGCCGCAGTCGGTGCGACCATGCTGGTGTTCGCTGGATACGGATTCGTCGATGAGAGTCCGGCATTGACCCGCGTTGTGCCTGTGGAGGGAGCAGACGTCTGGCTGCACGTGGTCCTGGCAGTCGGCGCTATCGCGGGCTGTCTGACTGCGCTGCCTCGTCGGCTGGCAAGCCAGTGACCGCTCAGTCGGCGTTGGGCGAGTTGGGGCGGACCCGGACGTCGGAGGCGATGTCCCGGTGACAGGATCGAGGTACGCGGTGTGCGCGGCGAACTCGACGACAGTCACGTCCACGTAGCGTCGGCGGATCGAGCGGGCTCGGGCGGGCCTGCAGCGCGACAGGGTCACGCGGCCTCGACGTCGAATACGCGGTCGAGGCCGGTACGGCGGAGTACGTCGGTCATCTTGCGGCTGGCGTGCCGGATCACCACTCCCCCGCCCCGGCGGCGGCACACGCGGTGGGTGTCCAGCAGAGCCGCCAGCAGGGTCGACGACATCTCCCCGATGTCGGACACGTCGATGACGACCAGGCAGGCACCTTCGTTCACCAGGCCACGCAAGCGCCAGCGCAGAGCGGTCAGGCCGCTGCCCAGGTCCGCGTCGGAGATCGTCACGATGGCCTTCTGCGGCAGCGGGCTATGGATAGCATCGGTCATCGGCTGTCGCCTTCCGGAGTGATCTGGCATTGGTACCGCCCAGATACCAGCCTGCACCGCCGACGTTGAGATCGGTCGTCGTCCTTCTTGACGATCAGATGACATGCGGTGCCCCGAGGACACATCGCGGCGGATGATTGCGACGATAGGGAGATGCCGATGCAAGTCCTGATAGTGGAGGACGACGACCGTATCCGGGCCATGTTGCGGCTGGCGCTCGAGGACGAGGGCTACCAGGTCGTCGAGTCCGCGGACACTCCATCCGCTCTGGCAGAAGTACGCTCGTCGCTTCCCGACCTGGTGATGGTGGACCTGATGCTCGGCGAGATCGACGGATACACGTGCATCCGCGAGATACGCCGGCTGAGCGACATCCCGATCGTGATCGTCAGCGCTCGCTCCGACACGCACGACATCGTCGCCGGGCTCGAGGCCGGCGCGGACGACTACGTCACCAAACCCTTTCAGATCAAGGAGATCACCGCACGACTGCGCGCCCTGCGACGACGGCTCCGGAGCAGCTCCGACCCGGTCGAGGCCGACATCGTCCTCGACGCAGGCCCGGGCCGCCGGCTGGTGTTGTCCACGTCCCGCGGTGCGGTAAGTCTCGACGGCATCGACCTGCCGCTGACGGTCACGGAGTACAGGCTGCTGGTCGAGCTGGCACAGCCTCCGGGCCGGGTGCTCAGCCGGCCCGCGTTGCTCGCCTCGGTCTGGGAGCACGGGTACTACGGGGACGAGCGCATCGTCGACGTACACATCAGGAGGCTCCGGACGAAGATCGAACGCGACCCGGGCAAGCCGCAGATCGTCGTCACGATGCGGGGAATGGGCTACCGGCTGGACCCGCAATGAAGTTCGTCCCGTTCGGCCGTCGCGCCCTCGGGCTGCGACACCGGCTGGTTCTCGCGTTCGCGCTGGTGGCCCTCCTCGTCTCGGCAGTCTTTGCCATCAGCACCTATCTGCTGGCCCGGGGGTATCTGCTGTCACAGCGGGAGCGCGTCGTACAACATCAGTCCTTCGCCGACGCGGTCTTCATCCAGCGCCGGCTCGAGAGCGCCGGCGCCGATGTCTCGGCGGTCCTGACCGCCGCCGGTACGCCGGCCGGACACACGATCGTCCTCAAGTGGCAAGGCCAGTGGTACGCGTCATCGCTGGATCAGGGCCGCGACGCCGTACCGGCCGCGATCCGCGAGGACGTTGCCGACGGTACGGCGACCAGTCAGCGCTTCCGTTCCGACGACGGGCCCGCGATGGTCATCGGGGTACCGGTTCCAGCTGTCCAGGCGGAGTTCTACGAGATCGCCCCGCTGACCGAACTGGACGGGACCCTGCGCCTGCTCAGCGGGATCCTGTCCGGCGGAGCGCTACTCGCGACCGCTGCGGGCGCCGCCCTCGGAGTGTGGGGCAGCAAATCAGTCGTCACGCCGCTGAACCGGGTTGCCGCGACCGCTGCATCGATCGCCGGCGGAGACCTCGACAACCGGCTGCCGGCGACGCTCGATCCGGAACTCGCCACGATCGTCGGCTCGTTCAACAGCATGGTCGACACGCTGCAGCAACGCATCAATCGGGACGCGCGGCTGGCCGCCGACGTGAGCCACGAGCTCCGCTCACCGCTGACCACCTTGGTCGGCAGCGTCGACCTGTTGAACGCCCGCCGGCACGAGCTGTCCGATCGCTCCCAACGCGTCCTGGACCTGGTGACCGCTGATCTGCAGCGGTTCCGGCGACTGCTCGAAGACCTCCTCGAACTCGCGCGCTCCGACGGTGGACTCGATCTGCGACCGAGCACGGTGGTCGAGCTGACCCCATTGCTGCGACAGGTGCTCGGGGAGGTCGGCCGCGACGCCTCGCTCCTGACCGGCGCCGAGGATGTGCACGTGCTCGCCGACAAACCGCGCCTCGGGCGGCTCTTCCGCAACCTTTTCGAGAACGCCGAACGCCACGGCGACGGGTTGGTCGACGTGCAGCTCGCCCGCTCCGACGGAGACGTTCTGGTGTTCGTCGACGACGCCGGGCCGGGCATCCCGGCCGACGACCGCGAACGCGTCTTCGAACGCTTCTCCACCAGGCCCGGCGGGCGAGGCTCGTCGTCCGGCACCGGACTCGGCCTGGCGCTGGTCGCCGAGACCGCGACGGCTCACGGCGGCACCGTCTGGTGTTCGGCGTCGCCGGCCGGCGGCGCCCGGCTCGTCGTCCGGCTCCCGGAGGCCGGCATACAAGAGCTCCGGGAGACCGGCATATGAGAGCACCAGGAGGCCGCCACGTGAGGGCGGTGCTGACGGCCCTCGCGGTCGTCCTGCTGGCAGGCTGTGGCGTGCCGGTCCAACGGCAGCCGGCGCCGATCGATCCGGCGGCGGTACCGTCACGGCTACAGGGCAGCGGCTCGGCAACGCCTGGGCCCGCCTCGGCGACACCAGGCAAACCGGCGATCCAGGTGGTCTTCGTCCGGAAGGATCAGCTGGTGACCTTCGTCCGTAACGCCCCCAGTCCGGCGCCGACGGACCGCCTCCAGACGGTCATCTCAGCGCTGCTCGCCGGCCCGAGTGCGACCGAGCAGGGCGACGGTGTCACGTCCGCGCTGCCGCCCGAACTCACCCTGACCGTGGCCGGGGTCCAAGGCAAGCGGGTCGACCTGGAACTCTCCGGCGAGACCGACGGCAGGTCCGCCACCGAGAACGTTCTCGCCGTCGGCCAGATCGTGCTCTCCGTCACCGCGCTCCCCACCATCGACGAGGTCAGCTTCTCGCGGAACGGCCAGCCGGTCGAGGCCCTGCTCGCCGACGGAGCGCTCACCGCCGATCCGCTCACCGCTTCCGACTACGGCGTACTGCGGGCCCGCTGAGCTCACCAGCCCAGACGGCCGGCAGCCTCCGCTACCACGGCGGGCTCGTCGGCCGCCGTCGCGAACGACTCCAGCGCACGGACGAGCTCGCGGCGCCGAGTCACCGGCATCGCGCGGACAACGCGCTCGATCTCCGTACGGCGTACCCGGGTCACCTTCCGGACCAGCGATCGTCCTGCCGCCGTCAGGTCGATGACGACCTCCCGGCGGTCCTGCTCGTTCTCCCGGCGATCGACCAGACCCGCCGCGATCAACCGATCGACCATCCGCAGCGCCGTCGAAGCAGTCACCTCGAGCCGCTCGGCGAGCCGGTTCAGCCGGCTCGGGCCATGCCCCTCGAGGACGACCAGCATCCGGAACTGCGTCAGCGTGACGGACTCCTCGACCCCGGCCAGCGACCGCGCGGAGATACCGACCAGCACCCGCGAGGCGGTCAGCACCGCGGCGACGAGTTCGTCGACCGGCTCATCCGTCGACGCGTTCGCGGCACTGGTACGCGAGCCTGCCACAGCTCCACCTCCGAAAGCTTGCACTGGCTGATATTTGCCGAGGGTAATCGACCGCGCCGCAGCTCACCTAGCCGCGTACTCGATCCACACCAGCGGCAGCCGCTCCCCGACATCTGCTAGGAGGACGCGGGGAATCCTCCGGGTCATCGGACTCCACCCCGGATGCGTTCACTTGGCAGAGCACTCAGTGCGACGCGGTAGCTGATCCAGCCGACGACGTGGCCGTGATCGAGCACGGGGACGGCCGCGCAGCCACTGCGGTCGAGAGCCTCGATCGCCTGGTCAAGGTGATTGTCGCGGCGTACCTGGAGTGGGAGCTCGAGAACCAGCGACGCGGGATCGGCATCATGCCGACCGTCAGCGAGAGCCTCGGCGACCACCCGCGCCGTCACGACTCCGAGGTAGTTGCCCTGATCCCCGATCACCGGCAACACCCCGGACCCGGACCGGGCCAGCATGACGGCCACATCGCGGAGCGGCAGATCCGCCTGCACACCGTCCGGAACGGCGGTCATCACCTCGGCGACCCTGGTTCGCGCCGCCGTACTGATGACCTCGCGACGTCCCAGGTCGATACCGCGGCGACGGAGTTTCAGGGTGTAGATCGTGTCGGCCGACAGCGCGTGACTGACGCCGGTTGCCAGGACGATCGCCGTCATCAACGGCAGGATGATCGAGTACTCCCCGGTCAGCTCGAACAAGATGACCACGGCGGTGATCGGCGCTCGGGCGGCGCCGGCGAAGACCGCACCCATCCCGATCAGGCCGTACGCCCCGGCGGGCCCGGCCGTGCCCGGCAGCACACCGTGAGCCAGTTGCCCGAACGCCGAACCGAGCACCGCACCGATGAACAGGCCCGGCGCGAACACACCGCCGGAACCGCCGATCCCGATCGTCAGACTGGTGGCCAGCATCTTGGCTCCCGCCAGCAGCAGAAGGAAGCCGACGCCGTACAGGCCGAAGACAGCGTTGCCGAGCACCGGATAGCCGACGCCGTACATCTGCGGGACCGCGATAAGCAGCAGCCCGAGCAGGACGCCGCCGACCGCGGGCCGCAGCCATGCCGGACCCCGCCAGATCGCGTCGCACGCGTCCTCGATCAGATACATGACGCGGGTGAAGAGGACTCCGACACCGCCTGCCAGCAAACCGAGAACGGCGAACAGGCCGTACTGACCGACGTGCTGCACCGTGAACGGCGGAAGCGAGAGGAACGGCGCATCCCCCAGCGCTGCCCGCCCGATCGCCGCCGACACGACCGCCGAGACCACAACCATCCCGAACGCCTGGGCAGTGAAGTCGGCCAGGACCAGTTCCATCGCGAAGAAGACCCCGGCCAGCGGCGCGTTGAACGTCGCCGCGATTCCGCCGGCCGCCCCGCATGCCACCAGCACCCGAAGCCGCGGCTCGGCAACCCGAGCGAGCCGGCCCACGGTGGATCCCAACGCCGAGCCGATCTGGACGATCGGCCCCTCCCGGCCCACCGATCCGCCACCACCGATGCACAGCGCCGACGGCAGCGCCTTCACCGCGGCGACCTGCGGCGGAATCCGGGCGCCGCGGCGACCCACGGCGTACATCACCTCCGGTACGCCGTGACCGCGAGCCTCCCGGGCGAAGAAGTGCACCAGCGGCCCGTACAGCAGGCCTGCGACCACTGGTACCCCCAGGAGGAACCAGCGCCCGAGACCCGGCAAGCCTGGATGCACCGCGCCCGGCGCCGCCGCGTAGTCGGCACGACCAGTCGCCAGGTGCGTGAAGGTCGCGATCAACCAGCGGAACACGATCGCGAAGCCGGCCGACCCGGCACCGACGAGCAACGCCAGCGTGAGCAGCCCGCCTTCGGACGCCTGCAGCAGCTGCCGCAGTCGCTGGCGGTACGACGGCGGGGGCAGGTCTGTGGCGATCTCGGCGGACATGAATTGCATTATGCAATATTTGGCGTACACAACTCTCACCCTGTCTCACGGTTGACGACCAGGCTGCGGAAAGTTTGAGATCACGTGTCGTTCCCCCGGCGTCAGGTGATCACAGCCCGCGAGGAGGTTAGACAGGACGTGAAGGCCGCCGCGCTAACTGTGAGGACCGATTCTGCCGATGCGGATTTACTCTCTCGTCTGGTCGACCGTGAGCGCACTGGCAGTCCTTGCGGGGATCGCGCTCGCGTTGACGATCGAGTCGGTGCCCGCCATGCTCGGCCTGTTCGCGACCGTAACCATCTGCGTGGCGGTGATCTGGGCGAACCTGCGAACGCTGGAGTCCGGGCCGGCGCGGTTCGCAACCCATGCCCGGATCGCGGCTGACTCCGCCGCAGCCGGTCTGACGGCCGTCGCCGCCTTCGGGCTGGGTCTCACCGTCGGCGCTTGGCTGCTCCTGGTCGTCGCCGTGCTCGCCGTTGCCTCACCATGGACCTTCGACCTGGTCAGGCACCGAGCACGCCGAGGCATTCGCTCCGACGTCACCGGCGAATCCCGCCTGCTCGACGTACGCGACGGGTACCTGGAGACCTGGACGGACGAGGAGCTGTACTCGGTGTGGCAGGCGACCAGCACCCGGCTCGCGGAGGCGGCCGGTGAGCAAGCCACAACGGCCGCGCAGGCACGGCACTTGCTGCTCGCTGAGATCGAGCGGAGACACCCGGACGAGACCCACGCGTGGCTGTCATCCGACGCCGCCCTGAACGGCGAACCACCACGCTTCCTGCAACCTCCAGCCAACTGATCAGCTCAATGCCGCACGTGGCGCAGATCGGCTGCCGCGTGCAGGGCCGTCAACGCCTGGTGCAGATCTTCCAGGACGAGATGTTGGAACGACGCACGGACCGCGAACACTCCTCGACGAGCGGCAGGCTCGATGGTCGTTCTTGACGGACGGTTGACGCTTACATTGAGATTTGTTGACGCTGCGCGGCAACGATGTACGTCTGCTGGAGACCGGCCCGTTACTCGTCTACGGTCGCGCTCAGACCGGGGCCACGAACAGGCGCAAGGTCCTGGCCGAGTGGTGCTGGACGGCGGTCGTCGACAGGCGGCCGCCGCCGGCATCCACCACCGATCGGGTCACTGGCCTGGTTCGTCGCGCCGCCCGGCCGCTAGTCGCTCGACCATCGCGTTATAGGCGTCGTACGCCTCATCGCTGTCGGGATCGAGCTGATGCCCCGGATCGGCGCCGACTTCGGTCGCGATGACAGTTCGACGTACGCCGTCCAGCCAGGCGCCGGTCATCCGCTCGCGCTTGCTCGGCGAGGTGACGACACTGATCATCAGCCCGACGGCAACGAACATCATCAGCCCGTCACCGCCGGCCCACATCAGCCCGCCGGCGGTATGCACATCCGTCAACCCCGCCGGCGCCCACGATGGATGGCGTTGCGCCATGATCGGGAACGGGTCGCGCGTGGCCTGGAGCAGCACGATGCCGACGAGGGTGTCGGGGATCATCGCGATCAGGAACAGCATGAACCGCGCCAGGTAACCCGGGACCGACCGGATCGGTTCCTCGCCGAGAAGAGGCAGGAACAACAGGAATCCGCTGACCACGTACAGCACCTGCTCAGCTGTCATCAGCCTGGGATGCAGCACCATCTGATCCATGAATCCGGTCAGGTGGGTCCCGACGATCACCGACGTGTAGACCACGAGCCCGGTCGCGGGATGGAGGAGGTAGCCGAGTGGCCGCGATGCCATCACTCGCCGCGCCCGGGCCTGGCGACCCGCGGGAACGGCCTCGAGGCCGACGGTGATCGGATGCCCGAGGACGAGCAGCACGGGGACCACCATGATGAGCAGCAGATGGAGCACCATATGCATCCAGAACACCGCCATCGAGTAGCGATCGATCCCGGAAGCGACACAGACCCACATCAGCGCGCACCCGAGAACGAACGACACCGCTCGCCACGGATGAACCGTCGACCGTCCGCGGCCGCGCACCCGCAGTACGACGTACCCGCCCGCGAGCAGCAAGGCGACCGCAAGCCATCCGGGCGCGAGCCGCCAACTCTCCAGGAAAGAGTCCCAGCCCAGCGGCGGCATCATCGGATCGGCCATCCGCACCTCCACAACTTGTCCGCTGCAAGCATTGCACACTGCAATCATCGCGCCGGTCCGGGTGTGCAGCGGACCGGGTGGTAGGTCTGGAGAGCGAGGTCCTCGCCGACGGGCCGGGTGTTCGACATCGCCACGCAGGCTCGTGCTCGTGGCCAAGCTGCGGCACCTCGACGACCCGGGCGCGATCGCGGACGGCCTGCTGGATCGTTTCTCGCTGACCGAGGCCGCCACGCGCAGGGTGTCGACGTACTCCGGTGGCATGCGCCGCCGCTTGGACATCGCGATGAGCCTGATCTTCCTGGACGAGCCGACCGCCGGGCTCGACCCAGAGGCTCGCATCGAGGTGTGGCAGACAGTCAAGGAGCTCGCCGGCTCCGGTACGACGGTGCTGCTCACCACGGCTCAGACGGGGCCGGTTCGGCCGCACCGAGCAGGTACGGATCCCTGGGTCGAATCGCGAAGAGCATCAGCCATGGTTTGCCGGTCATCGGTCATCTGTGGGCACGCATCCGGGTACGCGTCGTATGTCTGTTCCGGCATGGTTGAACTGGTTCGGGAGGACAATCGGGGGCGGTACTGGGAAGAGCGGTAGCGGGCTGGGGGACGAACCGTGGAGAAGGTGTTCGACAGCGATGACTTTGCAGCGCGCGATGCGTTGTCGGTGTGGGAGGAGATCACAGCGGATGCGCTGATGCCGACGGCGTTCAAGCTGATTGGTACGGACGTGTTCCGGGGACGGCTCAGCACGGTGCCACTGGGCCCGGTACAGGTGTCGGCGATGGCGTACTCGTCGTTCCTTTCCCGCAGGACCCCGAAGCTGATCGGCGCTTCGGACCCGGAGATTGTTGCCGTCGGCGTCACGCACTCCGGGCCGCATGTGTTCGAGCAGAGTCGCAATCGCACTGCGCTCCGGCCGGGTGAGCTCCTGGTCTTCGAGAGCTCGCATCCGTTCGATACCTACGCTGACGTCAGGGCATGGGGCGGCTGCTGACCGGCTTCCTCACCCAGTTGGCACAAGACAACACGAGCTACACGCCACACGACGCCGTACGTCTCGGTACCGTCGGACTGGACTTGGTCACCGCGACGCTGGCGCATTTCCTCGAACGCGACGACGACATTCCGGCCGACTCCCGACAACGCGTGCTGTACCTGAGGATCACCGCCTTCATAGAACACCACCTCGGCGACACCACCCTCACTGCGGGCGAGATAGCGGCAGCGCATCACATCTCGGTTCGCTCACTGCACAGGCTTTTCCAGCAGCACGGCATGACCGTCCGTACCTGGGTACGCGGCCAGCGCCTCGAGCGGTGCCGCCGTGACCTGGCTGACCCGTTGCGGCATCGCGTACCGATCCAGGCGATCGCAGCACGCTGGGGATTCGCCCATCCGGCGGACTTCACCCGCGCCTTCCGTGCGCTGCACGGCATCACCCCAAGCGACTACCGGTCCCAGGCCCTGCCTCACAGCACGCAGGCTGGCACGCGAGGCTAAGTACCTGGCGCATTTGGCCAAGGCGCCGCGGGCGGCTGTCTGGTGATGATCGGGTGACAGCAATTGACCCGGCGCCGATCCCCTTGACGGGAGCCGGCGGCCGACGAAGAGGGGACTTACATGAACCTACGCAGGATGACCATGCGCCGCGGCGCGGTGGCCGCGATGGGAATCGCGATGCTCGGAGGGATGACCGTTGCCACGCCGGCCCAGGCCGGCCCGGCGGCCGAGCCTACCCCTACGGCGTGGCCGCGGCAGCTGAGTCCGCCGTGAGCCCACCCTGCAAGATCTACCACCACGGCGTCGTCCGGCTCGGCGTACACACCTACTGCTCCAACCAGCCTCATGGCGTCGGCACCGTGCCCGCGCCACCTGCGTCGACCACAACCACCCGCAGATCAAGTACACGCGGTGGGGCCCTTGGCGCAAACCCGGTCAGAAGTCCTCCATGACCTGCAACTTCATGGACGGCTACGAGTACGCCTGGATGGACCTGCGCTAACAGGCGGATGCGGCGTCCACGACAAATACAGCCGCCCTGACCTGCAGCATGGCCCGCATAGCCACCCCGGCGATGTAGCCCTCCAAGTCAGTGCCGCAGACCATGGCCCCAAGGCCCGCGCCGGGCGAGCACCATCGCGGCGTAGAGCGCCGCGGCCACTGCAGTGGCCGCGGCCGGCAGCACGAACAGACGCGGGATACCCAGGCTGTCACCCGCAACGCCTGTGTAGAGACCGCCGAGCGCTCCGGAGACCATCACCGAACTGCTGAACGTGTTCGTTGCGGTGGCGAGCCGTTCGGGCACGAGGTCCTGAGCGATCGCAACGCCCAACGCACCCGTCGCCGCGACGGCGACCGACATGAACACCTGGCCGATCGCGATCGCGACGAGGTTCTGCGCGACGGCGTAGGACAGGTAGGCCCCGAATGCTGCCACGATGCCGAGCGTGAACACCCTCAGCGCGCCGAACCGCCCGGCGAGCCGGGCCAACGTGGCCATGAAGACGACCTCCAGCAGCGGCTGCAACGAGATGACCGCACCACGGGCGAACGCGCTCACGCGCAGGGTCTCGGCCATGTAGATCGAGAGGAACGACAGTTTGATCGACTCACCCGACATCACCAGCACACCGACCGCCGTGAACATCGCCAACAACGCGAACCGGCCCCGCGGCACGGCCGGCTCGGCTTCTCGAGCTGCCACAACAGTCGCATCCGAACGCGGCTTCGTACGCTCCGAGGGCAGGTGCCGACCGGCCAGGACCACAGGAACCACCCCTATGACTGACAACGCGGCCGTGGCCAGCAACGTCTCCCGCAGCCCGGCCACCGTGGCGAGCCACGCACCGATCGCCGGCCCGGTGATCCAGCCGACCGCCTGGCTGATCCGCAACAGCGCGAGAACGCCGTACCGCGACGGCGTCGGATGCCGCTCCAGATAGCCACGGGCCACGGTGAACAGCAGTCCACCAGAGGTCCCGGCCAGGCTGAGGACCACGACGTTCACCACGTACGGCACCCACGGCTGCTCCCACATCGCAATCACGGTCCAGCCCGCGGCAGCAAGCAGCGAACCTCCCACGGCGAGCGAGATCGGCTTGTCGAATCGATCCGAGAGCGCGCCGACAAGGAATCCGGCGACCGGGGCAGCCAGGTTCGTCACGTAGTACAGCCCGGCGGCCCGCACCGACAGATGCAGCTCCTGAGTCAGGAAGAGGCCCATCTGCGGCCAGCTCAACGACAGGGCAAAACCTGACAGCAACATCGCCACGAAAAGCCATCGCAGCACGACATGCCCGATCAAGTAACGCCAGGCAGACTCCGTAGCCACCTCGACTTGCGGTGATCGCATCGATGCGCTGTCTCCTGGTCGAGGTGCACGGTGTGCCACGCGCTACGGAAATCCCTCGAAGAGACGGACACGCCGGGCACGCACATTTTCACAGACCCGCCCACCACCCACACCAAGGGGCCCCGCCGTCGAGCCGGACGTCTCCTCGCCCAACAGAGCATCGTTCCAGTTCAAACCCGTGACGCACTTGACGGGCGATGGGCCCCCGGCAGGGCGATCGCAGCCGCACGCAGAGATGCCGAGAGTTCCCAACACCGTTTGCTGCCACCAGGAACTCCGCCACTGGCGGTTTCCGCCTCACCGTCGAGGCGCCCCAAGCCGAGACTGCGCTCGCCCAGACCAGGTTGGAGGACGCCGTTCCGGGTACGTCCAACGCACGATCCGCGACGTCCTCAAGCTGGGCCGATGCCCAGCCTCGACCAGCAGGTGCCGTTGCGGGCCTCCTCGGCGCCGCCGAGCATCATTGGCACCCGATCATGGCCGTCGCCTCGAAGTCATCACCGCGGCCGCTGTCGCCAGCAGGATGGTCCTGACCGCCGGATCCCGGCAGATCCATGACCTCTTGATCGGCAACGCCCGAACCCACGACGGCGGCACTGTCCGGCTCCACGCCCAGGGGGCGTCCAGGAGTCAACGCCTTCGTGGTCAGCGACTCCGGGTGTTCGCCATCCGCACGGGCTCTTCGAAGGGCTGGCGCGCGGCCAAGCGGGTCAGAGCGTCGGCTCGGTCCTGAAAGATCTGCGTCATCCCTGCGGGGAGGGCGAGGGAGTGAGTTTTCGTAACCAGTCTGCTTTGTCAGCGTCTGACAGCATGACGCCTTTGATGCTCGAGGTCCCCTTTTCCTGCCGGCGGCCGAGGGCCGCCACAAGAGGTTGGAACATCGAACTTGGGAACGTGTTCGAGGACGATGCGGCCGTCACCAGGCCCATGATGCGCACGAGATTCTGTGCTTCGTGACTGGAACTTGTTTGGCCTGCTTCGCCCTGCGGCCATGGCCGATTCAGCGTCCCGTTTCCAAGGCCCTGACGCACCGGGATTCATCGCTTCCTCCTTCCGAAGTGGTTGTCTGAAGCGCCAGATCTGCTGACGCCGAACAGTCGCCCCGGGCGGGATGTCCATATGGCTGTCTGCCTCGTGGTCTGAGGTCAGGCGATGCCGACTGCCTCGAAGGCGGCTTCTACTGCGGCGATCTTGCTGAGGCGCTCGCTCGCAGGCAGGCGGCGGAACAAGCTTCGGGCGCTGGACAGCGTGAAGCGGCGGCTGTCGGTGAACTGCGACGTTCGGGACAGTCGTTGAGTCAGTGCCAGGTAGAACACAGCGGCCACCTCGGCCGGGGCGAGGATCAAGTCGCCGGCGTCGTCCAGGGCGGTGAACATGTTGAACGCCGCCTTGTTGTGGATGCCGCTGTTGATGTGGACTCCGCCCCAGTCGCCCTCGCGGGTGTATGGAAGGTCCTGGTAGTTCTTCATGTGGTCCGGCTGCCTGAAACGTGGCGGGTTCGACAGGTCACGGAAAGGCTCGTTCCCGAGCTTGAGGTTCTCGCCCAGCTCCCAGTTCCAGGTCCGTGGATCTGGGTTACCGAGGTTGGCGACGACCGTACCGAATATGTCGGAGATCGATTCGTTCAGCGCGCCCGACTGGAAGGCGTACTCGATCCGGGCCGTGCGGTCCGTCACGCCGTGGAACATCTCGTGCGCGACCACGTCGATGTTGGCGGCCAGTGACCGTAGGTCGCTCGGGTGTCGCACCTGGCCGTACACCATCTGCTCGTCGTTCCAGAACGCGTTGACCCAATCGTCGGGCCGGCCGGGGCGGGTCGGCTGGACGATGCAGTTGACGGACGACTTCATGGTTCCGCCACGTCCGTCGATGTTGTCCCGCCGCAAGGCAGTGCGCAGGAACTCCGACACCACCACCGCGTTCGCGTGGGCACTCACCGCAGCGGGAGTCCAGGGCGGCGAGTCGTCGACGATGTCTCCCGGCAACTGGTCTCTGGCGACGACCGGGTCGGCAAAGTGGAAGTCGTACGTCTCGACGTTGTGGACCGGGTCGATCAGCACGAAACCACCGGGCTTGGATGTCACGGTGAACGTCCGCGCAGCGCCGAAGCTGTCGGCCGCAGTCTGTTCCTCGGTGGCCATGCTCGGCGTGCGCGGCAGGATCGTGACGATCTGGCCGTCATGGGCATCCACCACATAGTCGACGAACCGTGGCGGCTCGGGGCTGGTGTCGTCCGCCGCTTGGTCCAGCCTGACCGGCACGTCCTCGAGGATGTACACGAGCCGCCAGCGAGCAATCTTGACGTCGTAGTAGTAGTTCTGTCGCGGAACCACGCCGGTCAGGTTCGGCCGGTAACCGTCCTGTGCGGCGGCGGCTGCTCGCAGTACGTCGGCCGGCGAGACACTGGCAACCGGGTCGACATTCTTTGGCTCGCCGAGGGCGGCGTCGATCCCGACCAGGCTGTTCGTATCGTCGAGCTCCACTGTCACCAGCGAGCCGTAGACCGGGATGTCGTGAAACATCTGGCGGAACTTCACCGTGCGCGTCTCGGTCAGCGGGACCGTCTCGGTCCCGATCGTCTTGAACTGGGCGACGGTGCCGTTGTCCTCCGGAGCCGTGAGTGACGGCACCGCTGTGCTGGCCACGGCCTGGTCCAGGAATCGCCGCGCCGCGGTCTCCGGATCGAGGTCGCTCTCGCGGTCGGCTCCTAGCGGGCGAAGACCCGGATAGGCCGACCGCTCCGCTGCCAGTTCCTCGATGGCGCCCGCCGACGACTCGTCCGCTGCATGCAAGGAGAATGAATTCAGTCCGTTGGCGGAGTCGATTGCCATGACGGTCCCTTCCTTCCGGTCAAACTGTCGGTGGTACGGCGAGATCAGCCGCAACCAGGTGGAGCGCGTGCAGCGGGTGGGGCGATACGCGGAAGCCGACGGTGTCGGCGGTGCGCCGTTCGTCCGCGTCCTCGCCGACGAAGACACAACGGGCGGCCGGCAGACCGGCACGTTCACTGGCCAGGACGAAGAAGCTGGGCTGGGATTTGTTCATACCCTCGAGCGAACTGAACAGGCAGAGCTCGGAGTCGACGACAGCAGACAGCCCCGATTCGCGCAGCAGCTTGTTCATCGCGGCGGCAGTTTCGTTGCCGGTATTCGAGATCAGGCCGACCCCGGCACCTCCTTCCCGCATCCTGGCCAGGACGTCCGGCACGAACGGGTAGACATCCAGGCGGGCCAGATGCGCGCCCTCCACCACGGCACTCGCCAAGGTGTCACCGATATCGAAGAAGACTGCTGGTCCGCTGCTCATCTGCCCTCCCACGCCAGGTGCTACGGCGAAGGGCGTGGCAGGCGCCGGATCAACCGGAGCCGGGCGAATGCCGCAAGCGCCGACAGCGGCCTCCCCAGCGGCTGTCGACAGATCCCCCTCGCGACGCAGAGCGTCACCTTTCAGCGTTCCACTCGTGCCGAATTCGTGCAAGACAGCAAAACTAGCTCACCTGTTTGAACGAGAAATCGGCAATGGAAATACCCGCTGAGGCATTGCACATTCGCGGTCTTGACGGTGGTTGGGACTCGGGGGACTGTGGAAATTCGACGTGCGGCCGACGGACCTGGGGCGGGACCGCTGCCGTACTCGTTGGGGGGTGGACGACACATGAGCGAGAACGAGCAGGATCCCGGTCCGGTCCTCCAAGGATTCGCTGTCAAGACGACCGCTCGCGCGGCGCAACAGAAAGTGGATCGTGCGATCCGCGACGTACTCGGCGAGGGCTGGCGAGCTACCAACTACGGGGACCGCAACAACCAGTTCGAAGTGACTGCCGAAGAAGGTGCACTCAGCCCGCGCGATGCATGGGACCGGACCTACCAGCTTCGTGGGCACAAAGGCATCGTGAGCGCCGAACCGTTGTTCAAGGCCTGGGTCACCGACCGTCCGGAGTGGGGCTTCGACGGCGACGAGGAAGCAGCCGCTGCCTTCGGTCCGTCGAGCTTCGGCTGTGGCAGTGGTGAGGACCTCGCCGAAGCCAAGGATCACGAGTGGAGCATCGAGTTGGCCAATGTCCCGCTCGCCTGGCAGAACCACTTTGCCGGCGCACAGCCGGGCGAAGGAGTCGTCATCGGCCACCCGGACACCGGCTATCGGCGTCACCCGGAGATCGCGGCCAACTTGCAGACCGGCGGCCGCGACCTGGTCGACCACGACGACGACCCGCAGGACGAGCTGAAGAAGACCTTCCCGTGGCAGAACGGCGGCCACGGCACGGGTACGGCGAGCGTCATCATCAGCCCACGAGGCGCCGCCAACGGGAACCCGGCCGACGCGGTCAGTGGTACGGCGCCGCACGCCGAGCTGATCCCCTTCCGGGTCTCCGACAGCGTGGTCCTCCTCGACACTCTCAACCTCGCCCGCGCGATCGAGATGGCGACAGACCGGGGCGTCCACGTCATCTCCATCAGCATGGGCGGCCTCAGCAGTGACCGTCTACATGACGCCGTGACCTACGCGACGAGCCGAGGCGTCATCGTGCTCGCTGCCGCCGGCAACTGCGTCCGGTTCGTGGTGTTCCCCGCGGCGTACGACGAGGTCGTCGCCGTCGCCGCGTGTGATGCTGAACGTGGCATCTGGAAGGGTTCGTCACATGGACGTGCGGTGGACATCACCGCCCCCGGTGACCGGGTCTGGCATGCAGTCGCGAACGCCAACGATTCCCTCAACAATGTGGGCCAGGGCTCAGGTACGTCGTACGCCGTGGCCGCCGTCGCAGGGATCGCCGCCTTGTGGCTCGCCAAACACGGCCGGAACAAGATCATCAACGCGTGCGGCGGCAAGGAGCGGATCGCGTCGACTTTCTCGCAACTGCTGCGAGACACCGCGACCCCGGTCCCCAGCTGGCCGTCCGGACAGTTCGGCGGCGGGCTCGTGGATGCCGACAGACTGCTGTCGGCACAGCTGCCCAACGGCCGAACGGTACCGACGCTCGCACCGACTGCGAGCCAACACGTACCGCTGGCACGCGGCGGCCTCACCACGTTCGGTCATCTCTTCGAGGACACTGTCCGCAATGCCCGACCATCTCTGCTCGCCGCGGTCGACGAACCGAGCCCCCTCGACGGCGGACTGGCAGACCTCTTGGGGACATCTGCCGACAAAGTCCCGGCCGACCTCGGCCAGGTCGGTCAGGAACTCGCGTTCTACCTGGCGACCGACCCGAGGCTCTACCGCCGATTCGAAAACGCCGTCTCCGCCGGGCATGACGAGGTCGCCATCGACGACGTCCGCGAGCAACTGCTCAAGAACGGCGTCTCGGACGCGCTGGAGGTCAAGCTCCGACGCTAATCACCCGTGAGGGTGCTTCGTCAGCCGTGGAGGGTGCGGTAGCGGGTGGTGGCGCCTGGGTGGAGGTTCAGGGGGCTGGTGCCGATGAGGGAGTTCGGGTCGAGGTAGTGGGCGCCGATCGCGGCGGCCGGGACGAGGCCGGCTGCGTGCTTGACGAGGACGTCGACGATCTTCGAGGCGACTGCGCGGGAGAGTTCGGGTCGGCAGATCAGGAGGTTCGGTACGCCGATGGTGCTGACCTCTTCGACACCGCCGTACGTGCCGGCCGGGATCTGGGCCCTCTGGTAGACCACGCCGTACGCCGTGCGCAGCGTGGACAGCCAGCGGTCGAGAGGCAGCAGGCGGACGGGGATCTGAGCGGAGAGATCCGACAGTCGCCGGGTCGGTACCCCACCGGACCAGAACATCGCGTCGATCCGTCCTGCGGCAAGCGCGTCGGCGGCGTCCGAGAGATGCAGGTTGGCGATCACGGGGGCACGCTCGGCGTGCATGCCGGCTGCGATCAGGAGCCGGTTCGTGGTCAGCGCGGCACCGGCGCCTGGTGGTCCGGAGGAAACCCGCTTGCCGACGAGGTCAGGCAACTGGCGGACGGGTCCGGCCGCGGGGACAACGCACTGCAGATAGTTTTCGTAGACCCTGCCGAGAGCGACAACCTCGCGAGAGTGCGCCGTGGCATCGGCGAGGCAGATCGCCAAGTCTGCTTGCCGGAGACGCAGGAGCTCGAGGTTCTGCAGGCTGCCCTCGGTCGACCGCACCTCGACGGTCCGGGCGACCTTTGCAGCCGTCAGCTGCGTCGCGAGGAGCTGTGCGAACTCCAGGTAGAACCCGCCACGCTCACCGCCGGCCACCACCAGCCGGTCCACGAGAGGGCGGTCGGAGCTGCAACCACCGACGTACGACGCCAGTCCGGCCGCCAGCAGAGCCCGCCGGGACAAGCGCAGGCCGCTCATGTCGCCGCCCGCAGGTCGACGTGAACCGCCAGGCCGTGTGGCGTCACCGCCTCGATCGTGAGCTTCCCACCGGCGGCGCTGACCAGTTGGTCGACGATCGCCAGACCGAGACCGCTGCCTCGCGGCGACTGGTGCTGATCGGCGCGCCAGAACCGCTGCGACGCCAGCTCACGTTGCTCCTGAGGAAGCCCTGGCCCGTCGTCGACGACAGTCAGCCGTACGCCGTCCGCGCCTGTCCGCTCGATCCGGACAATCACCCGCGCTCCGTCGCCGGCGTACTTGATCGCATTGTCGACGAGGGCCCCGACGATCTGTCGCAGGTCGGTTTCGCTGACGGCAACCGGCGGTACGACGGCGAGATCGGCTGCCAGGTCGACTCCGCTTTCGGCGGCGAGCAGTCGCCACGCCCCCACCTCACCGGGCAGCACCTCGGAGACGACCGACTGACCGGCCACGGCATCCGGGCGCCGGCTCTCGGCCTCGGCAAGCCTGAGCAGATCGTTGAGCAGCGCCTCGAGCCGATCAAGGTCCTGCTGGATGCCGGCGAACCGCGGGCTGGACGGATCGCGGAGCTCCGAGGCCAGGGCGTCGAGCCGGAGCCGGACGGCCGCCAGCGGGTTCCGCAGCTGGTGCGACGAATCGGCCACCATCCGGCGCTGCATCTCCAGGGATCGGGTGACCGTGGCCGCCATGTCCGCGAACGATCGGGTCAGATGGCGCAGCTCCGGCGGCCCGGACAGCATGACGGCCGGGCCCGTCGTCGGCGTCTCGGCAAGGCCGACGACGGCCTCCTCGAGCCGCCGGACCGGAAGGACCACCCAGCGGGTGAGCAGCATCGCCAGCAGAAGGAGGAGCAGTTCGACGGCGATCGCCCCGGTCACGATCAGCGCCCAGTCGCGACGTACGTCGGAGATCGCCCGGCCGGCGTCGACGCGCAGCACGACTGCGCCGGCCAACTCATGCGGGGTGCCGACGGGACGGGCCAGCAGATGCCGCCGCTCGCTCCACGGCCGAACCGGGTCGAGGGTCGTCTGCGCAAGGTTCCGCGACGCGGATGCCAGGGTCTCTCGCACACCCGGATCGTCGAGGTCCAGCGAGCCGGTGGACATCAGCGGGTGTCCGCTCGGGCCTACCAGCAGCAGGTCTTCGCCGTACACCTCGGTCATCCGGGATGCTTCCGCCTGCACGGCGGCCAGGTCGCCGGCGTCCTTCACCTCCCTGGCCAGTGCAGCGAGCCGGTCGAGCGTTGCAACGCGGTTGAGCAACAGCGTCTGCGTGCGGGCCTGAGAGGTGGTCGCGAGCAGCGGCAGGACCAGCCCGGCGACTGCGACGAGGGAGAAGACCGTCAGCACGATCAGAACTCGCGTTCTCATGAGCCGAGTCGGTATCCGAAACCGCGGATGGTGGTGATCAGGCCGGGACAGCCGAGTTTGACGCGTAGCTGGGCGAGATGGACGTCGAGCGCCCGCGAGCTCGCCAGGAAAGCGTCGCCCCACAACTCGTCGAGGATCACCTCGCGGCTCACCGCGGCACCCACCCGGCGCGCCAGCGCCCCGAGCAGGTCGAACTCCTTCGGAGTCAGCGTGATCTCCCGCTCGCCGACCCGGACGCGTCGAGCGGTCAGGTCGATCACGACGTCACATACCTCGACCACCCCGGCCGGCAGCGAGCTCCTGGCGCGACGGGTGACCACCACGTCGATCCGGGCCAGGAGCTCGCCCAACCGTACGGGCTTCACCAGGTAGTCGTCGGCGCCGAGCCGCAGGCCGCGCACCACCGACCGCTCGTCACCGCGCGCGGTGACGACCAGCAGCGGTACCTCGCTGACCAGGCGCAGCTTTCGCAGCACGTCGAGCCCGTCGCCGTCGGGCAGGCCGAGGTCCAGCAACACCACATCGGCCGAGCTGTGCCGAAGCAGCACGTCGGCGCCTCTGGAGACCCGACGTGGTTGGTGACCGTGCGCGCCGAGCACATCGACCAGTGCCGCACCGACGCTGTCGTCGTCCTCGGCGATCAGTATCCGCACGACGTCAATGTCGTGACAACCGCCGTACTGCGCAACCCCGGGCGCCGAATCCTTACGTGGCCTTGAGCACAACCCTGAGGTGCCGATCGACACGCGCACGGCTGTTGTCGATACGCGCAGGATCGTGGGGCACTTCGTGGACGCCACTGCGCCGGACCATGTTCCTTGGCACGGAGGACTCAGTTCTTCCTTCGTCGCCCCGTGGAGGCCGTCATGCCGTCTCGTACTCTTCAACGCCCACGTAAGGCCGGTCGGTTGGCGGTGGCGATGAGCAGTGTCCTCGCCCTCCTCGGAAGTCTGCTGGTCGTCATCGCCTCGACGCCGGCTCGAGCCGCGACGGTGCTGGGCGAAGCGCAGGCGCGCGATGTCGCCGCCAGGACCGGGCGCCAGGTCGAGGTCGGCACGCTGACCACTGAGACAGGGCAGGTGTTCGCCAATCCCGACGGTTCGTTCACCCGGCACGAGTCGGCGTTGCCGGTACGGGTACATGGATCGTCCGGCTGGGTGCCGGTGGATATGACGTTGCAGGCCCGAACGGACGGAACGGTAGCGCCGGTCGCCGGCCCGCTCGATCTGGCGTTCTCCGGGGGCGGCGATACGCCTCTGGTTCGGCTTCGCCGAGACGGCCGTGAGCTGGCTGTCGGCTGGCCGGGCAGTCTGCCCCAGCCGACGTTGTCCGGCGACACCGCGACGTACCGCGAGGTCTTCCCCGGTGTCGACCTCGTCCTGACTGCCTCGACTGCCGGTCTGTCGCAGATCCTGGTGGTCAAGAACGCGGCGGCCGCGACGAACCCGGCGCTCGCATCGCTGCCGTATCGCCTGACTGCCAAGGGTTTGGCGGTTCATGCCACGGCGGCCGGTCTGACCGCGACGGATCCGGCCGGCGAGGTCGTGTTCAGCGGACCCGCGCCGTACATGTGGGATTCCTCCGGTCACGGGTCCGCCGTACAGCCCGGTGGCCGGGTAACGGCAGTCGGTGCCAAGGTCGCCGGGGATCAGCTGTCACTCGTGCCGGATCGGGCGATGCTGACCAGCAGCACCACCCGGTTCCCGGTCTTCATCGACCCGTCGTGGTCCGGCGTCAAGCAGGCCTGGACCCAGGTGTGGAGCAACTACCCGACCACGTCGTTCTACAACGGCGCGAACCTCGGAACCTCGGAGAAAGTCGCCCGGGTCGGCTACGACGGCACGGACCAGAAGCGCACGCGCTCGTTCTTCCAGTTCGACACCAGCGGCGTGAAGTACAAGCACATCCTCAAGGCCACGCTGCAGACGTTCGAGAACTGGTCGTGGTCCTGCACGGTGCGCGAGGTGCAGGTGTGGGCGACCAACCCGATCTCGTCGGCGACGACCTGGAAGAACCAGCCGACGTGGGCGTACCAGATGGAGAAGAAGAGCTTCGCGAGGGGCTTCTCGTCGTCCAGTTGCCCGGCGGGCGGGGTGGAGTTCAACGTGACCAGCCAGGTCACGAACGCCGCCGCCAACGGCTGGTCCAACGTCACGCAGGGACTTCGGGCCTCGACGAAGGCGGAGAGCACCAGCGATTCGTACTCGTGGAAGAAGTTCGCCAACAACCCGAGTATCACCATCGACTACAACACGATCCCCGACAACCCCGCCAACCTCACCACCGAAGGCTCGGCGTCGTGTGTTACGGGTGCCGATCGGTTGGTCGTGTCCACGGTGACGCCGACACTCCGAGCGACTCTCCAAGACGCCGACAACTCGGTCCAGGCGCACTTCGAATGGTGGACGGTCGACGGTTCGGCCCCGGTCGGGGAGTACGTCTCGCCGACCGTCGCGGGCGCGACGCCGACGGTCGTCGCGACCACCGTTCCGTCGGGTGCCTTCGGCAACGGTGCGGTCGGCAAGTGGCGGGTCCGGGCCGAGGACGGCATCGACGTCAGCGCGTGGAGTCCGTGGTGTGAGTTCGCCGTGGATGCCACCGTGCCCGAGGCGCCGACGGCAGTGTCGTCGGGGTTCCCGGACAACGGAGCCGGCGACGCGGTGATGGGGACGAGCCTGCCGGTGACGTTCGGCGCCAACGGTGAGTCCGATGTCGTCAGGTACGAGTACGCCCTGAACGGGACCTCGACCGCGCTGAACCTGACCGCGACACCGTCGGCGCCGGGCGGCGAGGTGACGGTCTCGGTCGTCCCGGATCGGTACGTGAACTGGGTGCACGTCCGCTCGGTCGATGCCGGGGGCAACCGTTCCGCGGTGGTGACGGCGGTGTTCTACGCCGGCCCGGCGCCGGGTCCGGTCGCGGACTGGGGGCTGGACGAGACCGGTGACGGCACGGTGGCGGTCGACTCCGGGCAGGGCGGGCACAACGCCGCCCTCGGTGGCGGCGCGTCTTGGGGCGACGGCCGGCAAGGCGGTGCCCTGACGCTCAACGGTACGTCGGGGTATGCGGCGACGACCGGGTCGGTGGTCAACACGCTGAATTCGTTGTCCGTGTCGGGCTGGGTGCGCCTGACCGACACGTCGCGCAACGCGGTGGTGGCCACCCAGGTCGGGAGCCGGGCCGGCGCCTTCTCGTTGTACTACTCGAGCTCGTACCGGCGGTGGATCTTCAACCGCACCTCGGCCGACGTCGCCGCGCCGACCTACGTCCGGGCGATCTCCACCACCGTGCCCGCGGCGGACGGCAGGTGGGTGCACCTGACCGGTGTGTACGACGCGCCGAACGCCCAGATCCGGCTCTACGTCAACGGTGTCCTCGAGGCCACGACGGCGTACACCACGCCGTGGAGCGCGGCCGGGTCGTTCCAGATCGGGCGGTCGAAGGTCAACGGCGTCTACGGCGAGTACTGGCCGGGCGATCTGGATCAGCTGCAGGTGTACAACCGGGTGTTGCTGCCAGGCGAGATCCAGCAGATCGCGCGGCGCGACGGTGCCTGGCTGATGGACGAGACCTCCGGCACGACGGCCGGGGACGCCGCCGGGGCGCATCCGGCCAGTTGGTCGGCCGGCGGTGTGTCACGCGTGGCCGGCAAGAGCGGCAACGCGGTGCAGCTCAACGGCAGCGCCGGTGTGTTGACGGCGTCGGGGCCGGCGGTCCGGACCGACGGCAGCTTCACGGTGGCCGCCTGGGTGAAGCCGTCCGCGGTCGGCAAGAACGAGGTCGTGATCAGTCAGGACGGCTCGCAGGTGAGCGGTTTCAGCCTGGGATACGGCTGGGACGACATGTACGGCGGTTACCGCTGGTCGGTGGCGATGCCGGTCGAGGACTCGGCTGCGGCGGAGGTGCACGCCGCGGTCAGCCCGTTCGACGAGCCGGTGGCCGGTGGGTGGACGCACGTCGCGGGGGTGTACGACGCGAAGGACCAGACGCTGCGGCTGTACGTGAACGGACAGTTCGCGGCCGAGGCGTATCACCGCAGCGCCTGGAGCGCGACCGGGGCGGCGCGCTTCGGAGCGGCGTGGACGTCGGCAGCCGGTCTCGGTGGCTTCTTCACCGGCGCCATCGACGACGTGCAGATGTACTCCGGTGTGCTTACGGATCAGCAGATCGCCGACCTGTTCTTGCCGTCCCAGCTGTGACCCACGCGCTCGTGGGAGTAGTTCCGCCCCGCCCAATGAAAGGAGTGGCGCCATGCTGGTGCCGTTCACCGGAATAGTCACGGCCGTCGCGCTCGCCGCCGGCAGCCTGGTCGCCGCGCCCGCAGCGCGGGCTGATGTTGGTGCATCGGATGCGTGGCGGCCCGCGGCGCAGACCGAGTGGTCGGTGCCTGGGCGCGATTCCGCGCCCAGGTCGCGCCCGGCCGATCCGAAAGCGGCGTCCGTGCTGCATCAACCTCCACAGGTGAGCCGACCGGAGGCGGGTGAGGCGGAGGTGTCGCTCCCCCGCGACGGCACCACTACGCAGGCCGGCCGGTTGCCCGTTCGGGTCGGCGCGGGGCGGGTCCAGGGCGCCGCGTTGACGCCGGTGAACCGGGTCCGCGTTCAGGTTCACGACCGTTCGGCCGCTGAGAAGGTCGGCGCCTCGGGGATGCTGTTCAGCGTCGGTCGCACCGACCAGGTTGCGACCAGTGGCCAGGTGAAGGTCGAGGTGGACTACTCGGCGTTCCGTTCGGCGTACGGCGGCGACTGGGCAAGCCGCGTGCGGCTGGTGCGGCTGCCTGCGTGTGCGCTGACCACACCAGGCAAGGCCGGATGCTCGGACGGGCAGGTGCTGACGTCCAAGGCGACCGGCGACAACCGGATCGCTACCGAGATCGCCGCGTCGAGAGCGGCGACGGTGCTGGCGTTGTCGTCGGCGCCGGCGGGCAGCGCGGGCAGTTACAAGGCGACTGCGTTGTCCGCGTCGGCGTCGTGGAACGCGGGCGGCTCGTCGGGTGCGTTCACGTGGGCCTACTCGATGGACGGCCCGGAGGGTTTCGGCGGCCCGGAACCGGATCTGAACCTGGGCTATTCGTCGGGTGACATCGACGGCCGGGTGGCGTCGACGAACAACCAGTCGTCGTGGGTCGGTGAGGGCTGGGGCCTGGACGAGGGGTTCGTCGAGCGGCGGTACACCTCCTGCGCGGATGAGGTGACGACGACACCGAAGCCGCAGGACTTGTGCTGGGAGACCGACAACGCCTACCTGGTGTTGGGTGGGACCGCGTCCGAGCTGGTCCGTGACGACGCCACCGGTACCTGGAAACTGCGGGACGACGACGGTTCGCGGCTGGAGCGGTTGACCGGTGGAGTGAACGGCGACAACGACGGCGAGCACTGGCGGCTCACGTCGCTGGACGGCACGCAGTACTACTTCGGCCTGAACCGGTTGCCCGGGTGGGCCGCGGGTAATGAGGAGACCGGTTCGGTCTGGACGGCGCCGGTGTTCGGCAACGACACGGGCGAGCCCTGCCACGGGGCGTCGTTCGCGGCGTCGTACTGCACGCAGGCATGGCGCTGGAACCTGGACTACGTGGTCGACCCGAACGGCAACGCGATGTCGTACTTCTACGGCAGCGAGACGAACTATTACGGCCGGAACCTGACCGCGAGCGCCGGCACCCAGTACGTGCGCGGCGGGTACCCGAAGCGGGTCGACTACGGCCAGCGGTCCACGTCGATGTACTCGGCGGCGGCTCCGATGCGGGTGTCGTTCGCGGTGGACGAGCGCTGCGCAGCGGGTGCGACCTGCGGCACCGGCGACATCACGTCGGCCACTGCCGCGAACTGGCCGGACGTGCCGTACGACCAGAACTGTTCGGCCGGCAAGTCGTGCACCGGCTTGTATTCGCCGACGTTCTGGACGCGCAAGCGGTTGGCGTCGGTGACGACCCAGCTGTGGGTGTCGGGGACGACGTACCGCGATGTCACGTCGTGGGCGTTGGGCTATGAGTTCCGTGACCCGGGCGACGGCACCTCGCCGGCGCTGTGGCTGGCATCGATCACCGCGACCGGCAAGGTCGGCGGGACCGCGTCGCTTCCTTCGGTGTCGTTCCAGGGCGTGCAGCTGGGCAACCGGGTGGACGCCGTGGAGGGTATTCCGCCGATGTACAAGTGGCGGTTGACCGACGTGTACGACGAGGCCGGTGGGCACGTCCACGTGAACTACTCGGCGGCGGAGTGTACGGCGGGTTCGTTGCCGGCTCCGGACCAGAACACCAAGCGGTGTTTCCCCCAGTACTGGCAGGCCGACGGGTCCGAGTCGTTGACGCTGGACTGGTTCCACAAGTACGTGCCGATCACGGTGCTCGAGGACGACCAGTCCGGCGTGGCCGGGATCGAGCGCACCGACTATGAGTACGTCGGCGGCGGCGCGTGGCACTACGACGACAACGAGCTGACGCCCACGAAGTACCGCACGTGGGGAGAGTGGCGCGGCTACAGCCGGGTCCGGGAGCTCCACGGCAACCCCGGTGAGACCCGCTCCCAGGAGGAGACCCTCTATCTGCGCGGCATGGACGGCGACAAACTCGCGGCCGGTGGCACCCGCTCGGTGACCGTCACCGACTCCCTCGGCGGCACGATCGCCGATCATCCCGCGCTGGCCGGGTTCGAACGCGAGACCCTCACCTACACCGAGGCCGGCGGCAGCGTGCTGGAGGGCGTGATCACCGACCCGACGATCTCCGCCCCCACCGCCACCCGGGTCACCGTCAACGGCTCGCTCAAGGCCTACATGGTCGACGAGGCCGCCGAACGGTCCCGCGAGGCGCTGTCGTCCGGTGGATGGCGCAACACCGAGACCCGCACCACCTACGACTCGTACGGGCTCGAGATCGAGGAGAACGACCTCGGCGACACCGCCAAGACCGGCGACGAGGAATGCACGCGTACGACGTACGCCCGCAACACGTCGTCGTACCTGATCGATCTCGAGGCTCGCGAACAGACCGTGTCCGTGGCCTGCACCGTGACACCGTCGTACCCGGCCGACGCGGTGTCGGACGACCTGACCTACTACGACGGATCCACCACGCTGGGTGCGGCGCCGACCAAGGGCGACGAGACCCTCACCAAGGAACTCGCCTCCTTCTCGGGCACCACACCGGTCTACACGCAGGAGGGACGCACGACCTACGACTCCTACGGCCGGCCGATCGAGACCTACGACCAGCTGGACCGCAAGACGTCGGCCACCTACACCCCGGCCAGTGGCGCGGCCGTCACCGACATCACCGTGACCAACCCGGCCGGGTATGTGACCACGACGACCGTCGAGCCCGCGTTCGGTGAGTCGGTCGCCGAGGTCGACCAGAACGGGCGGCGGACCGACACGACGCGGGACCCGCTCGGCCGCATCACCGCGGTGTGGCTACCGGACCGGTCCAAGGCGGCCGGGAAGACCCCGAACACCAAGTACTCCTACCTGATCCGCCAGGACGCGCCGTCGGTGATCACCACCGAGGAGATCCGCGACGACGGCACGTACGAGGCCGGCTACGACCTGTACGACGGGCAGTTGCGCGAACGGCAGACCCAGGACCCGGCGCCCGACGGCGGCCGGGTCGTGACCGACACGTTCTACGACGCACGCGGCCTGGAAGTGAAGTCCAACGGCGCGTACTGGAACAGCGGCGCCGCCGGTACGACGTTGCTGACCGGGGTGAGCGACGCGGCCGTGCCCGGCCAGGACCTGACCGTCTACGACGGCGCCGAACGCGAAACGGTGGAGATCTTCCGCTCGCACGGGTTCGAGAAGTGGCGCACCACCACCACGTACGGCGGTGACCGCATCAGCGTGGATCCGCCGGACGGCGACACGGCCACCACGTCCATCACCGACGCGGACGACGCGGTCGTTGAGCTGCGCCAGTACACCGGCGGCTCGCCGACCGGTTCCTACGACGCGACCACCTACACCTACAACAAGCGTGGCGACATGGTCACCACGACCGACCCGGCGGGCAACACCTGGGACACCACCTACGACCTTCGCGGTCGCGTCACCCAACGCGAAGACCCCGACACCGGGACGAGCAGTTTCACCTACGACAACGCGGGCCAGCTGCTCACCAGCACCGATGCGCGCGGCACCACCCTCGCTTACACCTACGACGCCCTGGGCCGCCGTACCGGCATGTACGACGGATCGACCTCCGGCACCAAACGTGCTCAGTGGACCTACGACACCCTCGTCTCGGGCACCAGCGTCAAGGGCATGCTCGCGACGTCGACCCGCTTCGTGAACGGCAACGCGTACACCAAGTCGGTCGACGCCTACGACATCCGGTACCGGCCGCTGACCAGCACGGTCACGATTCCCGCGTCCGAGGGCGCGTTGGCCGGGTCGTACAAGACCAACACCGGCTACACCGCCACCGGGCTGCCGTCGCTGGTGTCGTACCCGGCAGCGGGTGGGCTCGCGGCCGAGACGCTGCGGTACGGCTACGACGCGTCCGGGCGGTTGCAGACCGCGGGCAGTGGTCTCGGCGCGATGCTCACCGCGGCGACCTACACGCCGTACGACGAAGTCGCCCAGTCGACCCTGTCCGCCGCGGCCGGCAAGCAACTCGTCCACACCGCGTTCTACGACGACGCGACCCGGAACCTGGATCGCGTCCTGGTCGACCGCTCCACTGCGCCCGAACACCTGGCGGACGTGAAGTACACCTACGATCCGGCCGGCAACATCACCAAGATCGCCGACACGCCCCAAGGCGGTGTCAGTGATGTCCAGTGCTTCAGCTACGACTACCTGCGCCGACTCACCGAGGCATGGACCCCTGCGGCCGACTGCTCCGCCCAGCCCAGCGCCGGCGCACTGACGGGACCCGCGCCGTACTGGCAGGGCTGGACGTATGACAAGACTGGCAACCGACTGAGCGAGACCAACCACGACCCGGTCACCGGTGCCGCCACCACCTCCAACTACACCTATCCCGCCGCCGGAGCAGCCCGGCCGCACGCGCTGGCCGGCGTCGCCACCGGCACCCGGAACGACACCTTCACCTACGATGCCGCGGGCAACACCACCGCCCGCAACGTCGCCGGGAAGGCCCAGACTCTCACGTGGGACGCCGAAGGCAATCTGGCCACCCTCACCGAGAACGGCAAGGCGACCAGCTACCTGTACGACGCCGACGGTGAGCGGCTCATCGCCCGCGACGCCGACAGCACCACCCTCTATCTCGACAACTCCGAACTCCGCCTCAGCCTCGCCGGCACGGTGACGGCCACCCGCTACTACGACCTCGGCAGCACCAGCGCCGTCCGGACCGAGTCGGGTCTCGACTTCACCGTTGCCGACCGCAACGGCACCAACACCCTTTCGGTCAACGCCACCGACCTCAGCCAGACGCAGCGCCGCTTCACGCCCTTCGGCGTCGACCGCGGCACCAAGCCCGCAACCTGGCCCGACCGGCACGGCTACGTCGACGGCGTCGACGACCCGACCGGACTCACCCACCTCGGCGCCCGCGAATACGACTCCGCCCGCGGACGCTTCATCTCCACCGACCCCGTCGCCGACTTCGACAACCCGCAACAGTTGAACGGCTACGCGTACGCCGACAACACGCCGATCACGGCCAGCGACCCCGACGGCCAGTGGCGCGTCCTGCCCGGCGGGCACTACTGCGACGGCTGCGGCGGCTACAACCACGCCCCCAAGAAAAAGAAGAAGGCGGCAAAGAAGCACAAGAAGGCCACCAAGAGTGCCGCCTCCCGCTACTACTGCGACAGCTGCGACTACCAGCGCTACCTCGCGAAGAAGAAGAAAGAGAAGATCGCGGCGGCCAAGCGGGCCGCCAAGAAGGCGGCGGAAAAGAAGGCCCGCGAGAAGGCGGCCAAGCTCAAGAAGAAGAAGGCCAAGAAGGCTGCCAAGAAGCCCAAGAAGAAAGAACAGCGCAAGCGGCCCAAGAAGGGCGGGAAATCCATCCTCGGCGGCGAGGACTACGCGCTGGTGAAGGTCGCCGGCGCCGGCTACGCGATCTGCCGGTTCATCAGGGGCACCCCGGCCAACACCTGCGCCGTCCTCGGCTCGGCGATCGCCAAGGGGAAGACCGACGGCGGCGGGTGGTACTACGTCAAGTGGTACGTCGTCGCCCGCGGCAGCTGGACCCTCTACCGGGTCGGCGAGATCTGGAAGAAGGGCGGCGTCACCCCGAGGGGCCAACTCGGCAAGGTCAAGGGCGAGTTCAGAGCCGACGGAAAGGTCATGAGACGAGGTCTCGGCCTGTGGTTCCTCTACGACATGCTCAGCGGCGACACCCGCTCGCCACATCGCAACGACAAGCCCAAGCAGAAGACGAAGTGCGTGGTCTCGTGGAAGGTCTGGGGCCACAACGTCTTCAGCATCTGCTGACCCTGTAGCGCCCGACCAGCGCCGACGACACCTTGTCGTCGGCGCTGGTCGTTTGTTGTCCAGCGATTCTTCTTAAGGCGAGGTAAGGATGGGCCGGTCGGGGTTGTGGCGCAGCTGCGAACTGGAGATTCTTTGCGAAAGATCATTCACAGGAGGCCCTTTATGACAACCAGCGCCATATCGGTTGACACCGGCCCCAGCGCAGAAGAGTTGGCTGCTTTCGAGCAGGAAAGGCCGGCGCGAAGGCTGAGCCCGGCCCTGGACCGCGCTATCTCGGTGTGCTGCGCATTGATCAGTGTCGGCGTTCTGGTGCAGGTATTCTTTCCGATTCCCGCGGGGACGCAGTTCTACCTCATGCTGTTTCTTGCGGCGGTGTTGCCGGGTGCACTGCTGTGTTACCGCGGTTGGCGGGTGCCGGCGTTCCTCAACCCGTTCCGCGGAGATCGACGCAGCGACGACCCGCCGGTGACGGACTGGATCCTGGCATCGGTCGCGCTGGTGGTCTCGTTGTATCCGTTGCTGGACTTCGACGCGTTCCTCGAGCGGCGGCAGGCTCCTACGCAGCTCGATCTGCTGGCGGGGTCGTTGCTGCTGGTGCTGGCATTGGAGGCCTGCCGGCGTACGACGGGCTGGGTGCTGCCGGTAGTGAGCCTGTTGTTCATCGCATACGCCTATTACGGCGGCTATTTGCCGTACACCTGGTCGTTGGCGCACCAGGGTTTCGACTTCTCGGCGATCGTGGCGCAGTTGTTCATGGGTACGGCGGGCTTTTACGGAACGCCCTTGGGCGTGGCGGCGAGCTACATCGTCTTGTTCACGATCTATGGCGCCGTACTGGACGCCTCAGGTGCGGGAAAGTTCTTCATCGACGTGTCGTTCGCGGCATTCAAACGCAGCCGCACGGCACCCGGGCGGACCGTCACCCTGGCGGGCTTCCTGCTCGGCACAGTGTCGGGTTCCGGTACGGCGACGGCAGTGTCGCTGGGCACGGTCGCCTGGCCGATCCTGCGCCGCGCGGGATATCCGTCGGAGCCGGCGGGCGGCATGCTGGCAGCGGCCGGTATCGGGGCGATCCTGTCTCCGCCCACGCTCGGCGCGGCGGCGTTCATCATCGCCGAGTACCTCCAGGTGAGCTATCTCGTGGTGCTCGGCTACGCGACGATCCCGACCGTCCTGTACTACCTCGGCATCTTGCTGGCGATCGAGATGGACGCCCGGCGACACGGCACCGAAGCGGCCGAGCCCTCGACCCGGTCGGCGCGCACGCTGCTGCTCCGGTTCGGATACCACTTCGTGTCGCTGTTCCTGATCATCGGCTTCATGGCGATGGACATTCCGCCGTTCAAGGCCGTCGTCTACGCGACGTTGCTGCAGATCGGGTTGTCGTTCCTCGACCGTGAGCACCGGTTGACGCCACGCCGGCTCGGTACGGCGCTCGCGCAGGGCACCCGTTCGGTGCTACCCGTGGTGGCGACCTGTGCCGTCGCCGGCATCATCGTTGCCGTCGTCACCCAGACCGGTCTCGGTCTGAACCTGGCCGAGATCATCGTGTCCGCGGCATCCGCGATCTCCGAGAACCACACCGTGGTCCTGATCATGACCGTCACGCTGTCGGCGTTCGCGGTCATGGTGCTCGGGTTGGCGGTGCCCGTCACCGCATCGTTCATCATCGCAGCTGTCGTGATCGCGCCGGCCCTGTTCCAGCTCGGCGTCGCACCGGCCGAGGCGTACATGTTCATCTTCTACTACGCCGTCTTGTCGGAGGTCTCGCCGCCCACCGCTCTGGCGGCCGTCGCGACAGCGGCGATCACCGGCGGCCGGGCGATCCCGACGATGTGGCAGGCATGGAAGTACACGCTGCCGGCGTTCCTGGTCCCCTTCGCGTTCGTGCTGACGCCGAACGGGGCCAACCTGCTGGGTCTCGAGGGTCTGGGTGGTGCGGCGTGGACGCTGGTGGTCTCGGCGCTCGCCGTCGCCGCGCTGGCGGTGGTCACCGGCGGATGGATCGTCGTCCAGACCGGCTGGCTCGAGCGTCTCGTCTGTTTACCTGCCGCGTTGTTGCTGCTCTATCTCGCACCCGCCACCATCGGCGTCGGCCTGGGGCTGCTCGGGATCGCCGTCGTCATCAACCTCGCACGGCGTCAACGCCTGCGGAACACCACGGAAGGGCCACTACCCACATGAGACTCCGTTCTTTGTCCACTCTGGTGGTCGCACTCGCGTTGACGGTCTCGATGGCCGCCTGCGGCGGGCAACGCAAGGCCGAGAAGGGTGACGGCGCGGGAGGTGGTCGCCTCACCATCGCCACCGGTAACACCACCGGCGTGTACTACCAGCTCGGCGGTGCCCTGGCCGCACTGATCTCGGACAACCTCGAGGGATACCGCGCCACCGCCAGCGAGACCGGCGCCTCCGTGCAGAACATCCAAGGACTGACCGCCGGGAACTACGACATCGCCTTCTCCCTGGCCGACACCGCCGCCGACGCGGTCGAGGGCAAGGACAGCTTCTCGGCACCGCAGGAGGTCGTGGCGCTGACTCGCCTGTACTCGAACTACACCCAGGTCGTCGTACGGGCGGCGTCCGGAATCACGAAGATGTCCGACCTGAAGGGGAAGCGAGTCTCCACCGGCTCGCCGAACTCGGGGACCGAGGTCATCGCGCGGCGCCTGCTCGCCGCCGCCGGCGTCGACCCGGTGAAGGACGTCACCGCCCAGCGGCTCGGCCTGCCCGAGTCGGTGGACGCGATGAAGAGCGGACAGATCGACGCGCTGGTCTGGTCCGGCGGCCTGCCCACCAGCGGCATCACCGACCTCACCACGTCGATGGGCGCCAAGGTGCGGTTCATCCCTCTCGACGACGTGCTGCCCGCCCTGCAGAAGGAGCACGGCACGGTGTACGCCCCGGGCGTGATCCCGGCCGCGGCGTACAAGCAGCCGGCCGACATCCAGACGATCATCGTGCCGAACCTGCTGCTGGTGCGTAAGGACATGTCCGACGACCTGGCCGGGAAACTCACCAACCTGCTCCTCCAGAACAAGGAAGCCCTCGTGCAGGTCAATCCCGCGGCCAAAGGGATCGACCTCAAGAACGCCGCGATGACCGACCCGGTGCCGTTGCACCCGGCCGCGAAGAAGGCCATCGACGCACTCGATTGACGAGCCGTCAGAAGAGACCGCCCAACGCTCTTTGCACCAGAATCAGGTGAGGCCCGTATGTCAACCGCGATTTCGTCCTGTTCGATCGACTCGTGGACGACGGACGACGTCAGACCACCGGAACGTGTCGAGTACTGGATGAGCGTCATCAGCGCGGCAACCCGCTACCGGGTGGATCCGACCTGTTCGCCAGGGACCTTCCGGGGCCGGTTGCTTCGCATCGGCACGGTCGCCTACACGCTCGGCCGGGCGTCGGCCGACTGCGCGCAGGGACATCGGACCGCCGCCATGGCGTCCGAGGATCCGCACGACGTCCGCACGCTGATGGTGACGATCCGCGGTGAATTGCTGATCCGCCACGATGATCAGGAGTTTCGCGTCGGCCCGGGCGGGGCGTTCCTGGCGTCGTCGAATTCGCCCTTCGAAGCGAAAATCGACCACGCCGACATCGCGCTGCTGACGATTCCCGGGACGGAGATGGACAACCGTCTCCGTCCCGGGGCGCGCCGGTCGGCACCCCGGATTCTCGACACCAACCGCGGCCTGGGCCGGGTCCTCGTGGGCATGCTGGGTGAACTGTTCGCTCAGCGGGCCCACTTGTCGGCAGCCGAATTCGACGCGATCTGCGATCGGCTGGTTGATCTGCTGTGCATGCTCGCCGTCGGTGACGACCGACCGGACGCCGAGGGCGGCCTGGGCGAGGTCGAAGCGATGGTCAGACGCTACGTCCGGGAGCACGCCTCCGATCCGGGGCTGACCGGAGCCACGGTGGCACGTGCCCTGGGCTGGTCGCTGCGACAGGTTCAGTTGGCCATGCAGCAGGCCGGTACGACGCCTCGGGACCTGATCCGGGAAGAACGACTCGCGCTCGTACACGAACGCCTGCGCAGCCCTGTTCACATCGTCATCGGCGAACTCGCCGACAGCTGCGGCTTCTCCTCCAACAGCGCACTGAGCGCCGCGTTCCGCCAGCGCTACGGCATGAGCCCCCGCGAATTCAGAGCGCAGTATCTGCTGGACGCATACGTGCCCGGCCGTGGCGTGCTGAGGGCGGGCACGGCCGGGCGAGTGTGTCAGCGGACGGGGTGATAGGTGTGGAGAGCGAGGTCCTCGCCGACTGGTCGGGTGTTGATCAGGCGTAGATCCGTGGCGTTCCTGGTCTCGGTGAAGAGTCGCTCGCCGGTGCCGACTACGACCGGGTAGGTCATCAGCCGCAGCTCGTCCACCAGGTTGTGTTCCCACAGCGTGTGCACGAGTCGGCCGCTGCCGTACAGGACGATCTCGCCATCGATCTGTTCCTTCAGCTTCGCGACCTCCTCCGGTACGTCGCCCTTCAGGATCGTCACGTTGCCCCAGTCCGGACCCTCGAGGGCTGACGACGACACGACGTACTTCGGCAGACTCCGCAGTCTGTCGGTCCACGTGCCAGTACGCGACGTCGCCCAGCCGCGCGCCAGGAACCATTCGTAACTGCGGCGCCCCATCAGCAGAGCCTCGGCTCCCAGAGCCTCGTTCAGCTCGACTTCGGCCCATAGCCCGCGGGTCTGCTCCCCGATCCGTGCAAACCAGTTGCCGCGCCCGAGGCCGTCCTCGCCGGTCGGGTCCTGGATCACTCCGTCGATCGAGATGTTCTCGCTGACGACCAGCTTTCCCATGGCAGTGCTCCTTCTGTCAGTGTTGTCGACTACCACTGGGACTGACGCCACGACGTACGCAAAGGAGGCGCTCCTCGACCGCCCCTTTCGGCCGTCCGCCGACGTCTACACAGGCGAGAGAGAGGTGGAGTTGATGGGAGCTGACCTGATCAGCCGAGCGCGGGCCGGAGACGGCGAGGCGTTCCGGGCGCTGTCCGAGCCGCACCGCCGAGAGTTGCAGGTGCACTGCTACCGCATGCTCGGATCGTTCCAGGATGCCGAGGACGCGCTCCAGGACACGATGCTGTCCGCCTGGCGCGGCCTCGGAGGGTACGACGGCCGCGCGTCGATCCGCACCTGGCTGTATCGGATCGCCACGAACAGATGCCTCAGCACGCTGCGGTCGGCCAAGCGCCGCCCGGCCAAGGCCTGGGACATCCCCGGTGTCGAACCGCCCGAACCCACTCGGCTCGGCGAAGTCGTCTGGCTCGAACCGTTCCCCGACGTACTCCTCGACGACGCGATCCACGTACCGCTCGGACCCGAGGCCCGCTACGAACAGACCGAATCGATCTCACTCGCCTTCGTCACCGCGCTGCAGCTCCTGCCGCCCCGCCAGATCGCCGTACTGATCCTGCGCGACGTCCTCGGCTTCCATGCGAACGAGGTCGCCGAAATGCTCGACACCACCGTCGAATCGGTCAAGAGCGCCCTCAAACGAGCACGCGCCGGCCTGCAGAGCCGACGAACCGCCGATCACGAACCTCCTCCGGCCGCGGACTCACCCGCCGAGAACACCATCGTCACGAACTTCGTCCAGGCTTGGGAGGCCGCTGACATCGACGCCCTCGTCGCGCTCCTCACCGACGACGTCTTCATGTCCATGCCGCCACTCCCCTTCGAGTACCAAGGCCGCGACGTCGTCCGCCGGTTCTGCGCCACCCTCTTCGGCGCCGGCCGCAGATTCGACCTGGTCCCCACCCGCGCCAACGGCCAACCGGCCTTCGGCGCCTACCTCCAAGGCCCGAACGGCACCCGCCACGGAACCGGCCTCTACGTCCTCACCCTCAACCGCGACCACATCACCGCGATGACCCGCTTCGAGAACAACACCCTCCAACCCTTCGGCCTCCCCCGCTCTCTCCCGGCCCGATAACGCGCGGCTCCGGGCGCGGCAAATAGGACTGGCGATCATCCGGTTGTCTGACTAAAGTCAGATAATATGACGGAACCAGCGGAGGCGGTCTCCACACTCGACCAGGCAGAACGGCTGTTGCGACTCGGCGCGGTCCGGATCGAGCCAACCGACGCAACGTCCCCGGACGCATGCACCTGCCTCACCAACTACGCCGACGAACTGCGCGGCCGGTTCCCCGAGGGCTTCGCCGACGAAGACCTGATTTCGCCCGCAGACACAGTCCTGTTCCTGGTCGCCCGCGAATCCGGGACACCCGTCGGCTGCGCTGCCCTCAGCCAACTCGACGACGACACCTGCGAACTACGTCACCTGTGGGTGCACTCCAGCGCGCGGAGCATCGGACTGGGCCGTCGCCTCCTCACTGAGGTAGAGCGGCACGCCGCTGACCAAGGCTTCGGCCGGCTGCGACTCGGCACACACAAGGTGCTGACCGAGGCAGACAACCTCTACCGGTCAGCCGGCTACCACGAAACCAAGTCGTACGGCGGAGCCACACACACGCACCGCTGGTTCACGAAACAGCTCGGCCGGTAACACCAAGCGCCCTACCTGTTCACCCACGGGTGGGTGCCCATTCTTGCCAAATCGGGGGTTTGGTGGCGAGAACGGGCAATTCGTTTACATCGGTCCTCGACGCTGATCAGATTCGGTCACCCCTGATCACCGAGAGGACACCATGCGCTCTTCCGCCCGTCGGCTGCTCGTGCCGGGCGCCGCGTTTCTCCTGGTCGTCGGTCTTGCCACACCGACGACGGCCGGCGCCGAACCTCCCCCACCACTCCCCTCCGCCGGCGGCGCCGCGGCCGGGGAGACACCTCTCAACCTCACGCTCATCACCGGCGACAAGGTCACGGTCGCGCCCGGTCAAGGCCGCGCCGTGTCGGTGCAGGCCGTCGAACGCGCGCCACGGTCGACCGGACCGGTGCGGGTCAGCGTCGAGAACGGCGACACGTACGTATACCCCGGCGCCGCCCTGCCGTACCTGGCGACCGGGCAGCTCGACAAGCAGCTGTTCAACGTCAGCGAGCTCGTGGCCCAGGGGTACGACGACGCCCGGAGCAAGGAGCTCCCGCTGGTCGTCACCGGCTCGTCCAGCGTGTCCGTCAAGTCCGCGCGCCGCTCGGCGCTACCGGGCACGACCACCACACTCGACCTGCCGTCGGTCGACGGCTCGGCCGTCAAAGCCGAGAAGGCGGAAGCGGGCGCGCTCTGGTCCACGCTGACTGCGCAGAGCGGTCTGCGGGCGAAGGCAAGCGTCGCCGCGGCGCCCTCGTTCGCGGCGGGGATCGGCAAGGTCTGGCTCGACAGCAAGGCGCGGACGATGCTCGCGGACACCACCGCACAGATCGGCGCGCCCGCGGCGTGGGCGACCGGCGTGACCGGCAAGGGCGTGCGGGTCGCGGTACTGGACTCCGGTGCAGACCTCGAGCACCCGGACCTGGCACCGCGGATCGTGGCGACCAAGAGCTTCGTGGCCGGTGAGGACGTCGTCGACCGCAACGGTCACGGCACGCACACCGCATCGACCGTCGCCGGTACCGGCGCGGCCTCGGACGGCAAGGAGCGTGGCGTCGCGCCGGATGCCGACCTGATCGTGGGCAAGGTGCTCGGCAACAGCGGCTCCGGCCCGATCTCCGGCATCATCGCCGGGATGGAGTGGGCGACGCGGACCGAGCACGCCAAAGTCATCAACATGAGCCTCGGCACGGCGGCCTGGCACACCCAGGACGATCCGCTGAGTCAAGCCGTGAACGAGCTGAGCGCCGAGACCGGTGCCCTGTTCGTGATCGCCGCGGGCAACTCGGGCAGCAGTCCGTACAGCGTCAGCTCGCCGGGTACGGCGGACGCCGCCCTGACCGTCGGCGCGGTGGACGGTTCGGACCAGTTGGCCGACTTCTCCAGCGTCGGTCCGCGGTTGATGGACGACGGCCTCAAGCCCGACCTGACCGCACCCGGCGTCGACGTACTGGCCGCGCGGTCGCAGTACACGAACGACGGCGGCGAGGGCTACTACCGGACCGACAGCGGTACGTCGATGGCGGCTCCGCACGTTGCCGGCGCAGCCGTCCTGCTCGCTGCGCAGCACCCGGACTGGACCGGGCAGCAGATCAAGGACGCGCTGATGAGCACCAGCAAGCTGACGCCCGCGTACACGCCGTACCAGGCAGGCACCGGACGCGTCGACGTCGCGGCCGCCTCGCTGCACGGACAGGTCATCGCCAGCGGATCGGTCGACGCCGGGCTCGTCCCGTGGTCGACGAAGCCGACCCGGACGCCGGTGACGCGCCAGATCAGCTACCGCAACATCACGGACAAGCCCCTCACGCTGCAGCTGTCCACCGACCACGCCGGGGTCTTCCGTCTCGCCGCGACCCAGGTGACAGTGCCCGCGATGGGCACCGCCGCGGTCGGTTTCACGGCGGACCCGAACGGATTGGCTCCTGGCCAGTACGCCGCCCAGGTCATCGCGACTTCCTCGACCGGCACCGTGCACACGGCCGTTGGCATGTCCGTCGAGCCCAAGAAGTACAACCTGACCGTCCACTTGAAGGACCAGACCGGCAAGCCGGTCAGCGGCGAGGTCGAGGTCACCGGTGCGGACGGCAAGTCCACGATGCTGTGGGCAACCGACGGCGAGCTCACCAGCCGGTGGGCGCCCGGCTCGTACACGATCGTCTCGACCCTGGACGTGCCCGGCAGCAACGGCCCGCACTCGCTCGGCCTGGCCTTCCTGACCGCGCCCGAGGTCGACCTGACCGCGGACCGGGACGTCGTCCTGGACGCGTCGCGGAGCCGTCCGATCAAGGTCGACACACCCAAGCCGACGACCGTCACCACGAGCAGGTTCGACCTGTTCCGGTCCTTCACCTCGGCGCAGCCGACGCCCGACGACAGGTCGGCGCTGCACGAGATCTTCATGCCGCCGCCGGACTACGACAGCTTCTGGGCGCTGCCGACGAAGAACAAGGTCCGCACCGGCAGCTTCGTGCTGACCACACGGTTCCGGGCCGAACAGACGCCGCTGACGATCAGCTACGACGGCCGCAGCCTCGACGACTCGCTGCTTGTTCAGCCCGGCTCCCCCGCGTTCCGCGCCGGCATGACGCGTGTCACGGCCGTCTTCGCCGGCACCGGCACACCCGCCGAGTACGCCGGTCTGGCCGCACGCGGCAAGGCGGTCGTCGTCCGCAACAGCATCGACGTACCGCCAGCTGACCGGGCCGCCGCTGCCCAAGCCGCCGGCGCGGCCATGCTGCTCGTGGTCAACGACGGCATCGGCCGCTACAACGACTGGTACGGCGGAGCCGACGGTCAAACCCTCGGCCCGATCCCGACGGCGTCGCTCACCCTCGACGACGGCGAGGCCCTGATCAAGAAGCTCAGCACGCGCCGGACCGAGCTGACGGTCACGGCCAACCCGGTGCCGTCGTACCTTTACGACCTGGTCGACTACCACCAGGGCAAGGTCCCGGACGACCCGTCCGCGGCGACGGACCCCGGCAGCCTCGCCAGGATCGACAACGACTTCGCTCCCCCGAACGGGCAGCAGGTCCTGGAGAGCCGCGAGGACAGCCCGGCGTACGAGTACTTTCCGGCCTCCTTCCCGTACGCCGTCTACGGATCGATCCGGGTACCGCGGTTCCCGGCGAAGCCCGCGGTCGGGCACCGGACGGACTGGGTGTCGGCGGGCGTGAAGTGGCAGCAGTACGCCGCGATCAACGGCTGGGCGACGTTCACGGACATCACGAGCTACCAGCCGCGCAGCGTGCAGAGCCAGCGGTGGTTCGGGCCGATCGTGCGGCCGCGGATGCTCGAGTTCGAGCTCCCGCACCGGGTCGGCAACGCGATGGGCGGCATGATCGCCGGGTTCGGCGACGGCGGTTCCGCACACAGCGGCGACTCGATGATGACGCGCAGCTTCGCGCTGTACCAGGGCGACGAGAAGCTGGTCGGGAACGGCCCGCGGCCGGACTTCGGCGTGGGCGACCTGGCGCCGGAGAAGCGCCCGTACCGGTTGGTGGCCGACACCGTCGGGAACGCCGAGCTGACGCCGTACTCGACGAGCACGCACACCGAGTGGACCTTCACGTCCGGGGAGGCGGAGAACCAGGCTTTGCCGCTGGCACAGCTCGACTACGGCGTGGATGTCGACGCGTCAGGGCGCGCCAAGCGGAACTCGGTCTTCGCGATCAAGCCGGTGGTGCTGGGCAGCAGTGCCCGGCAGGACGCGGTGGTCTCGGTCGGGCTGGAGGTCTCGTACGACGACGACGCGACCTGGCAACGCCTGCAACTGAAGCAGACCAACGGCAACTGGGAAACCCGCCTGCAGGCACCACCGCGAGCCGGCCAGGTGTCGGTGCGCGTCACAGCCAAGCAACGCAACGGCGGCGGCATCACCCAGACAATCATCCGAGCCTTCGGCCTCAGATGACGCGCGCGGGCGGCCGGTAAACGCCGGTCGCCCGCACTTCCGCCTCAGAAGTCACTGGTTCTTGAGGAATCTGGAGGGGTCGCCGGCAGCGCTGGCGGATGAGGCCAGCCAGGCCTGCAGGCCCTCCGGGTCGCGGCGGCCGAGTTCGTCCAGGCAGTGCTGGCGTTCCAGCACGATGCGGAGCCGCTGGCGGTCTGTCTTCGCCTGCCGCAGCGCGTCGTAGCTGTCTCGCCATTCGCGGCAAAGGTCCGCGGTACTGCGTTCCGGGACGTTCGCGCGCACGGTCGCCGTACCGAGGTGAAGTTGCCCTCGGCACCAATCGACGACCGGTGGCGACCCGGCAGCTATCAGCACGGTCAGCCACAGCACGCTCGAGCCGAGAACGACCGTCAGCCCCGGAACCAAGGTGATCACGCCGGTGGCTGCAGCCGCGGTGATGACGACCTGCGACTGTCGCCAACGGCCCCGATCATCGTCGCTCCCGACGTAGAAGGTGGCAGCTAGCACCCCGGCCGCCAGCGCCAGCAGGAACGCCAGTCCCAGGATCTCGACCGGCAGCGCGAGCCCGGCGGCGACCATGACGAACACAGCGAGCACACCGCAGAACGCCCGCCAGACAGCGCGATAGACCGCCAACCGCGGACCCGCCGCCCCCTTACCATCAACAGACTTGCCGCCTGCCCCCATCACCGAGCGTCACTCGCCTCGTGACGCGCGCTGGTCCAGCGCGTCCACCAACTCCTCGCTCCGCCACGACTCGAAGCGCACCGAGCGAGCCAACCGATCCAGATAGGCCGAAGACATGCTCATCAGACCCCCAAAGCAGCACAGGCGCCGGGTCCAGGGCAGCCTCGTTCGGCCACTGACGCTACCACTCGGTAGCACCCTGCAACAGGTGTCACTCACAGCCGCATAGCAGGGGCTTTCGGCTGGGCGGAGTGGGACTGATGACCCTGCCCGTCGGCTCTGGCGGCGTCTGAGGGTGGCGGTATGAGTTGGTCGATGGATCCGTACATGTTCGGGGCAGCGCGGTTCTTCTGGTCCTGGACCGAGGCCCGGCCGTCGCGGCCGCGGCCGGCCACGCGCCGCGGCTGGTTCGGCCGTCGGCGTACTCAGGAAGAGCCGGCACCGGAGGTGGATGCCGAATGGCCCGGCCTGTGGTTGCTGGCGCCGGTGGACGAGGACGAGGTCATCGCGTTCGGGCGCGAGCTCGAGGCAGCCGGGGACGTCGTCGGCGCCCTGCTCACCGAGCGCTGATCAGTCGCTCGCAGTACGAAATGTCACGCCAGGGCGAGGAAGAGTTTTTCCATCTTGGCGGTGTCGATGTCGCTGTTCTCGTCGGTCAGGCAGTGTTGCAGGCCGGTGCTGACGATTGCGAAGCCGGCGCGCGACAGTGCCTTGTTCACGGCGGCGAGCTGGGTCAGGACCGCCTCGCAGTCCGCGCCCTCCTCCATCATCCGGATCACGCTGCCGAGATGCCCATGGGCACGCTTCATCCGGGTGACGATCGGCTTGATCTCGTCCGGTTCGAAATCCATCGAAACTCCTCCGTCGGGTCGACGACACACCACTTGACCGGCGCGGTCGACACAGAATCTGTATCCCCCTGGGGGGATGTGCTACGGTCGATCTTAACCCCCCAGGGGGATATTCGGGAACCGGGAACGATCCGGCGGCCCCGTTCACCAGTGAGGACACCATGACCAGCCTGACCATCCGTACCCTCGAGACACCCTCACTCGGGGACCGCAGCTACCTCGTCCACGACGGCGACGTGGCGTTCGTGATCGACCCGCAGCGCGACATCGACCGCGTCCTGAATCTGCTCCGGGACGAGGGCGTCCGGCTGACCCACGTGTTCGAGACCCACATCCACAACGACTACGTCACCGGCGGCCTCGCACTGGCCCGCGCCACCGCTGCGGCGTACCTGATCAACGCCGACGACGAGGTCTCGTTCGACCGGACGCCGCTCCACGACGGCGACACCGTCCGGATCGGTGAACGCATGCAGGTACGGGCGATCCGCACCCCCGGCCACACGTTCACCCACCTCTCGTACGCCCTCACCGACAGCGGCCGGCCGATCGCGGTCTTCACCGGCGGATCACTGCTGTACGGCGCGACCGGGCGACCCGATCTGCTCGGGCCGGACCACACCGAGGCCCTCGTGCATCACCAGCACCACTCCGCCCGCAAACTCGCCCGCGACCTGCCCGACGAGACCGCCGTCTACCCCACCCACGGATTCGGCTCGTTCTGCTCGGCGACCCAGTCCGACGTGACCGAGTCGACGATCGGCGCCGAGAAGCGGCACAACCCGGTGCTCACCCAGGACGAGGCCGACTACGTACGTGACCTGCTCGACGGCCTCGGCGCCTGGCCCGCGTACTACGCACACATGGCTCCGGCCAACTCCGCTGGACCGGAAGCGCCGGACCTGTCACTGCCCGAGCCGGCCGATGCCGCCGAGTTGCGCCGGCGGATCGAGGCGGGCGAATGGGTCGTCGACCTCCGCACCCGCGCCGCGTTCGCGGCCGGCCACGCTCCCGGGACGCTCAACTTCGGGCTGGACGGCTCGTTCTCGACGTACCTCGGTTGGCTGATCACCTGGGGTACGCCGGTGACGCTGCTCGGGGAGACCGCTGCGGACGTGGCACAGGCCCAGCGCGAACTGGTGCGGATCGGCATCGACCGCCCGGCCGCGCACGCGACCGGCCGACCCGAGGACTGGAGCAAGGGCGACCTCGTCTCCTTCCCGACCGCGACGTTCGCCGACCTCGCTCAGGTCCGCCACCATCGCGACGTGGTGGTGCTCGACGTCCGCCGTACCGAGGAGCACCGGGACGCCCGGATCGTGGGCGCGGTCAACATTCCCGTCCACGAGCTGCCCCGACGACTCGGCGAGGTACCGCCCGGCGAACTCTGGATCCACTGCGCGGCCGGCTACCGCGCATCCATCGCCGCCTCGTTCCTGCACGCCGACGGCCGTCAACTCGTCGCCGTCGACGACCAGTTCGAGAACGCCGCCAAGACCGACCTCCAACTGCTCGGCCCGAAAGCCTGATCCCCCGAACTCCACCAACGAAGGAGAATTACATGTGTCGACCTGTTACCTGTAAGACCTGTTCCAAGACCACGTGGGCCGGCTGTGGTCAGCACGTGGCGCAGGTCAAGGCGATGGTTCCGACCGAGCTGTGGTGCCCCGGGCACCCGAAGAGTGAGCGTGCGAGCGGTGGCAGCTGGCTCGGCCGGTTGCTGAACCGCTGACGGCCCGTCCGCCCACACTCGGGACCTTCGGCTCTACGCGGGTGGGGAGGGCGGGCGCAGAGTCGGGGCATGAGAGGCGTGCCTGAGTCGATTCTCGCCTTCAGCGGCTACGATCCGGCCGACGAGCGCCGGCGTGAGGCGCTGTGCGCGACCGGCAACGGGTACTTCGCCACGCGTGGGGCCTGGGCGGGCTCGGTGGCCGGTGATCGGCACTACCCGGGGACGTACCTGGCCGGCTACTACAACCGGCTCGCCGACAGGATCGGCGACGCGAGCGCCGAGAACGAGAGCCTGGTCAATCTTCCGGACTGGCTGCCGGTGACCTTCGCCGTCGACGACGGCGTCTGGTGGACCCCGGACACCAGCGAGGTCGTCGAGTACGACGTCGAGCTCAACACGCTGCGCGGCGTACTGACCCGCAGATTCCTTCTCCGCGACCCCGCCGGCCGGGAGATCCGCGGTGTCGAACGCCGTCTCGTCAGCATGGCCGACGCCCATCTCGCCGCTCAAACTCTTGCTGTCACGGCGGTGAACTGGGACGGCCGGCTCCGCCTCGGAACCGCGGTCCATGGTGACGTCACCAACTCAGGTGTCGAGCGCTACCGTAAGCTCGCCGGCCGCCACCTCACCGACGTCACACCGTTGGTTGCCAACGGCAATCTCCTGGTGACCGCGACCACGAGTCAATCCCACCACCGCGTCTCGGTCGGCACCCGTACGATTGCCTCACACAACGACTCCCGGCTCTCGGGCTGGCTCACGAACACCGACACCGCATCGGCGTACGCCGAGCTCACGGTCGACGTGACAGCAGGCGACGTCGTCACGATCGAGAAGATCGCAGCCGTCCACGGCTCGCGCGACGTCGGCATCTCCGAGCCGCAGCTCGCGACGATGCTTGCCCTGGACAACGCGCCCCCGTTCGGCGAGGTGCTGGAAGCCCACGTGCTGGCCTGGTCGCAGCTCTGGCGCCGGTTCGACGTCGACCTGGAGGAGACGTACGACGGGACCCCCACGGCGCTCCGGCTCAACATCTTCCACCTCCTGCAGTCCGTCTCCCCGCACAGCGCCGACACGGATGCCGGCGTACCGGCCCGCGGGCTGCACGGCGAGGCCTACCGCGGGCACGTCTTCTGGGACGAGCTGTTCGTCTTCCCGGTGCTGACACTCCGGCTCCCCGAACTGACCCGCGCTCTGCTGCGCTACCGGTGCCGGCGTCTGCCCGCCGCCCGGCAGGCGGCCCGCCGACTCGGCTGCCGCGGCGCGATGTACCCGTGGCAGTCGGGCAGCGACGGCCGCGAGGAGAGCGCGCGGATCCACCTCAACCCGTTGTCCGGACACTGGACCGAGGACGCGACGTACCGCCAGCGGCATGTCGGCCTCGCCGTGGCCTACACGATGTGGCAGTACGTCGAAGTCACCGGCGATCTGGACTTCCTGGCCGACAACGGCGCCGAGGTGATCGTCGAGGTTGCCCGGTTCTTCGCCGATCTCGCCGAGTACGACGCCGGCCGCGACCGCTACGTGATCAAGGACGTGGTCGGGCCGGACGAGTTCCACACCCGCATCGACAACAACGCCTACACGAACGTACTGGCGGTCTGGCTGTTCGGTATCGCCGCCCGCGCGCTGGAGCGGCTGCCCGCCTGGCGGCGTACCGAGCTCGTCGAGTCGCTCGGGCTCCGGCAGGAGGAGCAGAACCACTGGGAGGAGCTCACCCGCCGGATGTACGTCCCGTTCCACGACGGCGTCATCAGCCAGTTCGAAGGGTACGAGCGCCTCGCCGAACTCGACTGGCCGGAGTACCGCAAGCGGTACGGCGACATCCGCCGGCTGGACCGGATCCTCGAGGCGGAGGGCCGCGACGTGGCGTCGTACCAGGTCTCCAAACAGGCCGACGTGCTGATGCTGCTCTACCTGCTCCCCCGCCGCGACCTGTACACGTTGATGGAACGGCTCGGCTACCCGCTGACCGCCGGCATCCTCCGGAAGACCGTCGAGTACTACCTCGCGCGGACCTGCCACGGCTCGTCGCTCAGCGCGGTCGTCCACGCCTGGGGCCTGGCGACTCTCGATCCCGACCGCGCACTGGCGTTCCTCGAGCAGGCACTGCACAGCGACGCCGGCGACAAGCAGCGCAACGAAACGACCGCCGAAGGCATCCATCTCGCGGCGATGGCCGGCAGCGCCGACGTGGTCCAGCGGTGCTTCACCGGCCTGACGACGACGAACGACGTCCTGCGGTTCGGTCCGCACTGGCCCGCCAAGCTGGGCAGGTTGCGGATGGCCCTGCGGTACCGCGGCCATCGACTGCTCGCGGACATCTCGGACGCGACCGTTACCGTCACGGTCGACCCTGCTCCCGGACCAGCCATCGAAGTCCGCTGCCACGGACGCTCCCGGCAACTGCAGCCGGGCGACAGCCACACCTGGACGACCCTGACCTGAGCAACTGCCCTTTCAGTCCGCGCGCGACGACGTCAACTCGGCCACCACCGAGTCGACCAGACCGGGCAGCGCGGCGGCGACCGCGGCCGACAGGTCGGTGCCGAAGGCAACGTCCGCGGCCTCGACCGCGTACACCACGAGCTGCTTCGGCAACCGGTCCAATGCCTGCCCGAGCCGCAGCGCGTCCGGAATGCCGAGGCTGTGCGACCCCGCGGTGTGCGGATGCGATTCGAGCAGCGCATCGTGATCAGCCTGTCCGTGCAGCGGTACGTCGGTGCGGTAGACCGCGCCGGGCGTCGACGGCTCGCACAGTACGGCGTCGACAACGATCGCCAGCGGTACGCCGTCCCAGTCGTCGATCAGCCTCGTGGGTTCACCGTCGGAGACGAAAAGCTCCACGCCGGGCAGCCACCGGTCCTCGAGCTCCACGACCAGGGCCGGTCCGATGCCGTCGTCGCGGCGGTACTCGTTGCCGACGCCGATCACCACGGCCCCGGTCACTGGCGGTCCACGGTGAGCTCGAGGAAATGCGTCGAACAGGAGATGCACGGGTCGTAGTTCCGGATCGTCTGCTCGCACAGAGCGGTCAAGCGGTCGTCCCCCAGATCCAGGTTGGCAGCGACCACCTGCCGGAGGTCCTCCTCGATCGCTGCCTGGTTCTGCGCGGTTGGCGGCACGATCACCGCTCCCCGGACCAGTCCGTCGGCTCCGATCTCGTACCGGTGGTACAGCAGCCCCCGCGGAGCCTCGCTGACACCGCGCCCGGTCCCGTCCCGCGCAGGTACGTCGATGTGCGCCGGCTGCGGCGGCTCGTACGACTCGATCAACCGCAGTGCCTCCTCGACGGCGTACACGGTCTCGACCGCGCGCACCACGATGCTCCGGAACGGGTTACGGCACTCGTTCCCGAGCCCGGCCGCCGCCGCGAGGCCGAGGGCCAGCGGTGAGAGCTGATCGTGGTTGAGGGTGTAGCGGGCCAGCGGTCCGGTCAGGTACCGGCGACCGTCGAGCCGGGCGTGCAACGCGGTCGAGTGCGGCACGTGTTCCTCGACGACATGGTTGTCAAAGGCATCGACCTCGAAGGCGGGACCGGCGCTGCGGCGCAGCGTCGCACCGCCTTCGATCGGGTAGCGCGCCGGGTCGTGGACGGCGAGCAGCTCGTGGTCCAGCTCCAGATCGGGGAAGTCGAAGCCGGCCACCCAGTGCGCCGTCGCGATCGCGGCATCGAGCGCCGGACGCAGCTGCTCGGCGAGACGGTCGAGCTGGGCCCGGCCCGGCGCCGAGTAGAAGCCGCCGATGCGGACGTTGATCGGGTGGATCGCCCGGCCGCCGACCAGCTCCAGGATCGCGTTGCCGGCCTTCTTCAGCATCAGCCCGCGCTCGACGATCGCCCGGTGGTCCCTCGCCAGGGTGATCGCGTCCGGGTAGCCGAGGAAGTCCGGTGCGTGCAGCAGGTAGATGTGCAGCGCATGGCTCGAGATCCACTCCCCGCAGTACAGCAGCCGGCGCAGCTCTCGGATCGGGCCGTCGACGCGCACCCCGCAGGCGTCCTCGATCGCGTTGCAGGCGCTCGTCTGGTAGGCGACCGGACAGATACCGCAGATCCGGGCGGTGATGTCCGGCGGCTCGGTGTAGCTCCGGCCGCGCAACAGCGCCTCGAAGAAGCGCGGCGGCTCGTAGATCTGCAGGTCCGCACGCTCGACCTCGCCGTCCCGGACGGTCACGTGCAGCGCGCCCTCCCCCTCGACCCTGGCGAGCGAACTGACTTTCAGCTGGCGTGCACGGTGGCTCATGACGACCAGCCCTTGGACGCCGCGTTGAAGGTGAGGAACACCCTGTCGACCTCGTCCTCGGTCATCCCGGCTTCCCGCAGCCGCGGGATCAGCGCTTTCACGTTGGGCTTGGTCATCGGGCCGAAGCAGCCGAAGCATCCCCGCCGGTACGCCGGGCACAGCGCACCGCACCCGGCGTGCGTGACCGGACCGAGGCACGGCGTACCGTCGGCGACCATCACGCAGGTGAGGCCGCGGCGCTTGCACTCGGTGCACACCGACGTGTCCGGCAGGTCCGGTTTCCGGCCGGCCAGGAACGCGGTCAGCACCTCGAGCAGCTGCCGCCGGTCGATCGGGCAGCCGCGCAGTTCGAAGTCGACGGTGACGTGGTCGGCGATCGCCGTCGACGTGGCCAGCGTCTGGATGTACTCCGGCCGCGCGTACACCACCGACGCGAACTCCGCCACGTCACCGAAGTTCCGCAGCGCCTGGATGCCGCCGGCCGTCGCACACGCGCCGATCGCCACCAGGACCCGGGACTGCGAACGGATCTGCCGGATCCGCTCCGCGTCGGCCGGGGTCGTGATCGAGCCCTCGACCAGTGTCACGTCGTACGGACCGGGCAGGACCGCGCTGGAAGCCTCCAGGAAGTGAGCGATCCGGACCTGCCCGGCCAGCGCGAGTAGCTCGTCCTCGCAGTCCAGCACGGTGAGCTGGCAACCGTCACACGAGGCGAGCTTGAAGACCGCAAGCGTCGGAGTGTCCATCCTTGCGAGCACACCAACTCCCGGGCCGCGCCGCCAGGGACCGATGGTCACCTCCGGCGGGACCTTCGGCCCTTGGCCGGTACGGCGGCGCCCGGGACGATCGCGCTATGAGCCGGGCGATCCTGAACGACCTCACCGAGCTGGTCGCGGTGCTGATCGGCGACGGATACCAGGTCGTCGGACCGACGATGTCCGGAAGTGCGATCGAACTGGCCGAGCTGACCGACGCCGGCCAGCTGCCCGCCGGGTGGAGCGTGGACACGGGTCCGGGGTACTACCGGCTGCGACGTCGTGACGACGACGCGGTGTTCGCCCACTCCGCCGGGCCGCAGTCGTGGAAGACGTTCCTGCATCCGCCGCACCGCAAGCTCTGGTCCGCCGACGCGGATGGGGCGTTCCAGGCCGCGGAGGAGCAGACGCCGCGTTATGCGTTTCTCGGTGTCCGGGGTTGTGATCTGGCCGCGATCGGGCGGCTTCGCGACGTACTGCGGCTGGACGGGTCGTTCGAGGCTCGGCACCAGTCGTTGTTCGTCGTCGCGGTGAACTGCACCGAGCCCGGCGGCGTCTGCTTCTGCGCCTCGATGGGCACCGGTCCCGCGGCCGGACCGGGCGCGGACCTGACGCTGACCGAGATGTCCGGTCACTTCGTCGCCGAGGCCGGGACCGACGCCGGGCACGATCTGCTCGCCCGGATCGACCACCGTCAGGCGACGGGCCACGAGGCGGACGACGCGTACACCGCTGTCGAAGCGGCCGCTGATCGGATGGGCCGCGCGATGCCCGAGGTCGACCTCCGCGCACTGCTGGCCGACAACCGCGAGTCCGCGCACTGGGCAGACGTCGCCGATCGGTGTCTGACCTGTGGCAACTGCACGATGGTCTGTCCGACCTGCTTCTGCACCACCACCGAGGACGTCACCGATCTCACCGGCGACCACGCCGAACGCTGGCAACGCTGGTCGTCGTGCTTCGAGCTCGACTTCTCCGCCGTTCACGGCGGCAGCGTCCGCAGCTCCGAAGACAGCCGCTACCGGCAGTGGATCAGCCACAAGCTGAGCACCTGGTACGACCAGTTCGGCGGCTCCGGGTGCGTCGGCTGCGGCCGCTGCATCGCGTGGTGCCCGGTAGGCATCGACATCACCGAAGAGGTCGGCCGGCTCGCCGAGACGGCTCATGGCTAGCGCCCGGATCTTCGACGGACTCACCTCCCCCGAGCGCGAGGCGCTGTTCCTCACCTCCCACGAGGTGTTCTACGACGACGCCGAGCGGCTGTTCGACGAAGGCGGTCCGGCCGGCTGCTACTGGCTGATCCGGCACGGGCGGGTCGCACTCGATACCGCCGTCCCCGGCCGAGGGCTGGTCGTCATCGAGACCCTCGGCCCCGACGATCTGCTCGGGTGGTCCTGGTTGGTTCCGCCGTACCGCTGGCACTTCGGGGCCCGGGCGATCGGCACCGTCCAGGCGACCGTCTTCGACGCCGAGCAGCTGCGGATCCTCGCGGATCAGAACCCGCGGCTCGGGTACGCGGTGACGCGGCAGCTCCTCGGCGTCGTCCTCGACCGCCTGCAGTCCACCCGCGCGCGCTTGCTGGACCTGTACGCCGATCATGGCTGAGCCGATGCTGCCGGTCAGGTACCGCGTCGTCGATCGCACGGTCGAGACGCACGACTCGGCGACCCTTCGACTCGAACCGGTCGACCGGCCGCTCGCGCCGTTCCGGCCCGGGCAGTTCGCAATGCTTTACGCGTACGGCGTCGGCGAGGTGCCGATCTCGATCAGCGGCATCGGCGACGACGGAACGCTGTTGCACACCATCCGGTCCGTGGGAGCGGTCAGCCGGGCCCTGCACGGCGCCGGACCCGGAACCGTGATCGGCGCCCGCGGCCCGTTCGGGACGGCCTGGGCAGCGGAAGATGCTGTTGGCAACGATCTTGTCGTGGTGGCCGGCGGTGTCGGGCTGGCGCCGCTGCGCCCGGTCGTGCTGGCCGCGCTGGCGACGCGCGCGGCGTACCGCCGGGTGGTCGTGATCGCCGGGGCGCGAACACCGGACGAGTTTCTGTTCCGTGCAGAGCTTGACCGCTGGGCCGCACACGACGACCTCGAAGTCGAGCTCACCATCGACAGCCCGTCAACCGGCTGGAACGGCACCGTCGGCTTCGTCACCGAGCCATTGGCCAGGCTCCGGCTTGACCCGGAGCGGACCGTCGCGTTCCTGTGCGGTCCGGAGCCGATGATGCGCTTCAGCGCCCGCGTCCTGCTTCGCGCACTGGTGCCGGCCGAACGGATCCGGGTCTCGCTAGAACGCTCGATGAAGTGCGGCATCGGTCTGTGCGGACACTGTCAGCTCGGGCCGTTGCTGCTCTGCCGCGACGGCCCGGTCGTCACCTCCGCGGTCGCCGAACCCTTGCTGACCGTGGCCGAGTTGTGAGCCCCTGGTGGCTCCGTTCTCCGAGCGCTACGGAGCAGTTTCGCGGCGGTGTCGACGAGGAGCAGGACGACCGCGGATGCGCCGGCATACAGCCAGCCCTGGTACGACGGCCAACTGCCGCCGAGCAGATCCGCCACCGGGGGCACGCCGAGGAAGATCAGCAGCAGGACGACCTCGATCGAGAGCGCCAGCAGCAGCGGCCGGTTGGTGGTGAAGCCGACCTTGAAGACGGTGCTCCGCTCGCTGCGGCACGCGAAGGTGTTCGCGTACTGCGTCAGCGCGATCACCGCGAACGCCGTACCTGAAGCGACGGCGAGCGCCGCGACCGACGGCTCGGCGCCGAAGTGCCAGCCGTGACCGGTCAGGACGATGAGGAACGCCGCCATGGCCAGCATGGCCTCTGTCATCCCGAGTAGGCCGAACGCCCGCAGGAGCAGACCACGGTCGACCAACCGATGGTGACGGGCAGGCCCGTCCAGGACGCGTGGGCCGGGTCGCTCGATACCGAGCGCGAGCGCCGGCAGTACGTCGGTGCCGATGTCCAGCGCCAGCACCTGCAGGACGCCGATCGCCAGCGGGATCGAGCCGCCGGAGAGCGCCCAGGCCACGAACGGGGCGAGCTCGGCGACGTTATCGGCGAGGTGGTAGGAGAGGAACCGCCGTACGTTCGAGAACGTCGCGCGGCCGAGCCGGATCGCGGTCACGATGCTGGCGAAATGATCGTCCAGCAGCACCAGGTCGGCCGTGGCCCGCGCGACGTCGCTGCCCGAGGCGCCCATGGCGACGCCGACGTCCGCCTCCCGCAGCGCCGGGGCGTCGTTCACACCGTCACCGGTCATCGCGACCACATGGCCGCGAGAACGCAGCGCACGGGCGATCCGGAGCTTGTCCGCCGGCGTCACCCGGGCGACTACCACGCCGTCGTCACGATCCAGCAGCTCGCCCAGCTGCTCGTCGTCGGCGGGCAGCTCGTTGCCCGTGACAACCAATCCACCGGCTTGGAGCAGACCGACCTCGCGGGCGACCACGGCCGCGGTCGCCGCGTGATCGCCGGTGACGACCGCGATCCGGACACCGGCCTGGCGGCAGGTCGTCAGCGCGGTGTGCACGTCGGTTCGGGGCGGGTCTTCCAGGCCCACCACGGCCAGCAACTCGAGTGCGTCCGCCGCGAGCTCGAGCCGGCCGTCGCTGACGAGGATGCCGGATGCCCCGGCCACCGCGAGTACACGCCTGCCCCGCCCGGCCAGACTCTCGACCGCGGGTGCGGCGGCGCCGTCGGACCGGCAGTACGGCAGCAGCGCATCCGGGGCGCCGATCACCATCGTGTTGCCGTTGGCAACGACCGCGCTGTACCTCGTCTCGCTGGTGAACGTGACCCGGTGCGTGATCGTGTCCGGATCCACGGCCGGCACGTCGAGTCGCCGGGCCAGCACGTCGAGGGCCACCTCCATCGGGTCGCCTTCAGCGACCCATCGGTCCTTGACCCGCACGGCCCGGCCGCGGATACACGCCACGGCCGAGCCGGCGGCTCGCGCGACCGCATCGACGGCCTCCGGGGCGCCCTCCGCGGATCCCTCGGGGTCGTATCCGTCGCCGTGCATCCGGACGGTTCCGGACGGCGTCCAGACCTCCAGGACCTCCATCTGATTCATCGTCAGCGTGCCGGTCTTGTCGGTGCAGACGAAGGTCGTCGCACCGAGCGTCTCGACCGCGTCCAGCCGCCGGACCAGGGCGTTCCCGTGCGCCATCCGCTGCGCCCCGCGGGCCAGCGACAACGTCACCGTCGGCAGCAGACCCTCGGGAACGAGTGCAACCATCACACCGACCCCGAACAGGAACGCCTCGGTCGGGCGCAGGCCGAGCAGCAGCGAGACCGCCGTCAGCGAGACGCCGACGGCGACGGCGATCACCGCGATGACCCGGATCAACCGGTGCAGCTCGACGGTCAGCGGGCTGGCCGGTCGCTGTGCGCTCTCAGTCAGTGTCTGGATCCCAGCCAACCGGGTCTGCCCGGCTACGGCCGCCACGACCGCCTCCGCTTCGCCCTGTACGACGAACGTCCCGGCGTACACCTGGTCACCGCTCGCCGGGCGCACCGGCACCGACTCGCCGGTGAGCATCGACTCGTCCACCGCCAAGGCGTGCACCGTCATCAGGCGTAGATCGGCCGATACCCGGTCACCCGCGCTCAGCAGGACCAGATCGTCGCGGACCAGCTCGGTCGCGTCGATACTGCTCATCGCCCCGTCGCGGATCACCTGGACCTTCGCCGGCAACAGGTCACGTAGGCGTTCGGCGGCCCGGTCGGCGCGGTACTCCTGCGCGAACGCGAAGACCCCGTTCAGGATGATGATCACCACGATCGCCACGGCCAGCGGGGCGAGTCCGCCCGCGACCGCGAGCACTGCCGCGACCCAGAGGATCATCGCGAACAGGTGCGTCAGCTGTCCGGCGAGCAGTCTCCAGGGCGCGGGTCGCCGGGGTGCCGGAAGCTCGTTGCGGCCTTCGTCGGCGAGCCGGCGTGCGGCCTCGGCCGCTGACAGGCCGCGAATGCTCGGTGACTGGACGCTGGTCATGACCACCTCCCCCACGAGACTCGCCGCGCGGCCCGTGCCGATGGCAGGGCCTAACGACCCGACCTCGGGGCCGAACGGACCTTCGCCGCCGGCACCGGGAGGTGTCTGCCGGGCGGCTCGGCGGCACGGGACCTTCGGCCCTGCTCGACCGCGGGAGCCGGCGATGTACTGGGCATGGACGGAGAACGCCAGGGGCTTTCTCCGTCCACGGACACCGGTAGGAGGGCGGACCTCCTGGTGGAACAGGAAGTGATGATGATGCGCATCAAGGAGCTGATGACGACGCCGGCGATCACGGTGCTCGGCGAGACACCGGTGAGTGAGGCACTCCGCCTGCTCGACCGGAACCAGATCACGGCGCTGCCCGTCGTCGATCGCCAGGGCCGGCTGATCGGCGAGGTCAGCGAGGCGGATCTGATCCCGGACATGTTGCTGGTCGAGGACCGCGTTCCGTCGTACCCGATGAAGCTGTCGGGCAGCCTCCGCCCGCGCCGGGTCGCCGAGGTGATGGCGAACCTGGTCATCAGCGTGCAGGCCGACGAGGACCTCGACGCGGCCATCGACCTGCTCCGGGCGACGATGGTGAAGAGTCTTCCGGTCGTCGAGGGCGATCGCGTGGTCGGAGTGATCAGCCGCAGCGACGTCATCCACTATCTGGCCGGACGCGACGCCAGCATCCGCAACCGGATCCTCGACCTGCTTCGGGAGCGGAATCTCGGCTGGCAGGTCGAGGTCGACGACGGCATCGTCCACGTACACGGCCCGATCGGCGAACTCGAGCGCGAACGCGCCGAGGCCATCGCCGGCGCCGTCCCCGGCGTCATCGCCGTCCACACGACCTGATCCGGTCCGACACATGTACATCCGCCCCATGGGCGTCGGCTGAAGAGCTTCAGCAGGCGTAGAGGTTGACTGTCCAGGTGCCGGAGCTGCTCAGGTCGGCGCTGAAGGAGATGCCGTTGATGGTGCCCTTGGCGTCCGGGAGGCCCGGCACGGTCTTCCACACGATCTTCGGCAGCTCGGTGACGATCACGCCGCCGCGGGATTCGCAGCCGCCGTTGGCGGTGTTCACGTACCGCGCCAGCAGCATGGCCTCTGCGGTCAGCCGGGAGGTCTGCGGTACGGCGGCGATCGGCGCGGTCTCGGATGCGATCGCGCGCAAGGTTGCGAGGTCACGGTCGAATCGCGCCGCGGCGGGATGGCCGTTGCTCAGCTCGCGCAGCAGGTCCGCGGTGGTGCCGTGCGGCGTCACCGGCGGGGTCTGCTCGAACGAGGCGAGCGCGTACCGCCGTGACGACAGGTCACTCAGGACCAGGACCACCGACTGCTGCAGCGACTGAGGCAGGCCGGCCGGGATCGCGCGGCTGACCGGTCCGAGGTCCGCGGTCCGGACCGAACGCGCAACGCTGGGACCGACCGAACTCCACGGTGGTCCGCTGGCGTTGATGGCAGCGGCCGCCGCCTGCAGCTGGCGGTCGAGAGTGACAGCAGCCGACAGGAACGGTTCGAGCGCGGTGGTCGCGCTTGCAGTCGGTGTCGTGCTCGGGCTCTGGCCCTGACTCGGCACGACCGTCGTCGTCACCGTCGGACCTGGCTGCGTGACGGTCGGAACCGGTCCGGTCGGGGACCCCGACGTTCCGGCTTGTTCATCGGACACCTTCACCAGGACGACGATCAGCACGGCAACGATGGCGAGAACGGCGAGGACCGCCGTTGCGATCAGCCAGCGGTCGCGCCGCGGCCCGGAGTCTGTGGTGGGATGCATGACCAACTCCTCCCCTTACCCCTACAACTCCAGCGTCTCCGGCTGCCGATGACCCGGCCAGGGACCAATGCCCTCGCTTCGGGGCCGAACGGACCTGCTCGGAGGCCGGATCCCCTGCCAGCCTGGAGCGACAGGAGCTATGGAGGAGGCGGGCGACATGGGCAGGCTGGACGATCGGGTCGCACTGGTTACAGGCGCGGCCAGTGGTATCGGACTGGCGACCGCGTGGCGGCTCGCGGCGGAGGGTGCGGCGGTCCTGCTGACCGACATCGCGGTCGAGGCCGGCGAGGCTGTCGCGGAGGCGCTGCGGGATTCCGGCGCGCGCGCCGCGTTCGCCGGGCACGACGTCGCGAGCGAAACGGACTGGGAGACCGTCTGCACACTGGCCGCCGAGCAGTTCGGCGGCATCGACATCCTCGTCAACAACGCCGGGATGGGTGATCTGGCAACGATCGAGGAGACGACGCTGAAGGACTGGCAGCACACGATCGACGTCGACCAGACCGGCGTCTTCCTCGGGATGCGGACCGCCGCGCCGTACCTCAAGGCCTCCGGTCACGCCTCGGTGATCAACATCAGCTCGATCTTCGGGACGAGCGGAGGCTTCGGCACGTCTCCGGCGTACCACGCCGCGAAGGGCGCCGTCCGGACGCTGACCAAGAACGCTGCTCTGCACTGGGCTGCCGACGGTATCCGGGTCAACTCGATCCACCCCGGGTTCATCGACACCCCGATCCTCGACCCGGCCCGCGGTACGCCGTTCTGGGCCACGATGACCGAGCTCACGCCGATGGGCCGCCTCGGCCGTCCCGACGAGATCGCCGCCGGGGTCGCGTACCTGGCCAGTGACGACGCCTCGTTCGTGACCGGGCTCGAGTTGTACATCGACGGCGGCTACGTGGCGCGCTGATGTTGTCGTGCGGGCGCGGGATCGCGGACATCACCGGCGAACCCGCTGACACCGGGATGCTCGGCTACGGCAAGTCCTGGCAGCGGAGCGACGGCATCCACCTGCGCCTGCGTTCCCGCGCCTTCGTGATCGCGGACGGCGATCGACGGATCCTGATCGTCGTCAACGATCTGCCGATGGTGTTCGACAGCGTCCGGCGCGCCCTGCTCGACCAGCTGCAGCAGCGGTACGGCGCCGTCTACACCGAGCACAACACGATGATCACGGCGACGCACACCCACTGCGGCCCCGGAGGCTACTCGCACCACCGGCTGTACCACTCCAATACCGGCGGCTTCCGGCCGAAAACGTTCGCGGCCATAGTCGACGGGATGACCGAGGCCGTCGTCCGCGCCCACGACGACCTCTCCCCCGCCGTACTCACGCTGTCGCACGGTGAACTCCGCGACGCCAGCGCGAACCGCTCGAAAGTGGCCTTCGACAACAATCCGGCATCGGACCGGGCTTGGTTCCCCGATGCCGTCGACCCGCAGACCACGCTGCTGCGGATCGAACGCGACGGCCGGGCCGTCGGCGCGATCAACTGGTTCGCCGTACACAACACCAGCATGACCAACGCGAACACCCTGATCAGCGGCGACAACAAGGGGTACGCCGCGTACCACTGGGAGCGTCTGGTGGCCGGCGTCGACTACCTGGACCGCCGCCCGGACGACTTCGTGGCAGCCTTCGCGCAGACCAACGCCGGCGACCTGACCCCGAACCTGGACCTGCAACCCGGCCGCGGTCCGACCGCCGACGAGCTCGAGAACACCCGCATCATCGGCCTGCGCCAGTACGAGGCCGCGGCCCGGTTGATGACCGAACCCGGCCGGACGATTGCCGACGGCATCGATTCCCGGTTGACCCACGTCGACCTGAGCGCCGTGATGGTCCGGCCGGAGTTCACCGGCGACGGCCGTGAGCATCGCACCGGAGCACCGGTGGGCGGCGCGTCCGCCCTGGCCGGCAGCGAGGAGGACGGGCCGGCGTTCCGCGGCTTTCACGAGGGCCGGAATCCCTTGTGGGACGGGGTCTCGAGCCTGATCTACCGCCGTACGCCGGGACTGCGCGACGTCCAGGCACCCAAGGCGCTCGTCGTCGGTGGCCTGCGCGGACACTATGTCGCCCGCGGCGCGCCGGTGCAGCTGCTGCGGATCGGGCCGCTGTACCTGCTCGGGATCCCGGCCGAGGTCACGATCGTCGCCGGCCTCCGGTTGCGTCGTACCGTCGCGGCGATCGTCGGCGCACAACTGGCCGACGTCCTCGTCGTGGGCTACACCAACGGATACCTGCACTACATCACGACACCCGAGGAGTACGAGACCCAGCAGTACGAGGGCGGCAGCACGCTCTTCGGCCGCTGGACCTTGCCCGCGCTCCAACAGGTCGCCAGTGAGCTCGCCACGGCCATGCGCGACGGACGGCCGGCGGCGTACGGCGACCCGGAGCCGGACCTGTCGCAGCGGCTGCGGCCCGCCCGTCCGCGGATCCCCCACGACAGATCCCCGGCCGGTCGCGAGTTCGGTGACGTGCTGGTCGAACCACGACGGCACTACCGGCCCGGCGACGTGGTGACGGCGGTCTTCGTGGCGGCGTACCCGAACAACGACCTGCACCGCAACGGCACGTACCTGGAGATCCAGCGGCGGGCCCCCGAGGGCTGGTCGACCGTCGCCGACGACGGAGATTGGTCCACAACGTTCCGCTGGCGCCGTACCCGCTCCGGGCAGCTCGCCGTGGTGACCTGGACCGTCCCCGCTGATGCCTGCGGCGAGTATCGGATCCGGTGCTACGGAAAGGCCCGGCGACAGGTCCTTCGACCCTACTCAGGCAGCTCCCGGCTGTTCACCATCGAGAACGAGGGAGGCCACCATGCGCACCGCACTCCGCCGCCGTGACGGCCGGCTCGTCACCGACATGCCGGACGAACGGGCGATCATGCCCTTCATCATGCGTCGCCGGACCGAGTCGACGGTGTACTTCGAGCAGCTCGTCGACATCACCGCGGCACAGGACTGGGTCCGGCGCTGGAACGCGGCCGGCGGGCCGCGACTGAGCCTGTTCGTCCTGGTCCTGCACGAGGTCGCCCGGATGCTGCACACCCGCCCGCGGCTGAACCGCTTCGTCGCCCGCCGCCGGCTGTACGAGCGCGACGGTGTCTACCTGTCCTTCGGCGCGATGAAGGAGTTCGCCGACAACGCGCCGCTGGAGATGATCAAGCGGCGCTTCGAACCGGACGAGAGCCTCGGCGCGGCGGTCCGCAGTCTCGGCGCCGCGATCGACGAGGCCCGCACGGCCGGCGTGGCGGGCGTCGACAAGGAGCTGAAACTGTTCCTGTCGCTGCCGGTGCCGCTGCTCGACATCGCGGTCTCGCTGTTCCATTGGCTCGATGCCCGTGGCCTGTTGCCGGCCTCCCTGACCAGTGCGGATCCGATGTTCTCGTCGGCCGTCGTGTCGAACCTCGGCAGTCTCAAGACCGACGCGGCCTTCCACCATCTCTACGAACACGGCAACTGCCCACTGTTCCTGGTCGTCGGCAGCATCCGGCCGACACCGGTCGTCCACGACGGCGAGATCACGATCCGGCAGATCCTGCCGCTGCGCTGGACGTTCGACGAGCGGATCGAGGACGGCCTGTACGCCGCCCGCTCGGCCGAACTGCTCCGCCGCCGGCTTGAGGATCCGATCGGGCATCTCGGGCTGCCGGAGGACGCCGTACGCGCCGACCGCGCCCGGGAGGAGTCGTGACGATGCAGCAGGTCGACGACCTCGGCGCGATGTACCTCGCCGCGGAGAACAGCCGGGTGACCACGCACACGGCCGCCCTGATCACGCTCGACCCGGCGAAGCTTGCCGGCGGCAAACTCACGCTCGACAAGCTGCGCGCAGTCGTACTCGAGCGGCTGGAACTCGTGCCGGCGTTCCACCAGAGGCTGGCCGAGGTGCCGTTCGGTCTCGACCGGCCGTACTGGGTCGAGACCGACGTCGACCTCGACTACCACGTCCGGGAGATCTCGCTCCCGGCGCCGGGCGACGACGAGCAGCTCCGAGAACAGGTGGCACGGATCTTCTCCCGCCCGCTGGACCGCACGCGGCCGCTGTGGGAGATCTACCTGATCCAAGGGCTCGCCGACGGCCGTGCCGCGGTGCTGACCAAGGTTCATCACGCGATCGCCGACGGACGGACCGGCGTACGCATCCTCACCGCGCTGACCGACAGCAAACCGCGACCGCGCCGCCGCCGCCCGTCGCCGCGGCCGCCCGCTCCACCGGCGCCGGCGTCCGCCTCGATGCTGCTGCGCGGCCTGAGCGGCGCCGTCCTGCAACCGGTGCGGGCGGTGGCCGGCCTACCCGCGGCGCTGTCCGGACTCGACGAACTGCCGGTCTTCGGCACCATGCCCGGGGTTCGGCTCGTGGGCGCCACGACAGCGCTGGTACGGCGCGGACGCCCGCACAAGCCCGTCGCCACGGCACCACGAACGTCGTTCAATCAGCAGATTTCCAGGAATCGCCGGATCGGCATCGCGACCGTGGCGCTCGACGACGTCAAGCAGGTGAAGACCCACTTCGCGGTGAGCGTGAACGACGTGGTGCTCGCGATGGCGGCCGGCGCCTTGCGTCGCTGGCTGATCGAGCACTCGGAACTCCCCAAGGAGCCGTTGACCGCGGTGATACCGGTCGGGCTGCGGGACACCGGTCCGGACTCGACGGCCAACGAACTCAGTGCTGTCGTCGTGCCGATTCCGACCGACGTGGACGACGCCGCTGCCAGGCTGGGCGTCGCGCACCGTGCGATGCTCGGGGCACTGCGCGACCTCGGCACGACCGCACCGGACGCGTTGATCGACACGGTCCGTATGGTTCCGCCGGCGTTCGTCGTACGGACCGTCCAGCTGCTCACACAGCTCAACACCTGGGCTCCGCTGACGCCGGCGATGAATGTGAACATCTCGAACGTCCGCGGCCCCGAGCAACTGCTGTACCTCGCCGGGGCGCGGGTGTGCTCGATGGTGCCGCTGGCCGGGATCACAGACGGTCTCGGTGTGAACCTGACGGTGATGAGCTACAACGGCCGGCTGGCAATCGGCGTCGTCGCCGACCGCGAGCAGGTGCCCGACGTACAGGACATTGCCGACTGGACGGCGGCGGAACTGGATTCGCTGCTCACGTTTGCTCGCGGGTGAATGCCTGCAGCTTCGAGGTCAACAGGCGATGGACGTGCCGGTCCGTGCCCATCCCGTTGTGCGTGCTGATCACTTCGATCTGCTCGGCCGCGGGATCGAGACACGCGCGCCAGTCGACGACGCCGTCGACGCGCGAGTACACCGACACGAACGGCAGTCCTGGCGGCCATGGTGATGCGAGGAGGGCGCTGGTGCGCTCGGCGCAGCCTCCCGCCAAGCAGTCTGCCGTCAGCAGCCACGGCCAGCCGACGACGTTCATGCGCGCAATGAACTCGACCTGCGCGACAAGCGCCCGAGTGGTCGCGAGTTGATGCAGCAGTGGAGATGCCAGCGTGACCACGCCCGCGACGAGCTCCGGACGCCGCACGGCCAGCATCCGGCAGAGTGTGCCGCCGCGACTCTGACCCACGAGCGCCACGGATCTGCCGGCTTCCTCGGCGACCCGCTCGAGCCGGTGTTCGAGCAGGTCGAGCAGCATCTCGGTGCATCCGGAGTTGATGACGACGCCGCTGGCGAACGTCGCATGCCCGGACCTGCGCAGATGCCGCGCCAACGGGACCAGCGACCAGTCGCCGGTCAGGAATCCCGGCACCATCAGCACCGGCACGGCCGCCGAACTCCGCGGATCCACCGCCGGCACGCGCGGACCGATGGCCTGGACGTACCCGAGCCACCCGAGCACCTCACGCCCGCGCAACCCGGCCCGCGGCGTGAACGGCTCCCAAGCAGTCACACCGACCATGTGCCCTCACCGTCCCTGTCTCGCAGTGTAAGCACGACACCGCCCACTCCACGACAACGGGACCAAGGGCCCTTCCGGCTCCGGTCCTGCCGGACGAGAGTCGAATCAGAGGAGATCGTCAGGAGGAGTCATGAGCACGCAATCGGTTACCGTCGCGACGCCTGCGCCGTTCGAGGCGTTCGTTGCCTGTCCGACCCATCACTGCGTCACCGGGTCGCTGAAGCACATTTACGACTTTCACGGCTACCCGATCTCGGAGGAGCTGCTGCTCGGACTCGGTCGTGGACTCGGCTTCGTCTACTTCCACTTCAAGGGCGCCGATCCGTTCTACGGCGGCCGGGCCAACCACGCGAGCCCGCGGGAGGAGGGGCTGGAGAAGACCGCGGGACGGCGTACCGGCGTTGCCGTCACGGTCGGCTCTACGTCCAGCAGCCGGGTCGCCCAGGACGGGCTCCGCGACCTGCTGCGGGTGGGCGAGCCGGTGCTGCTGTACGTCGACATGGGGTTCCTGCCGTACTTCGACCTGCCGGCCGGCTACCACTTCGGCGGGCATGTCGTCGTTGCGGTGGGCTACGACCCGGATACCGAACAGGTGCTGATCGCCGACCGTGATCTCGAGCTGCACCCGGTCGACTGGGACGTGCTCGAGAAGGCGCGCGGTTCGGCGTACAAGCCGTTCCCGCCGCACCACACCTGGTACACGTTCGACTTCAGCAGGGCACGCGAACCCCGCCCTGAGGATGTGCACGCGGCGATCCGCGAGGTGTGCGACGGCATGCTGACGCCGCCGATCGCCAACCTGGGCGTCCGCGGGATCCGCAAGGCGATCCAGGAGACGCTGCGCTGGCCGGAGTCACTCGGCCCCGACGAGTTACGTCGCACCTGCTTCAACACCGCGATGTTCATCGACGCCCGCGGCGGCACCGGGGGCGGCATCTTCCGGTACATGTACGCGCGCTTCCTGACCGAGGCCGCGATCCTCACCGGCGAACCCCGGTTCGGCGACCTCGCTCCGGAGCTCACCGCGATCGGCGATCTGTGGGAGGACGTCGCCGCCACCTTCGCCGACGCCGCCGAACTCGACCACCCCGCGGACCTGCTGGCCGCGGCGACCACCCCGATGCTTGAGATCGCCGACCGCGAACAGCTGTTCTGGCAGCGGTTGCGCGCTCTCACGATCGTCTGAGCACCGACTAGGGACCGAGGCCCCGGCCAACTCGGGACCTTCGGCCCACCGTCGGCGGGTGACCGTGCGGGAGAGTGCTGGTGAGATCCTGTCGATCCCTCCGGCCAGGTCTGGGGCTGGGCCGGCACCACCGGCTGGGAGGGCAGCCTGATGACAACCTTTGAAGCCGCCGGATTCGATGCCGGCAGCGAGCTCCACGCGGACGTGGAGACGTACTACCGGGACGGCGAGTGGCACACCCGCCGCTGTGACTCCCCCGAACCGTTCGCCTCGGGACCCAGCCGGATCCGGCTGATCGCCGTCGGCGTCGAGGTGGCCAGGTGGAACGGCCTGCGCCACATCATCCGGGACATCAACGGCGCCGTCGTGGAGTCCAACCGGTACGCCACCGGACCACACCCGAGCCGCTCCCCCGCCACCATCGGCCACCCCGGCCGCTGACCTCACCCCGGCGGTACGGCGGCCGTCACGTCAGAAGCGCAGCAGGCGGCCCGAGGGCGTCCGCAGGTCGATGGTCATCGGCCGGCGTGGCCGCTGTGGGCGCTGGATCCTCACCTGGGTGCGTTTCATGACCGGCCCCTCCGCGGTCCGTGGCTTCGGCGGTTCCTCAGCCGGTTGATATCCATCAGCCTTCCGCATCTCGGCTGAGCGTCACCAGGACCGGAGGACCCCAGCTGCCAGGGCCCAACGACCGCCGTACCAGGCCCCTTCCGAACCGCCTCCCCAGGCCGGACGGCTCTGCCGCGTCGAACCCGGCCGGCGAACCCTGGAGATGCCGACCGACAAGCGAAGGGACGGAGTCATGGCACAGCACATCCGCGAGGTGATGACGACGCCGGCCGCAACGAGGAGCATCCCGCGCGACGCGGTCGCCGTCCGTCCCGACGACGAACTCCCGGCCGTGGTCGCGTTGATGCGGTCGGCCGGGACGACGGTCCTTCCGGTCGTCGACGGCGCCCGGACGATCGGAACGGTCAGCCTGGACGACCTGCTCGCCGTCCTCCTGATGGAGACCGACAACACAGCCGACCCGTACTACCGCCGGCTCGCCGAAGCATCCGCGGGCACGGCCGGTCCTTAGGACCGTGTCACGGGTGACGGCGGTGTTCGGGGGAAGGTTGGATGGTGGGGGCGCTCATCGTGTCGTCGTACATCCACTTCAGCTGGTTGTCGACGCCGACCACGCCGTCGACCTCCGTGGTCAGCTTCTCCGCGAGTTCGGCGGTGCTGTGGCGGTCGACCTCGCCGGCCAGCGTCACGACGCCGTCCTGGACGGTCAGCTCGATCCTGAAGGGGTCGTCCCAGAGAGCGTGCACGACAACCTCACGGCGGACCCGCTGCAGCAGGCGTTCATCCGTTTCCAGGAACGCCTTCAGCAGGTCGGACCGCGTCGCGATGCCGGTCAGTACGCCGTCGTGGGTGACGACCAGCCGGGTGATGTCCCGGGCCGCCAGCAACCTGGCCGCCTCGGGGATCGTGGCGGTCTGCTCGATCGTCACCGCGGGACGCGACATCACGTCGCCGGCCCGCAGACCGGCAGCCGTCGACCGAGCCCGACGACGCCACCACCGCAGTACCCACGGCGGTCGCGGAGACCCCTGGAACTGCTCCTTCCGGATCAGGTCCGTCTCCGAGACGACACCTTCCACACCGCCGTCCGCGTTCACCACCGGTACGGCGCTGATGTGGTTCGCGGCCAGCAGCGCGACGACCTCCTTGTACGGCGTGTCCGCGGTGACCGTCAGCACGTCGTGCGTCATCACGTCCGAAACCTTCAACGGATGCCTCATGGCTCCTCCAGCCCACTCGGTTGTCACTTCAACCGAACGCCGATGGAGCTTCCGCCTGTAGAGCCTGTGTCCTCCGGTCGCGTGGTCCGAAAGTCCTCAATCGGGCGGCAGCGACGACGTCCGACCGGCCATACCGGCCTGCCGGATGAGGTTGGACACGAGCTCCTGCGCCTGCTCGATCGTGTCCTCGAGGGTCTTCAGACCCGCGTCCGTCCGGCCCGCTTCCAGTGCCCAGCGGGCGGCGGCCATGCCTTGCACCAGTGAGTCGTTGATCTCGATCGCCTCGCGGTACAGCAACTCCGCCGACTCCAGTCGCCGCCGCTCGTCCTCCGCGCGCCGCAGCCGGTCGGACGCGTCGCCGAGCAGGAAGCCCAGGAGGATCTCCGGCACCAGGCGGGAGATCCACCCGACCGGAGTCAAGGTCGCGTCCGTCGTCACCACCCAGAGCACGATGAGCACGACTGCCGACCCGCCCGCGATCACTCCGGCGCGCAGCCCGAAGGCGACAGCGACCAGGGCCACCGGCAAGGTGAACAGAAGAGTCGACGCCTCGACCGGGTCAGCGGCGAACAGACGCAACGACAGCACGGCCGCGAAGAGCAGGCCCGCGACGGCCACCGCAGTCCTCGGGTGTCTGCGGAACCACGGGTCTCGCGGAGATCCGGCCGGTTCGCCGGCGTACGTGCTCATCCTCCCAGCGTGCGCCGTACCCCGCCGCCAGCACAGGGGCCGAAGGTCACTTGCCTCGAAGACACCGGCCGCGCCGCAATGTCCTGCCGGTGAGGGGACCTTCGACCCTACTGGCGGTCCTGACCACCCCAGACAGTGGGGACACTGAGCAGGAAGGCACTCCCATGACCACGGCGCAACGATTCGACCATTCACGTCTCGAGATCGTCGAACGGACCGAGTGTCTACGACTGCTGAGTTCGGTCCCCCTGGGCCGGCTGGTGTACACCAGCGGTGGCCTGCCGGCGGTCCGGCTGGTCAACTTCGTCATCGACGACGACACGATCGTGTTCAGCTCCGCTCGCGGTGACAAGTTCCGCGCCGCGGAGCGCGGCGATGTCGTGGCGTTCGAGGCCGACGACGTCGATCTGGAGCGCCACAACGGCTGGACGGTCACCGCGATCGGGCGGCTGTCCGTGGTCACCGACGACGAGGCCGGCGAGCTGCGCCGCGTACTGCCGCTGCATTCCTGGCTGCCGATGGACGATCCGGCGCTGGTCCGCGTGGGCGTCGAGTCCGTCCACGGGAGGCGGCTGGTGCCCTGGGGCAAACGTCCGCGCACCGGAGCCTGACCAAGACGAAGAGACTTCACATCGGCGGGCCGATTATCTACCCTGGGTGCGTGACCGGCGACTCGCACACGGGGCGAGGAACCTGGGACGAGGGGGCGCTGGAGTACGCCGGGTTGTCCCGGGTGCGTCTTGATGCGCTGTTACAGGAGCTCCTCGGCCGGGTCGACGAGATCATGGAGTACCAGGAGCGGCTGCGGGCACTGCTCGACGCCGTCGTCGGGATCGGCGCGGATCTCGACCTGAACAGCACCCTCGACCGGATCGTCAGCGCGGCCTGCGAACTGGCCGGAGCCCGGTACGGCGCGCTCGGCGTCGTCGGCCCGGACGGCAAACGGCTGGTCCGGTTCATCACCCACGGCGTGACCGACGACGAGATCGCGGCGATCGGGCCGTACCCCGAAGGACACGGCATCCTCGGTCTGCTGATCGAGCATCCGGAGCCGATCCGGATGCACGACCTCGCCGAACACCCGAGGTCGTACGGCTTCCCCACGAACCACCCGCCGATGAAGAGTTTCCTCGGTGTCCCGATCCGGACCCGGGAACATGCCTACGGCAACCTTTACCTGACCGAGAAGACCGGCGGCGCGGATTTCACCGAGGACGACGAGCGGACGGTCACCGCGCTGGCCACAGCGGCCGGTGTCGTCATCGACAACGCCAGGCTGTACGCCGACACCGAGCAACGCCGGCGCTGGCACGAGGTCAACGCCGAGATCAACCAACTGATGCTCGGCGAGTTCGATCCCGATCAAGCGCTCCAGCTGATCGCCCAGCGGGCCCGGGAGATCTCGGGCGCCCAGGTGTCCGGCGTACTCGTGGCCGATCAGGACGAAGGCGGCGAGCTGGTCGTCCGTGCGGTCGACGGCCCAGCCGTGGCCGGCCATCTCGGTCGGCGGATTCCGGCGGATCTGCCGGTCCTCGGCCGGATCGCCACCGGGGACGGGCAGGTGGTTGTGATCGAGGACCTCGCGCAGGTTCTCAAGGACGCCGGAGCGCTGACCGACTTCCCGGCCGGCGCCGGACTCGGCCGCACCACCATCGCCCCGTTGCCGGGCGGCCGGACCGGCACCGGAGGCATCCTCGTCGTGGCGCTGGAACAGGGCTCGAACGCCCGCGTCACCGAGAGCGCCGACCTGGTCCGGATGTTCGCCGGCCAGGCCACCCTCGCCATCGAGCGCGCCCAGGCCCAGCACGACCGCGACATGCTCGCCGTCCTCGAGGACCGCGACCGGATCGCCCGCGACCTGCACGACCTGGTGATCCAGCGTTTGTTCGCGACCGGCCTGCAACTGCAGGGCATGCACCGGCTGGCCCGTCCCGAGCACCAGGAGCGGCTCAGCCGAGCAGTCGAGGACATCGACACCACCATCCACGACCTCCGCGCCGCCATCTTCGAGCTCCAGCAGGCCCCGAACGCCAGCTCGTTGCGGAGCGACCTGCAGAGCCTGGTCTCGGAGTACACCGAACTGCTCGGCTTCCGCCCGCAGCTGATCTGTACCGGACCGATCGACACGGCGGTACCGGCCGCCGTCCGGCCGCAGATCCTCGCCACGGTCCGCGAGTCGCTGTCGAACGTCGTCCGCCATGCGCACGCGTCGCTGGCCGTCGTCGAGGTCACGGTCGGGTCCGGGCAGGTCGTGGCACGGATCTCGGACAACGGCGACGGGATCGGCACCAGCACCCGCCGCAGCGGCCTGCGGAACCTGACCGAGCGGGCGAACGCGCTCGGCGGCACCGTGACGGTCGCCGGCAACGATCCGCGCGGCACCGTCGTCGAGCTCACCGCACCGACTGACTAACGGCCTCCCCGGTCGGGACTCTTGCCCGCAGCGCCGCCCGCCTCCCGGCGGCGAAGCTGAGGTAGGAGAACCAACGGGAGGAGCCTCCGGTGTCCGATCAGCTGCCGGCGAAAGACGTCGAAGTACTGCTCGCGGCGGCCGTGGCCGCGCCGAGTATGCACAACACCCAGCCGTGGCGGTTCGCGGTCGAGGGTCACGCGATCGACGTGTACCTGGACGGATCCCGCGCGTTGCCCGCGGAGGACCCGACCGGACGGGCGATGCGGATCGCCGCCGGCGCGGCGACGTTCAACCTGCGCTGCGCGGCCGAGAGCCTCGGGTACCGCACCTGGTTCGGGCTGGCGCCGTACCCGGACGAACCCGACCTGCTGGCCCGCGTGGTGATCGAGCCCACGGCCGACCGGGACGAGGAGCTGCGAGATCTCGCCGTCCAGATCCCCTATCGCCACACCGATCGCCATCCGTCCGACATCGAGCCGATGCCAGAGAGCGTGCGGATCGCGTTGCTGCAAGCGGCGTACGCCGAAGGTGCCCAGCTCACGTGGCTCGCCGAGGACGACGTCCGCGCCGTACTCGACCTGGTGCTCGACACCGATCTGCGCGAGGTCCACGACTGGCACCGCAGCGCCGAACGTTCGCACTGGGTCGGCGGCGAACGCACCACGGACGGGATCCCCAGCGACGCGCTCGGGCCGCGATCCGCGACGTACCCGGCCGCGGTCCGCGACATGGGCACCCGGCCGGCGGACCGGATGCGCGGGGCGACCCGGTTCGAGGACCACCCGGACGTCGCCGTGCTGTCGACCGACTACGACGAGCCCGCCGATCAGGTCACTGCCGGCGCCGCACTCGAGCGCGTGTTGCTGACCGCCACGCGGGCCGGGCTCAGCGCATCGTTCCTCAACCAGCCGCTGGAGTACGACGATCTGCGCCGCTCGGTGCAGCGCCTGACCCGGTGTCCCGGTCACGCCCACATGATCATCCGCTTCGGTCACAGCACACCGGACGGACCGCGTCACGGTACCGCCCGCCGGCCTGTTGCCGATTTCCTTCCCAAGGAGGAATCATGACCACCCTGCGCGAAGAGATCGACCGCTGGGAGGCCGACCTCGAGAACATCGCCGAGGCCAGCCAGTGCAACGACTGGTTCCTGGAGGAACAGCGGCTGGCCGAGGCACTGCACACGATCACCGCCTTCCGCGAGCGGATCGTCCCGACGCTCACCGCCCGCCAACCGCACGAGACAGTGATCCTCGCCGAGATCGAGCGCCTGCTCGACTCGCTCGAACTCCTCCGTGACGACCTGTACCGGACCGTCCACCCGGCGGACTCGTACCTGGAGGTCGCGGAGAAGGTCGCTTCCCTCCGCACCCTCGTCCGCGTCGCCGCCAGCCTCACCCCGAGCCTCGAAGACGCCCAGTGAGCACACTCACCTTCCTCGGCGGGGCCGGCACAGTCACCGGCAGCAAGTTCCTGGTCGAGCAGGACCGGCAACGGTTCCTGCTCGACTGCGGCATGTTCCAGGGCGAGGCCCGGTGGCGGCGGCGCAACTGGGATCCGTTCCCGGTCGACCCGGCATCCGTCGACGCCGTCGTCCTCACACACGCTCATCTCGACCACTGCGGCTATCTGCCCGGCCTGGTCAGGCAAGGGTTCCGCGGACCGGTCATCTGCACGCCCGGTACGGCGGAGGTCGCCGCGATCGTGTTACGCGATGCGGCTCATCTCCAGATGGAGGACGCGCAGCATGCCCGCGCCGAGGGCTACTCCCGCCACGATCCACCGCTGCCGCTGTTCGACACCGACGACGCCGAGCGAGCCATCCAGCTCTTCCGGCCCATCGTCGGACGGATCGCGCTGTCCGGCGCAGCGATCACGCTGCACCGTGCGGGCCACATCCTCGGCTCGGCGTTCGCGGAGGTCGAGGTCCACGGCCGTCGTCTGGTGGTCAGTGGCGATCTCGGCCGCCAGGAACACCCGCTGCTGCTCCCACCCGAGCCACGCCCCGCGGCCGACGCGGTCCTGATCGAGGCGACGTACGGCGACCGCCGGCACCAGCCGCTGGACCACGCCCAGCTCGGCCGCCTGATCAGCGCCACCGCGGCCCGGGGCGGCGTCGTGCTGATGCCGGCGTTCGCGATCGACCGGACCGCCGTCCTGCTGCACGAACTCGCCGGCCTCATGCGTGACGGGCTGATCCCCCATCTGCCTGTGTACGTGAACAGCCCGATGGCCCTGGCCGCGCTGAACGTGTACCGCGCGGCCGTCACGGCGAAGTCGCCCGAGCTCCGGCCAGAGATCGTCGGCGGGCCCGACCCGTTCGACCCGGGGACTCTGCGCCTGGTCCACTCGGTCGAGGAGTCCATGCGGATCAGCGACCCGGGTCGCCCGTCGATCGTGATCTCGGCGTCCGGCATGGCCACCGGCGGGCGCGTTCTCTACCATCTGGCCAGACTCCTGCCGGGCAAGCGCAACACCGTGATCCTTCCCGGCTTCCAGGTCCCGGGCACCCGTGGCCGCGCGCTCCTGGACGGCACTCGCGCGGTCAAGATCCACGGCCGCTACGTACCGGTCCGGGCCCAGGTCGTCGGATTGTCCGAGTTCTCCGCGCACGCCGACTCCGACGAGCTCATCGGATGGCTCAACTCGGCCGGCGAACCCGAGATCGTGCATGTCGTCCACGGTGAGGACCACGCGCGGGCCGAGCTCGTCCGGCGCATCGGCGACGAGCTCGGCTGGACCGCGGTGGCACCGGCGTACCAGGAGCGCGTCCGGCTCTGAAAGTCGCCCCGGGCCCGGCTGTCCTCAGTCGGCGCGCAGGTGGCGGGCGTGCCAGTCGGGCTCGGGCGACGCCGGGGTGAGGCGGATGCGGATATCGACGGCGACCGCCCCGGCCGGGGCAGCGACGAGTGGGTTGATGTCGAGTTCGGCCAGCTCCGGCACCTGCTCCGCGAGCCAGGCAATCCGGTGGATCAGATCCAGAACGGCGGCCTGGTCGGCGGCGTCCGCGCCGCGGTAGCCGGCCAGCAACGGTGCGCACCGGAGCGAGCGGACCATGTCGGCCGCGTCGAGATCGGTCAGCGGCAGACCACGCCATTGCCGGTCGGCCAGCAGGTCGGTGAGAATCCCGCCGCTGCCCGCCATCAGCAGCGGCCCGAACAGCCGGTCCCGCACTGCGCCGATGACCAGCTCGGTCCCGGCCGGCGCCATCGCCTGGACGACGACCTGCGGGTCTCCGGCCGCGGCCGTCACCTCGTCGTACGCAAGCCCGACCTGTACTGCGTTCGTCAGTCCGACCCGCACTCCGCCGATATCGGTCTTGTGCAGTACGCCGGGTGCCGCGGTCTTCAGCGCAACCGGATACCCCGCCGTCTCCGCGGCCTTGATCGCCTCCGAGCGATTCAGCGCGGTGACGACCGGGATCACCGAGACGCCGGCGCACTGCAGCAGCTGGCATGCCCGGCGCGGATCCAGCCAACCGCCCTCGGGCTGGTGCTTCAAGAACCGCTGGACCACGACCCGCGCACCGGCAGCGTCCACGCGGGCCAGCTCGGGTACTGCGCCTTGGGGCCGGGACCGCCACTCGGCGTACCGGACGGCGTGCGCGAGAGCGCGAACCGCGCTCTCCGGGAACGGGAACACAGGCAGCCGGCGTCCGTCGGCCAATGCGATCTCGGGGGTGGCGTGGGTCGAGCCGACGCAGTTCACCACGATCGGCAGCTCGGCCTGCGTGGCCGCGGTCGCGATCGTCTCGTAGATGTCCTCCACCCGGCCCGCGCGGGTCACGGCGTAGTTGATCACGATGCTGTCGACCTCGGCGCTGTCGATGATCGCCTTCAACGCCTGCGCCAGACTCGCCGGTGAGGCGGCGGCGCCAAGGTCGACCGGATTCCCGGTCCCGACCGCGCCCGCGGCTTCGAGCCGGCGTTGCACGTCTTCGCTCAGCTCGGGCAGTTCGAGCCCGAGCCGGCCGGCCGCGTCCGCCGCGAGGATTCCCGCTCCACCGGCGTTGCCGACGACAGCGATCCGCCGGCCCCGCGGCAGCGGCGGGACGGCCAGCACCCGCGCGGTCTCGACGAGTTCCTCGATCGTGTCCATCCGGAGTACGCCGGACTGTGCGAACAACGCGTCGACCGCCGTCTCCGGTGTCGCGGCGGCCGCGGTGTGGGACGCACCGGCCCGCCGGCCGCCCGCCGAGCGGCCGCCCTTGACGACCAGGATCGGTTTGGTCCGTCCGATCATCCGGGCCAGCCCGCCGAACTTGCGCGGGTTGCCGAACGACTCCAGGTACAGCCCGATCACGGTCGTTCGTTGGTCGGCCCACCAGTGCAGCAGCACATCGTTGCCGCTGACATCTACTTTGTTGCCGAGGGAGACGAACTCCGAGATGCCCAGCCCGGTGCGGCCGGCGTGCTCCAGTACGGCGATGCCGACGGCGCCGGACTGCGCCGCGATCGCAAGCGCTCCCGGGGTCGGCGTGACCTCGGCGAAGGTCGCGTTCAGGCTCACCGCGGAGGCCGTGTTGACCAGCCCGAGGCAGTTCGGTCCGACCAGGCGGATGCTGTGCCGGCGGGCAACCGCGAGCATCTGCTGCTGCAGCTCGGGACCGGCGGCCCCCAGCTCGGAGAATCCGGCCGTCAGCACGACTGCACCGCCGACCCCGGCCTGGCCGCATTCGGTCAGTACGTCGGCCACCTGCTCGGCGGGAACCGCGATCACCGCCAGGTCGACCTGCCGCGGCACCGCCGTGATCGACGGGTAGGTGGACACGTCGGCGATCAGGGCGGCGTGCGGGTTCACGGCGTACACCGAGCCGGTGAAGCCGCCCTTGACGATGTTCCGCAGTACCTCGTGACCGATGCCGCCGGGCTTGCGGCCGGCGCCGATCACGGCGACGGTCTGCGGCGAGAACAGCCGGTGCAAGGAGCGGTTCTCGGCCGCGCGCTCACGGTCCGCCATCCGCTCCAGGGTCAGTGGGTGGTACGCCGTGTCGAGCACCAGCTCGACCACGCCGCTGTCGAGCCTGCGGGCCTGCTCGAACCCGGAGTCCACGAGCACGCGCAGCATCTTGGCGTTCTCGCCGAGGGTGTCGGCCCGCAGCCGCTGGATACCGTTCTCCCGAGCGGTGGCCGCCAGTTGCTCGAGCAGCAGCGTGCCGATCCCCCGGCCGTGCACCGAGTCCTGGACCAGGAAGGCCATCTCGGCCTCCCCCGGCCGCAGCAGCTCGTAGCTCGCGATCCCGACGAGATCGCCGCCGTACTCCGCCACCAGCGCGACGTGTCCGTCGTGCTCCACGGCAAGGTGGCGCGTGTACTCGTCGGCCATCAGCCGGTTGATACCGAAGAACCGCAGGTAGATCGACTCGTCCGAGACCCGCCCGTTCATCGCCTCCAGCGCCGGCTCGTCGTCGGCCCGTACCGGCCGGATCCGCACCACGGACCCGTCCGAGGCCAGCACGTCCCAGCCTGCCCCAGCCAGCACTCCCGGCCGCTCGATCGTCGTCATCGTGGCTCCCTCCGACACCCCACCAGCCCACCGCGCCCGGGCCGCCGGGTGCCAGTGCCGTTGGGTCCCGGGCCGCCGGGACCTTCGCCTCTAGGACCTCCCCCGGGCGGACCGGGACGCTGTGGACCATGGATGCGATCGACCTGGCACGGTGGCAGTTCGGGATCACCACCGTCTACCACTTCTTGTTCGTGCCGATCACCATCGGCCTGTCGGCCCTCGTGGCCGGCCTGCACACCGCCTGGTACCGGACCGGGAAGGTGAAGTACCGGCAGCTCACCCAGTTCTGGGGCAAGCTGTTCCTGATCAACTTCGCGATGGGCGTCGTCACCGGCATCGTGCAGGAGTTCCAGTTCGGGATGAACTGGAGCGCCTACTCGAAGTTCGTCGGCGACATCTTCGGCGCTCCGCTGGCGATCGAGGGCCTGCTCGCGTTCTTCCTGGAGTCGACCTTCCTCGGGTTGTGGATCTTCGGCTGGGACCGGCTGCCGAAGCGGGTACACCTGGCCTCGATCTGGCTCGTTGCCATCGGCACCCAGTTGTCGGCGTACTTCATCCTGGCCGCGAACTCCTGGATGCAGTGGCCGGTCGGCTACCGCTACGACCGCGCCTCCGGGCGGGCAGAACTCCAGGACTTCGGTGCGGTGCTGACCAACAAGGTCGCGCTCGCGACCTTCCCGCACACCATCGCGGCCAGCTTCCTGACGGCCGGTGCGTTCATGCTCGGCATCGCCCTGTGGCATGTCCTCCGCGGCGGGGAGGAACGTACGGCGCTCTTCCGGCCGGCCGCGAAGCTCGGCGCCATCACGGTGCTCGTGGCGGCGGTCGCGGTCTTCGTGACCGGTGACATCCAGGGCAAGATCATGACCGAGACCCAGCCGATGAAGATGGCCGCGGCAGAGGCGCTCTACGACACCGCCCAGCCGGCCGGCTTCTCGCTGCTGACGATCGGCTCCCTCGACGGGCAACGTGAACTCTGGTCGGTGACCGTCCCGCACGGCCTGTCGTTCCTCGCCACCGGCAGCTGGAACGGGAAGGTGCAGGGGATCAACGACCTGCAGCAAGCCTACGAACAGCGGTTCGGACCGGGCAGCTACAAGCCGAACATCCCGGTCACCTACTGGACGTTCCGTTCGATGATTCTGTTCGGCGCCCTGGCGGCCCTGATCGCGCTGATCGCGCTGTGGCGGCTGCGCCGCCCGGAGCAGCGACCGTCACGGTGGCTCACCCGCGCTGCGATCGTACTTCCGCTGCTACCGCTGGCCGCCAACAGCTTCGGCTGGATCTTCACCGAGATGGGCCGCCAGCCGTGGATCGTGTTCGGCCTGATGCAGACCCGCGACGGGGTCTCCCCCACGGTCGGCGCCGGCTCGGTGCTCACCTCGATGATCACCTTCACGGTCCTGTACGCCGTCCTCGCGGTGATCGAGGTCGCACTCCTGCTCCGGTTCGCCCGGATCGTCCCGGCAGTGCCGGACCCGGACCTGTCCGAGCCCGACGCCGCCTTCCTGTACTGATCTCCCGTACCGAGGAGCCCCGATGGAACTCACCGATGTCTGGTTCGTGCTGATCGCGGTCCTGTGGACCGGCTACCTGGTGCTCGAGGGATTCGACTTCGGCGTCGGCATCCTGCTGCCCGCGGTCGCCAAGGACCCGGTCGACCGGCAGGTGACCCTGCGCACCATCGGCCCGGTGTGGGACGGCAACGAGGTCTGGCTGCTGGTCGCCGGCGGCGCCACCTTCGCCGCGTTCCCGTACTGGTACGCCAGCCTGTTCTCCGGGTTCTACCTGGCCCTGCTGGTGATCCTGGTCGCGCTGATCGTGCGCGGCATCGCGCTCGAGTACCGCAACAAGCTCCACGACGCGGACTGGCACCGGCGCTGGGACGTCGCGATCGTGACCGGCAGCGCCGTACCGGCTCTGCTCTGGGGAGTCGCACTGGCGAACATCGTCCGCGGCGTCCCGCTCGACGCCAATCACGACTACACGGGCACCTTCTTCACGCTGCTGAACCCGTACGCGCTGCTCGGCGGCCTGACGACGCTGGTGCTCTTCGCCCTGCACGGCGCGATCTTCCTCGCGCTCAAGACGCACGGACCGGTTCGGGACCGGGCTCGCGGGCTCATCCTGCCGCTGGGTGCGGTCACCGTGCCGCTCGCGGCCGCGTTCCTGATCTGGACGCAGTCGTACGACGGATCGTGGATCACCTGGGCACTCGCACTGCTGGCCGCCGTCTGCCTCGTCGGCGGCATCCTCGCCTCACGCGCCGGCCGCGACGGCCTGGGCTTCCTCGGCACGGCGGCGACCATCGTGCTGGCCGCGGCGACGCTGTTCGTGACGTTGTATCCGGACGTGCTGCCGTCCACGATCGATCCGGCCTACAGCCTGACCACCGAGAACGCGGCGTCGACGCCGTACACGCTGAAGATCATGACCTGGGTGGCAGTGGTCTTCACCCCGATCGTGCTGCTCTACCAGGGCTACACGTACTGGGTGTTCCGTCGCCGCCTCACCCGCGACGACGTCCCGCAGGTCGAGGTCGCCTGATGCCGGCCGTAGACCGGCGGCTGGTCCGGCATGCGCGCGGCACGAGGATCTTCCTCGCGTTGTCGGCCGTCATCGGTACGGCGCAGGCCGTGCTCGTCCTGCTCCAGGCGTGGCTGCTGGCCGGCATCATCACCGACGCATTCCTCGGCGGCGCCGGGCTCGAACAGCTTCGTGTCCCCGCGGCGGTACTCGCGGCCACGCTGCTTGCCCGGGCCGTGCTGTCCTGGCTGGCCGAGGTCGTCGCCCAGCGCTGCTCGGCGGCGGTCAAGTCCGAGCTGCGGATGCGGTTCCTCGCCAAGATCGTTGCCCTCGGCCCGCGGTGGCTCACAGGCGAACGCAGCGGCGAACTCACCACGCTCGCGACCCGCGGCATCGATGCCCTCGACGACTACTTCTCGCGGTACCTGCCGCAGCTCGTCCTCGTCGCCGTCGTACCGGCGGCCGTCGCGGCCCGGATGCTCGCGGCGGACTGGCTGAGCGCCGTGATCGTGGTCGCGACCTTGCCGTTGATCCCGATCTTCATGGTCCTCGTCGGCCTCACCACCAAAGCGGCGACCGCGCGCCAGTGGGAGACACTGCAGACGCTGGCGCATCATTTCCTCGACGTGCTCGCCGGGATCGGGACGCTCAAGGTCTTCGGCCGTTCCCGGGCGCAGGTCGAGACGATCCGGCGGCTCGCCGACCGGCAGCGACGTACGACGCTGGCGACGTTGCGGATCGCCTTCCTGTCGTCGCTCGTCCTCGAGCTCCTCGCCACGCTGTCGGTCGCTCTCGTAGCTGTCTCGGTGGGTCTGCGGCTGGTCGACGGGCGGCTCGATCTGCGGACTGCCCTCCTTGTCCTGATCCTTGCTCCCGAGGCCTACCTGCCGCTGCGTCTGCTCGGCGCTCACTACCACGCCAGCGCCGAGGGCCTGGCGGCCGCGGATCAGTTGTTCCGGGTCATCGAAGAGGCCACTCCGGAGCCCGGGCACCTGATCGCAGATGCGTCCGGCCCGATCGTTCTGCGTGAGGTCACGGTGCACAGCCGCGAGGCCGAGGTGCCCGCCGTCGACGACATGTCGGCCGTTGTTCCGCCTGGGCAGATCACCGGGATCGTCGGACCCAGCGGCGCCGGGAAGTCGACCGTGCTCGGACTGCTGCTCGGCACGATCCGCCCGGACCAGGGACAAGTCCTTGCCGGAGGCATCGATCTGATCGGTGCCGACCTCACCCGCTGGCGGCAGGACGTCGCCTGGATGGGGCAGGATCCGGCCTTGTTCAGCGGGACGACCGCGGACAACATCCGGCTCGGCGACGACCAGGCCGACGATCTCGCCGTTCGCAGAGCGGCCCGGCTGGCGCGGGTCGACGTACCGCTGGATCTCGTCCTCGGCGAGCGTGGCGAGGGGGTGTCGGCCGGGCAGCGCCGCCGGATCGCCCTCGCGCGGGCCATCCTGCGCGATGCTCCACTGCTGCTCCTGGACGAACCTACCGAGAGCGTCGATCCGGACACCGAGCAGGCGCTGTTGAAGTCGCTCCCAGAGGCGTTCACGGGCCGGACCGTCGTCATCGTCACGCATCGACCGGCCCTGCTCGAGCTCTGCGACCACGTGATCCACCTCGACCGGACGGCGGTGCCGGCATGACGACGATGCGCTGGCTGGGTCGCGTCGTACGGCCCGAGCTCACCCGGCTGATCGCTGCCGCGCTGCTCGGCGTACTGGCGATGGCGTGTTCGATCGGGCTGCTCGCAACCTCGGCGTGGCTGATCTCCCGCGCCGCGCAGCACCCGCCGGTGCTCTATCTGACCGTGGCGATCGTCGCCGTGCGCGCCTTCGGCATCGGACGCGGAGTACTGCGGTACGCCGAACGGCTCGTCGGTCACGACGCCGCGTTCCGGGTCCTCGGGCGCACCCGCGTGCAGGCCTGGATCGATCTCGACCGCGCCGCACCCGCCGGTCTCGGCGGCACCCGCGCGGGCGATCTGCTGACCCGTGTCACCCGCGACGTCGACGCGATCCAGGATCTCCTGGTCCGCGCCGTACTGCCGATCGCGGTGAGCCTGATCACCGGAGTCGCCACCGTCGCCCTGCTCTCCGCCCTGCTGCCGGCCGCCGGCGCCGTCCTGCTGATCGGGCTGTCCGTCGCGGGGATCGGCGGACCGGTGGTGTCGCTCGCGCTCTCGGCCCACGCCGAGCGTCGGTTCGCGCCCGTCCGATCGACGCTGACGAGCGACGTCCACGCTCTCCTCACCGGTCTGCCGGACCTCACGGCGTACGGCGCCACCGACGAAAGGCTGCGGCAGGTCCGCGAACAGGACGCCCGACTGACCGGGATCCTGAAGCGCTCGGCGTCGTCGACCGGGCTCGGCGCGGCAGTCGCGAACGTCGCACTCGCCTGCACGGTGACGGGCGAGATCCTGGTCGGAGTTCCCGCAGTACGCGACGGGCGACTCGCAGGCGTCATACTGGCGGTTCTCGTGCTCACACCGCTGGCCGCCTTCGAGCTTGTCACGCCGTTGCCCGGAGCCGCTCGACACCTCATCCGCGGCTGGCAAGCGGCCGACCGGCTGCACGCACTGGCGGGCCTCCCAGCGCCATCGGTTGCCTGGGGCACCGAAACGGCCGAGCCCGGCACGCTCTCGCTGCGCAACCTCGACCTTCGGTGGCCGGGAGCCGACGCGCCCGCGGTGGCAGGCGTCGACCTCGAGCTCCGGCCCGGTCAAGGGGTCGGGCTGATCGGTCCGAGCGGATCCGGCAAGAGCACACTCGCCGCGGCCCTCGTCGGCTTCCTCGCGCCCGAGACCGGCCGGATCACACTGTCCGGCGCCGACCTGAGCGCGCTCGACGAGACGTCGTACCGGCGCCTCGTCGTACTGTGCGGGCAGGACGACCATGTCTTCGACGCCACGATCCGCGACAACCTCCGGATCGGCAGCCCGGACGCGGACGACGAGGAGCTGTTCGCCGCGCTCGACCAGGTCCGCCTCGGTGACTGGGTACGGCGGCAACCCGGCGGGCTGGACACGACCGTCGGTGAACGCGGCGCACGGATCTCCGGCGGCGAGCGCCAGCGTCTCGTGCTCGCCCGGGCGCTGCTCGCGAATCCCGCCGTACTCGTCCTCGACGAGCCCACCGCTCACCTCGACGGCCCGACCGCGGACGACCTGATCCACGACATCGTCCACGCCACCGAGGGCCGTACCACGCTCCTCATCACCCACCGCTACCGCGACCTCGAGGACGTCGACTGCGTCTTCGAGCTCGCCCAGCAGGGCGCCGTCTCCGAGGCGCCCGAGACCCGGCACTGGCGAAGGAGGCCGGCATGACCGTTGTCGTAGGCATCGACGGTGCGCCCGACTGTGAGAACGCGATCCGCTGGGGCGCCGCCGAGGCGGAGGCCCGCGGGGTCGGTCTGCGGCTGGTGCACGCGTTCGTCTGGGCGGAGTTCCGCGTGCCGCTCGGACCGAGCGACATGGCGCCGGGGCTACGGGCCAACGCCGACCGGATCGTCGAGGAAGCGGTGGCGGTCGCCCGTGAGTTCGCACCGGGACTGGAGGTGACAGGGCATCGGGTCGACGGGTTCCCGTCCGCGGTTCTGCTGGCGGAGTCGCGGTCCGCGGAGCTTGTCGTGATCGGGAGCCGGGTCGTCGGACGGCTGCTCAGCGCGGTGATCAGTTCGGCGGGTGTCGACCTGGCCGCGCACGCACGGTGCCCGGTCGTCGTCGTACGCCCGACCGAGGATGCGCTCGCGGGCAATGAGGTCGTGATCGGGTACGACGGGTCGCGGGCGGCGGACGCTGCGGTCGACTTCGGCCTGGAGTACGCCAAACGGCACGGGCTGGCCGCGCGGATCGTCGCGGTGCTGGCGGACGACGAGGACGAGGACCACGACCTGCTGGCCGGTGTCCGCGCGCACGCGCTCGCCCAGGACGCCGAGCTGATCGAGGTGAGCGGACATCCGTCCGAGCTCCTGCTGGAATGGTCGGCCGACGCGCAGTTGCTCGTCGTCGGGTCGCGCGGCCGCGGCGGGTTCGCCGGGCTGCTGCTCGGCTCGGTGAGCCAGACCATGCTGCATCAGGCGGCCTGTCCGGTCGCCGTCATCCCGCACGGCGCGATCGAACGTCCCGCCTAGGCGGGTCGTTCGGCACTGCCCGGGCGTGGCTCCCGGGTGGTGTCCTGAGGGTGACGAAGGAGGCTGTGATGTCGAAGAAGGTACTGGTCGCCTATGCCAGCAAGTCGGGCGCGACCGCCGGGATCGCCGAGGCGATCGGCACCGAGCTCCGCGCGCACAACCACGTGGTCGACGTCCTGGACGTCAACCAGGTCAAGGACATCACGCCGTACGACGCAGTCGTGCTGGGCAGCGCCATCTACATCCGCCGGTGGCGGCGGGAGGCGGTCCGGTTCCTGCGCCACCACGTCGACGAACTCCGCGCGCGCCAGGTCTGGCTCTTCCACAGCGGCCCGGTCGGGCCCGACAAGGACGAGGAACAGACGATGCCGCCGGCCGTCCGCCACCTGGCCCACGAGATCGGCGCGACCCCCGCGGTCACTTTCCCCGGCAGCCTCGACCCGGACACGGCCAAAGGCTTCCTCGCGCGACACATGGCCACCGGCGACCTCGCGGGTGACTCCCGCGACTGGACTGTGATCCGCGCCTGGGCCACCGACATCAACGCCGCCCTCGAAGCCACCGAACGCAGCACCTGGCACCGTCCGCCCACCCCCACCCCCACCCGCCCAGCCGGCCACTTCCTCGGCTGAGCGGCCCCGCGGGTCAGCCGCGCTGTTGCTTCTTGGCGTGTTCGATCGCGAAGACGGCTGCCTCGGTGCGGCGCTCGAGGCCGAGCTTGCGTAGTAGCGAGGAGACGTAGTTCTTGACTGTCTTCTCGGCCAGGTACAGGGACTGGGCGATCTGGCGGTTGGTCTTGCCTTCGGCGATCTCAGCGAGAATGCGCCGTTCCTGGTCGGTGAGGGACGCGTACCTGGGGTCCTCCGCCTCGGCCGGGTGGCGTAGGCGTTCCAGGACCTTGGCCGTCATCGAAGGGTCGAGCAGGGATTCGCCGGCGGCGAGACGGCGTACGGCGTCGATCAACGCCTGGCCGTGGATCTGCTTCAGCAGATACCCGGACGCGCCGGCCATGATCGCGGTGAACAGCGCCTCGTCGTCCGAGAACGACGTCAGCATCAAGCACGCCGGCGGCTCGTCCATCAGCGAACGGACCTCACGGCACACGGTGATCCCGTCGCCGTCCGGCAGCCGTACGTCGAGGACCGCGACATCGGGACGGACGGCGGGGATCCGCGCGATCGCCTCCGCGGCGGTCGACGCGTCGCCGACCACCTCGATGTCCGGCTCCGCCTCCAGCAGCTGGTGCAGCCCCAGGCGGACCACCTCGTGGTCGTCGAGCAGGAACACCTTGATCGTCATCACCGACTCCTTCGGATGGCTCGCGTCGCGGCCCGTCGGCCGGGCGCCCCCACAGCATCCCGCGTCCACCACGTTACTCGCCAGGGACCACGGTCCCGGCCTGTTCGGGACCTTCGGCCGGGCCGTCCGGCAGCGCCTGACGAGGGCCCCACCGTGCCGTCCGGCCCGGTCGGCAGTGACCTCGGACCCTGCCCGCACGGACGTCCGGCTGGTTGGCTGAAGGTGACAGCTCGACAGGGAAGGCAGACTCCGATGGACACACAGACCGCAGGCGGGCCGAGCGAGCTCGGCACCCGGATTCGGCATCGGCGGTTGGCGCTTGGTCTGCGGCCGTCGGAGGTCGCGGAGCGGACCGGTCTGACCACGGACCGGATCGAGCAGATCGAGAGCCGGCCGTTCGCGCTCTCCGGCGGGGAGCTGGTGCGGCTTGCACACGCTCTCGGCGTTACCGTCCCGGACCTCACCGGTCCGCCGGCCCCGACGACGGCGCTGCGTCCGACGGCACCCGTACTGGAGCCCATGCGGACCGACGAGTGCATCACGCTGATCCGGTCCGCGACCGTCGGGCGGATCGCGTACCGCGGGGTCGACGAACTGGTGGTGATCCCGGTCAACTACTGCTACCGCGACGAGCTGATCATCTTCCGTACGGCGGCCGACAGCGCAGTCGCGCAGTACGACCTCGAGCCGATCGCGTTCGAGCTCGACCTGTTCGACGAAGGCATGCAGGACGGCTGGAGCGTGCTGGTCAACGGCACGGTCCGCCCCGCCACCGAGCCCGAGATCCGCACCGCACACGACCACGTCGAGCCGTGGGCCGGCGGCACTCGCGAGACCTACCTGGCCATCGAGCCCCGCCGCATCACCGGTCGCCGCATCCGCAACTGGTGAGAACCTGCACGAGGGCCGCACCGGGAATCCCGGTGCGGCCCTCGGCCTTTGCTGTCAGACATCCAGCTCGTGCTCGCGTACGCGGGCGCGGGCCTCGTCGAACTCGTCGCGGGTGATTTCGCCGGCGGCGAAGCGGCGCTCGAGGATGTCGAGCGGCGACGGCAGCACCGGCGGCCGGGGGCGCGGCCGCCGCGTCATCCACACCGTCGCCCACGCCGCGCCGCCGACTGCCACGACCCACAGCACGAGCACGGTCACCGACCAGAAGGCGGCACCTGCGGTCGAGTGCATCATCGGTCCTCCTCACGCGACCTTGGTCGATCCGGTCAGCAGCCGGCCGAGCTCGGCGCCCCATCGGTGCGCGCGCTCGATCTCGACGTCGCGGATCGGGCCGGTCGTCTCGTTCACGAAGAAGCTCTCCGACGGGATCATCCGGTAGCCCTTGCGCCGCAACAGCTTCGCCGCGGACCGGGCCGCCGATCCCGGCAGCCGCCGTACCTTGGCGATCCGGGTGTCGAAGGTCGCCACCTGGGGCGGTCGCGGGCGGCTCTCCGCCGCTTCCAGTGCCGCCAGCCATTCGCGGATGCCGACCTCGACCGGCGTCACCAGGTCACCCTGCTTCCAGGCTTCCTGCCGGGTCGACACGCGGCTCATCGAGAACGCGTGCGTCGGTCCGCCGACGACCAGCAGCCGCAGGTCGTCGGACAGCACGCTGGGCGCGCGGTTCACCGCCACCACGTCGGCCGGCAGGTAGCCACGCAATCCGTCCCGGATCGCCCGCCCGATCCGCTCGGTGTTGCCGAACATCGACTCGTACACCACGAGTGCACGATCACTTCCGGACATGATGCGCCTCCGATCAATGCGCTGGTACGGCGGAGGCCGCGCGCCGGCCGGCCCGCGACTTCACGCTCTCGGTCGGGTGGTGGGGCACGATGGCCACCGGGCAGGTCATCGCGGCCATCGAGCGCCGCGCGACCGGGTCGACCGGCAACGCACCGCTGTGGGCGCCGACGACGACCAGGCCGACGTCGCTGCTCTCGTGCACGAGCGCCGCGGCCGGCGGCCGGCTGCTCAGGAACCGGGTCACTCGGACCCGCGGGAACCGGCTCGTCCACGGGCCGAGCGTCTCCGACATCAGGTACTCCGCCCGGCTGATCCACGCGCCTTCCGGATCCTCGTCGTTGAACGGACGCTCCGCCGGCAGCCCGGCGTGGACCACGATCAGGTCGCCGTCACGACCGGCCGCCATACTGAACGCGAACTCCAGTGCCTCGTCTGACAACGGCGTACCGTCGATGCCAACGGCAACTTTCCGGTCGAGCAGCGAAGGCTTCCACGACAGCGGTACGACGATCACCGGGCAGCCCGCCCGGGCCGCCAGGGTCAGGTTGGCCTGGGTGTGCACGAGCCGTTGCGGACCACGGCTGCGGGACCTGCCGACCACCAGCATGCGCGCGGCCCGGGCGGCGTGCGCGAGCACCCTGGCCCGCGATCCCTCACCGGCGACGGCCGCCAGCTCGAGGCCGTACCCGTGCTGGTGCCGTACATGCGCGACCGCGATCCGCAAGGTGGCATCGGCCAGCTCCGCGGGCGGCTTCGACGCGTACGCCGGCATCATCGGACTGTACGAACCATGTGCCGAGTACGGCGCCACGAGCACCAGCTCGGCACCGGACTGCAGCGCCTCCGCGGCGGCGTAGTCCACCACCCGCAGGTTCTCCGCGCTGCCGTCGACTTCGACCACAACGGATCCGGTCCGATTCCAGGCAGTCATTTCTCTCACCTCACACTTGAACTGGTACGACGGCCAACGGGCACGTCGCGTGGTGCAGTACGCCTCTGGTCACCGAGCCGAGCAGGACCGACATCAATCGCGTGTGGTGGCGGGTGCCGACGACCAGCAGCTGGGCGTCGCACTGCTCGGCGGCCGTGATGACGCCGTCGACCGCGTGGCCGCGCCGGACCGCGACCTGGATGGTCGCGTTCGGGCACTTCGCCTGCCATTCGGCCGCGACGTTCTCCAGGTGCCGCTGCGCGTTCTCGGCCCACTCTGACTCGACGCCGGCGGTGTTCATCGCGTCCCAGCTGAAGATGGCCGGCAGGTCCCACACATGCAGGATCCGGATCGGCACGTCCCGTTCGGCCGCCGCAGCGGTCGCGAACTCCAGCACGGCTGCGTTGTCCTCGCCGTCGTCGACCGCAGCCAGCACCGGGCCGGCGTGATCGGCCGGCCTCCAATGCGCCGGTACGACGACAACCGGGACCTGCGCCCGCGTCACGACCGCCTCCGACGTGGAGCCGATCAGCAGCCGCTTGAACACCCCCAGGCCCCGGCGGCCGACGACCAGCATCCGGCTGCCGGCAGCTGCTTCGGCCAGCGTCCGGGCCGGTGGCCCGACCATCAGCCCCGCCTCGTGGTCGAGGGCGTCCGGGCTTTCGTCCAGGAACTTCTGGACGTCGTTGACAAGATCCGTCGACGCGTCGTCGACGGCGTCCGGCTCCCAGCCAGGGGCCTGCCGGACCTGCTCCTCGATCACGTGCACCACCTGGAGGGGCTCCTGCCGGAGCAACGACTCCTGCAGGGCCCACTCCAGGGCACCGGTGTCACGCCAGGAGCCGTCGACTCCCACGTGAATGACCGGCTTGACGGTCATCCGACTCACCGCAGCCACGGGTACTTGCGGACGAAGTCCAGGCTGCTCCACCACTTGCCCAGACCCCAAACGTTGCCAGCGGCAACCAGTGCGAGCGCGATGACGGTGATGGCGCCGACGATGTGGTCGTCCAGGACCGGGTTGTTCTCCGGCGGCAGGTTCGCCGACCACATCAGCAGGTACAGCAGCGTGCCGGCGCCGGCCGCGATCCGCATGCCGATACCGAGGGTCAGCGCGAGACCGATACCGGCCAAGCCGACCATGAACAGCGGGGTGACCCACCAGTCACCGACCAGCGAGTGGTAGAAGTCGGCCATCGGGCCGGTCGTCCCCTTGCCCAGGAAGCCGGCGGTCGGGTCGCCACCGTCGATCCAGCCCTTGCCGGACGGTGTCGCGTAGCCCCAGCCGAACAGCTTGTCGAAGAAGGCCCACAAGAAGGTCAGGCCGTAGACGATCCGCAGTACGGCGAGCATTCGCCCGGCCGCAGTGGTGATGATCGGATGGCGATCGCCGTCGGGCTCGATCGCAGGAGCCGGCAGGTGCTGCCGATTCGGCGTGGTGGTCATGATGTCGTCCTTTCACTGGTTTCCGACACCTCGATCGTGCGGTTCCGCGGCGCCGATGGTCAGAGCCGTTGTCACCCCACGTACCGGGGGCGAACGGCCCCTCGCGCCCGGGACGTATGCCGCTGTCCGCCGCGCGACGCGCGGCCCACGCTGGAATCGGAAGGACCACAGCCCGAGGGGAGGCGCCGATGCTGACCGACCAGCTCACGTCCACAACGCTCGGCGTACTGCTGCACGCTGCCGACACCGCTCCGGGGCTGCACGTCCCGCGCCCCTGGCGGATCGAGGCGAACGGGCACCTGATCGACGTCTACCTCGACGAGAGCCCGCAGCCCGATCCGGTCGCGAGGCTCCAGCGCATTGCCACCGGCGCAGCCGTCTTCAACATCCGCTGTGCGGCCGCATCGCTCAGGTACGACAGCTGGACGAGCCTCTACCCCTACCCGAGCGACCCCGGCCTCGCCGCCCGGATCCTCGTCGAACCGACCGGACTCCCCGACCAGGAGCTCCAGCAGCTGTACGCCGCGATCCTGAGCCGGCACCTGGTCCGTCCCGCCACCCCGCCGGACGACCAGGTACGCCGTGAGCTCGAGCGGGCCGCGGCGATCGAGGACGCGCAACTGACCTGGATCCCGGTCGGGTCGCTCGCCGTCGTCGTCACCCACCGCGGTGAACCCGCGGATCAGGTCCAGGCCGGCATCGCACTCGAACGGGTCCTGCTCACTGCTACCGCACGCGATGTCCGGGCCGAATGCGTGAACCACACACTGATCCGCTTCGGCGAGCGGACCGGAACGGACAAGCCATGAACGCTGCACTGACCGACGACGAGATCGGCATCCTGCTGACGGCGGCCGTCCAGGCGCCCTCGATCCACAACACCCAGCCCTGGCGGTTCGAGGTGCACGGGCCGGTGGTCGACGTACTGCTCGACGAGGAGCGCACGCTTCCGGTCGAGGACGCGTCCGGGCGCGCGGCCCACATCGGCGCCGGCGCGGCGGCCTTCAACGTCCAGGTCGCGGCCGCGATGCTCGGCCACGAGTCCCGCCTCGCGATCCATCCGGATCCGGCTCGCCCGGAGGTCACGGCCCGGATCTTCCTCGCCGCCCGCAGTACGCCGGTCCCCGGGCTGAGCCGTCTGTACGGCGAGGTGTCCCGGCGGCACACCTATCGCGGGCCGCTCCTCGAGCACCGGATCCCGTCGCAGTTGCAGCGCCGGCTGAGCGACGCCGCGCGCACCGAAGGCGCGAGGCTGCGGTGGCTCGACCCCGCCGACCGGTCCGAGCTCGGCACGCTGCTCAAGCAGACCGACGTCCTCGAGATGCACGACGAGGACCGTCTCCACGAGCGGCACAGCTGGGTCGGCGGCGACCGATCGAGCGACGGAGTCCCCGGCAACGCTCTCGGGCCGTCCCCCGTGCGGGACGCGCTGGTCCGCGATCTGTCCGCGGGCTACGACAGCGCGCATCGTAGTCAGGCCGTCTTCGAGACCGATCCGACCATCGTCGTGCTCGCCACGCCCGAGGAGGACGCCGACGCGTGGGTCCGGGCCGGCGCCGCCCTGCAGCGGGTGCTGCTGACGGCCACGTCGTACGGCCTCGTCGCGTCGTTCCTCGACCAACTGCTCGAACACGCGCCGGCGCGCTACCAGGTCCGGGAGCTGATCGGCGGCGAGCAGTGGCCGCAGATGGTGATCCGGATCGGCTACCCCGCACAGTCCGTGCCACACCCGAGTCGCCGCAACTGGCGCGACTCCTTCGACCAATGGTTCTAGACAAGGAGAACACCATGACCACCCAGTCCGCCCCGATCGTCGTCGGGTACGACGGTTCCACCGGCAGCCAGAGTGCGCTGCGCTGGGCGACCGACGAGGCCGTCCGGACGATGGCGCCGCTCCGGATCGTCGAAGCCTTCGAGATCGTCATCGTCACCCGTCCGTCACCCGGCCAGGTCGTCCCGCTCGACGCTCTCCGGGCGGCACGGGAGAAGGGTCTCTCGGCAGTTGCCGAAGGCATCCGTCTCCACCACCCGGAGCTCACCGTCGAGACGACGCTGGTGGGCGGCGCGGCGCCGAAGGTGCTGATCGAGGCCGCCGAGGACGCTCGGCTGGTCGTCCTCGGTTCACGCGGCCTCGGCGGCTGGACCGGACTTCTCGTCGGGTCGGTCGCCGTCCAGGTCACCACCCACGCGGTGTGCCCCGTGCTGGTCGTACCGCACGACCCGCGGCCGCAGATCCAGCACCGGCCCACGGTCGTCGTCGGCGTGGACGGCTCGAAGGCCTCCGCCAAGGCGATCGACTTCGCCTTCGACCAGGCCGACGCCCGGCACGCCCGGGTGGTCGCGATGCACGCCTGGACCTCGCCGTTCCTCACCTACGACGACGGCGCGTCGATGCTGCAGTTCGACGAGGAGAAGGTCCGGGACGAGTCCAGGTTGCTCGTCGCCGAGTCCGTCGCCGGCGCGGCCGCGGACCACCCCGACGTCGAGTGGACCACCGAACTGGTCTCCGGGTCCGCGGCGCAGGCCCTGGTACGGCGCTCCGAGACCGCGGACCTGCTGGTGGTCGGATCCCGCGGCCGCGGCGGATTCACCGGCCTCCTGATCGGATCCGTCGGCCAGAGCGCCCTCCACCACACCCACTGCCCGATCGCGATCGTCCGTTGAACGGAGCCTGGAGGCACCCCATGTCCCAGGTCAGAGCCCTCACCGAGCAGCCGACCGCGGTTCGCCGCACGCTGCTGATTCCTGAGCAGCTGGCGGACTGGGTGCCGTCGGCGTGCGCCGTCGTCGCGGAGCATCTGCGGCATCACGGCATCGCGCCGATCGGTTTCCCCTACGCCCGCTGCCATTCGCTGCCCGACGGGCTGGTCGAGGCGGAGGCCGGCTTCCCGGTCGCCGCACCGATCGCCGACAGCGGAGTCGTCGTGCCGTCGACACTTCCCGGCGGGCCGGTGCTGGTCTTCTGGCACACCGACCCGGACGAGAAGCCGGCCCAGACCTACCAGGCCATCGAGGAATGGCTGCAGGCCGAGGGCGCGGTAGCCACCGGGGACAGCTGGGAGGTCTACCACGACCTGCCCAGCTGCGACCAGGTCGGAACCCGTATCGAGATCATCCAGCCGATCAGCTTCTGTCGAACCTGAGCGTTGAAGAGCCGCGGTCCGCGACGTGTTGTCGCGGGCCGCGGCTGTTGTTCGGCTACTCGAGGCCCTTGTCGCCGAAGAGGGCGACCTTCAGGGCGCCGGTCGTGGCCGGGTCGGCGAAGACGTCGTACGCGTCCTGCATCTCGTCGAGGCCGAAGCGGTGGGTGACCAGGCCGGGCATCTACAGCCGGCCGGCGGCCAGCATCGACAGCAGCCGCGGCGTCGAGAACGTGTCGACCAGACCCGTCGTGATGGTGACGTTCTTGATCCACAGGTCCTCGAGGTGCAGGGTCGCCGGCGCGCCATGGACACCGACGTTCGCGACCGTGCCGCCGGGGCGGACGACCTGCGTGCACAGCTCGAACGTGGCCGGGATGCCGACCGCCTCGATCGCGACGTCCGCGCCGAGTCCGCCGGTCAGCTCGCGGATCCTGGCGACCACGTCCTCGTCCGGGCCGAGCGCGAGATCGGCGCCCCGCTCCAGCGCGGCCTTGCGGCGCGAGTCGGCTGCGTCGACCACGACGACGTACGACGGCGTGAACAACTTGCTGGTCGCCAGTGCCGCCAGCCCGATCGGACCGGCGCCGACGATCACCACGGTGTCACCCGGCGAGACCTTGCCGTTGAGTACGCCGACCTCGAACGACGTCGGCAGGATGTCCGCCAGCAGCACCGCCTCCTCGTTCGTGACGTTGTCCGGCAGCCTGTACACGGACCGGTCGGCGAACGGGACCCGGACCTGCTCGGCCTGCGTGCCGTCGATCAGGTGACCGAGGATCCAGCCGCCACCACCCAGGCACTGGCCGTAGTGTCCTTGCCGGCAGTACTCGCAGCGCCCGCAGGCCGTGATGCACGAGATCAGCACCCGGTCGCCGATCGCCACGCCGCGGACGCCGCTGCCGACGGCCGTGATCGTGCCGACCGCTTCGTGCCCGAGGATCCGTCCGGGCTGCACCGTCGGCACGTCGCCTTTCAGGATGTGCAGATCGGTACCGCAGATCGTGACCGCGTCGACGCGAACGATCGCGTCCTCCGGGTCCTGGATCACCGGGTCCGGCACCTCGCGCCAGCTCCGCTGTCCCGGACCGTTGTAGACCAATGCCTTCATCGCAAACCTCCCTGGACGAGACTTTCCACCCTCGACTCTGGTCCGCCGGATCGGCAGCCACAGCGGCCGAACCGCACTGTTCGGCGGGACCTTCGGCCCTGCCCGCGGCGCAATCCCCCGGTTTGACTGGAACTGCAGGAGTACGAGCCCCGGGAGGTGCCATGTCCACCCAAGAACCTGTGCTGGTGGGGATCGACGGATCCCGAGACGGTCTGATCGCACTGACCTGGGCAGCGTCGTACGCCACGCTGCACGACGCACCGCTGCACGCCGTACACGTCATCGACGACGATCGGCAACTGTCCACCGGCTCATCGTCCGACGGGCCGGACGACGGCAGTGAGGTGATCGACGACGCACTGCACGAGCTCGAACGGATCGGCTTCCGGACGGCTTCGCTCGAGGTACGGCACGGCCATCCCGCCCAGGTGCTCCTCGAGCTCTCCAAGCACGCACAAGCCCTGGTCGTCGGCCGCCGCGGGATGGGTGGCTTCGCCGAACTCGTCCTCGGCTCGACCTCTCAGGTCTGTACGGCGCTCGCCACCGACGTCCCGCTGATCGTCGTCCCCGACACGTGGGACCCAGCCGCACCCGCACGCGGCCGGATCGTCGTCGGTGTCGACGGATCCAGCGAGGGCCAGGAAGCGCTGCGGTTCGCCTTCGAACTCGGGGAGACGACCGGCGCGGAGGTCCACGGCGTCCACGCGATCGAAGTACGCGAGAGCTACCCGGACCCCAACGTCTGGGTCGACCCGAGCCGGCAGCCGTGGATCGACACCGCCGACGAACTGCTCACCCGGACCCTCGAAGGCTGGACCGAGAAGTACCCGGACGTCCGGGCCGAGAGTCGCGCTGTCACCGATCACCCGGTGCTCGTCCTGGCCCGCGAGTCCCAGGACGCCGACCTCGTGGTCGTCGGCGGCATCGGCCGGACGGCGTTCTCCGAGCTGCGGATGGGTTCCGTGGCCCGCGGGCTGCTGTACCACTCGCACTGCCCGGTTGCCGTCGTACACCATCAGGAGCACTGAGATGGACATGGTCATCAGGACGCGCGGGCTGACCAAGCGCTTCGGTCGCCGGACCGCCCTCGACAAGCTGGACCTCGACGTACCGGCCGGCGTGATCGTCGGGTACCTCGGTCCGAACGGGGCTGGCAAGACCACCACGATCCGCCTGCTGGCCGGACTGATCCGGCCGACCGACGGCTCCGCGGTCGTGTTCGGGTTCGACGCCGCCGATCAGTACGACGTGATCCAGCGGCGGATCGGCTACCTGCCGGGCGACTTCGTGGCCTATCCCGATCTCACCGGCACGCAGTACCTGGACTACTTCGCGCATCTGTACGGCGGTGTCGACCGCGAGCGGATCAAGCTGCTCGCGAAGCGGTTCGACCTGGACCTCGGCGTCCGCATCGGGTCGCTGTCGCGCGGCAACCGGCAGAAGGTCGGGATCGTACAGGCGTTCATGCACGAGCCGGATCTGCTGATCCTCGACGAGCCGACGTCCGGCCTCGATCCGCTGATGCAACGCGAGTTCCGGTCGCTGCTCCGCGAGACCCGCGACGCCGGCCGGACCGTGTTCCTGTCCTCGCACGTGCTGTCCGAGGTCGAAGCCGTCGCCGACACCGTCGCGATCCTCCGCGCCGGTCGCCTGGTGACCGTCCAGTCGGTGCAGGCGTTGAAGGACACCGCGCGCCGCCGCCTCGACCTCACCTTCGCTGGTGAACCGCCGGCCGACCGGATCCACGCCGTACCAGGAGTCCAGGAAGTCACCGTCGACGGACACACCGCTCGCGTGGCGGTGACCGGATCGACGGCCGAGCTGATCCGGACGGTCGCGCCGTACGACGTGACCAACGTGCTCAGTCACGAGGCCGATCTCGAGGCGGCGTTCCTCGACTACTACGACGGCCAGAGGTGAGAGCCGTGTTCCGCAACGTCTTCCTGAAGTCCCTGTACGACGCGCGCCGCGGCCTGATCGGCTGGTCGATCGCGATCGCCGTCCTCGTGCTGCTCGAGTGCGCGCTCTGGCCGTCGGTCCGGGACATGCCGGACCTCCAGCAGCTGTACCAGTCGTTCCCCGAGCAGCTGCGCAAGTTCTTCAACCTCGACGCGATGACGACCGGCAACGGATTCCTCAACGCCGAGCTGTTCACGCTGATGCTGCCCGGTCTGTTCCTCGTCTACAGCATCGGCCACGGCGCCCGCACGCTGGCCGGCGAGGAGGAACGTGGCACGCTCGAACTGTTGCTCGTCACCCCGGTCTCCGGCGCCCGCATCGTGGTCGACAAGGCCCTCGCGCTGGCGGTCTCGGTCGTTGCCCTGGGCGCCGTGTTGTTCACGGCAACGATCGTCGGCAGTCTGGCCTTCGGCCTGGGCATCTCCGCATCGGCCGCGGCCGGCGGCGCCCTCGCGCTGACGTTGCTCGGCCTCGAGTACGGTGTACTGGCGCTCACGGTCGGCGCGATCACGGGCCGCCGTACCACGGCGATCGGGATCGCGGCGGCTGCTGCGGCCGCGGCGTACGTCGTGTACGCCGCCGGCCTGATCCTTCCGCGCTTCGAGTCCTGGCAGCCCTACTCCCCCATCCACCAGGCCTTCCACAACGGCCCGCTCGGCGCCGGGCTCCAACTCAGCTACCTGTGGCTGCTCGCGGGCACAGTCGTTCTGACCCTGTTCGCCCTGCCCGCGTTGGACGGCCGCGACATCTCCACGGCGCACTGACCATGTCCGGACTGTCCCGCCGCGACACCTCGACCACCGTCCTGATGGTCGCACTGCTGGCCGTCCATCTGCCGTTCGTTGCACTAAGCAACCGAGCGACGAGCTGCCTGTCACTGCTCCTGATCGGCGCTGCCGTGCTCGTCCTGACCCCCGCCCTGCGTCCGGATCTCACCGGCTGGCTCTCGGCGTTCCTCGCCCTCACGTCCGTGACCGCAGGCGCGATCGTGATCGGTCTGCCGACGTCGTCGGTCCTCGCGACGGTCTCGGTCGCGACGGCCCTGGTTCTGTGGTCCGTCAACCTCGCCGACCACCTGACCTTCTCCACTCCCGAGGAGCACCACGATGACCCAGTTGATTCCGCTGCCGTTGCACGCCGGTGAGGAGATGAAGCGCCTGGCGCGCTTCCTGCGAGACGTTCGCTGGACGGGCGCCATCGAGGCCGGTGCGATGGGCCCCGACAGCCCCGCGATGACAGCGACCGGCGAAGGCCGGCACCACGCGATCCAGGACGGCTTGTGGATCGTCGGCGACTACCAGCAGGACCAGTTCCTTGCCGACGGCACCTTTGTCCTGCACTGGGAGCTGCATTGGGTCTCCGGCTGGGATCCCCGGTCCGCCGAGTACCGCGCCTCGATCGCCGACAACTACGGTCACGTGGAGCTGCTGTCAGGGCGCATCGACGGCGACCTGCTCACCTTCCGCAGTATCGGCCGACCGCCCATCCGCACACAGCTGTCCTGGCAGATCGTCGACGACGACACGATGACCTGGCGCAACGATGTCTCCATCCAGAACGGACCCTTCGAACTGGTCGAACAGTACGTCTGCACCACGATCACCTGAGTGCTTCAGCGGTTTGCGGCCCAGTTGTTCCAGCTCGCCTTCGCGCCGGAGTCGCCGATGCGTACGACGTCGTACACGGCGGCAGCCGAGACCACGAGCGCGACGACCGTCAGCGCTGCGGTAAGGGCGCTTGACGCAGGCGCGAGGAAGGTGCGCTTGGCGGGCGTCCGTCCGGTGCTCTCGCGCTGTCGCCACCACACCACGACCGCCAGCACGGCGACCGCGATCGCAGCGTAGATCGCCGTGTCACCGAGCTCGGTGTGCCGGTGGATGAGCGGGTTCGGGGTCAGCCGGTGCTCCAGCCACTCCCCGGCACTCGTCGTGATCGGCACCAGTACGACGACCACCAACGACAGGATCGCGTTCGGACCGGCAAGCCGGCGCCGGGCCGCGGGCCACAGCGCGGTGAGCGCCAGCAAGGCCGCGGACAGCGGTAGCAGGACGACGATGGCGTGCACGAGGAGCACGTGGGCGGGGAGCCCGTTGACTGTCTGCATCACGTTCCTTCAGATCGGTCCGGTTCGGAACGCCCAGGCTGGCAGCGCGATCTTGGGGAATTCTTGGAACGCCTCAGCCGGCGGCCCGGAAGTGCGCGGCGTCCAGGGCCGCCTGCAGTGAACGGCGATACCCGTCCGAGGTGAACGTTGCCCCCGACACCGTGTCGATGTGGGCGCTCTGCGCGGAGATCGCCTCCTGCTGCAGTTGCGGCAGCGCGAACGAGCTGATCTCACGGTCGCGCCCGCCCGACGAGGGATACACCAGCGCGTCTACGCCGACCAGGCGCCGGCTCCGGATGGTGACCCGGACCTGCACCGGCCCGTACCGCGTACCTTCCGACGTACCGTTCACCGTCAGATCGCCGGTCCCCGGGGACGTGCTGACCACGCCTGGGGTCGCTGTCGGAACGGACTGGCTGGAGACATGGTTCCGGCTCGTCGGGAACAGGAAGAGCAGGACAAGCAGTACGCCGGTGCTCCCGCCGACCAGCAGGTTGCGCCGCAGCCGTTCCGAGTGTGCCGTCATCGCGCACCGGCCTTGTGCGCCGCGTCGAGTGCGGACTGCAGTGACTGGCGATACCCCTCCGAGGTGAACGTTGCACCGGACACCGTGTCGATCTGCGCGCTCTGGGCGGTCATCGTCTCCTGGTTGAGCTGCGGTACCGCATAGCCGTTGATCTGGTCCGTCTGCCCGTCACCGCTCGGGTGCTGCAACGTGTGGGCCTTGGTGATGCGCCCGCCGCGCACGGTGATCCCGACCTGCACCGGCCCGTACTGCGTGTCGACCACACCACCTGCCACGACAACCGAAGTGGCCGGAGGTTGCGGAGTCGCGGAGTGGTCCTTCGGCGCTGTGGTCCGCGAACCGGTCGGACTGGTAGGTGGAGACGTCGGCGTACGCACCGGTGTCCGACTCGCGCCCCTGCTGGACGGCGAGGAGGCGCGGCCGGACGTGTGCCTCGGTTGCTCGGTGCTGACCACTGCGGCAGCTCCAGTGGTCGTGTGTTGCTGCTGGACGCTCGCCCGGAAAGCGACGGCGACCACCGCAGTGGTCGCCACCGTCATCAGCAGCTTGATCCCACGCCTCACCCACGCACTCCTCTCACCACGAGAACCGTTCCTGATGCAACTGGTTGGCCGGCAGCCCGAGCTCGAGCGCAGCCGCGCACACCGCGTCCATCCACTGGTCCGGCCCGCAGACATAGACGTCGTACTGCTCGATCCCTGGCACGAGATCCCACATCGCATCCGCGTCGGACCATCCCTTGGCGCTCTCCGGAAGCCACGACACCCGTTTCCGCTGCCGCGGCCCGAGTACGTAGTGCAGGCTGATCCCACGCCGCACCGCCAGCTGTTCCAGCTCGTCGCGGAACACCAGGTCCGCCGGACTGTGCGCACGGTAAACGAGGATCGCGGCGCCCGGTGGATAGTCCAGCTCCTCCAGCAACGCCCGCAGCGGAGTGATACCGATGCCGCAGGCAAACATCGCCACCCGGTCGGTGACCCGACGCTCCGCGGTCAACCGACCGTACGGACCCTCGACAGCTACCCGCGTACCAGGCCGCAACCGGGCCAGACGACTGCTGCCGTCGCCCGCCGCTTTCGCGGTCACCCGGAGCCGGTCCGGCGCCGGGGAGGCCGACAGCGAGTACGGGTTGCCCCGTGACCAGCCCGGACCGTCGAGGAACCGGAAGACGAAGTACTGCCCGGCCCGGACCGGCATCCGGTGCAGCCCGCGACCGCCGAGCAGGACCGTCACCACTCCGGGCGCCTCGTGAACCACCTCGCGCACCGTCAGCCCGTGCCGCAACGTCCGCCACAACGGCAGGGCGAACCGGAACAGCACGATCGCCCCGAGCGCCACGCCGTACGCCGACCACCAGTACAGCCGCGCCATCCGCGAGGTCGTGAAGTCCGCGCCGGTCCAGATCTCGTGCGGGATCGACAGTCCCACACCGACGTACGCGTACAGGTGGAGCAGGTGCCAGGACTCGTATCGCAGGGCCTTCCGCGCAACCTTGACCGACGTGACGACGACCAGTGTCAGCGCAGCGCTCGCAGCGACGGCCAGCAGCATCCCGCCGTACGTCGTGACGACGGTCCACGTCTCACGCAGCAGGTTGTTGTGGTCGCGCAGCGTATAGCCGGCCAGGATCAGAACGATATGCACCAGCAGCAGGTTGAACGACCAGAAGCCGACCAGCCGGTGCCGGCGGGTTAGTTCGTCCTGCCCGTAGCTCCGCTCGATCATCGGCACCCGAGCCATCAGGAACACCTGTACCAGCAGGAGATCCGCTGCGATCAGCCCGGACAGTCTGCCCAACGAGGTGAGCAGGTCCGCCGGACCGCTCGCGAGTGTCTGCAAGCCGCGCCCGGACACCCACAGCGCGATCACGATCAGCACACTCGCCCAGCACAGGACGCCGGCTGCGTCGCGCCACCACGACGGAGTGGTCCGTGGCCGGCGACGCAGGTGCATGGTCCGCGGCCGGCTGGCCTCCTGTGCTGGACCGCGGTTCGTCATGCTTCGACGATGACCGGGGATTCTTAGCCGTTCCTTGGACCGTCGTCCCTGGTCGCGGGCAGGACGAGCTCGAAGGTCGCGCCGACCTCGCTCGGCGCCAGCCGAAGCTGTCCGCCGAGCCGGTTCGCCACGTCGTGGGCGAGCGCGAGACCGAGGCCGTAGTGCTTGCGTCCGGCCCGGTGCCCGCCTGAGTCGAACCGGCGCAGTACCCGTTCCGCCGCCTCCGGGCCGATGCCCGGGCCGGTGTCACTGACAGCGAGGATCACGTCGCCCCGCTGCCGCCGTACGGCGATCCGCACCTCGCCGCCCCGCGGGGTGTGGTCGACCGCGTTGTCGACCAGCGCGATCGTGGCGCGCCGGATCGCGCTCGGTGAACCGAAGGCGGGCGCAGAGTCACCATCGGAGGTCCAGTGCAGTCGTACGCCGGCCTGCTCGGCATGCGCGCCCGCCGCGTGAGCCACGTCCTGCGCGATCCGGACCAGGTCGACCGACTCGTGGTTGTCCGAGCCGCGCGGATCAGCGGCTGCCAGCAGGTCGTCGACGACCTCCGCCAGCCGCCGGGTGTCGCCGACGACCCCGTCCGCGTCGTCCAGAATCTCGGCACTGGCTCCACTGCGCCGTAGCGACCGCCCGAGAACCTGGGCCCTGGTGCTCAGCAACGTCAACGGCGTCCGCAGTTCATGCCCGGCATCGGCCACGAACGCACGCTGCAGCGTCAACGCCTGCACCAGCGGCCGGACCGCTCGCCGCCCGATGAAGACGCCCAGCAAACCGGCCAGCAACAGGCCCAGCACGGCCGCGAAACCCATCACGAGCAGCAGGCGGGCTCGCTCCTTGTGCGCCGTCGCCAGGCTCAGCACCGCCTGCACCTGCCTGCCCTTCGTGACTCCGGTGGCGACGCGGTACTCGCCGTCGTCGTTCTCCACCGTGATCAGCTGAACCTGTCCGGTGGCACGGTCCCGCAGCGCGGTCAACTCGGGCATGAGCTCCGCAGGCAAGCCGGGCGAGGTACTCGTGCCCGAGGGCCCGGTCATCACCAGCCAGGCGCCTTCCGGCGGGTCACCGACATCGTCGGCCGTGGCGACAGCAGACCGGAGCAGGTCGTCGGCCGCACCCGTCTGCCCGCGGACCACCACGATCGTCACCAAGGCGATCAGCACCAGCATGGCCACCGCGACCAATGCCGCCGCCTGTACGGCGACACCGCGCGCGGCCCGCCGTACCAGGACCTCGTCGCCGATCGGGCGGCCGCTCACGACTTGCCCAACCGGTACCCGAGTCCCCGCACCGTGCTGATCACGTCGCGTCCCAACTTCCGCCGGCAGTAGTGGACGTACGTGTCGACGACAGTCTCGGACTCCGCGTCGCCGAACACGCGGTCGAGCAGGTCCGCCCGGCTGAAGACGACGCCGGGTCGGGCCGCAAGCAGACCGAGCAACGCCGCCTCGCGCTCCGACAACTCCACCGTGCCGCCGTCAGTCCGCCGTACCGTCCTGGTCGCCAGATCCAAGGAGCCGCCCGGCACGGCGAGCTCGACCGCGCGATCCAGATGGCGACGCAGCAGCGCACGGACCCGGGCCAGCAACTCCGACAGCTCGAACGGCTTCGTCAGGTAGTCCTCGGCGCCGGCGTCCAGCCCCTCGACCCGGTCCTCGGTGCTGTTCCGCGCGGACAGCACGAGAATCGGCGTGCCGATCCCGCGGCTGCGCAGCCGCGCGATCAGGTCCAGTCCCTCGACGGCGGGCAGGCCGCGGTCCACGATCATCGCGTCCACCTCGCGGGTGAGCGCGAGATGCAGGCCGGTGTGCCCGTCGCCGGCCCGCGTCACGGCGTACCCCTCGTCGGTCAGGACGCGTTCGAGGAGACGGGCCAGGTCGGCGTCGTCCTCGATCAGCAGGATCCGCCCCGTCATCCGGCGGTCCAGCCCGGTGTCGCGAACAGGTTGCCATCGGCAAGGATTCCGAGACCCTCGTACTCCGGGAGCAGAACTCCCGGCCAGTCGTCGCCGGCGACGAACGCGGCTGTCGCGAGGACATCGGCGTACTCCAGCGACGGACCCGTCACCGACACGGACAGCCAACGACCGGCCGCCGCCTGCCCGCTGCGCGGGTCGTAGAGGTGCGCGCCGCGGGCCGCGGTGCCGCTGGTTGCGACCGCTCCCCCGGTGCGCGCCACGCTCGCCACCACCTGGCCGGGATCGCGTGGATCCTGGATGCCGACCACGAACGGCTCACCGCTCGGACACACCACGAGCACGTCACCGCCCGCGTTCAGGCACCAATCCACGTCAACGACCTCTCGCAGCCGCAGGCCGGCCCGCTCGACCGCCCAGCCCTTCACCAGTCCCGAAGGATCCCACGAACCCGCGGGCGTCTGCGCATCGAACAACCCATCGGTCAACTCCCGCGCGGCGACACACCGGTCGGCCACCTCATGCACCACCGGGTCAACACCATCCCAACCCATCTCGCCGCGCGCCAGCAGGCTCACCGCGCTGTCCGCCTTGTACGGCGAGAACACCCGATCAACCTCGACCAGCTCGGCGAAGACTTCCCGCACCGCACTCTCCGCCCGCACCGACCCGGCCCCGTCCCCGCGAGCGAGCACACTGATGGGCAGCCCCATGATCTGCTCCACCCAACTCCGCCGTTCCACACCGCCACCGTACGACGGCTCACCGAACCCCGGACGGTTCCCGCTCCACAGACGCCGCAACCGCGACCCGCGCCCGGCGATGCCGACGAACGAGAAGTACACCGGCAGCCGCGCCCAGAAGGGCGAACGCCGAGGCCGCCGCCGCGGTCCACGGCGCCAGCGGACGGTTCGACACCACGACCGGCCGCGGGGCCGAGCCCGACGGCACGACCCAGGTCGTCGTCACCACGGCAGGACCCGGATGGTTGCGACCGGCCACGATCCGCAGCGGCAACGGCCCCGTCGCCTCCACATCGACGGCGGCCTGCCACCGGCTGTCGCCCTGCGCACCGCCCGCAGTACGCCGAAGGACGATGCCCGGCGTCGATCCGAGGTCGGCGGTCAGCGTCGTGATCGGGCCCGGCGACGGACGGCGGCTGCTCACCACGTCGACCAGCAGCAGGCTGCGGCCGGGTTGGTTCGGCCCGAGCGAGACCGTGATCAGGAGATCGTCCACCTGGTAGTCGGCGCGCGAGATCGCTGCTTCGGGCTTGTCGAACTGCGGACCGCGGGCCGGTGGAGTCCCGGCCAGCACCACGGCCATCAAGACGACTGCGACACCCAGCACCGGCGCGAGCGATTGTGCACGCGCCGACGGACCGGCGGCCGGCTGCGGCCGACGCACCAGCCACGGATGCAGCCGGATGGCATGCCTCAGGCCGAGGGCCATCAGCACGCCGGCCAACGTCAGCTTGACCAGCAGCGCCCGGCCGTACGGCGTACCGAGCGCGGCGTCCACAGTCGCGACCTGACGGCCCGTCAGCAGCAACCCGGTGATGGTCAGCACCGCGACCGAGCAGGCGGCAGCCGGACCGAAGCGGCGCCAGATCTCGACCGCACCCTCCCGCCGGCCGGGCAGCCGGGCGGTCAGGATGCCGAGCACGACCAGGCCTCCGACCCAGGTCAGGGCGGCTGCCTGATGAAGCGCCAGTACGGCGAGCGTCAGCGGACCGCCCCGCGCATGGCTCGTGCCCGCCCGGAGCACGAGATCCGCGAGCAGGAGGCACGACAGCGTGGCGACGCCCGCCCGGCTCGATCTCCCGAGGCGTGACTGCCGGACGAGCAGCACGCAGATCGCGAGCAGGACCACTTCGCGGAGGGACCATCGCAGCAACTGACCCGAGTCCTTGAGCACGGCCAGACCGGAGTCCGTCCCGGCTGCCTCCGACCATTGCCGGCCGCCCCGGGCCAGAGACGCGAACACTGTGAGAAAGCCGAATGCACCTGCTAGACCGCGGAGCGCGGCCATCGGCTCTGAGGGGACGTCGACTCTGCCGCGGCTCAGCAGCGCGGTCACCAGCACCCAGCCGCACAGCACCGAGGTTGCAGCGAGGTCGAGCCAGCCCAGTACGACGTCCGCCACTGTGCCCGCCGGACCAGTGACCGTTTCCGCCGGCCGCCCGTTCGCGGTCGCAGCAAGGCCGACACCGAAGACAAGCGTTCCCTGGAGCCGGTGCAGGTCGTACTTCGACACCACGCTCCAGCGCAGTTCGTACACCGACCGCGGCAGCTCGGGAAAGCCCGTGAGGACGACATGGATGCCCTGGTCCGCGATCCGCGCAGTCACCGGAAAGGCTTTGCCGTCCCGGTCGGAGAGGGCGACGTCGAGACCGGCGGCAGTCGGCGGCTCGGAGAACCAGAGGTCGATCTGCGTGGGGGCGGCCCGGACCGTCTGGCCCTCGGACGGGGACGAACGGAGCAGCACGGGGTGCGCCTCGGCGACCCCGGCCTGGCTCAGCCAGACGATTCCGGCCACGGCCAGTAGGACCAGTACTCGCGTGGGACCGCCGCGTCGCCACACCGCCCAGCTCATGTCCACGGTTGCCCCCCTCGGACACCACCAGTGCTGGTCGTGACGATCCCGTACGGCGCCCTGCGGAGACATCAGATGACGGAATTCTCATCTGGTTGTCACGCTCCGCCGCCGCCGGGTGAAGGCTCCGGGGCTTCCCTCCGGCGTCCGGCAGCGTCAATATGTGCAGTGGGCTCGGGGGAGCAATCCGGAACAGCGGGCACGCCAGGCGTGACCCGGCTGGGGGGAACACATGACGACAGTGCTGGTGATAGACGACGAGCCCGAGGTGGTCCGCTTCGTGCGCCGCGGGCTCGAGGCGGAGGGCTATCAGGTGCTGACCGCGACCGACGGGGGCGACGGTCTGCGGATGGCGCTGACGAAGCGGCCCGATCTGATGGTGGTCGACCTGCGGATGCCCGAGGTGGACGGCGAAGCGGTGATCGCTGCCGTCCTGGTCAGCAGTCCGCAGACCCGGGTGCTGGTGCTCTCGGCCGTCGCGGACGCCGAGGTCCGGGTCCGTTGCCTCGAGCAAGGGGTCGACATCCTGCCGAAGCCGTTCTCGATCCGGGAGCTGCTGGCCCGGGTGCGGTTCGGGCTGCGCGACGCGACCGGCAAGACCACCGAGGAGCTGGTCCTGCGGGTCGGCCGGGTGATGCTCGACATCCGGACCCGCAAGCTCCGCGTCGACGGGAGCGAGTCGGCCCTGTCGGAACGGGAGTTCCTGCTGATGCAGCACCTGATGCGCAAACCCGACCTGGTCTGCACCCGCAGCGAACTGCTCTCCGCGGTCTGGGGTTACGACTTCGATCCGGCCACCAATGTCGTCGACGTCTACGTGCGCCGGCTGCGCAGCAAGATGACCCGCGACGTGATCCAGACCGTGCGCAATGTCGGCTATCAGCTTCAGAGCGCGTGACGTCGCGCGGGACCGGACCGCGCGGACCTCCGACAGCCGGACCGGTCCGCGCTGGCACCGCCTGACCGACGCGCTCCTCGCGGTGTTCGTGGTGGCCATGCTGGCGCTGATGAACGTGATGATCGAGCGCGAGGTGATCCCGTACCACCTGTTGTTCCTCGGTCTGACGCTGGTCTACGGGTTCCGGGTCTGGCCGCTGCGGCCCACGCTGGTCGTCACGTTCCTCGTCACCGTGAGCACCGGCTGGATCCTGGTCGTCCATCAGCTCCAGGACGGCAGCAGCCGCGCGGAGTGGGCGGAGATCCCGCTGATGCCGATGCTCTTCCTGGCCATGGTCTGGCACGCCCGGCGGCGCAAGGCCGCACAGGAGCAGCTGGTGCTGATGTCGGAGGAGAGGCTGGCGGTCTTCGAGCGGGAGCGCGACTTCTTCCGCGACGCGTCGCACGCCATGCGTACGCCGGTCACCATCGCCATCGGCCACCTCGAGCTGCTGGAACCCACGGTCGACACCCCCGAGTCCGCCGACGACTACGCGATCGTGCGCCGCCAGATGGATCGGCTGGCCGCGCTGTCCACTCGTCTGCTCGCACTTGCCAAGCTGGACTCGGGCCGGGCGCTGCGGTATGTCGGCCTCGACCTCGGCGAGTTCCTCGACGATGTCGCGCGCAACTGGCGTGAGAGCGCCGACCGGGACTGGGTCCTCGAGCGGCCCTCCGGGGCCCAGATCGTGGCAGCGGACCGAGCCTGGCTCGAGCTCGCCGTCGACGCGCTCATCGAGAACGCGGTGCATTTCACCGTGCCCGGAGACCGGATCCGGCTGACCTGCGAGCGCTCCGGTTCCTGGTACATGCTCAGCGTCGCCGACGCCGGGCCGGGCATCCGGGACGTAGACCTGCCACATGTCTTCGAGCGCTTCTGGCACCGCCGACCGCCGGCCGCTGTGCCGATGGGTAGCGGGCTCGGGCTGGCGATGGCCCAGGCCACGGTGCAGGCGCACGGCGGCCGCATCGTCGCCGGGAAAGCTCCCGAAGGCGGTGCCCTGTTCCAGCTGTTCCTGCCGGTCGCCAGGGACGCGGACAACGCGGCCGGCTGAAGCAGCCGCTGGTGCCGGTTCACAGCACCGGCGCATGGCGCAAGGTGAGACTGCTGAGCTGGATGGACGCCTTCTCGCCATGGCGAAGCGCGCCCTTGGTGTTCTGGTAGACCAGGTAGTAGGTCTGGCCGGGGCGCAGCGTGTGTCCCTGCTTCATCACCGAGACGCGCTTCGTTCCGCCGTCCCGGTTCTCACTGAGCAGCTCCGGCGGATGCTGTACGTCGGACTGGAAACGCCCGGCCTTCTCGCTGTCCAGGACGACGTACGTCAGCGTGATCAGTCCGCCGTCCCCGACGACCGCGATCCGGCTGAACCGGACGCCGTACTGCTGCTCGATCGCCGCGCTCTGCGGGAACGATCCGGTATCTGCCGACGACGACCGCAGCTTGAGCACGACGAGCAGGCCGACGACCAGGGCCGTCGCCAGCACCGCGCTCAGCACCACCAGGCGATTGACTCTCGGTGTCCGGCCGGTGGTCCGGCGGACTGTTGCCTCGAGCATGTGGGTTCCCCTCCCCGGCAGCGGAGCCGGGACCGCGCCGCGATCCCGGCTCCGGCCCGTCACGGCATCGTGTATCTGGTCGAGTTGAAGGTGTCGAAGTACGCCTGCCCGGCCGAGCTGGAGCTCATCCCGGCCGAGAGCCCGAGCCAGGTCGTCTCGATCCGCAGCGTGCTGGTGTTGCCGGTCTGCAGCGAGCGACTCACCCCGTCGACCAGCAGCCGTAGCGAGCCGGCCGAACCGCCGGTCGCCGGGCCGGACGTCCAGTCGACCTGCAGGGTGTGGTTCCCCGTCGTCAGCGTCACCCAGGCACCGGTCAGGGTCCCGGCTCCGCTGCGATCGAGGACCGTCCGCACCTGCGCCGAGCCTGCCGAGAACCTGTACTCGAGTGCGAACACCTGGCCGTTGGCAGCACTTCTCGTCTGCAGCAGGCTGATTGCCGTGTTCGCGTTCGTGCCCGACGTCAGCGTGTTCCGGTTGAAGACGAACCGGGCGTGGTACGACGTCTCCGCCGTCGGCGTGTTGTCGGTGAGATAACCGGCACCAGGCAGCGTGACCTGCAGCCCGTGCAGGCTACCCGGCTCCAGCGGACCCGGCCGCGCTGCGGTCGTCGTGTTGGCGACCCCGCCGGTGCTGCCACTCCAGAACCCGAACCCGCCGGACTCGAAGTCGTCCGCGAAGATCCGGTTCGGCCGCTGGACCGAGACGGTCGTGTTCACCGGCTTGCTCCAGTTGCCCGCCAGATCCTGCACCCGCAGGTTGAAGACCTGGTTCCCCGGCGTCACCGAGGTCAGCGGGACGGTCACCTGGACCTTGCCCGCCACCACGCTCACCGGCACGGAGATCCCCTTGCCGACCCCCGGATCGGTGGTGCCCAGCCAGTACTCCGCCTTCGCGATCAGCGAGGCGTCCGTGACCGGCGCGGTGAGTGTGAGGTTCTCCGCCCCGTTCGTCGGGTTCGGCGCGGCTGCCAACGCGCCCAGCACCGGCGCGGTCTTGTCGACGACCAGGTTGACCGCGAAGAGCGCTCCCCAGTTCCCCGCCGCGTCCTGCCCGCGGACGTAGACGTGATGGGTGCCGTCGGCAAGTGCCTTCACCTGGGTGAGCGGGATCAGACCGTAGAACGTCTCACCGGTCGAATCCAGCTTGGCGTCCACCGGCAGCAGCTGCAGCCCGGTGCCGCCGGGTGGGTTCGGAACGGTCGGGTCCACGAACGCCTCGGCGTCCACCAGCAGACTCTGCAGAGCTCCGCCGGCGTCCTTGTCGGTGATCTCCGCCGACACCAGCAGATTGCCCGGGTGGCTCTTGTCCGCCAGGATCCCGTTGGTCGGGTTCGGCCCGACCGCGGCCGCGTCGACCGCGGGCCCGGTCACATCGATCGGCAACGGGATGTCGAGCAGCGGTCCCCACAGTCCCAGCGAGTCCTTGCTGTGCACCAGCACGTGATGCGTGCCCTCGGTCAGGGTCTGCAGGACAGCGGCGGACAGGTCGGTCTCCTCCGACACCACCGTCGCGCTGCGGTTCAGCGTCAGCGGCGTACCACCTCCGCTTGTTCCCGGCGTGTCGAGGAAGTACTCCGCCGCTGTGATCAGCCCGCCCGCGTCCGAATCGTCGCCGGTCGCGGACACGGTCACCGGAACCGTCGCATTGGCCGGCACGTCGGCGATCGAGCCGTTGATGGTCTGCGGACCGGTCTTCGGCAGGTTCAAGATCACCGATCCGACCACACCCCAGTTGCCGGCCGCGTCGAGGGCGCGGACGAACACCGTGTGCCGGCCGGCATCGAGCGCCGCCAGCGTCGCGGTCGTGATCACCCCGGTTGCACCGACGACGGTCACTCCTCCGCCTGGCAAGCTCATCGGCGTGCCGAAACCAGGCCCGACGGTGACCGCGTCGTCGATCACGAACTCAGCCTGGGTCACCGCAGAACCGCCGGTGGTCGCATCGCTGAGGTCCGCGGTCACGGTCACCGGCGCCTGTCCGGTGGCCGGGTTCGGGGCCAGCCGGAGATGCGTCGAGACCGGCCCGACCGCGTCGGTGCTCGGCGGCGGCGCGTTCGTGTCCAGGAAGGTGAGCATGCCGCCGAAGGCGAACTGCCCCGGGTCGGCGGTGTGCTGCCCGTTGTTGTCGAGATGCCGGGCCGGCTCGTACAGCGCCAGTTTCGACTCGGGTCCCGTCGGCATCGTGACCAGGGCGTCCAGGGTCTGGCCCGGGTCGACACTCTCCGCGGCCACTGTGGTCGCGTAGTGCATCGGGTGCCCGCCCTGGGCGATCTCGGTCTGCGACCCGCCCAGCACCGTCATCGGATGCGTCACCGAACCGGCGTTGACATAGCGCAGCAGGACCTTGTGGCCCTGGTCGGTCGCGACCGGATCGGTGGCCGGGAACGGCTTGCCGTTGATCAGCCGGTACTTCGGGGCGAACTTGCGCAGGTCGAAACCAGCCGGGTTCGCGTTGAAAGCCGGGTCGATTTCACTCAGCACGACGACAGCGTCGTCGTCGTACCCGCTCGCGGGGTACCCCGCCGGCTGGCTGCCGTACGCCGTACCGTCGGGCGGCAGCACGACCAGCGCACCGGCCAGACCCATCGCGACCTGGCGCGCGCCCGCCGGCGTGTGGCCCGCCTCGTACAGGAATGTTCCCGGCTTGGCGGCGGTGAACGTGTAGGTCTTGGTCCCCGACGCGATACCGGTGGTGTCCTCGCCTCCGGTGGGCATCGGCTGGCCCGGGAAGGCCAGTGCGACGGTCTGACCGGCGAGCTGGTTGTGCAGGGTGACTGTCACCTCGTCGCCCTGACGAACGACCAGCAGCGGTCCCGGGGCCGTCGCCGTACCGGTCACGCCGGTCGACGAGAAGCCCCAGATCGGAACGGCTGTCCCGAGCAGAGATGCCGTACCGGCGAGCGCGTACAGATCGCAGGCGGCCGTGCCGGTTCCGAACGTACAGCCCCGGGGCGTAAGTTTGCCGACGGCAACCGATGCGTGGGCCGGCGCCTGCGGCAGGGTCGCGGGTGCGGCGACGGCCGGAACCGGTGTCAGCAGTGCAGCGGCCAGGGCTGTCGACGCGACGCCCACGGTGGCGATCCGAAGTCTGTTCGTCATCGTCGTGTCCTCACTGGCTCACACAGCCGGCGGGCGGGTCGATGCGGAAGACCGTCATCATGCCGCCGAAGGCTGCCCCGTAGTTGGTGGCCTGCTCGAGTGCGTGGCTGTGGGCGATGTGGTAGTACTCGCCGCATTCGTTGTTCTGGGTCAGGTTCGACGGCACCGCGTTCTTGGTACCGAGGTAGCCGCTCTCCGAGAACCAGGTGTCCGGCCCGACCAGCAACTGGTCGGTGATCGCCGGGATCTGCGTCGGGATCGGGTTCGTGGTCGCGTTCCAGTGCTCGACGTCGCGCCAGTCCATCAGTACGTCGAGGGTCTGCCCCGGACCGACGTCCAGGTCGTACTTGAGGTACGACAGATCCTCACCGGACGGGCCCTGCAGTGCACGACCGTCGCGGTTGACGATCCGCTCGTCGCTGCCGTGCGGGTGGAACGGATAGTTCACAGTGCCCGCGTTCAGGTAGTGGATGGTCGCCGGCAGCGGGTTGGTCGCCGCGTCGTACGGCTTGATGTGCACCAGCGCGCCGTACGGCTGGCCAGGCAGCCAGGGCGCGTTGTTCGGCGCCAGGGTGTCAGGCATGCTGCGGCCGTTGATCATGAAGTACCGCGACTTCGAGGCGTTCACGTTGACGGTCTGGTTGCGCTCGACCGCCAGGTGGACGTCCGGGTCGACCTCGGACAGCAGGTAGACGTACTCCTTGCCGTTCGCGAACGCCGAGTCGGCGCGGTCGTTCACCTGGTTCGGGTGACCGGCCGGCCGGACCACGAGGGCGCCGTACAGACCCATCTGGAGCTGCTTGTCGACGTCGGTGCCGGTCTCGTAAAGGTAGCTGCCCGGGCTGCCCGCGGTGAAGGTGTAGGTGACCGAGCCGTCGGTCGCCGCGGCGGACTGGACCAACGAGGTCAACGAGCCGCCCGCGTCGAACTGCGGTTGCGCCGGGTTGCCGTTCGCCTTCACGGCGGTCTGCCCGGGGAACACGATGGACGTTGCTTCTGGCAACGTGTTGTGCAGGATCACGGTCACCTGCCGGCCGGACTCGACGCACAGCGTCGGTCCGGGCAGCTGGAAGCCGCGCTTGCTGTTGCCGTAGCTCCACATGTAGATCGAGTTGCCGTCCGGAGTGGAGATGTAGCCGTCGCGCGCGGTCAGCGAGAACGTCTGGTTCGGGTCGGTGTCGCACAGCAGGCCTTCGGACATCTCCGCGGCCGACGCCTGCGTCCGTACCACGACCGGTGTCAGCGCCAGCACCGCGGCCGCGGTCAGCGCCAGCAGCCGCTGGACTGAGATTCGTCTCATCGGATCATCGCCCCCGTCACGCATTCGCTGCGGTCTGGGCGGGATAGGTCCCGGGCGGTCCGACGACGATCTTCGTCATCATGCCGCCGTACCCGGCCCCGCCGCCGTTGTCGAGATAGGAGTACTTGCGGTCGTAGAGCAGGTACTCGCCGGGACCGGGCGCGACGAAGATCGCGTCCCGGCTCTCTCCGGGGCCGACCTCGACCGCGTTCGTCGTCAGGTAGTTCGTCGTACCGTCGCGCCCCTTCAGCAGGCTCGCGTCCTTCGCGATCACGGTCAGGTCGATGTTGTCGACCGTCAGCACGTGGTTCTGGTAGCCGAGGTTCGACATCCGCAGCAGCACCCGGTCGCCGGCGTTGCAGCGGATCAGCGACGAGATCGGCTGGTACTGCAATCGGCCGGCCGCCGTACTGAGCGGATCGCCGTTCGGGGCGGTCGTGTCCGGGTAGGCACGGCCGTTCAGGAGCCAGAAGCTCGGGTCGTAGTCGGTCCAGTCGTTCACCTGGATGTGGGCGTCGCGGTAGTGCGCAGCCGACCACAGCTCGGTGATCATGAACGCGAACTCCCGGTCGTAGGCCGTCGACCCGTCGCCGTCGTTGTACGCGTACCGCTCCCCCGGGTGCAGCGGCGTACGGTTCTGCGCCGGCCGGGCGAAGACCATGCCGGTCATGCCCATCTGGACGTGTTCGACGTCCTCGAAGTGGCAGTGGTACATGTACGTCCCGGCGTCGTGCGGACGATAGAAGTACGTCAGGTCCCGGCCGATCGGCACCGCGAGCGACAGCTCGGGTACGCCGTCGAACAACGGGATCGCGTTCACGAACCCGTGCCAGTGCAACGTGTGCCCGTCGAACAGGTCCGGCCGCTGCGCCAGTCCGAGGTTGGTCAGCGTGAGGTAGATGTCGTCGTCCTCGTCGAACGCCATCATCGGCGCGCTGATCTGCGCCTTGCCGCGCTGGGCGGCGACCAGGTTCGAGGTCATCCCGGTCACGTCGCGGAAACCGAAGACGTAGGTGTTGAACGGGCTCGGCGCCAACGGGTCGGGGAAGAACGGCGGGTCCGGCGGCGCGTCGCCGGGCATCCCCACCCAGCCGTCGGTACCGGCCAGGTGGACCTGCTTGACCGGATGGGTGACGGCGGCCGCCACGGCCGCTGTCCGGCCGGGCGCCGCCATCACGCTGCTGGTGGTGAGAAGCCGGCCGCCGAGCGCCACGCCTGCGGCAGCTCCCGCGCCGGTGAGAAATGAACGCCGCGTGAAGCCACGCGACACAGAGTTGTCGGTCACTGGTGTCTCCCGTTGCTGGTTCGTGGTGAGCGGGAAGTGGGGGGGCGCCGGGGGGGGCGCGCGGGGGCGGGCGGCGGCCCGCGGGTAATTGTAGGGGTACGGGGGGAGGAGGGGGGGGGGGGGCGGGTCACGCGGTCGGGG
>NZ_JBEPDK010000003.1:797128-1087750 GCF_040300265.1 Kribbella sp. NPDC000426 | reverse complement strand
GGCGAGATTTCTGCAGCCGTGGTCCACGACTCGGCGTACCGGCCAGGGACCGTTCGCCACGACTCGGCGAACCAGGCGACCGCCGGACCCGGCCAGGCAGCCAAGTCCCACTCTGGCTTTCTCCCTCTGCGATTCCGAGAGTGAGGGCCACGGCCGGCCCAGGTCCGGTCGGGTATGCCTGACACCGAGCCTGACACTCCTGTCCAGATGCCGACTGACTCGGACTGCCGGACCCAGCCAGGCGCCGAACCCTCCACTCCGTCTTTGTTTCCCTGTCCTTCCTTGGTCTTTCCTCTCACACCTTCTGAATAGCCCTCTTTTTAGCTGACCAGTTGGGTTACCGTGACTAGTTGGTAACCGCGGGCGCGGAGGGCTTGGACTATGGGGCCTACGGCTTGGGCGGTGTAGGGGGCGTTGTCGCCGCCGTGGTCCCCGCGCTCGGGGGGATTCGAACCCCAACCTTCTGATCCGTAGGAGCCTGCACATCTGGAGGTGCCCCGCACCACGGTGCATGTTCGTGGTTTCGGCGCTGCCGATGCTGGCACATTGTTCGAGGTCGGGCGGCAGGGGACGGGGCTACCCGCAGCTGAGCGCAGAACTCGGACGATTCCGATGCTCTTGGAGCAGGTGATTCTTGGTCGTCTCCGCACGGGGTCGGCGAGGTGCCGAGGGCGCGGATCGCGGCATGTGCGTGTGTTCGAGACTCAGTCCGCAGGCTGATCTGCATCGCCAAGCCACGCGGCACGGTTTCGCGGCAGGTTATCTATCACTGTCTTGATCGCCAGGTCGAGGTCGGTCGTATGGGCAAGCTCGAGGAGCGGCTGACGAGTCGTGGCCCACGATGCTTGGACGATGTATTCGTCCGGCCAATTCAGCCAGCAGGGCCTCCTCCAACGTCACCCTCACGGCGACAGTGTTGCAGAAGTGATCGCAGTCCAATGCTCCGGGCGATAAGCCTGGGGTGGGCAGCACGCGGGGGCCGCAGTTCGCCCCGGCACCGTCGTCCAACGGGTAGACGCTGGCCAAGGCAGTCACTCGCGAGCGACAGCGAGCAGACCGCGGGCGGCAGCCCGCCACACCCGGCGACAGCCGGAACCCCGGCGACAGCCGGAGAGGATGCTCCGGGCGATGAGCCCGGGGATGGGCGGGCAGCGGGCGGAGTGGTCGCTCCGAGGAGCGGAGCGACGAGAGGCGGGCGCGTAGCACGCGGGGCTGACGCAGTACGCCGGCTTCTACGGTTTGATCGAGTGGATGAGGCCGAGGAGGTCGGTCACCACACCTCGCACGCCGGGGATGCGGGTGAGCCGAAGGAGGCGGTCTACCAGGGGGACGGCTCGGTCGATCAGGGTGCGGGTTCGGCGTACGTCCTCGCTGGAGTCGTGGACCCAGAAGAGGACGACGCCCATCTGCAGCAGCCACAACAGCTCAGGGAGCTCCGCCCGTAGGTCCGCGGGCACCTTCAGGTCCGAGCCTTCGACGACCCGGCGGAAGATGTCGACGGCCGCATCCCGCGCCGGGCGGGACTCGTCGCTGAAGGGCGACAGCGGGCTCTTCGGATCCGCCGCCGTCTTGAAGAACGTGCCGGCGAACTCGTGGTACGGCGCCGCCACCTCCAGCCACGTTCGCAGTACGCCGGTCATCCGCGGCACGAACGCCTTCTCCGACGCGAGCAGCTCCTCGACGGCCGCGCGGTGCTGGTCCTGGAGCAGGTCGTAGTACGCCTGCATCAGGTGGTCCTTGGAGCCGTAGTAGTAGTACGCGTTGCCCACCGATACCCCGGCCTCGGTGGCGATCGCGCGCATCGTGGTCTTCCCGTACCCCTGCTCCCGGAACAGCCGTAGCGCCGTCGACAGGATCAGTTCGCGCGTCTGCTCACCCTTAGCGGTCGCACTGTCCGTCACATCCGTCAGCGTAGTCACCTCCGCTCAACCGCCGCAGTCCCGCGGCTGCTTGCACCATCGCCCGCGCCACCGGCCGCATCGCCGGACTCGCCAGTCGTACGGCGGTGTGCCTGTGCTCCCCCGTTGCCCACAGGCATACGATCCAGGCGCGATCGCCGACGTACACCGACCCGTCGTCGGCGACCACCGTCACGTCGCGCAGTGTCGCCTCGTGATCCAGACCGGGGTAGAGCGCCCGCGCATCCGTCGACCCCGCCGCGACGAACCGCAGGCGCATCACCCCGCCCTCCCCGTTCGACGCCGGCCGCTGCGCCGCCAGCCAGTCCTTGAACCGGCGGCACAGCCCGCAGTGGGCGTCGTACAGCACCGTCAACTCGCGCACGGTCCGCGAAACCTCAGTATCCGTACCGCGGTTCGGCCGCCGGCTGGACCGTGTCGTTCGGCGGCACCGGCGGAGTCGTCTGCAGCTCGAGCCGGCTGCGGCGCCGGATCGCGTTGAAGACCCACACGTTCGCCAGATGCAACCCGCCGAGCACCAGCATCACGATCCCGAGCTTGACGCTCAGCTGCTCGAACACCCCGCGCGCGTCCACCACCGCGCTCCCGCCGCGCAGGAACAGCGTCACGAACCCCAGGTTGACCAGGTAGAACCCGACCACGAGCAGCCGGTTCACCGCGTCGGCGAAGTCCTCGTTGCCGTGGAACACGTCGACCAGGAAGATCCGCCCGTTCCGGCTCAGCGTCCGCGCCACCCAGATCGTCAGCGGCACCGCAATGGCCAGGTAGACCAGGTACGTCGTCACCGTCATGTCCATCTCATCCCCACTCTTCTTAAACACGTTCAAATTCCGGTAGCACCGACCGTACGCCGTCTTTTTGAACATGTTCAAGTCACAGACCGGGTGACGTTGATCTCCCCTGAGGCAGGATGGCGACATGACGACTGGTCCGACGTGGGTCTTCGAAGGAACCGTGCTCCCGTCCGGCGACGCCGCGCGCGTAACGTTCGGCCCGGGCGAGCTCGGCGAGGTGCTGCCCGGTCGGTACGGCGTACCCGGGCTGATCGACTCGCACTGTCACCTGACCATGGCGGCCGGCCCGAACGGACCCGAGCTGCGCGGCGCGGACTTCGCGGCGGAGCGGCTCGGTGAGCTCGCCGGCGCCGGCGTCAGCGCAGTCCGGGATGTCGGCGGCAACCGCGAGGTCACCCTCGAGCTGGCGCGAACGCCCGACGACAGCCGTCCGCTCGTGCTCGCGGCCGGCCGGTTCCTCGCGCCGAAGGGCTGCTACTTCCCGCAGGCGTACGAGCCGGTCGATCCGGAGGACCTGCTCGCCGCGGTCGAGGCCGAGATCGCCGACGGCGCCACCTGGCTCAAGCTGGTCGGCGACTTCCCCGAGGTCGGTCCGGACGGCCCGATCCGCGGCAGCAAGGTCAGTCCGACGTACGGTCTGGACGTGGTCGAGGCCATGGTCGAGCTGGCCCATTCCCGCAATGCCCGGGTCGCGGCCCACGTCAACACCGACCACGTCAGCGACCTCATCCGGGTCGGCATCGACTCGGTCGAACACGGTACGGCGCTCACCGAGCAAGACCTGGAAACCCTCGGCGCCCGCGGTGGCGCATGGACCCCGACACTCAGCGCCTCGGTCAGCCCGGGCCCGAACGAGACCCCCGAGCAGACGGCTCGCCGCCGGGCCCGCTCCGAGTACCTGTCGTCGATCCTGCCGCTCGCCGACCGGTACGGCGTCCGCGTACTCACCGGATCGGACGTCGTCGGCACGGTCGTGGGCGAGATCGACATGCTGGTCAAGCACGGGCTCTCCGTCGAACAGGCCCTCACCGCAGCCTCCACCGGCGCGCAGGACTTCCTCGGTCTGACCGGCGCGGGCAACCTCGTCACGTACGACGCCGACCCGCGCAAGCACCCCGAAGTACTGGCGTCGCCGGCGGCCGTCGTACTGAACAACCGCCGGATCTCATGAAGGAGAAGGACCTCGACCGCTGGGTCGACCGGTACCGGAAGGCGTGGGAGAGCAACGATCCCGCGCATATCGCCGCGCTCTGGACCGAGGACGCCGCCTGGTACCGGCGCCCGGACGAGGCGCCGGTGCTCGGCCGGGACGCGATAGTGGCGGCCTGGCTCGACGTCGCGGACGGTCCGGGCGAGACGGACTTCGAGTACCAGGTGCTCGGGTTCGGCGACGGGGTCGGATTCGTGCGCGGCTGGACGACGTACCTGACCAACCCGCCGGCCGAGTTCAGCAACCTCTGGGTCATCCGGCTGGACCGGGACCGGGCGCACGAGTTCACCGAATGGTGGATGGAAAAGCCGCTCTGAGCTAAGCTCGCGGACAGGCACTCAGGGTGCCACCGGTCCGCGGGAAGGGCTCAGCCCACCTGAAATGAGCACGGTTGTGGCAGTTGTTCACCTCCTTTCTCGCCTGACGACGCGGACAGCAGGCTCGTAGAGAGGAGGTCGGTGATGCCGACCCGAAATCTTCCGGACGACCCACACCTCGAGCACCTTCGCAAGCAGGCAAAAGCCCTGCTCAAGGGCGTCCGCGCCGGGGACCGGGACGCGATCGCACTCGCGGACGAGTTCCATCCGGTGCAGACGCTCGCGGACGCGCAGCTGGTCGTTGCCCGCAGCTACGGATTCCCGAGCTGGCCGCGGATCGTGCGGCACCTGGAGTTGGTGGACAAGTACAGCCGGTCACCGCACCGTCAGTCCGTCGGCGGCCCGCTCGACACTCCGGAGCAACGAGCCGACGAGTTCCTCCGCCTGGCGACCTTGCACTACGGCCAGGACGATCCGGCGCGGCAACGATCGGCCCGGGAGCTCCTCGAGCGGTTCCCGGAGATTGCCCAGAGCAACATTTATACGAAGGTCGTTGCCGGCGACATCGACGCCGTACGAGCGGACCCGTCGGCAGCAGCGGAAGAAGGCGGACCGTATCGCTGGGAACCGCTGCTCTACCTCACCTACAACCGCCTGGACGCGCCCAATCAGGTCGAGATCGCCCGTCTCCTCCTCGAGAACGGCGCCGACCCGAACGCCGGATATCTCTGGCAGGGGCTGCCGTCGCCGTTCACCGCGATCACCGGCGTCTTCGGCCGCGGCGAGGGCGACCAACCGCCACACCCTGACCGGGTCGAACTAGCTCGCGTGCTGCTCGACGCCGGCGCCGACCCGAACGACAGCCAGACCATGTACAACTGCGGTCCCGGCTGTCCCCCGCCGTACGACGATGTCCATCTGGAGCTGCTGCTGGAGTACGGGCTGGGCCGCGGCGACGGCGGTCCGTGGCACGAACGGATGACGACCGCGCACCCGACTCCGCAGCAACTGTTGGAGGACGAGCTGGTGTTCGCAGCCTCGGCCGGCCTCCTCCACCGGGCCGAGCTAGTGCTTGCCCAAGGCACCGATCCGGAGGGGACCGGCACCAGGCATCCGGTGTACGGCGGCAGTCGACCGTACGTGCTGGCGGCGGTCCAGGGCCACGAGGAGATAGCGGACATGCTCCGAGCGCGGGGTGCAGCGCCGCTGGACGAGATCGACGAGGTGTACGCCGCGGCGATGCGCGGCGAGATGCCGGACATCGACGCCGGGCTGGCCGCGCGGGCGGTCGCCCGCCAACGTCACCTGCCGGTTCGAGCCGCCGAGATCGGCCGCACCGAGGCGATGGAACCGTTGCAGCGCCTCGGATTCGACCTGAACCGGATCTCCGGCGGATCCGCGCCGATCCACCGGGCCGCGATCAACGGCCATCTCGACACGGTCAAGAAGCTGATCGAGCTCGGCGCCGACCCGGAGCTGCGCGATCCCAACTACAACGGGAATGCACTCGGCTGGGCCGAGCACGACCACCAGCAGGCGGTGATCGACTACCTCAAGGGCTTACCGCAAGGAACAGGAACGCACTGAACACCGCGAGGTGAACGGCGCCCTGCAGCAGCGTGGCCCGCCCGGTCGCGAGCGTGAGCATCGCGGTCACGACCGTCAGCGCGAACAGCACCACTTCCTTGCCGTCGAGCCCGAGGACGAGCGGACCGCTCAGCCAGATGGACGCGATCGCGATCGCGGGGATGGTCAGTCCGATGCTGGCGAGCGCTGACCCGAGCGCGAGGTTGACGCTGGTCTGGAGGCGGTTCCGCAGTGCCGCGCGTACTGCGGCAACCGTCTCCGGCAGCAGCACCAGTAGCGCGATCACGACACCGACCACGGCCAGCGGCGCGCCGGCCGACTCCACCGCGGACTCGAGATTCGGCGACACAGTCTTGGCCAGACCAACGACCGCGATCAGGCAGACGAACAGCAACCCGAGGCTCAGCAGCGCGGTCCGGCCGCTCGGCGCCTCCGCGTGGTCGTCCTCGCTCTCGACCTCACCATCGGAACGAACCGGCAGAAAGTAGTCCCGGTGCCGGATCGTCTGGATGAACACGAAGACGCCGTACAGCACCAGCGACGTCACACCGGCGAACGCGAGCTGCGCCGGGCTGAACTGCGGCCCGGACGCGCTCGTCGTGAACGTCGGCAACACCAGGCTCAACGTGACGAGCGCAGTCATCACGGTCAGCGCGGAGTACGACGCCTGGACCCGGAACTCCTGCACGCGGTGCCGCAGCGAGCCGACAACGAGCGACAACCCGAGGATCCCGTTGCAGGTGATCATCACCGCGGCGAACACGGTGTCACGCGCCAGTGGCGCGGCCTTGTCGCCGCCCGACGCCATCAGCGTGACGATCAGCGCGACCTCGATGATCGTCACCGCGAGCGCGAGGATCAGCGTGCCGAACGGTTCGCCGACCCGGTGCGCGACCACCTCGGCGTGATGCACGGCGGCGAAGACCGCGGCGCCGAGTCCGAGACAGACCAGGACCAGCAGTACGACACCCAGGTCGCGATGCCACGTCCCCACCAAGTCGGCGAAAGCGAGCGGCGGCACGATCAACGTCCAGCGCGGCAGGCCTTTGAGCACGGAGATTCTCATCCCCAGACAGCCTATCGGGAATCGGCTTGGCATCCGGGCAACATCAGGTGATGCTTCTCCCAATGACTGTGCAGATCAGGAACGCCACCGCCGCCGACTGGCCGGCCATCTGGCCGTTCTTCCACGAGATCGTGACCGCGCGGGAGACCTACACCTACGACCCGAACCTCACCGAGGAACAGGCCGGTGCGCTGTGGATGTCGCCGTCCAGTTCGCCGCTGGCCCGGACCACGGTCGCGGTCGATGCCGACGGCACCGTTCTCGGCAGCGCGAACATGTACCCGAACCGGCCCGGTCCCGGCGCGCACGTCGCCAGCGCGAGCTTCATGGTCGACGGCAAGGCGCGTGGCAAGGGCGTCGGCCGGTTGCTGTGCGAGGACATGATCGAGTGGGCCGGGCGGTCCGGGTTCCGCTCGATCCAGTTCAACGCGGTCGTCGAGACGAACGAACCCGCCGTACACCTGTGGCAGTCGCTCGGCTTCCGCATCGCCGGCACCGTCCCCGAGGCATTCGACCACCCCACACTCGGGTACGTCGGGCTACACGTCATGTACCGTCCGTTGCCATGAATCGTGCGCGCCGGATGTGGAAGGTTCTGGAGCCGTATCACGCGATCACGTACTTCTCGCCCGAGACGCGGCAGGCGACCGACGCGCTCGGGTTGAAGGGCGGCTGGATGAGCTACTTCGGCTGCCGGTCCGCGCCGCTCGGCGCGGTCGTGCCGGAGTTGGTCGCCGCGATGTTCTACAACTTCCACCCGGCGATGGTCGCCCGCTCGTTGCCCGACGCGTGGACGTATGCGACCCCGGAACAGCTCCTCGACGCACGTCTGACGGCTGTGGACAACGCCGTACGCCGGCTGTTCGCCGACGAGCCGCCATACCAAACCGTATGGTCTGGTGACGCCGTCAAGCGAGCAGCCGAGCTGGCCCAGCGGGCGGCCGAGCTCGCACCGGTTGCCGGACGCCCGATCGCGGCAGCCAACGCCGCGCTGGCGTGGCCGGAAGAGCCGCACCTCGTCCTCTGGCACGCGACCACGATCCTGCGGGAGTCCCGCGGCGACGGGCATGTCGCGGCACTGGTCGCGGCCGATCTCAGCCCGTGTCAGGCGTTGGTGACGATCTCCGCCGCGGGCGGGCCGTCCAAGGAGGTCTTCCAGCTCAACCGCCGGTGGAGCGACGAGGAGTGGGCCGTCGCCTCCGACGATCTGCGCAGCCGCGGACTGCTGGACGCCGACGGCGCACTCACCGACTCCGGTCAAGCGTTGCGGCAGCAGGTGGAAGACACCACGGATGCGCTGGCCGATCAGGGTTGGCGGGCGCTGGGCGACGAACGCGCCAGCGAGCTGCACGACGCCGTACGGCCGATGAGCGCCGTGCTGATGTCGGCCGGGCTGATCCCCGTGGACAACCCGATGGCTATGCGCTGGGACTGATCCGGTCGGCCAGCATGCGAAGCGACTGAGCGAGCTGCTCACCGGTCGGCGCGCTGTCCGGATCGAACATGCCCTGCGCGACCACCCCGAGCAGCAGCGCCTGCAGGAGTGAGCCCATCGCCTGGACCTCCGCCGGGTCGGCGTCCGGATCGACGCCGCCGAACATGTGCGCCAGCCCTTCGCGCGCCTCGCCCTGCATCTTCGTCAGCTCCGCGACCAGCTCGGGCATGCTCGCGCCGAGGCTGAGGACCTCGAACTGCGTTGCCCACAACGCCTTGAGTCGCGGGTTGGACAGGCTCTCGATGATCTGACCCCACGTCGCGACGAATTGCTCGCGCGGTCCGCCTGCGGCCGCGCGGACGCCGGCCGCCCGCTCGTCCCCGGCCACCTCGGTCGCCCACTCGTCGGTGAGCAGCGCACGCAGCGCCTCGTTGAGCAGCGTCTCCTTGGACCCGAAGTGGTAACCGATCGCGGCCAGGCTCACCCCGGCCGCGGTCGCGATGTCGCGCGCCGTCGTCCGGCTGTAGCCCTTCTCCAGCAGACATGCCTTCGCGCCCTCGACCAGCGCCTCGCGATTACCCATGCCGGAACTCTAACACATCCGTCTCACACGAACGTATTGCACATTTGTCTAAGACCGTCGTACAGTCTTGGCACAGCAACCACTTCTGGAGGGGTTCCGATGACGACAGTCCTGATTTCCGGCGCGAGCGTGGCGGGTCCGGCCCTGGCCTACTGGCTGCAGCGGTACGGCTACACCACCACCGTGGTCGAGCGCGCCCCGGCGCCGCGGCCCGGCGGCTACGCGGTCGACTTCCGCGGCGCGTCGATGAAGGTGCTCGACCGGATGGGCATCCTGGACGAGGTCCGGGCGAGGGCGACCGACATGGGCGCCATCACCTATGTGAACGAGCAGGGCAAGCGCGTCGCGAGCACTCCGCCGAGCGCATTCAGCGGCGAACTCGAGATCCTCCGCGGCGACCTGGTCGAGATCCTGTACACACGGACCGCCGACACCGTCGAATACCTGTTCAGCGACTCGATCGCGTCCTTGACCGACGACGGCTCCGGCGTCGACGTGGTCTTCGAGAGTGGCCTGACCCGGCGGTTCGACCTGGTCATCGGCGCCGACGGGCAGCACTCGAACGTACGCCGGCTCGCGTTCGGCCCGGAATCGTCGTACGCACATGACCTCGGCTACTACGTCTCGGTCAGCACGGTCGCCAACCACCTCGACCTCGACCGCACCGGGCAGATCCTGAACGTGCCCGGCAAGACCGTCGGCGCCTACAGCGCCCGCAACAACACCGAGGCGAAGGCGCTGTTCTATTTCACCGCCAAGGACAAGCTGGACTACGACCGGCGCGACACCGAGTCCCAGAAGACGATCATCGACGAGCAGTTCGCCGGGATCGGCTGGGAGGTGCCGACGCTGCTGGCGGGGATGCGGCAGGCGCCGGACTTCTACTTCGACTCGATCACCCAGATCAAGCTCGACAGCTACTCCCGTGGCCGGATCGCGCTGGTCGGCGACGCGGGGTACTGCGCTTCGTCGCTGTCCGGTATGGGCACGAGCCTCGCGATCGTGGGTGCCTACGTCCTCGCCGGGGAGTTGCACGCGGCCGGCGGCGACCACGTGCGGGCCTTCGAGCAGTACGACGCACGCATGAAGGGCTTCGTCGCCGCGTGCCAGAAGTTGGCGCTCGAAGGCGCGATGTGGTTCATCCCGGGCAGCAAGTGGTTCATGAAGCTGCGCAATCTGACCCTGCGGATGATGCCGTACCTGCCGTGGCGGAAGGTGATCGAGGAGGCGCCGCTCAAGGCCGGTAACGCCATCGAGCTCACGACGTACGCTGTGTCGTCGTCCGAAGGCCTTCCTGTGCGGCCCGCAGCACCGCGTCGGTGAGCGCGTCCAGGATGCCGGACTCGAGCTTCCAGTGCTGCCAGTACAACGGCACGTCGATGTACTTGCCTGGGGCAACTTCTACCAGGCGGCCGGCGGCGAGCTCGGAGCCGGCGAGCTGGTCCTCGATCATCCCCCAGCCGAGCCCGATCCGGACCGCCTCGTGGAACGGCGCGGACGCCGGGATCGCATGCGACGGCGGATCCAGCTTCCGCCGGGTCACCTTGCGCAGCAGCCGATGCTGCAACACGTCCTTCTCGTTGAACACGACCATCGGGGCCTCGGCAAGTGCCTCCGGCAACGGTTTCCCGGCCAGCCAGCGGTCGGCGTACTCCGGGGTCGCGAGCGGGAGGTATCGCATCTTCCCGAGCGGTACGACGCGACACCCCTGCACCGGCCGCGGATCGGCGGTGACCGCGGCCAGGACCGTACCGTTGCGCAGGTACTCCGCCGAGTGCTCCTCGTCCTCCTGGTGCACCAGGAACCGGGCGTCGTGCGTGCGCGACAGATCGAGCATCGCGGGCAGGAACCAGTTGTTGAGCGAGTCCGCGTTCACCGCGAGCGGGATGCGCTGCGCGTCGACCGTACCGCGGACGGCGGCGATCGCCTCGAGCTCGAGCAGAGCGACCTGCCGAGCCAGCCGGAGCAGCGCCTCACCCGCCGCGGTCGCCCGGGCCGGTTTGCCGCGCATCACCACGACCTGACCGAGGCGGCTCTCGAGGGCCTTGATCCGTTGGCTGATCGCGGACGGCGTGACCCGCAACCGCCGGGCGGCCGCGTCGAAGCTGCCTTCGTCGACGACGGCCACGAACGTCTCGAGCTGCACGGAGTCGAACTGCATGATGAAGCAATCCTAATGCTGCTTCAGAATCTTTAGCTGGTTTGAAGCCGCCCAACTGCCTACCGTCGAAGACATGCCCCTCTTCGCCGGATTCGCCACGTCGATTTCCCTGATCGTCGCGATCGGCGCCCAGAACGCTTTCGTCCTCCGCCAGGGCCTGCGCCGCGAGCACGTCCTGCCGGTCGTCCTGACCTGCGCACTCTCCGATGCGCTCCTGATCTCCAGCGGCATCCTCGGCCTCGGCGCCCTCCTCACCCGCAGCCAACTCGCCCTCGACATCGCCAAGTTCGGCGGCGCCGCGTTCCTCTACACGTACGCCGCCCTGGCCGCCAAGCGAGCCGTCAACCCCGGCGCGATCAGCCCCGCCGACCACGCCCCCGCCGCCCTCCGCAGCGTCGTACTCACCTGCCTGGGCTTCACGTACCTCAACCCGCACGTCTACCTGGACACCGTCGTCCTCCTGGGCTCCCTCGCCAACCAGCGAGGCACCGACGGCCGCTGGCTCTACGGCCTGGGCGCCGTAACCGCCAGCTTCATCTGGTTCTTCGCCCTAGGCTTCTTCTCCAGCAAACTAACCACCCTCTTCGCCCGCCCCCGAGCCTGGCAACTCCTAGACTCCGCAATCGCCCTCATCATGGCGACCCTAGCCACCTGGATGCTCCTCCCCTGATATCCACAGCCCCCAATTCCAGTTGGTCGCCACCCGCACTCCCGGATACACTGTGAGTAGCAAGACCAGCCCCTCTGCCCGCTCGGGCACGGGCTGGTCGTCTTTTCCGGGGGATTCACGTGACTTCCTACTCCAAGCCACACCTGTCCTTCGATGCCCAGGTCCAGCTACTCCAGAGCAGAGGCATGGTCATCGACGATCCTGCCGCTGCGGCGCAGTTGTTGAGCGCGATCGGCTACTACCGGCTGAGCGGCTACTGGTACCCGTACCGTCGCCAACTCGGCCCAAGACAACGTGACGACCAGTTCGTCGCGGGCACGACCTTCGACACCGTCGTCCGGCTGTACGACGCCGACCGGCGGCTCAAGCTGCATGTCCTCGATGCGATCGAGCGAATTGAGATCGCACTGCGGGTGATGATCGGCTTCACCTTGGGCAAGCGCGGCGCCTACGCGCACCTCGACCGGAGCAACCTCGACGGCCAGTTCACGCAGGCCGGCGGCAGGCGGCGCAGCAAGTACGACGACTGGATCGCCAAGGTGCTGGATGCCCAGGGTCGCTCGTCGGAGGACTTCGTCGTGCACTTCCAGCAGAAGTACGACGGGCGCCTGCCGGTCTGGGTCGTCACCGAGATCCTGGACTTCGGCTCCACCGCACATCTGTACCGTGGCCTGAAAGCCGTTGATCGCAACGCGATCGCACGCGAGCTCGACATCGTCGATCAGTTCGGGCAGGGAAACGGACACACCCTCGGCAACTGGCTGCGAGTGCTCAACTATGTTCGCAACATCTGTGCACACCACTCCCGGCTGTGGAACCGGCACATGGTCAACAAGATCGGCGCACGACAACTGGCGAGCATCCCTGAGCTTCGGCACCTCAGCCAACCGGAGGTCTCCCATCACCGCATCTACTCCACGCTGTGTGTGCTTGCGTTTCTGCTGGATCGGGTTGCGCGGGGGGATTGGGCTGTGGGACTACGGGAGTTGGTGGGGGTGGAGGTTCCGGGGTGTGGACGGAGTCTGTCGGAGATGGGGTTTCCGGCGGGGTGGGACGGGTGGTGGCCGTGGATGTGACGGTGTTGTGTGATGCGGTGGCGGTGTTTCCGGAGGGGGTTGGGGAGGCGTTGCCTGGTTGGGGGTTGGAGGTGGCGGAGTGGACGGCGCGGGTGGGGCCGGGGAATGTTCGTGGGGGTGGGTGGTTGCTGCATTTTCATAGTTACTTGGTGCGGTCGGACGACGGTGTGGTGTTGGTGGATGCGGGGGTTGGGCCGGCGGGTGGGGAGGCTGCTGAGTGGTTGGGGGTGAGTGGGCGGCTGCCGGGGTTGCTGGCTCGGGTGGGGGTGGAGGCGGCGGATGTGGATGCGGTGGTTCTGACGCATGTGCATCTTGATCACGTGGGGTGGGCTTCGGACGGAGTTCGGCCGGTGTTTCCGCGGGCGGAGTACGTCGTGCAGCGGGACGAGGTGGAGCAGGTGCGCGGCGGGTCGACGTACCTGAGCAGGATTCGGCCGATCGAAGAGGCTGGACAGTTGCGGATCGTGGAGGGTGAGACGGCGCTGCGGGGGATGCGGTTGGTGCCGACGCCGGGGCACACGCCTGGGCATCAGTCGGTGGTGACGGATCGGGCCGTGCTGGGTGGTGATGTGCTGGTGCATCCGGCGCAGGCTCGGTGGCCGGAGCTGACCTATGTGTACGAGCGCGATCCCGCCCAAGCAGTGACCTCGCGGCGGGAAGTGCTGGCGATGGCCGCCGCGCTGGGTGTGCCGATCGCAGCCGCGCATCCGCACGCTGCCCTGTCGGCCGACGCGATCCCGGTCGCGTCGAGCGGCGACGGCAACGACGTCTGCCCGCCGTACGCGATCTAGCGGTAGCCCGTCGTGTCAGCGGGTTTACCGGCGCCTTCCACCTCGACGATGTAGCGCCACGCGTCGGGCCGGCTGCCGTCGAGGTCCGTGAACCCGTACAGCTGCGCGAGTTCCCCGCTCGACGTCGACCTGCCGTTCCACCGCCGTACGTCGGGGTCCGCGGCCAGCGCCGCCACCGCGCGGCCGACGTACGACGGGCTCTCGGAGATCGCGAAATGCGGGACCTTCGACGTCGCGTCCCGCCAGTTCTCCTCGTGTACGCCGAACCCGTCGAGCATCGCCTCCGACCGCAACCACCCCGGCGTGAGCAGCACGGCGGCCGCGTCGTACGGCTTCAACTCGTGGGCCAGCGCGAACGCCATCCGGCTGACCGCGCCTTTCGCGACGTCGTAGAAGAACGAGACGCGATAGTTCGACGCGTTGTACTCGTTGGTGCCGTCGGTCATCTCGACAACCAACCCGCCCGGTGTCCTGATCAGCAACGGCAGCGCGAAATGGCTGGTGATGGCGTGTGTGTTCACGCCCAGCTCAAGCAACCGCAGACCATCGGAGAGCGAGCTCTCCCACACGGTCTTGTCCCACTCGGGCTCGCCGAACTGTCCCCAAATGTCGTTCACCAGGATGTGCAACGCGCCCTGCTCGGCCTCGATCCGTGCCACCAGCTCACGCACCTGCTCCGGATCCAGATGATCCACCGGTACGGCGATGCCGCGCCCGCCGGCCTTGTCGACGAGCTCGGCCGTCTCCTCGATCGTCTCCGGCCGGTTCATCTCCGACTGCCGGCTCCGGGTGGTCCGGCCGGTCACGTACACGGTCGCGCCGGCCGCGCCGAGCTCGACCGCGATCCCCCGCCCGGCCGCTCGGGTCGCCCCGGCGACCAACGCCACCTTCCCCGCCAACGGCTTCATCGCTCCTCCTAATCCATACGCTGTACGATTATGTACCATACGGCGTATGGTTAACGTCGGCAACCGCTCCGGGCGGCCCCGCGCCGGGGAGGAGCGGCTGAGCCGGGAGGCGATCCTGACCGCGGCCCTGCGGATCGTCGACGACGAGGGCATCGACGCGCTGACAATGCGGCGACTCGCGGCGACGCTGCAGGTCAACCCGATGTCGCTCTACCACCACCTGCCGAACAAGGCCGCCGTGCTGGCGGGCCTGGCGGAGCTGGTGTTCGCCGGGCTGGAGCTGCCCGACCCCGGCGACGCCGTGCCGTGGGAGGAGCAACTGAAAGAAGCCGCACGCGCCTACCGCAACGGCCTCCGCCAGCACCCGAACCTGGCGCTACAGGTGCTGTCCGACACCTCCGCGGTCTCGGACGTCGTCGTGGTCACGATGGAGCCGTTCTACCGCGCGCTCGACCGCGCCGGCCTGTCACCGCGGCAGATCTTCGAGGCGGCCAACACGCTGATCGACTTCATCCACGGGTTCAGCCTCGGTGAGGCGTCCGTACGGTCGGAGACGTTCGAGCTGGCACCGGACCTCCTCACCCGCGTGCGCGCGCTCCCGGCGGACAAGGCACCGACGCTGACCAGGATCGTCGACAGGCTCGGCGTCGAGGGTCTCGCCTACGACTTCGACGGCGGGTTCGAGGCCGGACTCTCGACGCTGACCGCGGGTATCGCGGCCACGGTACGACGCCGGTAGCGCGAGATCGCGACCCCGACCAGACAGAGCGCACCGCCGCCGTACGCGAGTGGCGCCGGGCTCTCGCCGAGCAGCAGCCAGCCGAGGAAGATCGTGAGCGGCGGGACCAGGTACGTCGTCGCGCCCATCCGGCCGGCCGTCGTCCGGGCCAACGCGTAGGCCCAGGTGGTGAAGGCGATCGCGGTCGGGAAGGCGCCGAGGAACACGACCCACCAGATCGTCGACGGGCGCCCGTCAGCGGTCTCACGAACGAGCGTCGGCGCGAACGGCAGACACGCGATCGCACCGATCACGCACGACAGCCAGGTCACCTCCAGCGCAGGCAGTCGCGCAAGCAGCGGCTTCTGCGACACAACACCGATCGCGTACGCCGCCGCAGCCGCCAGACACAGCACAACACCCCACGTCTCAGCACTGCCGCTGGACGACGAGAGCCCGATCAGAACCACCCCGCCGAACGCCACGATGCTGCCCATCACCAGCTGACGAGGGAATCCTTCGTGGAGAAGAACCCCCGCCAGCAACGCGATCAGCAGCGGTCCGATGTTCACGAGCATGGCCGTCGTACCGGCATCGAGGTGGCGCTCGGCCTCGTTCAGCGCGAGGTTGTAGACGCCGAACCAGAGCAGGCCGCAGGCCAGCAGGAACTTCCAGTCACCGCGGGCCGGCCAGCGCCGCGGCCGGGCGAACACGAAGATCCCGAGCAGGACGCTGCCGACGAGCAACCTCCCGAGCGACAGCGCACCGGCCGAGATCTCCTGGCCGACGTGACGGATCGCCACGAACGCCGACGCCCACAGCACCACCGTGACCGCAGCCGCGCCGGCGGCGAACACACCCTGCTTCTTCATGCTGATACAACGCCGTCCGGGCTCATGATGTGAGGCTAGGGCTCGGATGCTTCGGCGGTCACCGAACTGCGGGGCTGCGGCAGCGCGAACGGTACGACGAACGCCGTGATCAGGACCGGGATCGTCAGACCCGCGACCAGCACCGACATCGTGAACCACAGTGAACCGAGCGCGAACCCGCCGTACACCGCGATCGCGAAGACCTCGGCGAAGAAGCCCGACACCGAGGTCACGGTCGCCCGCGCCGTCCCGGTGATCGCGTCCTGCAACCGCGACTCCGACACCACGATCACGAGCTGCATCAGCCCGTAGCCGAGCGCGATCGGCAGGAATCCCCAGGCCGACCCGCTCAACGCCCCGGCCGCGATCAGCACCGCCGTTGCCGCCAGCCCCACCGCAAAGGTTGCTGCGGGCAACTTGTACACCGGTCCCGCGAGCGCGCTGCCGATCGCCTGCGCGGCAACGGTTCCCGCAATCAGCAACGGGATCGCATCGGTCGCCGCACCCGCCTCCCGGGCGAGCAACGGGAAGTACTCGTCGAACGCCAGGAATCCGCCCAGCAACGCCACCAATGCCACCGCTCGGCGCACCGATCGGCTCAGCAGCACCTCCGTCACACCGGTCCGGAGTACGTGGAGGTAGATGGCGAAGGCTGCTCGGGTGCCGGGTTCGTCCGCCTCGCGAGCTGTCTCGACGACTCGCGCTTCGGGCAGCGTCCACGCGACGACCGCCTGCAGTACGCCGCTGAGCACGCTGACGATTCCGGCAAGCGTGTAGCCGCCGAGGGCGAACAGCGGTGTCGCGAGAGCGGTCGCGGCAAGGTTCGCGACGAACGAGGCGGAGCGGGCACGACCGAGGACCGTGGCGTAGTCAGCGGTCCGGTCCCGCGCGGCGAGTTCGTCGTACACGAAGGCTTCGTACGTGCCGGAGATGAGCGCGGACGACGTACCCCAGAGGACGAAGCCCAGCGCGAATCCGGTGAAGGACGCGAGCGTGATCCAGGCGGCGTACCCGAGGGCGCTGATCAGCGCGCCGAGAACCAGCAGCTTGCGCCGTGAATACGTGTCCGCCCAGGCGCCCGACGGCACCTCGAGGACGAACGCGGTCGCCGACCAGATGACGAACAGCGTCGAAATCTGGGCAGCCGACAGTCCGTGATCGGCGAACAGCAACTGGTACAGCGGGTAGAGCGGGATGAAGTCGTGCAGCGCCTCGAAGGCAACAACCCGGGCGACCAGACTTCGGTCAGAACGTCAAAGATGCGGGCTCGGCAGTCTCATGCATCGAAGATACGCGAAAATCAGGCGCGGAGCCGCTGGAATATCGGTCAGAGTAGAGCGATGGGACAGGTCAGCGAACGGTTCTGGGCGAAGCTGCCGGCGGGCAGCCGCGACGCCCTCGTCGACGGATTGAGCCAGTCCGAGCTGCAGTCGGTGCTGCTCGACGTGACCCGTGAGCGAGCCGCGAAGGTGACACCGGCGCGGCTGTTGCAGCGCTGGCAGCAGGACCGGTTCGTGCGCCCGTCGACCGTCGATCCGCGTGAGCTGGTGCAGACGCAGCAGCGGCTGTGGGTGGCGCTGCCATCGAAGTTCGAGGGGATCCAGCTCTCTCCAGTCACGCCGCTCGGCACGTGCTCGGCGGTTGCGCCGATCAACCAGCACCAGGTGGTCAGCACGATCCGTGGCACGGAGGTCGCCAGCGATCCCACCAACGAGCTCGCGATCGAGGCCGCCGTACGCCGTCGTGCCGGGCAGGAGCGGGTACACCTGGCGGCCTGTCAGCGGGTGGTCCGGGCGCAGCCGTTCGACGGGCCGGGGATGTCGGCGCATTTCGAGTTGTTCGTGCTGGTGTCGAGCGCGCGTGACACCGGCTCGTGCCGCACCGAGGCCGAGCTGTTGATCGACCACTTGCGCTTCTGGCACGCAGCACTCGGTGACAAGGCCGAGCTGACGTTCACGGCGTTCAAGGAGTCGGCGTTGCGGGAGCGGATCGAGGACACGGTCCGGCCGGCGCTCGGGGTCGCGTTCACCGAGGACGCCGACCGCACCAAGAGCGCGGGGTACTACGCCGGCACCGGGCTGGGGATCGATCGCGGCGGCGAAGGACTCGGCGACGGCGGGTTCACCACCTGGACCGCAGACCTGCTCGGTGACGCGAAGGAACGCTGCCTGACGTCGTGCATCTCCACCGAACGCCTGACCGTCATCGGAGCTTGAGCAACCCCGCATCCGTCGGCCGGAACCCGCAAGCGTCGAGGTAGAACGCACTCAGGTGCGGCTCGAAGTCGACATGCAGCCATTCACACCCGGCGTTGCGCGCCTCCTCGGCCGCGGTCAGCACGAGTTGCTTGCCGATCCCCTGCCGGCCGTGATCCGGATGTACGGCGGTGTCCAGCACGAACGCGTGCGCACCGCCGTCCCAGCACACCTGCACGAACCCGACCAACTGATCGTTGCTAAAGGCACCGACCCACGTCAACGCCCACCGCTCCAACCGCTCACCCCACGCGGTCACCTCAGGCTCACTCTCGAAGGCGGCCGCATGCAGCTCCGACAACTCCCGGTCATCCACCGGGAACCGCACGACGTACTTCACAGCAACTCCAATGCAGCCTCGAGGCGAGCGTTCCAGCCGACAGCCTCACCGTCAGGCAGATCCGACGCGCTCAGAAATCCTTGCACCATCACGGACGGCATGACCGCGCCGAGCCCCTCGCTGATCCCGTAAGCACTCAACGCCTCGGGCCACCGCTCCGGCTCCACGGACGACACCAGGAACCAGGCAAGGTCCAGGATGCCCGGCGCCGCCGAGACGTCCTCCCAGTCCAGCAAGGCCACGACACCGTCAGGGCCGGTCCGCATGTTCTGCGCCGAGGCATCCCCGTGCACCAGCGTCAACGGACCCGCCGTTCCCACGGCCTTCTCGGCCTCGACCACCCGGCCGACGAGACGCTCTCCGAACGAACGCACCGAAGCCGACAGATCCGACCGACCAGCCAACTCAGGCCAGGTCCGGTCGTACAGGTCGGCGACCAGCTGCTCGCCGGCGCCGAGCGGCCGCAGCCAGCCCCACTCGTGGTCCGCCCGTCCCGCCCAGCGGTCGTGCAACTCGCGCAACACACCCGCACCGGCGGCCGCGTCCGCTCCAGCAGACCAGTCGGACAGGTCCTCCAGCACCAGCAGCGTCCCGTCGGTCCCCGACTCTGACTGGTAGCACTCCGGTACGCGCACCCCGACGACCGGCGCGATCTCCCGATAGAACCGCACCTCGGACTCGAACATCTGCAGCACGTCCGGAATCGAGCCCGGCACGGCAGGCTCCCGCCGCTTTATGTAGGTACGCACTCCCCAGTGCTTACCAGGACGGTCGTCCTGTTCACCACCAGTTTTCTAGGCGACCAGAGCGAAGGCCTGAGCCGTGGCGGAGTACGCTCGCGGGCCGGATGGGATCCGGTGCGCGGTGCGGTCCTCGACCCGGATAGCGGCGGTCTGGAGCCGGACCGGGAGGGTGGAGCGGACGGCGGTGGCGAGGTCGAACTGGACCTCGGCCAGCAGGTCTGTCAGCTCCAGCTCGAGCGCACGGCAGATCGCGGCGAGGATCTCCGAGGACGGCTCCTTGCGGCCGCGCTCGATCTCGGACAGGTACGGCACCGACACCTGGGCCAGCTCGGCGAGCTCGCGCAGGGTGATCCCCCGCTCGCGCCGCAAGCGGCGGAAGACGTTCCCGATCACCTGGCGTAGCAACACGTCTGGTCCTCCTCGCCTCCGGATGTCCTGTACCGAGTGTGCCACCCCCACCAGGTCCCTCGTGCAAAGATCTGCCCTGAGCAGATTCTTCTCACCAGTTGAGCGCCTGCTGGAGGTCCGCGGTCAGGTCCTCCGGGTCCTCCAGGCCGAGGCTGAGGCGGAGCAGGCCGCCGGACGGCTTCGCCTCGGCGGCCACCAGCCGGTGGGTCAGCGCCGCGGGGTGCTGGATGAGCGTGTCCACGCCGCCCAGAGACACCGCGTGAGTGATGAGCTTCAGGGCGCCGGCGACCCTCGCCGCAGCCTCGAATCCGCCGGCCACGGTGAAGGCGAGCACGGCCCCGGGACCGGATTGCTGACGTCCGATGAGCGCCTGCGGGTCGGTGAGGCCGGGATAGAAGACCTGGTCGACCAGTCGTTGCGCGGACAACCAGTCAGCGACCTTGATTGCGGTTGCCTGCTGCGCCCGTACTCGCACCGGCAGCGTCTGCAGTCCCCTGTGCAGTTCGTACGCCGCCAACGGATGCAGCAGGCCCCCTGTTACGGCGCGGATCTGCCGGAGCCGGCCGACCCACTCCACGCCGGCCGCGACGACGCCACCCATAACGTCACCATGACCGCCGAGGTACTTGGTTGCCGAGTGCAACACCAGACTCGCCCCGTGCCGGACCGGCTGCTGCAGCACCGGCGTCGCGAACGTGTTGTCCACCAGCACGGGTACGTCGCCGGCCGCGGACGCGACCGCCGCGATGTCGACGAGGGCCACCGTCGGGTTCGCCGGGGTCTCCACGATCACCAGACCGGTGTCCGGGCGGATCGCTCCCGCGACTTCACCCGGCTGTGTGTAAGTCACGGTTGTCCCCAGGAGACCTGTGGATAACAGGTGGTCGCTGCCGCCGTACAGGGGACGTACGGCGACCACATGTGACCGGCCGGCGGCGACGCCGGCGAGCAGGCACGCGGTGAGCGCGGCCATGCCAGAGCTGAACGCGACCGCGCCGTCAGTGTGCTCGAGCTCGGCTAGCGCGTCCTCGAAGCGAGCGACGGTCGGATTCCACAGCCGCTGGTAGACGAGGCTGCCGCCGTCGGGGCCGCGGCCCTCCGCGAGCGCGTCGTACGACGCTCCGCCGCTGGTCACGTCGGGGAGCGGATACGTGGTGGACAGGTCGATCGGGGGGACGTGGACGCCGAGCGCGGCCAGGTCGTCGCGACCGGCGTGGACCGAACGGGTGTCGAGCTGGGTCATGGCTGCCTCCTCGCCAGGAGCTTGGAATCTTCTGCGGGATTGATGCAATAGTTCCGAAGAAAATTCGTCCACAGTGTCGTCCACAGCCTGTGGATTCTGTGGACGGGCTCTAGAGTGAGGGCATGCCGAAGGATCGTCGGAGCCCTGGACCGGCTCCGCGGCCGGCTCCGGGCGGACTCGACGAGATCGATCGGAAGCTGGTGCAACTGCTCACCGCCGACGGGCGGATGGCGAACAACGCGCTCGCCGAGGCGACCGGGATCGCGCCGTCGACGTGTCTCACGCGGGTGCGGTCACTGCGTGAGCGTGGGGTGATCCGCGGCTTCCACGCCGACGTGGATCTGGGCGCGCTGGGTCAGCCGCTGCAGGCGCTGATCGCGATCCGGATCGGCGCGCACTCACGCGACGAGATCGACCGCTTCCGCGCCAAGGTCCCGACGCTGCCGGGCGTGCTCTCGCTGTTCCATGTCAGCGGAGCAAACGACTACCTGCTCCACGTCAGCGCAGCGACTCCGGACGCGCTCCGCGAGTTCGTGCTGGACCACCTCACCGCAGATTCTGCGGTGAGTCATGCCGAGACGAGTCTGATCTTCGAGCACATCCGCGGCGGCTGAAGTCAGCGCGGCTTGAGGCCCCAGGCCTGGGCGAGGAGCTGGTACGAGCTGCGGCGCTCGGCCGGGTCGTGGATGTTGGTGGTGATGATGAGCTCGTCGGCGCCGGCCTTGTTGGCGCGGCGGAGCAGGTCGGCGGCCACCTGCTCGGGCGTGCCGACGGACACGAGTCCGGCCCACTCCTCGACGGCGGCTTCCTCCGCCTCGGACCACGGGTAGTCCGCAGCCTCCTCGGGCGAAGGCAGCGGGCCCGGTCGGCCGGAACGGAGCCGGAGCATGGAGAGGGCGTTGGCGCGGGCCAGGGCCTGGGCGCGTTCCTCGGTCTCGGCGACGATCGCGGCGAGTGCGAGCATCGCCCGCGGCTCGCCCTCGTTCTCGAAGCGCTGGAAGTTCTCCTTGTACGTCGAGATGACGCCGGCCGGGTCGAGCGTGCCGAAGTGCCCGGCGTACGCGAACCCGGTCCCGAGTGCGGCCGCGGCCTGACCGCCGTACGTGCTGGAGCCGAGGATCCACACCGGCGGCAGCGGTACGTCGTCCGGTTGCGCGCTGATCGGCTCGAACGGGTGGCCGGCCGGGAAGCCCTCGACGTAGGCGCGGAGTTCGGCGTACTGCTCGGTGAAGTCGTCGGCGCCGAGGGCCTCGCGGCTGCGGCGCAGGGCGAGCGCGGTGCGCTGGTCAGTGCCGGGCGCGCGGCCGATGCCGAGGTCGATGCGGTCCGGGTACAGCCCGCCGAGGACGCGGAACGTCTCCGCGACCTTCAGCGGCGAGTGGTTCGGCAGCATGATCCCGCCGGACCCGACGCGGATGCTCGACGTCGCGGCAGCGACCGCCGCGATCATGACCTCGGGGCTCGTGCTCACGACGCTGCGGATGTTGTGATGCTCCGCCAGCCAGTAGCGGTAATACCCGGCCGCCTCCGCGGTGCGGGCCAGCTCGAGCGTCTCGTGCAGCGCCTCCGACGGCCGCGTGCCCGTCGGCACCGGCGAGAGGTCGAGCACGGACAGGGGCATCGGTTCGGCGCTCACGCACTAGCCCAACCGCCGCCACAGGCGACCTATTCCGGATAGGGCGTGTTGGCGCGGGCGTCGCGGAGGGAGCGGGCCCACCAGGCGAGCTGGCGGAGCATCGCTCCGGCGGCCGCTGAGGTGGTGGGGTCGGTGGGCTCCCCGGCAGGCGTGAAGTCCTCCTCGCGGAATCCGAGGCTGTCCCGGATCGTCACCGCGTGCAGCTCGCCGAAGACGAGCCTGAGCTGCTCCGCCGCCCGCAGCCCGCCCGACCGTCCGCCGTACACGACGAATCCGACCGGCTTCGCGTACCAAGGCCGCCGTACGGCGTCGATCGCGGTCTTCACGTCCCCCGGATACGCGTGGTTGTACTCCGCGGTGACGATCATCACCGCGTCCGCGTCGTCGATCCGCCGCGGCAGCTCCCCCAGCGGCACCACGCTCAGATCGACGAGGTCGAGCTTGAACTCGTCCGCCCGCTCGACCTCCCGCACGAACCACCGTGTCACCGCCGTACCGAACCGCCCGCGGTCGAGATTGCGCGTCAGCACGACGAGCCGCAGCGGATGAACAGTCACCCGAAAGACGCTAGTACCTCAACAAGACTTGAGGTCAAACCTGTCTCATTCGGCCGGTGGCGGCGGGGCCGGTGGGGTGGAGGGCTGGAGCTCGGTCTGGGCGGCGCTCATCAGCGAGGTTTGGTCGACAAGGACGCCGACGGTTTGCCAGGACTTCGTGACGGCGGCCAGTTGGGTGGAGTCGTCGCCGAAGACTCTGCGGGCATTGGCTTGGGTGGCCTGGGCGAAGTCCTTGAAGGTGGCGGACTCGGCGAGGTTGCCGGAGGTCAGCGTGGCGTACCAGATCTTGCCGGCGTCGTCGTAGGCGTTGCCGCCGAGCTCGGTCGCGACCAGGTAGAACGCGCGGTTCGGGATGCCGGAGTTGATGTGTACGCCGCCGTTGTCGTCCTCGGTGTCGACGTACGACGACATGTCGGCCGGCTGCGGATCCTTCCCCAGCCGCGGGTCGTCGTACGCCGTGCCGGGCGCCTTCATCGACCGCAGCGCGACACCCTGGACGCCCGGCAGCAGCAGCCCCGCGCCGATCAGCCAGTCGGCATCCGCTGCGCTCTGCCCCAGCGCGTACTGCTTGGCGAGCGAACCGAACACGTCCGAGATGCTCTCGTTCAGCGCGCCCGACTGACCGTCGTACGCCAGGTTCGCCGTGTACTGCGTGACGCCGTGGGTCAGCTCGTGCCCGGTCACGTCGATCGACGACGTGAAGTTGCCGAACACCTCGCCGTCACCGTCGCCGAACACCATCTGCGCGCCGTCCCAGAAGGCGTTCGCATACCCGCGGTCGTAGTGCACGGTCGAGGTCAGCACGAGGCCGGCGTCGTCGATCGAGTCTCGCCCGAAGCACTCCTTGTACAGCGCCCACGTCGCGCCGGTGCCGTCGTACGCCTGGTTCACCGCCGGGTCCTGGACCGGATCGTCGCCCTCGGCGCGGACCAGCGTGCCCGGCAGGTCGGTGCCGTTCTCGGCGTCGTACACCTTGCGCTGCCGGCCGCCCGCTGTTGCCACGGTTTCACGGCCGGCGGCGGGGCGCGATCGCAGTACGGCGTCGTGCTGCAACGACTGCCGGTACCGGGCGCGGAGGCTGGGGTCACTCGCGGACCGCTCGAGCCGCTCGAGCAGGTACGGCGGGACGATGGAGTGGAACACCACTACAGGAAAACCCCGGAAAGGGATAAACTCAAGGATTTGTGGCTGCCGCGCGCGTCATTTCCTGAACGACTGAAATGCGGCCTGGAAACCAACGGGACGTATTTTAACACAAGGGGTTTGAATTGCCGAATCCGGTCGATGCCGAACAGGCTCACCTGACCACGTTCTACGCCGCGCTCGACACCGAGCGCGAGCGCACGGACGCCCGGACCGACGACGAGCAACTGGTCCATACCCGCAACGCGCAGGCCCTGCACCAGCGCGACGGCCGGATCCGTGACCTCAAGCTCCGGCAGGCCCGGCTGAACGCCGCCGAGGAGGGCCTGTACTTCGGCCGCCTCGACACCGCCGACGGTGAGATCCTGCACATCGGCCGCATCGGTCTGCACGACGCCGATTACGAGCCCTTGCTGGTCGACTGGCGTGCCCCCGCAGCGCGGCCGTTCTACATCGCGACCGCGGTGGCCAACCACGACGTCGTCCGCCGACGGCACATCCAGACCCGGTTGCGCCGGGTGATCGACGTGCAGGACGAGCAGCTCGACCTCGGGCGCGAGGCGGCCGACCCGTCCAAGCCCGGCACCGGCGTGATCGGCGAGGCCGTGCTGATGAAGGCGCTCGAGGCGCGGCGGACCGGCCGGATGGAGTCGATCGTCCAGACCATCCAGGCCGACCAGGACCGGATCATCCGTTCCGAACTGCCCGGAATCCTTGTCGTCCAGGGCGGTCCCGGCACCGGAAAGACCGCGATCGCACTGCATCGGGCGGCATTTCTTCTGTACACGCATCGCGAACAACTGGAAAAGCGCGGAATTCTCGTCGTCGGGCCGAATGCGGCGTTCCTGCGGTTCATCGGTCAGGTGCTGCCGTCGCTCGGTGAGGACGGCGTCCGGCTGGTCACGATCGCCGAGTTGTTCCCGGGGCTCAATGCGACCCGGCCGGAGCCGCCGGAGAGCGCCGAGGTGAAGGGGCGGACGGTGATGGCCGACGTGATCGCGAAGGCGGTCGCCGATCGGCAGTGGATCCCGGACGAGCCCGTTCGGGTCACGGTGGAGCGGACCGAGCTCAGGCTCGACCCGTCGGTGTGCGAGGAGACGCATGCGCGGGTTCGCAACCGCGGGCTGACGCACAACCAGGCGCGGCCGTTCATCCTCAACGAGTTCACCGACTACCTGACGAACCAGTACGCCGAGCTGATCGGCACCGATCCGCTCGACGGTGAGCAGTTGCTGGACGACTACGACCTGGCCGAGCTCCGCGCCGAGGTGCTGGCCGAGCCCGCCGTACAGGCTCTGTTGGAGCGGCTGTGGCCGTTGCTCGGTCCGCAGAAGCTGCTCGAGGATCTGTACGGCGACGAGGCGCGGTTGGCGTCGGCGGCGCCGCAGTTGTCGGAGCTGGATCGCGAGCATCTGCTGAGGTACGGCGACGACTGGTCGCCGGCCGACGTACCGCTGCTGGACGAAGCCGCGGAGCTGCTTGGTGACGACGGGACCGAGGCGGCGCGGGAGCGGGCAGCGCGGGCGCGCGCAATCGCTTATGCACAAGGGGCTTTGGACGTGCTGAGCGGTTCGGGGTCGACCGACTGGGACGAGGACGACGAGGCCGAGATCCTTACAGCAAAGGACTTGCTGGACGCGGAGGCGCTGGCCGAGCGGTACGAGGCGGATGACGATCGGACGCTGGCTGATCGCGCGGCTGCGGATCGGCGGTGGACGTACGGTCACGTGATCGTCGACGAGGCGCAGGAATTGTCGCCGATGGCGTGGCGGGCGATCGCGCGGCGGTGTCCGTTGCGGTCGATGACCGTGGTGGGTGATGTTGCGCAGACGAGTTCGATCGGCGGCGGGACGTCGTGGGCGAGCGCGCTCGGCGAGACGTTCGGCGACCGCTGGCGGTTGGCCGAGCTGACGCTGAACTACCGCACGCCCGCGGAGGTGATGGAGCTGGCCAACGACGTACTGCGTGAGGTCGACCCGTCGGCGCGGGCACCGCAATCCGTCCGCTCGACCGGGGTGAAGCCGTGGCACGCGGATGTGCCCGCGGCGGAACAGGCCTTGTACGTGTACAAGACGGCGGCCGAGGAGACGGCGTACGGCGAGGTCGGCGTCATCACCTCACGCAATCGTTTGGAACTCATCCAGGAGGCGGTCGACGGCCTCGCCGGCGTCACCGTCCTCACCGCCCGCGAAGCCAAGGGCCTCGAGTTCGACTCGGTCCTCGTGGTGGACCCCGACGGCATCGTCATCGAGTCTCCCCGCGGCCTCCGCGACCTCTACGTGTCCCTCACCCGCTGCACCCAACGCCTCGGCGTGATCGGCCGTCTACCCGAGGTACTCGAAGCCTCCCCAGCCTGGAATACCAACCGCTGACCGCTGTCCTGGTGAACATCATTCCCACCGACCTGTGGACAACGCACAGTGACGAGGCTTCAATGGCTTGCGGGGGGAATCATGAATGGAGAACCGTATACACGCACGTATTGTCACCGGCGGGACGAGCGCGGTAACGCGACGCTGGCAGCCCTGGGAGGGGTGGCGATCGGCGTCATCCTGGTGCTGCTGACCTGGCTCGTGGTGCTGATGACGAAAGACGATCCGGCACCGCGGGCGGCGAACACCTCGACCACGACGGCAGCCTCGGCGCCGGTCGCGTCGGCGCCGGCCTCAGTGGTCACGAAGACCGTCGTACCGAAGCCGACCGTGAAAGGTACGTCGAACTCGGCGCCGGCGGTCGGGGACGTCCGGTCGCTGCCGGCCGGGTTGTTCTGCCGCGACCTGAACGCCAAGGGATACAGCTACGTGGCCGCGATCGACTACTGGCGGTTGCACGGGCAGCCGAATCAGATGGATGCCGACCGCAACGGAATTCCGTGTGAGACCGTGTACCCGCGCAGCGACGTCGCCGCCTACTGGAACGGGCGCGAGATCAGTGGCGTCGTGTTCTGGTCGGCCGGGTTGTACTGCCGGGATATGGTCGCGCACGGGGCGTCGTACGCCGAGGCAGTCCGTTATTGGTGGTACTACGGCATGCCGGATCGCATGGATGCGGACAAGAACGGGATACCGTGTGAAACCGTGTACTCATCGGCGGCTGTCAACGCGTTCTGGTATCCGTGACGCGGCGGGTCTGGGCGGTCTTTCTCGCAGCGGTGGTGGTTGTCACCGGTGGTGGGTTGTTCGCGCTGTCCGCGGCCGGCGTCTTCGACCGCACCCAACCCACCGCCGTACCAACACCACAGCCGACTAGCGCGGCCCAGACCTCAGACCCACCTGCGCCAACGCGCACACCACGCCCACCAAACACCACAACATCGCGGGCTACACCAGCACACCCGACGTCGCACACACCGACCCCGTCACGCGCGAAGAACCCGACCCCACGCTATGTATTTCCTGTGGGCGGTTGCCGTGCGGACGCCTCACAGAGCCACCACGACTACCCAGCCTCCGACATCTTCGCGAACGTCGGTTGCCTCTTCGTCGCGCCGATCGACGGCCGTGTCGACGAGGTGACGCGCGTAGACACCTGGAACCCGAAGACCAACCGAGGCCCCGACCGCGGCGGCCTCTCGGTATCAATCGTCGGCGTAGACGGAGTCAGGTACTACGGCTCCCACCTGTCAGCGATCGCCCCAGGAATCCGCCCCGGCGCGACCGTCCACGCCGGCCAAACCCTAGGCCGCACAGGGAAAACAGGCAGCGCCCGCTTCACCCCACCACACCTGCACTTCGGCATCAGTTGGCCGACAAAACCCAACACCTGGTGGATCCGCCGCGGCGCAGTAGCCCCCCAACAGTTCCTCAACAGCTGGCACCACGGCGGCCAACTCTCACCAGTCAGCACCGTCGCCAAAACACACCGCACGTACGGCCCCGACCACGGCTGCCGCGAGTACTGCTAAGTCAGCGCGCCCGCCCGTCGTGGAGAGCTGCGATCGACTTCTTGATTCGGCGGTCGCGGGTGGTGTCTGTCTTGGCTGATGTGACCTGGAGGACGTGCCATTGGCGGTTGCTGTAGCTCAGCGTCTCCCAGAACGCCTTGGCCTGATCGTCCGCTGCGAGGGCGGCGGCCAGTGGCTCCGGGATCTCGAGCTCTCGGGGAGCGGTGTCGAGTTCGACGTCGACTTCGAGTACGTCGCCGGCCGCGACCCCGGCTTCCGTACGTCGCTCCGCGCTGAACCCGAGCAGGTACCGCCCGCCCATCCGCGCGATCGAGGTCCGGAACGTGAACCCGTTGACGGTGACGCTGACCTTCGGCCGGCCGCCCCCGCCGAGCGACTCGACGACGCTGTCGGGGACCTCGAAGCCGGCCGTGTTCTTCCCGGTGGAGAGCAGTTCGGCGGTGAACTTCATCTGCTCATCATCGGAGTTGGCGAGGTCATGTCGAGACCGGCGCGCTGGTTCCGACGTACCGGGCGACAGAGATCAGCGGAGAGGGAGAGCTCGTGATTCTGAACAGCATGTTGCTCGGCAGCACCGACGCCGAGCGGTTGAAGGCGTGGTACCGCGACGGGTTCCAGGCCGAGGTCGACGGCTACGGGAACCTGGACCTCGGCGGGTTCGGGCTGGTGATCGAGCAGCGTGACGACGTCGCCGCGAAGACCGCCGAGCCCGGGCGGCACATCGTGAACTTCGAGGTCGAGGACATCGAGGCGGCCGCCGCGCACCTGCGCACGCTCGACGTCGAGTGGCTGGTGCATCCCGAGGATCGCGGCGTCGGCTGGTTCGCGACGCTGATCGACCCCGACGGTAATTACGTCCAGCTCATCCAGATGAAGCCGGAGTATTACGCCGGCAAATGAGTTCGCACCGGACCTGGGGGATCCGGTGCGAACGATGAGGTTTATTCAGTTGTATCAGGCGCAGTGCATGCAAGCAGTGCTCGGTGAGAGAAATGGCGGCAAGCGAGGAGCAGAACGCCCACGCTCGCTTGCCGCCCAATCACCGGTGCCTTTGCGTGATCGAGGTGAGGTGCTCGACCTGGGCCACGTTCCGGGTGGGTTGTCTGGTGAGATACGGAACGCGAAAGGCGCCGGATGCTTTCTTTCTCTAGCGGGGTGCTACATCCCACATGCGCTCGCCGGGCAGGGGGTCGGGGAGCTTGTCGACGGCCGGCATCGGGTCGTTGGTGACCCGGAGTCCGGCGAACCGACGGCTCATGGCGTCTGCATACCGCTCGGCCAACGCCGGCTCGGCGTTGTAGTCGGCGATGACGTGCTCACCGAACCAGACACGGACGCGTCGGCGCTCATTCGTCTGGATGGCGGTGGCGGTTGTCACTGGTCCTCCTGGCTGTTACTTCGAGGGCTGTACGGCCTGGAAAACGCGGGCGAGCGCGGTGCCGGTGCGCCGTGTTGTGTTCACCGTCACGTCAGATCCAACGGAGTACGGCGAGCCGAGGTCACGCCCGAATTCAGAAATTCCCAGCTTTTTCGGAACCGGCCGGAACCCAATTCTTCGCCGGTATGTTCGATTACCCGAACGGACCCCGTACCGAGACGCCGCCGTCCAGCACGATCTGCTGTCCGGTGATGTACGACGACGCACCCGACGCCAGGTAGACCACCGCCTGCGCCACCTCCTCAGAGCGGCCGAACCGGCCGACCGGGATCTCCTCGACGACCTCGCCGTCGACTACTCCGTTGGCGACCGCGGTCGCGATCGCGCCGGCCGCGGCAACGTTCATCCGGATGCCGTCGCGGGCGTACTCCGCGGCGACCGTCCGGGCCAGGCTGAGGATGCCCGCCTTCATCACGCCGTACGCCGCCTGCTCGGGCGCCGCCATGAACCCGGTGACCGAGCCGACGCTGACGATCGTCCCGCCGGTGCCCTGATCCAGGAAGACGCGCAGCGCGGCCCGGACCGCGCGCGCGACGTACCGCAGGTTGACCTCGTAGATCGTGTCCCAGTCCGCGTCGGCCATCTCGTGCAGCTTCACCGCGGGCACGAACGCGACCTGCCCGCCGACGACGGTGACGAGGATGTCGAGCCCGCCGAGCTTCTCGACCGCGGCCGCGACCATCGCCTCGATGTCGGTGACCGACCTGACGTCACCGGACACCGGGTACGCCGTACCGCCACCGGCCCGCACTGCCTCGGCGGCCTCCTCGGCGCGCGCCGGGTCGAGGTCCGCGACCACCACCGCGGCACCTTCGTTGCCCAAGGCCTCTGTTGTCGCGCGACCGATCCCGCCGCCACCGCCACCGATCACCAAGGCCCGTTTCCCAGTCAGCTGCATGGGCGGAGCGTAGAGCACCGACGTCGCCGGATTCACAGTGTTTCTTCAGGAAAGACACGCCGAAGGTGTCGGAACGGCTCCGTACGCTGGACGTGTGACCATCGAAGACGCTGGAATCAGGCCGCGAGGATCCGACGACGAGCGGGTCGTGGCACAGGCCCTGGTAGTGCCCGAGCGGGTCATCGGCGGCGTCGTTCCGTCACCCGTCCGGCCGGGGCCGACGGGGATCGCGGCGGTCCAGACGGAGCACCTGATCGGTGACATCGGTGACGCGCTCCGGCTGCTCGACGCGGTGGAGCGCGTCCGCGGCCACGCCCACCCGCTGATCCTCGGCCTGCAGCAGGCCGTCGGGATGAAGATGCCGGCCGCCCTGGTGCTGAATGCGATCGCCAACGGCCGCAACACCCCGGACGAGGTCTCCCAGCAGGTCGGGATCACGCCCGGCGAGGCAGAGCTGGCGATCGCCGACCTCGAAGCGCTCGGCATGGTCCGGACCGCACCGGCGCTGGCCGTCACGTCGATGGGACAGGCCCGGCTCTCGCAGCTCGACGGTCTCACCGTCCGCGTCCTCGACGTCATCACCGGCATCCTCGGCCCGACCGACGCCGCCCACCTGGTCCGCCTCCTCCACACCGTCGCCGACGGCCTCGAGTCCGCCTCGGTCGCCGCCGCCGTCAACGACACCCTCCCGCAGGTGGTCGCGCACAACTAGTGTCGAAATCGCAGGTCAGGTCTCGACGTAGCTGGTGTCAGGCGATCAAGGAGGACATCAGATGTTGCACGACAGCAAGGCGTTCAGTGGGTTCTCGGTGGACGACATCGAGAAGGCGAAGGCGTTCTACGCCGACACGCTCGGGGTCGACGTCGGCGAGGAGAACGGGATGCTGCACCTGAAGGTCGCGGGCGGCACCCCGATCCTGGTGTACCCGAAATCGAACCACGTGCCGGCCGAGTACACCGTGCTCAACTTCCCGGTCCCCGACATCGAGGCGACCGCGCGTGAGCTGGCCGGCCGCGGGGTCACGTTCGAGCATTACACCGACGAGCAGGACGAGTCCGGGATCTACCGCGGCCAAGGCCCGTTGATTGCCTGGTTCAAGGACCCGGCCGGCAACGTGCTCTCGATCATTCAGGAGTGAGGCACCGGGTCGTTGTATTGACCTAGGCGGCCGGAGTAGCGGGTGCCGTTCAGGTAGGGCCAGGCGTACGCCGTACATCCGTGCAGGCCGAGGGTCTGCTGCTGCATGACCGGGGCCGGCTGGCCCGGCCCCGGGCACAGCTCGTGGCCGTTGCCGAGTCGGTGGCCGGTCTCGTGGTTCACCATGTACTGCCGGTACGTCGTCAGCGACGCGCCGAAGCCCGGTACGCCGTGTGCCCAGCGCGCGACGTTGAGCACGACCGAGTCGCCGATCCGGCAGCTCGTGTACCGGTCCGGTCCCCCGCCGCAGATCACGTCCCGCGTCTGCGGTGTCACCAGCATCAATCTGAAGTCGGGCGTCGCGCCCGGCCCGACCTGCTGGAACCGCCACTTCCGCTGCGAGGCCCACCCCTGCGGTGCGCCGTACGTCGTCCGCACGAACTGCGCGAACGCGGACTTGTCGATCCCGGTGATCCCGCCCTCGATCGCGATCTGGAACGTCATCAGCTTGCCGCCCCGCCCGATCACCGCGGGATTCGCCGGCAGTACGGCGTACGACTGCGACCCGGCGATCGGGTAGGAGATCACCTCGGCCGGCACCACCGGCTTACTCGTACGCCGTGGGGCGACGGCCGGCGACTCCAGCGGCGGGGCGGTCGTCTGGACCGACGCGGGTACGACGTGCCGCCCGAGGTCGCCATGGCGCGACAACGGGCTGGCGGGCAACTCGTACACCACTCCGACCGCGACCACCGCCGCGGTCGCGAGCCCGATCGTCCTGACAACAGTCCAGCGGCGCATTCCGGTGAGCTCCTCACACCGCGCCCGGTCGGGCGCGTCCTCACTGTCTTCTTGCCACTGTGCCCATAAACCCTTCTCAACCCACGGGCGGGGCTACGCCTTGGCGGTCCGGAACCTCAGCGAGGGGTACTTCGACTCGTTGAAGCCGAGGTCGCGATAGAGCTGGATGCCGTAGTCGGTCGCGTGCAGTTCGACCTGGCCGACGCCGGTCTCGTTCTCGAACCAGTCCATCAGCGCGATCACGCAGGCGCGGGCCAGGCCGCGGCGGCGGAAGGCAGGCTCGGTGCTGACGTTGTACAGGTGGCCGCGGAGCGTGGTCGGGTCGTTCGGGCCCGGCGGGTGGACGAACACGTTGCCTGCGGCCCCTGCGACGACGCCCGCGTCCGGGTCCTCGACGACGTACGCCGCGAACGTCTCCGGTGCCGCCAGCTGCCCGGCGAACCACTCGAGCGCGGTCGCCTGCCAAGGGCCGTCGATGTCGTTGCCCATCGCCGCGAGCATCAGCCCACGTAAACGGACCAGGGACTCCGCGTCATCCGCGCCGGCTCGTCGTACCTGAATGTCACTCACGACGACAATCCTGCCAACTTTTTGCCGCGTCAATGAATCGAAGGGGGCATGGCCCCGAGCAGAGCGCAGCGATCGTCGCGCAGCAGCCGAGCACGGAGAGCGAGGCCCCGGCAACGGTCGGCGTTCGCCGCACTGGTGATCGCGGTGGCCGGCATCCTGCTCCCCGGTACGGCGTACCTGGTCGCGCGCCGGATCCGGCTCGGCGTGACGCTGATCGCGGCGAGCCTGGTGCTGTACGGCGCGGCCGCGTACCTCGCGCTCCGGAAGCGGGACGCGGTGATCTCGTGGGCGCTGAACCCGAGCCTGCTGCTGTGGATGATCGCAGCGCTCGGCGCGATCGCGCTCGCCTGGATCGTCGTCCTGGTCACCTCGTACAAGATGCTCCGGCCGCTGACCGTAGGACCGGTGCCGCGGCTGCTCGGGTCGCTGGTGATCGGCGTGGTCTGCTTCGCGATGACGGTCGGTACGGCGAGTGGCGCGCAAACGCTGATGGCGCAGCGCAGCCTGGTGAAGAAGGTGTTCGCCGACCCTGAGTCGAAGAGCGTGACACGGCCGACCGTCAGCGCCAACAAGAACTTGTGGGACCAACTCCCGCGCCTGAACGTGCTGTTGCTCGGCGCCGACGACGGCGACGGCCGCAAAGGGACGCGGACCGACTCGGTGATGGTCGCGAGCATCGACACCAAGACCGGCAACACCTCGCTGATCTCGCTGACCCGGAACTTCATGCGGATGCCGTTCCCCGCCGACTCGCCGCTGCACAAGATCTACCCGACCGGGTTCTGGGACCCGAGCATCGACCCCAGCAAGGAGCAGTCGGAGTTCTACCTGGACGCGATGTACCGCAACATCCCGAAACTGCATCCAGGCATCCTCGGCCCGTCGGACAACGAGGGCGCGGACATCCTGAAGGTCTCGGTCGGCGAGGCGCTGGGACTGAAGATCCACTACTACGTGCAGGTGGACCTGGCCGGTTTCGCGCAGCTGGTCGAGGCGCTCGGCGGAATCACGGTGAACATCAACTACCCGGTTCCGGTCGGCGGGAGCGACGACGACAACGTTCCGCCGAGCCGCTACCTCCAGCCCGGGCCGAACAAGCACCTGATGGGGACCGATGCGCTCTGGTTCGCCCGCGGCCGGTACCGGGTACCGACTGCCGACCTCGCCCGGCAGGCTCGCCAGCGTTGCGCGGTCAAGGCACTCGTCGAACGCGCGACCCCACAGAACGTGCTCACCAACTTCGAGGCGGTCGCGGCGGCCGGCGAGAAGCTGGTCCGCACCGATATCCCGCAGAAGCTGCTCGGCGACTTCGTCACCCTCGGCGAGCGGGTCAAGACCGCCAAGATCGCCAACATCGACCTGGACAAGAAGAAGAACTTCCCGAACGGCCGTGACCCGAACTACGCCGGCATGCGCGAGATCGTCGCGAAGGCGCTCAGCCCGAAGGCCACGACACCGCGCCGGACCACGACGACCAGGCCGTCGACGGCGACCCAGCCCAAACCGACCACCCAGTCCAAACCGACGACCAAGCCCGACGACGGCGATCTGTCCTCCGCCTGCGCGTACAAGCCCGGTCCGCCGGGTTAGGCGTAGCGGACGCCGAGGCCGCCGTCGACCGCCCAGTTTGCGCCGGTGACGAAGGCGGCGGCTTCGGAGGCGAGGAAACAGACGACCTCGGCGACGTTCTCCGGGGTGCCGATCCGGCCGAGCGGGTGGACGCCAAGGGCCTTCTCGCGCTCGCCGGGGATCGTGTCGAAGAACTCCTCGAGCAGGTCGGTGGAGATGTAGCCGGGGCTGACCGCGTTCACCCGGATGTTGTGCGGGGCAACGTCCAGGGCGAGCGAGCGGGTCATCCCGACCAGGCCGGACTTGGCCGCGGCGTACGGGAACATGCCTGCGGTGGTGAGCTTCGAGTGGATCGAGGCGATGTTCACGATCGAACCGCGTCTGCCGGCGATCATCGACGGCAGGACCTGACGCGCCATCAGGAACGCGCCCTTCAGGTCGACGTCGAACACGTCGTCCCACTCGGCCACCGACATCGACGCCGGGTCGGCGTACGAGTTCTTGCCGGCGTTGTTGACGAGCACCGTGACGGGTCCGCTGAGGTCGTCGGTTAGCTTGCCGACCGCCTGCCGGACCGACACCTCGTCGGTGATGTCGCCAACGGCCGCGGCCACCTTCGCGCCGCCCTCGGCGAGCTCCGCGGTAGTGGCGGTCAGCTGGTCAGCCAGGATGTCGATCAGGCCGACCGCGGCGCCCTCCTCCGCCGCCTTGACCGCAACGGCCCGCCCGATCCCGCGCGCGGCACCCGTCACCAGCACAATCTCGTTCGCCAGCCGTCCGCTCATCAGCGTCTCCTCCCAACCAGTCGTCAGGACGACCCTAGACGGCGGTGGAGTCGCGACTCCCGGCTGTGTCAGCGGGCGGTCAGCGGGCGGTCAGGATGCAGAACTCGTTGCCGTCCGGGTCGACCAGCTCGATCCCGTCGGTGTGCGCCTGACCGCTCTCGTGCCGCTTCGCGCCGAGGCCGATCAGCCGCTCGACCTCTGCCTCGGCGTCGCCGGACGGCACCAGGTCGAGGTGCAGGCGGTTCTTCGGCGGCTTCGCGGCGACGGGCGGGCCGCCCCAGCTGATCTTCGAGCCGCCCTGCGGCGACTGGATCGCGGTCTCCTCGTCCTGGTCCCAGACCAGCGGCCAGTCGAGCGCCTTGCTCCAGAAGTAGCCGACGGCCTGGGTGCCGTCGGAACACAACGCGCCGATCGCTGCGGTGTCGGCGAGGAAGTTGTTGCCTGGTTCAATCACACAGAACTCGTTGCCCTCGGGATCGGCCAGTACGACGTGGCCTTCCTCCGGCTTCTGCCCGATGTCGATGTGGCGGCCGCCGAGCTCCAACGCGCGCGCGACCGTCGCCTGCTGATCCTCCAGCGACTGGCTGGTCAGGTCGAAGTGGATCTGGTTCGCGCGGTCTTTCTCGACGTCACTCTGCAGGAACCGCAGGGTGAACCCGAGGTCGTTCTCGGGCAGCAACGAGGTGCCGTCCGAGGCCAACTCGCGCCCGAGCACACCGGCCCAGAACCGGGCCAGTCCGGCGGGATCCTTTGCATCAAAGGACAGTGCTTGCAGGTTGACGCTCATCAGAACTCCTATCTGCCGGAGGTACCACCGTATTTCGCGCGGAACGAGCGCCGCAAAGAGATTTAGCGGACCGACGCAGCAGCGACTCTGGCGTGGTGATCGGCGATCGAGCGACGCATCGGCCGACGCAGCAGCACCAGCTGGTGATACAGCGGACCCGTCGCGGTCAGCAGGAGTTGGTGGGCGTCGGTGTCCGCCGGGATCTCGCCACGTGCAACGGCTCGCCGTACGACGAGTGCCGTGCGTTCGTAGCGATCGACCCAGAACTTCGTGAGCGCCTCGGCGGCCTCCGGCGTACGGAAGGAGGCTGCGATCACGGCCTGGGTGACCGACGGACGAGCGGTCAGCGCAGCGTGCACCTCGCGGTTGACGGCGATCAGGTCGCCCTCGAGCGAACCGGTGTCGGCCGGCTCCCACGAGTCGTCGGCTCCGGCCCCGAGAAGATCGACGAGCAGGCCGGCGACGGTCTTCCAGCGGCGATAGACCGTCGTGCGATGAACTCCGGAGCGGGCGGCGACGGCGTCGATCGTCAGTCCGTCGTACCCGTGCTCGGCGAGCTCGGCCTCGACGGCCGCGAGGACGTCGGATCGCACCCGCGCCGTCCGCCCGCCCGGCCTGCTTGCGCGATCGATCGTCTGCATGGCATGATCCTAACGCAACATTCGTCGCATTAGGGAGCAGCCCAGTGATCTTCTGACCCGCCGTTCGCCAACCCCGAACCCCGCGTGAGTCAGGAGGATCCTCATGTCTACCCAGCTGTCCCTGCACGATGTCACCAAGTCCTACGACCACCGCCTGGTGCTCGACCAGGTCACGTGCGCCTTCCCGCCCGGACAGGTCAGCGGCCTGATCGGCGAGAACGGCTCCGGCAAGTCGACCCTGCTGCGGATCCTGGCCGGTCTCGAGCCGCCAACGGACGGTACGGCGACGGCCGCCGGCAGCGTCGGTTTCCTGGCGCAGGACAACCCGTTGCCGCTCGACCTCGACGTGAACGCGCTCGCCGATCACGCCCTGGCCGACCTGCGCCGGATCGAGTCGCGGATGCGTTTGCTGGAAGGCCTGCTCGCCGATGGACGCACCGACGTCCTGGACGAGTACGGCGAGCTCCAGACCGTGTTCGAGATCCGCGAGGGGTACGACGCCGACGCTCGGTTCGCTCGTGCGACGTACGGACTCGGGTTGAGCACGCTGCCCGGCGATCGACGCTTGTCCGAGCTGTCCGGTGGCGAATTGGCGCGGCTGCACCTGGCCGCCGTGCTCGCGTCGTCGCCAGAGATCCTGCTGCTCGACGAGCCGACCAACCACCTCGACGTGTCGGCCGCTGTCTGGCTGGAGGACCACCTGCGGTCGCGGCGCGGTACGACGGTGGTCGTGTCGCACGACCGTGCGTTCCTGGAGCGGGTCGCGTCGACACTGTTCGAGGTGGACGGCGACACGCATCGGGTGACGCGGTACGGCAACGGCTTCCAGGGCTACCTGACCGAGAAGGCGGCCGAGCGGGCGCGGATCGAGCAGGCCCGGCAGGAATGGGAGGACGAGGTCGCGGCGACGCGGGTCCTGGTTCGCACCACCGCGGACCGGGTCGCGTACGGGCGGCCGATGAGCGACAACAACAAGGTCGCGAACGACCGGAAGGGCGGACGCGTCAACGAAGCCGAGCGCAGCAAGATCCGGAACGCGAAGGAACGCCTGCGCCGGTTGGAGGAGGACCCGCCGCCGGTGCCGGCGAAGCCGCTGCGCTTCAGCGCTTCGATCCGCACGACCGGCGAACCGGCCGGGCTCGACGCGGTCGGTGTCGCGGTCGAGGACCGGCTGTTGCCGATCTCGCTCGAAGTGCCGGCCGGTGCTCGGGTGCTGATCACCGGACCGAACGGCGTCGGCAAGTCGACGTTCCTGGATGTTCTGGCCGGGGCGCTCGAGCCCTCGTCAGGGTACGTCGAACGCCGCGGGCGGATCGGTTACCTCCAGCAGGAGGTGAGCGAGGCGCGACCGGACGAGACGTTGCGGCAGGCGCTCGCGCGGCATCCGGGTGCGGCCGGGTTGGGGTTGTTCCGGCGGGATCAACTGCAGACCAAGGTCGGCGCGTTGTCGACCGGGCAACGCCGGCGGCTGGCGTTGGCGCGGCTGCTGACCACGCCGTACGACGTCCTGCTGCTGGACGAACCGACGAACCACCTGTCGCTCGTGCTGGTGGAGGAACTGGAGTCGGCGCTCGACCGGTACGCCGGTGCGCTCGTCGTGGTGAGCCATGACCGGCGCTTCGTGTCGCGCTGGCGCGGCACCGTCATCGACCTGAAGGAGAACACCTGTGTCAGTCACTGAATATGCGATGAGCGATGGTCCGTACGGCGTGGTGGTGGCGGGCGGTGAGGTGTGGGCGACGCTCGTCCACACCGGCCGCGTCGCCACGCGTTCGGGACGTGTCATCGATCTCGACGCGCCGGAGTCCCGTCCGAGCGTGATCGTCGACGGGCCCGATGACGCGGTCTGGTTCACGCGGAGCGGCGACGACCGCGTCGGGCGGATCGGGTACGACGGGGAGGTGTCGGCGGTCGAGCTTGCTGGCGCGCCGTACGGGCTGTGCGTCGGTCCGGACGGGGCGCTGTGGTGCACGTTGATGAGCGCCGATGCGCTCGGGCGGGTGACGGTCGACGGCGAGGTGTCGACGTACCCGATCGGGGTGAGCGGGGCGTTTCCGGCGATGATCACGTCGTACGACGGCGAGTTGTGGTTCACGCTCAATCAGGGCAACGCGATCGGTCGGATGACTCTTGGTGGATCGGTCACCACCTATCCCCTGCCGACCGAGGCTGCCGGGCCGGTCGGCATCTGCGCTGGTCGCGACAGCGTTTGGTTCGTGGAGATCCTCGCCGATCGGGTGGGGCGAATCAGTGCGGACGGGAAGATCGAGGAGTTTCCGCTGCCCGCTGGTTCCAAGCCGCACGCGGTGGCCGCGGCTGCGGACGGCGGGTGCTGGGTCACCTTGTGGTCCGCCGGTGCACTCGTCCGGTTGGATGCTCAGGGCAACGTTATTGCCGAGTACCCGCTGGGCGAGGGCTCCGAGCCGCACGGGCTTGCGATCGAGGGCGACTCGGTGTGGGTGGCGTTGGAGCAAGGTTCTTTGGCTCACATCCAGCCGTGAGGGTGAGCAGGTTCACCCGGTAGAGGGAGGACGGCAGGCCTCGACCGGGTGGACAGTGGTGATGTGAGCACGCTGGTGCAGATCCGGGGAACGACCGCGCGGGTTCGCGACGTCATCGCGGTGGGGCGGCCGGCGTTCTGGGTGGTCTCGATCGTCCCTTATTACACAGGGATCCTGCTCGCCACGCATCGGCTGATCCCGCCGGTCGAGGAGTGGCCGCGGCTGATCGTGGGCGCGGTGGTGATGGGCCCGCTGGTGTGGCTGGCCGTGCTGGCGGTGAACGACGCGTACGACCTGCCGAGCGACCGGCTCAACCCGCGCAAGGCGAAGTCGCCACTGCTCGACGGACGCATCACGCTCCGCGCAGCCAAGCGACTCGCCTTCGCGGCCGCCGTCGCCGCGGTCGGGCTGAGCCTGCACGTCGGGGTCGTCTTCGCGCTCGGCGTCCTGCTCGCCGTCCTGCTCGGCTACGCGTACTCCGTCCCGCCGGTCCGCCTGAAGACCCGCGCCGGCTTCGATGTCGCCGTCAACGCGCTGGCGCTCGGCGCGTTCGGCCCACTCGCCGGCTGGGCCGCGATCAACCCGGACCTGAGCAGCTTCCCCTGGCTGATGGGCCTCCAGGGCACACTCGCCGCCATCGGCCTCTACCTCCCGACGACGCTGGCCGATCTGGAAGCCGACCGAGCCGCCGGCTACCACACGATCGCGGTCCGCTTCGGCGCCCGCACGACGTACCGCATCGGGTACGCCGCCTGGATCGCCGCCGCGGCCCTGTCGGTGATCCTCGCCGCGACGGGCACGATCATCCCGCGCGGCATGCTCATGCTCGAGGTGGTAATGGTCCCGGTCCTGGTCGCTGCCTACGGCAAACTCATTGGCCCGCGGCAGTCGTTCAAAGGCATCATCGTCCTGGCCGGCCTGTTCCTCTTTCCTTGCGCAACGTTCGCCCTCACCTACACCGGAGTGCTCTGACTGTGTATCCCGCGATCGAGCCCTACGACCACGGCCTACTCGACGTCGGCGACGGCAACCGCGTGTACTGGGAGGTCTGCGGCAACCCGGACGGCAAGCCCGCACTCGTCGTCCACGGCGGCCCCGGCTCCGGGGCGGGCGCTTGGTGGCGGCGGTACTTCGATCCCGCGAAGTACAAGGTGGTCCTCGTCGATCAGCGCAACTGCGGCCGCAGTACGCCGGATGCCGCCCAGCCTGACGTGGACCTGAGCACCAACACCACGGCCCACCTGATCGCGGACTTCGAGCAACTCCGCAAGCGGCTCGGGATCGAGAAGTGGCTGCTCCTGGGGGCGTCCTGGGGCGCGACGCTGGGGCTCGCGTACGCCGAGCAGCACCCGGAGGCGATCTCGGAGATGGTGTTGTTCAGCGTCACCAACACAACCCGGCGCGAGGTCGAGTGGATCACGCGCGACATGGGCCGGATCTTCCCTGCGGAGTGGGCGCGCTTCCGCGACGGCGTACCGGCGGACCAGCGCGACGGCAACCTCGCGCTCGCCTACAGCCGACTCCTGCACGATGCGGACCCATCGGTGCGCGAGCAGGCCGCTGTCAACTGGTGCGCGTGGGAGGACACGCATGTCCGCACCCATCCGAACTGGCAGCCCGACACACGATTCGAAGACCCCGCACTGCGACTCCGGCTGGCCCGGCTGGTGACGCGCTACTGGGGCCACGCGGCCTGGCTGGACGAGGGCGTTCTCGAACGGGAAGCGGGAAAGCTGGCCGGGATCCCTGGCGTGCTGATCCACGGCCGGCTCGACATCAGCAGCCCGGCGGACGTCGCCTGGCGGATGGCGCAGGCGTGGCCCGACGCCGAGTTGCACCTGGTGGAGCAGGAAGGGCACGGCGCGGGCGGCGACCGTACGCGCGAGCTGATCCTCCAAGCACTGGACCGTTTCGCGTTACGGTCCTGACCGGTTTCCTTAGGGTGCACGTGCACGTGCACGCAGGGCAAAGATTTGATCACTGATCTTTACAGCGATGAAACGTTCATGAACCCTTGAGTCCCATGACTCTGACCCGCCCGGAGCTCGAGACCGACTACACCCTCAGCCGGTCCGACATCGCGCACTTCGCCGAGCACGGATTCGTCAAGCTGAAGAACGTGCTGAGTCCGGAGACGATCGCGGCGTACGAGCCGGAGATCACCGGCAAGGTGATCGAGCTGAACACCCAGCACCTGCCGCTCGAGGAGCGCGACACCTACGGCAAGGCGTTCCTGCAGGTGACGAACCTGTGGCAGGACAGCGAGCGCGTGCTCGAGTTCGTGTCGTCACCGCGGCTGGCGCGGATCGCGGCGCAGCTGCTGGGCGTGCAGTCGGTCCGGCTGTACCACGACCAGGCGCTCTACAAGGAGTCCGGCGGCGGGGTCACGCCGTGGCACGCGGACCAGTACTACTGGCCGTTCGCGACCGACCGCTGCGTCACCGTCTGGGTGCCGCTGCAGGAGACCCCGATGGAGATGGGCCCGCTGTCGTTCGCAGCCGGCAGCCACACGTTCGAGCACGGTCGCGACCTGCCGATCAGCGACGACTCCGAGCGGATCCTGCAGGAATCGCTGGCCGAGCAGGAGTTCGCCGAGGTCTCCGAGCCGTTCGAACTCGGCGAGGTCAGCTATCACCTCGGCTGGACCTTCCACCACGCGCCGCAGAACACCACCGACATCCCGCGCCGGGTGATGACGGTGATCTACGTCGACGCCGCGATGGAGATCTCGACGCCGGTCAACGACAACCAGAAGCTCGACCTGGCCAGCTGGATGCCCGGCAACCAGCCCGGCGAGACCGTCTCCTCCCCGCTCAATCCCGTCCTCTACTGACCCACCCCGCGCCGCGGCCGGACAAACCCGGAGGACTTCTGTACCTATTGGTATGTACGATGCTGCCATGACCTCAGCAGAGTCACCGATCAGCCGCGTCGTCGTCCTCGACCAGCACCTGCCGGAGCCGCTCCCGGTGCAGCACGTCGAGGTACGCCGGATCACGATCGAGCCGCACACCGCGCTCGGCGCCCACGTCCACAACGGCCCCGTCTTCGGCAACATCGTCTCCGGCAAGGCGATCTACCAGCAGGCCGCCGACGCCGAGATCCAGGTCCTGCACCCCGGCGACGTGTTCTACGAGCCCGCGGTCGACCGGATCTCCCGCTTCGACACCGAGGACGAGGGCGTCACGTTCCTGGCGTACTTCCCGCTCACCGCCGGCCAGGACGCGACGCTCGACCTCATCTAGAGCGTCCGCTTCTGCGGGTAGATCGTCTCGCCGCGGGCAAGTTGCTCGACGTACTGCGTGATCCGCTTCGCCCTGGTCTCTGGCTTCTTCGCATCGTTCACCCGGAAGACGACGGCGAACCGGTTGGCGCTGGTCAGGATCTCGAACATGGCCTGCGCGCGGGGCTCGGCCGCCAGCGCCGCGGCCAGGTCGTCCGGGACCTGCTGGGTGCTCGACGCGTCGTAGGCCTTGTCCCACCGGCCGTCCGACTTGGCACGCTCGATCTCCGCGCGCCCGGCAGGACGCATCCGGCCCGCCTCCTCCATCCGCGCGACCAGGTCCACGTTCCGTTTCGACCACATGCTCCGCGCGCGCCGAGGGGTGTAGCGCTGGACGAACGTCTGCTCGTCACGGCTTTTGCGCTGCCCGTCGATCCAGCCGTGACACAGTGCCTCCTCAAGCGCTTGGTCGTAGGTGAGGCTGGTCGGCGTCGTCACGTTCTTCTTCGCGAGCACGAGCCACACGCCGTCCGACGTCTCGTGGTTCTCGCGCAGCCAGGCCAGCCAGGCACCGGCGTCCACAACGATCAGTTCCGCATTCACGACGCAGCCTCCTGATAGCGGGCGGCCAACTGGGCCGCGGCATCCTTCAACTCCTGTGGACCGACGAACTCCAGGTCGCACTCGAACATCCCGAACGTCGCAGCCAGGCCCGTCCACGACCACGCGGTGAGCACGAGCCGGCAACTCGTCGGCGTGACCTCCTCGACGAACGCACCGCGCCCGGCCCACTGCGCGATGTCCGACGCCTTCGCCTGCAGGATCGCCTCACCCCGGCACGCGTTCTGGTCCTGGCCGTGGAACCGGCTCGAGATGTACGTCGCCACGTCCGGCGCCGGGAGCTCGCGCTGGGTGAACCGCGGCCCGGTCGGCGACTTCGGCGTCATCCGGTCGACCCGGAACGTCCGCCAGTCCTTCCGATCCAGGTCCCAGCCGACCAGGTACCACCGTCCGCCCCACGTCACCAGGTGATGCGGCTCGACCTTGCGCGGCGGCACCCATTCGTCCGACGCACCGGGTGACGCGTAGTCGAACCGCAGTACCTCCTGTGCGCGGACCGCCATCCCGATCGCGATCAGCTTCTCCGAGTCGACCGTCGTCCGTCGGTTCGCGTACCGATCGACCGTCGTGACCTGCAACGCGTCGACCCGCTGCCGCAATCGCGCCGGCATCACCTGGCGAACCGTGGCGAGCGCACGCAACGCGCCCTCCTCGATCCCGGTGACCGTGGTCGTCGCGGTCTGCAGCGCGACCGCGACCGCGATCGCCTGGTCGTCGTCGAACAGCAGCGGCGGCAGGTCGGCCCCCGCGTCCAGGCGGTAACCGCCGTCGGGCCCCTTGCTCGCACGCACCGGGTAGCCCAGGTCCCGCAGCCGGTCGACATCGCGGCGGACCGTCCGCGGGCTGACCTCGAGCCGCTCGGCGAGCAAGGCGCCCGGCCAGTCGCGCCGCGCCTGCAGCAGCGACAGCAGCGCGAGGAGTCGAGCAGAGGTTTCGGACATGACCTCAGCTTCGCACGAGTAAGGGACAGAACCTGACCGCTACTGCTGGAAATGTCGGTCCCATCAAGCCCAACCGAAGGAGCCATCCGTGATCAGCACCCGAGCGCTCACCCGGGATTTCGTGGTGAGCCGTACCGAGACCGTGCACGCCGTCCGCGGCATCAGCCTGGACGTCGCACCCGGCGAGCTGGTCGCCGTCCTCGGCCCGAACGGCGCCGGCAAGACCACCACGCTGCGCATGCTCACCACCTTGATCACCCCGACCTCGGGTACGGCGACGGTCGCCGGGTACGACGTGACGACGCAGCCCGGCCAGGTCCGTCGACGGATCGGGTACGTCGGCCAGGGCAACGGCGCCGGCCACACCCAGCGGGTCGGCGACGAGCTCCGCGGGCAAGGCGTGATCTACGGTCTCGACCGGCGCGCCGCGAAGCAACGGGCCGACGAGCTGCTCGACGCGCTCGAGCTGCGGGAGCTCGCGCAGCGCAAGGTGTCGGACCTGTCCGGTGGTCAGCGCCGGCGGCTGGACGTCGCGATGGGTCTGGTCCACGCACCGTCGCTGCTGTTCCTGGACGAGCCGTCGACCGGCCTCGACCCGCAGAACCGGGCGAACCTGTGGGACCACATCCTGCGGATGCGTTCCGAGCACGAAATGACCATCGTGCTCACCACGCACTACCTCGACGAGGCCGACACGATGGCCGAGCGGGTGGTCGTGGTGGACCACGGCGAGGTGATCGCCGACGACACCGCGAGTGCGCTCAAGGCCAAGCTGGCCGGAGACCGGCTCGCCCTGACTGTTGCTCCCGACAACCTTTCACGACTGACGGTGCTGGCCGAGAAGTTGCCCGGGGCCCGCGAAGTTGTTGCCACTGGCGACGAACTCAGCGTTCGCGTGGCCGACGGCCCGGCGGCGCTGCCCGAACTGATCGCGGCGGCCCAGCACGACGGCGTACCGATCGCGTCGGCGCAGGTGCATCGGCCGACGCTCGACGACGTCTTCCTCAACCTGACCGGCCGGAACCTGCGAGAGGCCGCCTGATGACCACCCTGACTGTTTCTGAACCGTCCCGGAACCTGCTGCGCGACATCCGGATCGTGATGACCCGCGAGCTGAAGCCGGTGCTGCGCGACCCGTTCTCGTTGCTGTTCGGGATGATCCAGCCGCTGGTGTTCCTCGCTCTGTTCGGGCCACTGCTGTCGGGCTCGATGGCCGGCACGTTCGGCGACGGCGTCTGGCAGTGGTTCGTGCCGTCGATCCTCGTGATGACGACCTTGTTCGGTACGTCGACCACCGGCGCGAACCTGCTGTTCGAGTTCCAGACCGGCGCACACGAACGGATGCTGGTCACGCCGTTGTCCCGTTCGTCGTTGCTGATCGGCCGGGCGCTGAAGGAGATGGTGCCGCTGTTCGGGCAGGCGGTGATCGTGATCGCGGTGATGACGCCGTTCGCGTTCGACCTGCACGTCGGCGGTGCGCTGGTCGGGCTGGCGCTGCTCGCGGTGTTCGGCGTCGGGCTCGGCTCGTTCAGCTACGCGCTGGCGATCGCGGTCCGCAAGCAGGACTGGATGTTCTGGGTCGTTCAGCAGACCTTCCTGTTCCCGTTGATGATCCTGTCCGGGATGTTGCTGCCGCTGGAGACCGGCCCGGGATGGATGCGGGTGGCATCGAAGTTCAACCCGCTGTCGTACCTCGTCGACGCCGAGCGGACGCTGTTCTCGGGCGATGTGTGGTCGAGCGCCGTGCTCTGGGGACTGGTCGCGGCGATCGTGACCGCGGTACTCGGACTGACCGTCGGTATCCGCGCGATGCTCCGCTCGGCCGCGTGACCCAATTGAGCCAGTGGCCCGCCTGGGCCGTTGCCGGCGCTGAAAATCACCTACGGTAGCGCTCAGATCACCCACCGCCCCCAAGGAGATCTGATGAGGCCCCGCCCCGCCTTGCTCACTGTCCTGACATCGCTGGCCGCCGCCGCGCTCGCAACCTCGAGCGCGGTGGCGGCTCCGGCTCCGTCCGTCGACAACGCGAGGACAGTCGTCGCCGCGACCGACACCGACGGCGACTCGCTGCCCGACGCGTGGGAGACCGGAGGGTACGACGCGAACGGCGACGGCGTCGTCGACGTGGACCTGCCCGCGATGGGCGCGGACCCGAAGAAGAAGGACCTGTTCGTCGAGATGGACTACATGTCCGGCCGGCTCGCGAGTACGGCCGCGCTCGACCGGATCGTCCAGGTCTTCGCGAGTGCTCCGGTCAGCAACCCGGACGGCACGACCGGCGTCAAGATCCACCTCGACGCCGGCGCCGCCCGCGGTACGGCGTACGACCTCGGCGGCGGGAACCAGGTCACGTACGACGACGACCTGAACCCGTCGGCGACCCAGACCAACGCGATCAAGGCGGCCAACTTCGCCGCGGCCCGCAAGGCCGTCTTCCATTACATGATCTGGGGAGACAGCTACGACGGCGGTTGCAGCAGCGGCCAGGCGTTCAACATCCCGAACGACACGTTCATCGTCACGGTCGGCCCGAAGTGCGGGTGGAACGCGACCGACGACACCAATGTCGGCACGTTCGTTCACGAGCTCGGCCACAACATCGGCCTGAAGCACGGCGGCACCGACAACCTGAACTACAAGCCGAACTACCTGAGCGTGATGAACTACTCGTTCCAGCTCGGCGGCGTGCTCAAGGCCGACGGCACGAAGTACTGGGGCTACTCGAACGTCCAGCCGACGTCGATCAACGAGGCCCGGCCGGACGAGACGGTCGGCCTGGGCAGCCTGGGCGCGGGGTACAAGACCAGCTGGAAGTGCCCGAACGGCTCCACCCGGACCACGGCCGGCGCCGCGAACCAGCCGATCGACTGGAACTGCGACGGTGACACCACCGACACGACGACCGCCGCGGACATCAACGGCGACAAGACCACGTCGATCCTGATCGCGCAGAACAACTGGGCGAACATCGTCTTCGGCGGCGGCGCCGTCGGCGGGGGTACGACGCCCCGCGCCAAGACTCCGACGTCGGAGCTGCAGGAGATCACCCACGACGAGTGGATTTCCATGCAGCACTGACCTCCCCGCACTTCAGGTGGGCGGGGAAGCGGACCGCCAGCACTCATCAACACGCGCGCAACCGGCTCGCTGAGCGCACGCCCGGCCCGGGAGGGCCGGTTGGTGAGTGCTGGCGGTCCGCGCTGTCAGGCAGACCAGACCTCGGTCGCCGCGGTCTCGCGGGCCCAGTCCCGGAAATCCCGCGGTGCGCGGCCGAGGACCTTCGGCACTCCGTCGGAGACGTACTCGGAGCGGTGGTTGCGGATCACGGCGAACAGGTCCCGGACCGCTTCCGCGTCTTCCTGGACCAGACCCTGCTCGACGAGTTCGGCGACGTGCGTCTCCGGCTCCAGGTCGACGTAGGTGATCGGGCGACCGGTCGCGGCGGACAGTTCTTCGGCGATCTCGGTCATGGTGAGCGTGCGAGGGCCGGAGATCTCAAGGGTCTGGCCGACGTACGACTCGTCCAGAAGGGCCGTCGTCATCACGTCGCCGACGTCGTTGGTGTCGATCCACGCCTCGGCGCCGGTGCCGGCGGACAGCCGGATCTCGCCCGCGAGTACGTGGTACCGAAGGAAGTCTTCGCTGAAGCCCTGCGCGAACCACGCCGGCTGCACGATCGTCCAGTCCAGGTTGCTCGCCCTGACGACGTTCTCCAGCTCGAGCTGGCCGTCGTACACGGCGAAGTCGCGACCCGGGCTGCCGACGCCGCGACCGGACAGCAGCACCAGCCGCCGCAAGCCCTGGTCCGATGCTTGCTGGATGAACTTGCCTGCCTGCGTGAGACCGGTCGGTCCGACCGGCGGCGCGAGGTACGCCGTCTCCGCGCCGGCGATCGTGGGTGCCCAGGTGGACTCGTCGTACCAGTCGAACCGCTGCTCGCTGGAGCGGGAGGCGAGGCGGTACGGGATCTCCCGCGTATCGAGTTGGGCCGCGACGCGACGGCCGGTCTTGCCTTTGCCACTGAGGATCAGTATCGGTGTCATGTATCAAGTTCAGCCGGGTTGAGTGAGACAAACCATGGCCATGCGGCGCAATTTGATGTTCGAGGCGCTCACCATGGCGTAGTCTCATCGCATGGACGTGCTCGACGAACTCCTGGCCGGGACCCGCGCCCAGGACGGGGTTTTCAACCTGACGATCCTGGATCTGCCGTGGGCGCTGGAGATCCGGGACGAGGCACCGCTCGCGCTCGCGACCCTCGTCCGCGGCTCGGGCTGGGTGACCCGCGAAGGGGAGGCGCCACAACGGCTGGAGCAGGGCGACGTCGCGATCTTCACCGGTCCGCAGCCGTACGTCGTCGGGGACAGCGTGCAGACCGCGCCGCAGCTGCGGATCCATCCCGGCGGCATCTGCGAACCGTTGCCCGGGGCACCGGCCGACTACTCGGCCCGGCTCGGCGTGCGGACGTACGGCAGCCGCAAGTCCGGCGAGGTGATGGTTGCCAGCGGCACCTATCAGGTAGCCGGTGACGTCAGCCGGCGACTGGTGACCGCGCTGCCGCCAGTGCTCGTCGTACCGGCCGCGGAGGTCGCGGGTTCGGTGATGGAGATGATCACGAGTGAGATCCAGCGCGATGCGGTCGGGCAGCAGACCGTGCTCGACCGATGGCTCGACCTGGCGCTGATCACGACGTTGCGGGCGTGGTTCGATCGTCCCGATTCACACGCGCCGGGGTGGTACCAGGCGCAGACCGATCCGGTTGCCGGTACTGCGTTGCGTCTGCTGCACGAGGATCCGGCGCACCCGTGGAACGTCACCGATCTCGCCGACCGGGTCGGGGTGTCGCGCGCCTCGCTGGCCCGGCGATTCACCGCGGTGGTGGGCGAAGCGCCGATGAGCTACCTGACGGGCTGGCGGATCACGCTCGCCGCCGATCAGCTCCGCTCGACCCGGGATACGGTCGAGACGATCGCCCGGCGGGTCGGCTACGCGAACGCGTTTGCGTTGAGCGTTGCGTTCAAGCGGGTCCGCGGGATCACGCCGACGGACCATCGCCGGGCGGCGTGAAAGCTTAAATACCGCGGTTCAACGATACGATTGAGGCTCATGGAGATCGCGTTGAGCCTCGACGAACTGCGGCAGCTCAGCCTCTGGAGTGCGGACTGTGCGGAGCGGGCGTTGCGGTTCTACGAGGCAGTCGTCCCCGACGATCGCCGACCGCGCGAGGCGATCGAGGTCGCTCGCGAATTCGGTGCTGGAGGCAACAGAACGAAGGCGATCCGGACGGCTGCGTGGGCTGCGCTGAAAGCCGCAGGCGAGGTGGATGATGCGGCCGCGGAGGCTGCGGCGAGGGCAGCCGTTGCGGCGGCGGGTTCGGCGTACCTGCATCCGTTGGCGGCGGCCACCCAGGTCAAGCACATCGTCGGGGCGGCACAGTACGCGGCGTACGCGCACGAGCTGGCGGGGCGCGATCCCGAAGCCGTCGTCAAGTGGGCGATCGACCGAGTGCCACCCGTGGTCCGCGACGTACTGCGGCGCTACCCGGACGGCACGCCGCCCGGCAGCAGCCGGCTCGGCGAACTGCACCGCCAACTGGAGTCGGCGCTCAGGCAACCGTCGCCTTCATGAACGCCAACGCCTGCGGCCAAGCCAGCCGGAACGCGTCCGCGTTCACCTCTTTGTCGTGCCGCGACTTGTCCGAGAACCCGTGGTCCGCACCCGGGAAGTACTGCGTGAACGTCGCGCCGGCCGTCCGCGCCTGCAGCACCGTCTGCAGCGTCTCGAAGTCCGCATTCGGTACGGCGGTGTCCGCGCTCGGATAGCTCACCAGCACCGGCGCCGTGATCCCGGCCGCCTCGGCAATGGCGTCGTACGTGTGGTGCGGCGGCCGGTCGGAGGGAACGGTCGGGTGGAAGGCGACGACATTCGCCACCCGCTGGTCACGCGCCCCGAGCAGGAAGGCGAACCGCCCACCGAGGCACCAGCCGATCACGCCGACCTTGCTGCACCCGAGCTCGTCGACCAGGTAGTCCAGCAGCGCGCTCTGCTCGGCGAGGGCGGTGTCGTCGTCCATCTCCCGCAGCAACCCACTCAGCTCCTGCCGACTGGTGTTGTCAGTACTGCGCCCCTTGAACGGATCCCACGCCAGCGCGGTGATCCCCTCCCCCGCCAACTCATCGGCCCAGGCCCGCACCTGCTCACCGATCCCGGTGATCATCGGCAACAACAACATGCCGGCATGCCCGACCCGCGCCAGATAAGCGTCCTGCTCCCCAACCGTCACCGTCACACCCATGCGCGCATCTTAGACTCCGACCTTTTGGTACTCGGGCTCGATGACGCCGATGACGCGGTCGAGCGAGCGGTCGTAGGGCTGGCCGAGGTATTTCATTGCGATCTGGTCGACGAGGGCCCAGCCGGCGTCGCCGTCGATCCATTCGGTGACGCGGCCGCGGATGATGATCGGCTCGTACGGGTTGTCGACGGGCGCGAGCGAGAGGGCGACACGGGGATCGCGGCGGAGGTTGTGCGCCTTCTGCGAGTCGGGGCCGGTCAGGAAGATGATGCGGTCGTCGAGCGTGGTGACCCAGAGCGGGATCGAGTGCGGCGAGCCGTCCGGGAGAACGGTGGCCAGGTGAGCGATCGAGTTGCTCTCGACGGCACGGCGTACGGCGGGCTTCAACATGGCTCTGCTCCTTCAGCGGACGACTGCGTAGTGGAGGTGGGTGACGCCCGGGGCGGGCACTGCTTTGACGAGGTTGAGCCGCACACGCTCGGGCAGCTCCTGGAAGAACGGCCGGCCGCCGCCGAGCAGGATCGGCACCTGGTGCAGGACGAGTTCGTCGACGAGGCCGGCCTTCAGCGCAGAGGTCACAGCACCGCCGCCCATCAGACCGACGTCCTTGCCGCCCGCGATCCGGCGGGCCGCCGCGACCGCGTCCTCGACGGTGTTGGCGAGCGTCTGCTGCTCGCTGATCTCCGCGACCGGACCGTGGCTCAGCACGACCAGCGGCGCCTTCGCGTGCGGGCTGCCGCCGCCGAAGTGGCTGGAGTCGTCGTACGTCTTGCGCCCGGCGATGACCGCGCCGACCCGGCCGGCGAGCGCGTCGAACACCTTGGCACTCGGGGCGCTGAGCTTGAAGCCGTCGAAGACCTGGCTCGGGGTGTCGCCGTCGAAGTACCAGTCGAACAGCATCGGCGCGTCGCCGAGGCCGCGGTCCGGACCCGAATCGCGGCCGGTGATGTAGCCGTCGACCGAGACCGCGAGGGCTGCCAAGACCTTGCTCATCGTTCCCACCTTCCGTTTGGAGTTCCTTGAGGGAACGCTAACATGCTGGGGTTCCTTCAGGGAACCCCAATCGCTATGCTGATTTCATGCAACGCACAGACTTCAGTGGAATGGCGTGCTCGATCGCGCGCACGCTCGACGTGATGGGCGAGCCGTGGTCGCCGCTGATCCTGCGCGACATCTTCGTCGGGATGTCGCGGTTCGAGCAGATCCAGGCGGACCTCGGTATCTCCCGCAAGGTGCTCACCGAGCGGCTGAACCATCTGGTCGACCGCGGCGTGCTGGAACGCCGGCCGTACGACAAGCGGCCGCGGTACGAGTACGTCCTGACCGGCAAGGGCCTGGAGCTGATCGACGTCCTGATGGTGATGGTTGCCTGGGGCGACAAATGGCTGGCCGGCGAGGCAGGCCCGCCGGTGCTGTACCGGCACCATGCCTGCGGCGAGATCAGCCACGTCGAGCTCAGCTGCTCCCACTGCGGCAAGCCGATGCACGCGAACGACATCGACGTACTGCCCGGGCCGGGCGCTTAGGCGCAGTACGGGCGGAAGTGGTCGAGGTCGCTGTCGACGCGCGCGATCCGGTCGAAGCCCCAGGTGTCGACGCCGGGCCGGTCGACGTTGTGCGAGACCCGGGCCGACAAGTCCCGCAGCCCGCGGGCCAGGAGCGCGAACTCGAGGTGATCGAGATCGAGGTCGTCGGCGCCGTACTCGTCCATGAACTCCGCGATCAGTCCGCCGTCGGCCGCGACCCACACGTCGTACTCGCGGGGTCCGATGACGGCGTTCTCCCAGTCGAGAATCGCCGCCACCTCGCCGTCGTCGCCGATCATCACGTTGAGCCCGTGGAAATCCGTGTGGCAGACGACATCGCGCACCGGCGTGAGCCGCTCACGTACGCCGTCCAACCGAGCGATCGCCGCGGACACCAGTTCCGCCCGATCCGCGATCCACGGGTGCTGCAATTCCTGTTCGAGAGCGCGGATGTGCGGCTCACTGGTGTCGGCGGGCGGCAGCTTCACCTGCAGAGGTACGTCGTGGACCTGGCGCAGCGCGCGAGCCACAACCCGCCAGTCGTCCCAGGTCGCCGTACGCCCTTGGATATAAGGGAAAACGGCGTACGCCCGCTCGCCGTCCATCGCAGACAGCTCTCCCTGCACGGTCCGGACTGGTTCCACGACCGGGAGTCCGAGTGCGTGCAACTGGTGCAGGAGCTCGAGCCCGACCGGCGGTACGCCTTCCTTCCACGCCTTCACGAACCACTGCTCGTCGGCCACCCAGCCGTCGGTGGCGAACCCGCCAGGGTGCGGCTGCAACGAAGAGACGGTCAGGCCATAGTTGCGTTCGAGATCCACCACCCCGGCATCACATCACCTGTGGGCGGCCAACATACGGAGTACGGCGGCATTCACCAGGATCAGGATGAGGACGGAGAAGACCAGCAACGCGACCTGGGCGGGGAGGAGCGCGATGCCCAGTCCGATCGCGAGGACCGGGATCGCCAGCCCGGCGTACGCGATCAGGAAGAGCGCGGCGAGCACCTCGCCCCGTGAACCCGGGTCGGCCAGGGACGCGGCAGTCGCGACGGCGCCGCGGAACACCAGGCCGACACCGACACCGGCGACAACGCCGCCGATGACGAACAGCCACAGGTTCGGAACGAGACCGCCGGCTGCGACACCGACGAGACCGACGGACATCGCGACGAGGCCCAGCCGCAGCTGATGCGGACGCGACAGCCGGACGAACACAGCCTGGCTCACTGCGCCCGCGATGAAGACGGCGAAGGTGACGACACCCGCGAGCAGGCGCGAGGTGTGATGCAGTACGCCGGCCAGGAACGTGGGCGCGAGCGATGTGAACAACCCGAAGATCGCGAACGCCGCGAACGCACCGATCGCCGACGCGAAGAACAGCGGACGTGCCGACGACGGCAACGCCACCCGCTGCGGTCGGTACGCCGGACGCTCCTCCAGCCGCTCCACGGTCTCCGGCACGAGCGCGATCCCGACCGCGCTGAGCAACAGCAGCACGAGGAAGATCTCGTACGGGCGCTGCAGCGGCGCCGACACGTACTGCGCCAGCAGTCCGCCGATCAGCGGGCCGAACGCGAGTCCGCCGAGGTTCACCATGCTCGAGATCAACGCGGACCGGCTCGGGTCCTCGCCCGGCCGCGCGACCTGCCGCAGCTCGGACAGGTGCGCGGTGGCGGTCGCGGTCAGTACGCCGACCCCGACACCGCAGATGAAACGCGCCACGAGCAGACCGGGCACCGACGACCAGCTCAGGAAGATCGCCGCGGACAACGCCTCCGCGAGTACGGCGAGCAGCGCGACCCGGCGTCGACCGAGCCAGTCGCTGACATGCCCCGCGAGGTAGAGCGAGGCCATCACACCGACCGCGTAGCTGGCGAATATCACCGTGATCACGTACGTCGGGAACCCGTCCCGGTGCTGGTAGATCGCATAGAGCGGAGTCGGGATCGTCGAGAAGGCCATCGTGGTGAGAAAGGCCGCCGCGATCACCCAGAACCCGGGAGCATGGGCGAACCGGATCCGTACGCCGGTCCGCGAAGACGTCATGGTGGACATGTTCCCAGCGTGCCGCGCGGGATCTATCGAGTCCAACGAAAGTTCTTGCACGCTCTTATCGTCAGATCCGATAATTGTCGCTGTGGACAGCCGACAACTCGAGTACTTCGTGGCGGTCGCCGAGGAGCTGAGCTTCACCCGGGCGGCGCAGCGGCTGTTCACGGTGCAGTCCACGGTGTCGGCGGCCGTCCGTGCCCTCGAGACCGATCTGAAGACGACGCTCTTCGACCGCTCGACCCGCCGGGTCGCGCTCTCCGCGGCCGGTCAGGCTTTGTTGCCTGAGGCAAAGGCTGCGCTCGAGGCGCTGGACCGCGCCCGGGCCGCCGTCGAGGAAGCGTCGACCGGTCTCCGCGGGAACGTCCGGATCGGGACCCTCGCCCGGCTCAACCTGGTGAACCTGGCCGAGCTGCTGGGTGCGTTCCACCGCAAGTACCCGCTGGTCGAGGTCCAGGTCGCCACCTCGCCGACCGGATCGACCGGGCTCGCGGACGACGTACGCCACGGCCGGCTGGACGTCGCGTTGCTCGGGCTGCCGAAACCCGAGCTGAACGGGCTCGACGTCCGGGATATCGCGACCGTCCCGTTCGTCGCGCTCCTGCCTGCGTCGCATCGGCTCGTGGCGGCCGCCGCCACTCAGACCCGCCATACCAAACCGTACGGTATGGTCGGCGTCCGGCTGGAGGAGCTGGCCGCCGAGCGGTTCGTGGACATGCCACCCGGCTTCGGCAACCGGAAGATGGTCGATCGCGCCTTCGACACGATCGGCATGCCGCGACGGATCCAGGTCGAGGTCCCCGAGCTGACCACGATCCCCGACTACGTCCGGGTCGGGCTCGGGGTGGCGGTGGTGCCGGATCTCGAGCTGACCGAGGACCCCGAGGTCGCCAAGGTGCCGATCAAAGGCACCGACCTGACCTGGACGTTGTCGGTGGCGACGGCCGCCGGACGGCAACCGAGCAGGGCGGTCACCGCCCTGCTCGATCTGATCGGGGAAAGCACCCGCCCGTACTTCTAGGCGGACCAGATCGACCAGTCCGGCAACTCGACGTACCGGCGCAGGGCCGCGACGCCGCTGAGCCAGCCGAGCCAGGCGCCGTACGGCGGGTTGGACTCGTCGAACCCGCTCATCACGAACGTGAGCCGGGTTTTCCCGTCCGACTCGGCGAGCTCCCAGGTGCTGATACCGGCCGTGCCCCAGTCGGTCGACATCTTCCGGCCTTCGACCAGGTCGATGATCTCGACGCCGGGGTTGACGTCGAACCCGCCCATCGCGAACCGGCCGCCCTTGCGGGCGTCGATGCCGATCGGGAACCCGAACCAGGCCGAGGCCTTCTCGGACTCGGTCAGCGACGAGTACACCTGGTCGATCGGCGCGTCGATCAGCACCTCGCCCTCGAAGACCGGCGAGGTGAAGTCCGGCCTGGCCGTGAGCTCGCGCCCCTCGAGGTGGTCGACGAGGTTGGCCAGCGCGAGCGACCAGAAGGTCTGCAGCACACCGCGGATGTTGGCGCCACTGATCGCGTCCGCGAAGTCGAAGTGCGTCTGCGACAGCTTGATCACGGTCGCGTCCTCGGCGTCGGGCGTGAGCGTGATCTCGGTGGTGGTCTCCTCGCCGCCGAGCGTCCACGCCAGCGTCAGCGTGCTTCCGTCGTACCCGACGACGCGCTGGTGCGGCGCGTCGCCCTCGGGGATGTGGCGGCCCCAGAACTCGAACGTGCTGGGGAGGTCGACGGTCGAGTGCTCGCCGAGCCAGAGGTTGAGGGCCTTCGGGTCGGTCAGCGCCTGGCGGACCTCTTCGACGCCGGCCTTGGCGCGCACCTGCAGAACGAGTGGTTCAGTCATGGGTCTGGTCTCCTTTGGGGTAGCAGGCCACGGCGAGCTTGAAGGCGTCACCCTCACTGCCGCCGTAGCGCGAGAAGAGGTCCTGCAGCGTGCCGCGCAGGTCCTCGAAGAACTCCCGCCGCCGGTCCGGTGGAACCCGGATCTCACCGGACACCCCGATGGACGGCAGCTCCGGAGCCGACCGATCCAGCGCGGCGATGTCGGTCTGGACCTCTTCCATCAGGTCCAGCACGTAGCCGAGGCTCAGGTCGTCGCGGGTCCGGCGGAGGCCGCCGATCCGGCCGACGAGCGTCGGCGACAACCAGTACGAACGAGCCGTCGCCTGGTAGATGCCCTCGTGGATGCCGCGCACCTTGCGCTCGTCCACCTGGGTCACCAGGCCCGCCTCGACGAGGCGTTTGACGTGGTAGTAGACGCGCTGCGGAGTCTGCCCGAGCTGCTCGGCCACCTCGCTGCAGGTAGCCGGCTCGGCCAGCCGTCGCAGCACCTCGATCCGCTGCGGCTTGAACAGCGCCTCGGCCTGTTCGAGCTGCTCCAGGTGCATCACGTCTCTCATCACACAAAGAACTTTGTACGTAAAAATCTTCTTTGTCAATCACGAGATTTATATCACTTGGGAATGTAAGTGGTGGTTCGCTCGTTGTAAGAAGTGCTTGGTGATGCATCACCAACAACCAGACACCCAAGACCTGGGGGCCTTTGCTACGGATCGTCCGGCACGTTCCTGCCGGCGAAGGAAAGGAAGCGCGACATGGCAACTGTCTCGTTCAAGGGAGCCACCCGGGTCTACCCGGGAAACGACGTCCCCGCGGTGGACAAGCTCGACCTCGACATCTCCGACGGCGAGTTCATGGTGCTGGTCGGCCCGTCGGGTTCGGGCAAGTCGACCGCGCTGCGGATGCTGGCCGGGCTCGAAGAGGTCAACGAGGGCGGCATCTACATCGGCGACAAGGACGTCACCAACGCCCCGCCGAAGGAACGCGACATCGCGATGGTGTTCCAGAACTACGCGCTCTACCCGCACATGTCGGTCGCCGACAACATGGGCTTCGCGCTCAAGATGCAAGGCATCCACAAGGACGAACGCGCCAAGCGCGTGATGGAGGCCGCCAAGCTGCTCGGCCTCGAGGAGTACCTCGAACGCAAGCCGAAGGCCCTGTCCGGCGGCCAGCGCCAGCGCGTCGCGATGGGCCGCGCGATCGTGCGCAGCCCGAAGGTGTTCCTGATGGACGAGCCGCTGTCGAACCTCGACGCCAAGCTCCGGGTCCAGACCCGCACCCAGATCGCCGAACTGCAGCACCGCCTCGGCGTCACCACCGTCTACGTCACCCACGACCAGGTCGAGGCCATGACCATGGGCGACCGCGTCGCCGTCCTGAAGGACGGCGTACTGCAGCAGGTCGACACCCCGCTGAACCTGTACGACCGCCCCCGGAACAAGTTCGTCGCGGGCTTCATCGGCTCGCCGGCGATGAACCTGATCACCGCCGAGATCGTCGACGGCGGCGCCAAGATCGGCGACTTCGTCGTACCGATCGCGCGGGAGCTGCTGGCCAAGGCCGGTGACGACAAGACCCTGACGCTCGGCGTCCGGCCCGAGGCCCTGCACCTGTCCGACAAGGGTCTGCCGGTCAAGGTCTCCGTGATCGAGGAGCTCGGCTCGGACGCGTTCCTGTACGGATCGGCCGATCACGCCGAGAACCAGCAGATCATCGCCCGGATCGGCACCCGCCTGCACAACGACAAGGGCACCGAGGTCTACCTCGCACCGGACCCCGACAAGCTGCACCTGTTCTCCACCTCCACCGAGGAGCGCCTTGTAGTTTGATCCCGTGGGCTTCTGGGACAAGGACGCACCAGGTGTGATGGAGCTGCCGTCGGGTCGGCTCGTGCGCGGACGTAGTCTGCGGCGAGGCCCGGCGGTAGCGCCGTTTCCGACGTACGGCGTCTATCTGCTCGGGTCGGAGCCGCCCGACGTGCCGTGGGAAACGCGCTGGATCAAGTGGCCGGACTTCCGGTTGCCGGCGGATCGCCCGGCGGCGTTGACGATCTTTCGCGAGGCGCTGGACCGGGCTACCAGTGGGCGGGTCGAGTTCGCGTGCGGCGGCGGTCGCGGGCGGACCGGTACGGCGCTCGCCTGTCTCGCCGTACTCGACGGTGTGCCTGCTGATCAGGCCGTCTCGTACGTGCGCGCCCACTTCGACAAGCACGCCGTCGAGACGCCGTGGCAGAAGCGGTACGTGCTAAATCTGTTGACCCGCGGCTGATCTGTCGCGTTGGGTTCGAAGCGTGAGCATCGAGCGGACCAATCCCAGCGGACTCCACCAGACCCCCGGCTACCACCACGTCACCACCGTCAAGGCGGACACTCTCGTCTACCTGGCCGGGCAGTGCCCGTTGCAGCCGTCCGGTGAGCTGGCTCCGGGCGGTCTGGAAGGGCAGACCGCGCAGGTGATCAGCAACATCCTGACCGCACTCGAGTCTGCGGGCGCCACTCCTGAGCACGTCGTCCGCACTGTCATCTACGTCGTGAGCCCGGACCGTGAGGATCTGTCCGCCGTGTGGACGCAGCTCAACGCGTCACCGCTCGGTCCTGCCTTCACCACAGCCAGCACGCTGCTCGGCGTGGCCCAGCTCGGCTTCCCCGGCCAGCTGGTCGAGATCGACGTGACCGCGGCGCTGTGATCGCTCCTGCCGAGGTCGTCTCCTACGACCCGCAATGGCCGCTGTGGTTCGCCGAGATCTCCGCAGGCCTGGAGCTCGGCGACCTCCCGCACACGATCGAGCACGTCGGCAGCACCGCAGTACCCGGGCTGGCCGCGAAGCCGATCATCGATCTCGACATCGTCGTACCGTCGGCCGACCTGGTGCCGAAGGCAATCGAACTGTTGGTTGCCGCCGGCTACCGTCACGAGGGCGATGCCGGCATCCCCGGCCGCGAAGCCTTCGCCCTGCCGCCGGACGTTGCCCACTACCACCATCTGTACGTCGTTGTTGAAGGCAACAAAGCTCACCGTGACCACGTGCTGCTCCGCGACCACCTGCGTACGAACCCGGTCGACCGGGAGCGGTACGCCGCCCGCAAACGCGAGCTGGCGCACCTGCTCACCACGGACCGCACCGCCTACGTCGACGGCAAGGGCGCGCTGGTCGAGGAACTGATTGCTAGAGCTGGTGGTTCGCCCACAGGCGACGATCCGGGTCGTAGCGGCGCCGAAGCTCGGTGAGGCGGCTGTAGTCGCCCGGATCGAAACCGTCAGCGACCTCGCCGGCAGTCAGCGGCGCGTAGCTGAAGTTGAGGAAGCGACCGACCGTCGAGGCTTTCCACGGCTCGAGGACTGCCTGCTGGTCTTCCGGCTCGCCCAGGACGGTCACGGAGTACGCCGCATCGCGGTGGCCGACCGCGTTCGGGATCTCGGGTTCGCGGGCGAGCGCACCGCCGAGATGACGGATACCGATCACGCGCATCGGCGCTCCGGCTACCGGCTTCGGCAGAGTCGCCAGCGCATCGAGATCGCTCACCAGGACGTTGCTCGAGCTGTAGCTGTCGGGGCGTTCCGGCTCGGCGAAGATCCGCCCGGAGTCGACGTACGGTAGGTCGCCCACCGTGTCGAGCACCGGCTCGCCGATCGCGCGGAGCGGCTTCACCAACTCCTCGCCGTTGTCGCCGAGGATCGCGACCTGGATCTGCGCGATGTACTTGCCGCGCACCGGCGCAGGCACCTGCGGGATGTCCGGGATCGGCAGGATCGCGATCGCCGACGTCACTTCCTCCGGCATGGACCGGGTCCACTCGCTCCACGACTCCGGCGCGCTCGGGTGCTCCGCGAGATCGAAGGACAGGCTCCCGCCGTACAGCGTCGGTACGTCGAAGAGGTCGATCTCGATCCCGGTCACGACACCGAAGTTCCCGCCGCCACCTCTCGTCGCCCAGAACAGCTCCGCGTCGGCCTCCCGCCGTACGCCGTCCATCGTCACGAGCTCGATCCGCCGGACGTGGTCCGCGGCGTACCCGAACCGCCTGGCCATCAACCCGAGCCCGCCGCCGAGCGTGTACGGAATCGCGCCGACACCGGGCGAGCTACCTGACAACGGCGCCAGGCCGTACGGCGCGGTCGCGGCGATCACGTCCTGCCAGGTCGCGCCCGCCTCGATCCAGGCTGTCTTCTTGTCCGGATCGACCGCCACGTGGTTGAACGCGCCGGTCGCGATAAGCACGCCTCCGTCGATGCCCCGGGTCAGACCGTGGCCGGACGCCTGCACCGCGATCCGTTTGTCGTGATCGATCGCGTACCGCACTGCCTCCTCGACCTCGGCCGCGTCGGTGACCGGGAAGATCACCTCGGGCCGATGCGGGTCCCGCCGCTGGAAGCCAAGGCGCGCGTCGTCGTACTCCGGGCTTGTCGTCGTCAGCATCATGAAACTCACGCTATGGGCCCTTGCGGACAGAAGTTGTCCGCAAGGCATCCTGTTGTCATGGATATGCCTGGCCGCCTGCTCCGGTTGCTGTCGCTGTTGCAGAGCCGTCGCGAGTGGTCCGGCCGTGAGCTGGCCGACCGCCTCGGCGTCACGGAGCGAACGGTACGGCGCGACGTCGACCGGCTGCGGTCGCTCGATTATCCGGTCACCGGGACGACCGGGACCGCGGGCGGCTACCGGCTCGGGTCGGGGACGAACCTGCCGCCGCTCCAGCTGGACGACGACGAGGCGATCGCCGTCGCGCTGGGGCTGGTGGGCGCGGTCGGCGGCGGCGTGAGCGGGATGGCGGACAGTTCGATGAGCGCGCTGGCCAAGCTCGAGCAGGTCCTGCCCGCGCGACTCCGGCCTCAGCTCGCGGCGGTGAGTTCGTCCGCGGAGGCGATCCCGCGGCCCGGCGTACCGCAGGTTTCACCGGGGGTGCTCGCGGTCCTCGCCCGCTGTTGCCGGAACCACGAGATCGTTGCCTTCGACTACCAAGGACGGGCGCGCGGGGCGACGCGCCGGCGGGTGGAGCCGCATCAGCTGCTGACGTTGGCGTGGCGGTGGTACCTGCTCGCATTCGATCCGGATCGGGACGACTGGCGGATCTTCCGGGTCGACCGGATCTCCGACGTTGCTTCGACCTTGCACCGCTTCACGCCGCGGACGTTGCCCGCTGCCGACGCGGCGTCGTACCTGGTGGAGTCGTTCGTGTCAGCGCAGTACCGGCACTCCGTTCACTTGACCGTGCAGGCGCCTGCGGCCACAGTCTCGGCGACCTTCGAAGGCGTCGTCCGCGGGATCGTCGAGCCGGTCGACGAGTCGTCTTGTGTCGTCCGCTTCAGCGCGGACACGCCGGCGATGCTCCTGACCCAAGTCGCCGCCGTAGCGGTCCTCGGTCCCTTCGTCGTCGACCACGTGACCCCGGAGACGGCTGCGTTCATCGGCCAAGTGGGTGAGCGACTCACGCAGGCCTTCGTCACGCAGTGAGCAGTCCGATTCCAAGCGTCAGTACGCCGATCGCCAGGGACGCTGCGCCGGCCCACAGGATCCAGAGGAACTGATTGGGCTGGGTGCGGTCCTTGCCGGCGGACGACGCGAAGAAGCCGCCGGACATCAGGATGGCCGCGACCGGGATCGCCAGCCGGGCCACCCAGAGCCAGAACCCGGTGAGGCTCGTCTGGTCGACGTACAGGAGTCCGACCAGGCTGAGGATCACGAGTACGCCGGCGTGGGCATGACCGGCCCGCGCGAACGACTTCTGGAAATCGGTCATCGGTACCTGGCCGCGGACGATCTTGGTCATGAAGTACCCACCGAACTGGATCGTCACGATGGTGAGCAGGATGACGCCGGCGATCATGCGGGAGTGGTCGTTCATACGTACACGTTCTTCCTTATGGATAGTCAGGGTATCTGTTTATAGATACTGATACTGTCCATGACAGGCGATGGGAAGGCAAGGGAAATGCGGATCGGGGAACTCAGCAAGGCGACCGACGTACCGGTGCCGACGATCAAGTACTACCTACGCGAGGGCCTGCTCCCCGCCGGCGAACTGACCAGCCCCAACCAGGCGTCGTACGGCGAGACACACATCCGCCGGCTGCGTCTGATCCGCGCACTGATCGAGCTGGCCCAGGTCCCGGTCGCTCAGGTCAAGAAGATCCTCGAGTCACTCGACTCCGATACCGAGCCCCTGCACGAACAGATCGGCCGCGCCCACCGGGCCCTCACGCCGACGCGCCGCCTGACCGCCACCGACGAGGCCCGAGCCGCCGCCACCACCCAGGTCACCGACCTCATCACCAGCCGCGGCTGGAAGGTAGACCCCGACGCCCCCGCCCTGGCCACCCTCATCGACACCATCGCCGCCCTGCACACCCTCGGCCAGCCCACCCTGGCCGCCCACCTCGACACCTACGCCGACGCGGTCGAACGCTTCACCGCCCTCGAGATCGACGCCGTCACAGCCAACCCGACCCGGGACCAACTGGCCGAATCCGTTGTCATCGGCACGATCCTCGGCGAGACCCTGATCTCCTCACTGCGCCTGCTCGCCCAGGAGTCGATCTCCGCAGATCGCTGGAGCTAGCCGACGTCCCCCAAGCCCGGGACGATCTTCGCCAAAGCCCGGTGCAGCGCTTGCCGCTCATCCTCGGTCAGTGGGTCGAAGACGAGTTGCCGGACCAGGTCGACGTGACCGGGGGCCGCCTTCACGACCTCGTCGTACCCCTCGGGAGTGAGGATCGCGTTGGTGAAGCGACCGTCGGCCGGATCGAGCTCGCGCCGTACCAGGCCACGATTCTCCAGCCGCCGGACGAGGTGCGAGAGGCGGGACAGCTCGGAGTTGGTCAGGATAGCGAGCCGGCTCATGCGCATGGTGTGACCGGATTGCTCGGACAGGCCGGCGAGGACGTAGTAGTCGAGGAAGCTCAGGCCGGAGTCGCGCTGCAGCTGCGCCCCCAGCACTGTCGGCAGGGTGGCGATCAGCAGGTGCAGCGTCCTCCAGGTATCCAGCTCATCCGCGGTCAGCCACCGAGGCTCGACCTTCCGGGCTCCTTCGGTGGCCATGGATGCAGCATAGGTCACCACCGGCTTGACTTGAAGATTCAAGTTGACCGTCCTACCGTAGATCGTGACTTGAAGATTCAAGCCAACCCTGTCTGAAGGAGTTGTCGCTGTGAGCGACCTGAAGATCGCGATCATTCTCGGAAGCACCCGCCCCGGCCGGAACGGAGCCGCCGTGGCCGACTGGGTGCTGACGCAGGCCAAGAGCCGCACGGAAGCCGACTACGAGCTGATCGACCTGCTCGACTACCCGCTGCCGCACCTCGACGAGGCCATGCCGCCGACCATGGGCCAGTACGCCGGCGAGCACACGAAGGCGTGGGCCGAGACGATCGCGGCGTACGACGGCTTCGTGTTCGTCACCCCGGAGTACAACCACTCGACGTCGGGCGTGCTGAAGAACGCCATCGACTACCTGTACGCCGAGTGGAACAACAAGGCGGCCGGCTTCGTGTCGTACGGCTCGCTCGGCGGCGCCCGCGCGATCGAGCACCTGCGCGGAATCAGCGCCGAGCTGCAGATCGCGACCGTACGGCAGCAGTTGTCTTTCTCGATGTTCACCGACTTCGAGAACTTCTCCGCCTTCCGCCCCGGCCCGCAGCACGAAGGCGCCGCCACCATCCTCTTCGACCAACTCGAATCCTGGGCCGCCGCCCTCAAGCAGGTCCGCACCACTCAGGCCGCCGCGGCCTGACGCTCCGCCTACCCGTCGTGGGCCATGTCCACGAACCGCGAGTAGTGCCCCTGGAAGGCCACGACCACGTCCGCCGTCGGCCCGTTCCGGTGCTTGGCAACAATAAAGTCCGCCTCACCGGGCCGGGTCGACTCCCGCTCATACGCATCTTCGCGATGAAGCAGGATCACAACGTCGGCGTCCTGCTCCAGCGAGTTATGAAGAGCAATTCCATTTGCCACAAAGTTGTGGGTCCCGAGGACTGTCGCATCGAAGACCTCTTGCTCGCCGAGGCTCTCGACCGAGGTGATGGTGTCCCAGAAGATGTCGTTGGTCGCGAGGACCTCGAGGTCGGCGTCGTCGAGGATGTCGGCGACCTTCGCCAGGCGCTGACGGCTCGGGGCGTGCTTCCACATCGTCGAACCGGAGAACTGGGTGCTCATCGCGGCCGCGAACTCGCGGTGCGAGACGTTGCGGGCGGCAAGGACCTCGCGAACCTTGGACCAGACCTCCTTCGGCACCGTGTCGAGGTTGGTGTTGCCCTTGACGTCGCGCAGAGCCGTGGCGACCTCGAGCACCTTCAACCCACGCAGCCCGTGGACGCCGATGCCGTCGCAGAACCGGAGCTGGTTCTCGGCGCCGTAGATGTACAGGTGGTAGGTGTCGCGGTAACCCGCCTTCTTCACGGTCTTGATCCGGCTGAAGATGTTGTGGCGGAGGAGGAGGCGGGCTAGGTCGTCGGTGAGGCGGCGGCTGGTGCTGGCGTAGTAGATGCGTGCCTGGCCCGCCTTCGCGTCCCAGCGGACTGAACCGTCAGTGGCCCAGAGGTGGCGGATGAAGTGCGCGACCTGCTCCTTCGGGAGCGCGAAGACGCCGGCCGGGATGAACTTCTCGTGGCTGCGGAGCCCGAACAGGCCGAGGCCGTCCAGCCACGCGGCGATCGGGTTGCGCTTGCCGCGGGCGAGCCGGTACGGCGCGGGCAGGCGGAGCGTGGTGACGCGGGCGGCGGCGTACTCGTCACGGATCGGGGTGATGCCGAAGCGGCGGTGAGCAGCCTCGCCGACCGCTGCCAGGTTCGCCTCGTCGATGCTCGCGTAGCGGATGGGCTGGCGCTTGACGAAGGAGCCGTCGCCGAGCAGGTGAGCGAGCAGCGTGAGCTCGTCCTCGTCCCACGGCGTCACGTCGAGTGGCGGCGGGACGTGCCGGAGCGATCCGAGTCGTGCTCCTGGCGACAGCTCACCCAGAGGCTTCCATCCGTCGTACGTGAGGAACGGGTGGTTCGCGGTGGCCTTGACCTCCCGGCCGGAGGCGAGCTTCAACCGGAAGACTTCCTTCACCCCGCTCGGGAACGCATGGGTGAGCGTGCGCGGAACCAGCTTCAGCCGGTCGTCGAGCGACCAGACCGGGATGTCGCGAGCGTCCGTCGCGAGCAACTCGCCGAGCGAGATCTCAGCACCGTTGTCGGCCCGCATCAGCCGGGTGTCCGCGGTCACGCAGCCCGATTCGCGTAGGTCGGAGGCCATGGGGCGTTTGTCGGAGCGTTGTTCGGAGCCTCGGTTCAGCTGGCAGATGGCTACTACGGGGAGCTCGAGTTCTTTGGCGAGGAGCTTGATGGAGCGGGAGAACTCGGAGACTTCGAGTTGGCGGGATTCGACCTTCTTGCCCGACGTCATCAGCTGGAGGTAGTCGATGATGATCAGTTTGAGGTCGTGGCGTTGTTTGAGGCGGCGGGCCTTGGCGCGGATCTCCATCATCGTCAGGTTCGGGGAGTCGTCGATGAAGAGGGGGGCCTCGGAGACCTCGCCCATCTTGCGGGCCAGGCGGGCCCAGTCCTCGTCGGTCATCTTGCCGTTGCGCATGTGGTGCAGCGGCACCTTCGCCTCGGCGGAGAGCAGCCGCATGGTGATCTCGTTGCGGCTCATCTCCAGCGAGAAGATGCAGGAGGTCAGGCCGTGCTTGATCGAGCAGGAGCGGGCGAAGTCCAGGCCCAGCGTGGAGTTGTGGGTCGGGATCATCGTCTTGCCGGCCAGGTAGAGATGGTCGGCGTTGTCGACCTCGACGCAGCGGACCGGTACGCCGACGACCGGGTCGACCCACTCCACCCGGCGCTCGCCCTCGCCGCCGAGCGCGGCCGGGAAGCCGTGCCCGGTGATCTGCCGCGGCGCCGACCCGGGGATCGACGGTGTCAGTCCGGGACTCGCTGACATCGCCGTGTACAGGTCGGCGGTGGTGCAGACCACCGGGCGGCCGCCGTCCTCGACGAGCCACTGGTGCTCGGCGTCGGCGACGATCGCGCTGCCGTCGGAGAACGACAGCCGGAAGCAGGGCCGGTCGACCATCACCTCGGTCGCCGCGACGACCGTGGTCGGCAGCCCGTTGGCATCGAGCAACTGGTCGCCGACCGCGACCTCGCCCATCGTGGTCCAGCCGGTCGGCGTCGGCAGCGGGGTGTCGAGCGCCAGGGCCTTCCCCATCGCGGGACGCGCGGCGACGATGATCATCTGGCCGGGGTGCAGCCCGTTGGTGAGCTCGTCGAGATCGGTGAAGCCGGTCGGCACGCCGACCATCGCGTCACCGCGGGAGTCGATCGCCTCGATCTCGTCGAGGGTGCCCTCCATGATGTCCTTCAGCGGGGCGTAGTCCTCGGCGGTCCGCTTCTCGGTGACCGAGTAGATCTCCGCCTGCGCCTCGTCGACGACGTCGTCGACCTCGCCCTCACCGGCATACCCGAGCTGGACGATCTTCGTCCCCGCCTCGACCAGCCGGCGCAGGATCGCCTTCTCGCGGACGATGTGCGAGTAGTAGCTGGCATTCGCCGCGAGCGGGACGGAGGCGACCAGGGTGTGCACGTACGGCGCGCCGCCGATCCGGGCCATGTCGCCGCGCTTGGTCAGCTCCGCCGCGACCGTGATCGCGTCGGCCGGCTCACCCCGCGCATACAGGTCGGTGATCGCGTCGAAGACGCTCTCGTGCGCCGGCCGGTAGAAGTCCGTCCCGCGCAGCGTCTCGATGACGTCGGCGATCGCGTCCTTGCTCAGCATCATCGCGCCGAGCACGCACTGCTCGGCCGCGAGATCCTGCGGTGGGGTGCGGTCGAAGCCCATCTCCGGACTGCGCTCTTCGTGGCCGCCGTCCTGGCCCCCGCGGAACTCCGCCACGCTCACTTCGCCCGACCTCCTCGTCCGCCGCCGCCCGGCCAGTGTGGGCCGGGTTCGAACACCTGCTCGAACCGTAGCCCGGCCCGCCGACAGTTTCCGGCAGCAGGCCTCGCGACCGTACGCCGCTGCCGTCACCCAAAGCCACCCAGCCGTCCACAGGGGGTGTGGACGAACTGTGGGAAACTCCGTGAAGGGCTGTGCACAGGTTGCGAACAACCCTGTGGATATCTCTGGACCGATCTCCACAACATCGCCCTGACCTGCGATTTCTCCAGTGCACAGGTGTGGAGAAGAAAAAGTCTGAGACGAATTTCCAGAGCCCCCGGGCCGTCGTGGGTAACCTCGCTCCGGTGAGACGCAGACGATGGGTGGGCGAACAGGATCGGGAGATCCTCCGGCTGGCCGTCCCGGCGTTCTTCGCGCTGGTGTCCGAGCCGCTGATGCTGCTCGCGGACTCCGCGATCGTCGGCCACCTCGGTACGCCGCAACTCGCCGCGCTCGGTGTCGCCGGCACCATCCTGCAGACCCTTGTCGGCATCTGCGTGTTCCTTGCCTATGGCACCACTTCCGCGGTGGCGCGCCGGATCGGCGCCGGCGACCACAAGGGCGCGCTGGCGCAGGGCATCGACGGACTCTGGCTGGCCCTGCTGCTCGGCGTCGTACTGGCGTTGCTCGGGCTGGCTCTCGCGCCGCAGGCCATCGCGGCGTTCGATCCCTCGGCCGAAGTCGCTGACTACGCAGTCACGTACCTGCGGATCTCGTGCTTCGGGATCCCCTCGATGCTGCTCCTGCTCGCCGCGACCGGCGTACTGCGAGGTCTGCAGGACACCAAGACCCCGATGGTCGTGGCGATCACCGCCAACCTCGCGAACATCGGCCTCAACGTCCTCCTCGTCTACGGCGTCGGCCTCAACATCGCCGGTTCGGCCCTCGGTACGGCGCTCGCGCAGACCGGCGCCGGTGTCGCGCTGGTGGTGGTCGTCGTCCGCGGCGCCCGCCGCGACGGCGCCAAGCTTCGGCCGGACCGCCCCGGCATCCTCGCGTCCGCGCAGATGGGCGTGCCGCTGATCGTCCGGACGCTGACGTTGCGTGCGGCAATCATTCTGCTCACGTTCGTCGCCACCGCACTGGGTACGACGTCGGTCGCCGCGCACCAGGTGGCCTTCACGCTGTGGTCGTTCCTGGCCCTCGCCCTGGACGCGATCGCGATCGCCGCGCAGGCGCTCACCGGCCGCGCCCTCGGGGCCGGCGACGTCGCGGGCACCCGCACGATCACCCGCCGGATGATGTGGTGGGGTCTGTTCTCCGGCCTGATCGGCGGCCTCGCGTTGTGGGGCCTGCGCGGCGTGTACGTCCCGTGGTTCACGAGCGATCCCGAGGTACGCCGTACGCTCGCGGCCGTCCTGATCGTCGCCGCCCTGTGGCAGCCGGTGAACGGTGTGGTGTTCGTGCTGGACGGTGTGCTCATCGGGGCGGGCGACGGCAAGTATCTGGCCGCCGCGGGGGTCGTCGCTCTCGTGCTGTACGTGCCGCTCGCCCTGGCCGTGCTCTGGCTCGGCGGTGGGATCGTCGCGCTCTGGTGGGCGTTCGGCGGGTACATGCTGCTGCGGTTCCTCACGCTGACCACCCGCGAGCGCCGCGACGGCTGGCTGGTCACCGGAGCTACCCGCTGACCCTGCGGTGCGGCATCGTGGAGGGCAAGGAGAGGAGCGGCATGCCCGACACCGACGACGACCACGACGTCGAGCTCGACCCCGTACAGCGGGAGTCCGACGACGACACCGAGGCCGGCCGTGAGCGGCGTGCCGCCCAGGCGAGAGCCGAGGCAGACCGGCGCCTGGTCGCCGATCTGACGGCCGACGAGGACGTGGAGCGGCGCGCCGAGGAGGTGGAGCAGGCCCGTCTGGACGAAGAGGACGAGGCCGCTCACGCCGAGCGACTCGAGCTGGCCGCCAAGGACCAGCAGGAGCTGGACGAGCTCCGCGGCCGCGACCAACTCCTCGACGCCACCGCGGAAACCACGCGGGCGTTCGAACTCGCGTACGCGGACGAGGCGGCCCGCGACCGGTACCGCGCCTACGCCACGACCGAGACGCAGCGGTCCATCGGGGACTTGGCCCACGGCCGGCACGAGCTGGACGAGGCGGCCGCCCACCCCGACGAAGTCGGCTCGGCGGGGCTCGCCGCGGAGGGCCGGCGCTACGAACGCGCCAGCGGCATCGAGGCTCGCCGCGCGGTGTCCGACGACCGGCTCGCGGACAGGTACGACGAGTCCGCGCAGGAGCACCGCCGCGAGGCTCGCCAGACGCAGCCCGACCCCGTCGAGGCAGTCCGCAACCCGCCGAAGGAGACCCCCGAGGCTCAGCTCCCCCAGGCCCGCCTGCGCTCTCGCGGTCGGCGGAGCAGGCAGAAGAAGCAGCAGGAGCAACGCCGCGACACCGGCATCGACCTGGACCTGTAGTCCTAGCTCGTCGGCTGCAGTTTCTGGAAGTGGATGATCGCCAGGTTCGCTGCGACCACGACGACGAACACGACGCCGAGCACCGGGTGCCCCAGGCTCCACAGGGCGGCGCCTGCGAGGCCGAACACCAGGACCTTCACGATCCAGCGCACCACCGGTGTACCGCGAGTGGCGGTTGGCGCTGCGAACAGTCCCCACACCACCGCGGTCACTAGCGGCAGCCCGATGGCGAGCAGCCAGCGGGCCGGCGTCGTACCGCCGGTGTCCCAGCCCCACCACGCAAAGATGCCTAGGGCAACCAGCTCGACGAGGAACGCCAGCAGCAGGTTGCCCCACTTCCACATCTCAGATACCGCGGATGTTCGGCTGGCGCTGGTCGAAGAACAGCCCGGCCGGCGGCTCCTGCACCGGCAGCGGCGGGATCGGGTAGTCGGTGTGGACGTTGTTCCGGCAGGCGGCGAACGGGCCGTCCGGGTCGAGCAGCGCCATCATGTGCGGGTCCGCGTGGTCACGCCACCAGACCGACATCCCGGTCGCCGGGTCGAGCCGCAGGTGCTCCCACGCACGCCAGATCGAGTCGAGCCGGCTGAGCGCCTCCGCGTGCCGGTACCACTCCGGGCACCAGACGAACTGCTGCCCGAGCCGCCGGGTGTAGAGGTAGATCAGCCGGTCTTCGACGAACGCCGCGACGTGTGGATAGAAGAGCTCCTGTTCACCATCCACCTCGGTTGTCCCCTTCGTTCTGCTCCCAGACCGGCCGGTCCGGGCCGCGCTGCGGCGGGGGCGCCTGCCCGCCGGCGCCTGCGGACACCCACGGGTTGTTGCTCACCGGGACGTTGGCAGCCGCTCCCGGATCGTACTTCGCCAGCGACGCCTTCACCGCACCGGCGTCCGGCCGGGTGAACCACGGGACGGTCTTCACCAGCGTCGCCGGGATACCCGACGGGAACACGACCGCGCGACCGGGTGGCATCGAGGCGAGGTCGGAGACCTCCATGATGTTGTGCCGCTGGACCTGCGAGCTGGTCCCGCGCTTGCCCTCGTTGTACGACACCGAGTTCGAGTTGATGTCGTAGTCGCCGATCATCTTGCTCAGGTTCTCGAGGAAGGACGCGTCCGCCGCGCCGCCGCCGTACACCCGGATGTTGGCCGAGCCCCACAACTTCTGCATGCCGTGGTCGCCCCAGCACTCCTGCCCCTGCGCCCAGGACTGCAGGATCGTCATCAGCACGATGCCGCGCGAACCGAAGTGCGAGTACAGGTCGGGGAGGTTCTTCCACCGGCACACGTTCGCGGCCTCGTCCAGTACGCCGACCAGCGGGCTGGGCATCCGGCCCATCGGGCAGCCGCGGGCGAACTGCTCGGCCGCCTCGACGACGGCCACTGTCAGCGCGGTGACGAGCGGACCCGCCGTACCGGCGCCTTCCTTGGAGAGGCTGTACAGCGTGCCGCCCTTGCGGACGAACTCGTGCGGGTTGAACTGCGGGCGGTTGTCGTTCGGACCGCTCGGGACGACCCAGCGGGTGACCTTGCGGTTGACCAGGAACTGCGCGCTCTGCTGCGCCGTACCGTAGACACCCGCGCGCTGCTTGTCCGGCGCGTTGATGACACCGGACAGCGCGTCCGCGGACAGCTGCAGACCCGGGGTGTTGCGCAGGATCCGCTCGGGCTCGTCGTTCCGCTGGTCGGCGAGCCAGCTGTAGACCTGCGTGATCGGGCGCTTCGCGACCGCGGCCGCGAGCAGCAGACCGGCCAGCAGGTCAGTACCGGCGGCGTCGAAGAACGCGTCGGTCTGGGCGCCGACCTGGCGCTGCGACGCGACGAAGTGCTCGGCCAGCTCGCGGGCCTTGGTCTCGTCGGTGATGTAGCTGAGCGGGTTCCACCACCAGGTGTTCGGCTCCTCGCAGACCTCCTGCGGGTCGAACACCCAGACCGGGCCCTTCTCCGACCGCGGCCCGCGGGTCGCGTCGACGATGTCCCGCTTGTTGGAGGTGGCGATGACGCACCCCGGCGCGTCGAGGATCGCCGGGACCGCGCGGGAGGTGGTCTTACCGGTTCGGGGACCCCAGATGTCGACGTGCATGTCTTCCCAGTTGCCGAAGACCTCGAGGTTGTCCCGGACGGTACGGCCGATCAGGATGCCCGGGCCGGCGTGGCCGGCGCCGAGCTGGTTCGCCTTCTCCTGGGCGCCTTCGCGGGTGAGCTTGTAGATCTCGGACCGCTTCGACATCAGCTGCGCCTGCCGGTCGACCCGGCCGACGGACTTCTGCCGGTTCCGGAAGTACCAGAAGCCGGTGCCGACCAGGCCGAACAGCACGACCAGCTCGATGATCAGTACGCCGGTGGCCGCGCCCGACCAGTCCAGGTGTCCCTTCATCAGGTCGACGATCGAGTCGAACGGGTTGCCGACCGCCGGCGAGCCGTTGATCGCGGCCGCGAGCTTCAGCGCGCCCCAGAGCGAGAACACGACCAGCGCGAACACACCGACCGCGGCGAAGATCAGGATCGACTCGGGCGACAGCCCGCCGGGTCCGGTGCTTTTCCTGCCCTGGGCCATTACTCGTCAACTCCCGTTCGGGCGACCACTCGGGTGGTCGGGTCGGGCGGCGGCAGCATCGCCGGGTCTTCCAGGCTGTACTCGCCGACGACCGCCTCACTGCCGTCCGGTGCGACCTCCACCTTCAGCGGCTTGCCGTCGTCGCCGGTCCTCCACAGCTTGTTGGTGTCGTTGATCTCGCGCTCGACCGAGGTCAGCCCGACGTGCACCGGGATCCCGGGGCGGCCACCGACCTTGATCAGGAAGTTGCCTCGGCCGGGAGGCGCGGCCTCCTTGCCGGTGGCCGGGTCCCAGGCGGGCGGGTCCTGCCAGCCGACGAGCATGTTCTGCTCCTCCTGCGACATCGACACGACCTCGGTCAGGTTCTCCATCTCGGCGCGCGGCAGACCGCCGCAGATCACCATGCCCGAACGCTCGACGAACCCCTTCGCCTTCATCCGGTCCTCCGGGTTCGGCAGCGCGAGCAGGTCGGACATGGTGTGCGAGATCATCGCCATGCCGACACCGCGCTGCCGGTTCAGACGGGTCAGCGCGTCGACCCGGTCGACCAGGCCGCTACCGGCCCGCAGTACCCGCCAGAGCTCGTCGAGGATGACGAAGTAGTGCCGCCGCGGCTCCAGGCCGGCATCGGCCAGCGCCTGCGAGACCGCGACCGCGCCGAACCCGTACGACCAGCAGGCCAGCAGTACGGCGGCCTGCAGGCTGGTCTCGGAGTCGTCGACGTTGGACACGTCGAACACCACCGGACGATCCATCTGAATCGGGTTGTCGGTCTGCGCGGAGAAGATCTCGCCGAGCCGACCACCGCCGACCAGACCGATCAGCGAGGCCTCGAGGCCTTCGGTGATCTGGCGGTACCGGTCCAGGCTGCCGCGGTCCAGGGCCACGTTGCGGACCCGGTCCGGCGCGTCCTGGATGACCTGGAGCAGGTCCTTCAGCACCGGGGTGCCCTGGAACCGCTCGTCCAGCACCTTGAGCGCCTCGTCGAGGATGGTCTCCTCGCGGTCGTTCGGGTTCTGGTTACGCATGATCGCGATCAGCGCCGAGACCATCGTCTGCCGGCGGCCGTGCGCGTCGGCCTGGATCGCCTCGCGGGCCTTGCCGGTCAGCCGGAGCGCCGCCTCGCGGGACTCACCCGGGTCGAGCACGTTCAGGTGCCCACGGCCACGACCGAGCTGGATGACCTGGCCGCCGAGGGCCTCGATCAGGTCCTTGTAGTCGGGCTTGAGGTCGCCCAGCACGAGCGGCATCACGCCGTACCCGGCCAGGCCGAGGGCCATCCGCCGGGTGATGGTCGACTTGCCCAGACCCGGCTTGCCGAGCACGAACATCGACGGGTTCGAGATCAGCTTGGCGCGCATGAACCAGCTGATCGGGTCGCAGCACATGGTCGCGCCGGACAGGATGTTGCGTCCGATCGGCACGCCGACCATCGGGCTGCCGGTGCCGGCGGCGAACGGCCACATGCCGCAGACCTGCACCGTCGTCCCGCGCCACTCGGGCGCTGCCTGCAGGTACGTCGAGTAGCCGCCGCCCGGGCCGGGCCAACCCCGCGGCATCGGCCGCTTGCCGCGACGGGACGGATCGACGGGCTTCTTCTGCTTAGGGCTCACTGTGACTCCCCAGAGGTCACCGTGCGTTTTCCGGTCATAGCGATTCTCGCAGACCCGCCGGTACGGCCAAGTGGTTCTGCAGTACGACGCCGAGCGGCAGGGCAGCCACGAACGCGGAGTCCTGCGAGCCGTACGCCGGACGGAGCAGAACCCGTGCGGTCGCGCCCAGGTTGTCGATGGCGGCGACCATGTCCGGGATCTGCTCGACCGTCATGACCGTGCCGGTGACGACCATGCCGAAGTTGACCAGACCCGCACCGCGGGCCTCTTCCTGCGCGGACCGGTCGGCGGCCCGCGCCTCGGCCAGGCTGCGCGCCGACGGGCGGCTCGACGTACTGGCGCGGAACGACGCGTTGCGCTTGTCGGCCTCGACCATGCGGGCCGACGTACCGGCGTCGAGCGGGCGATAGAGCAGGGTGACGCGCTTGCGGTCGATGTCGACGTGCGGCGCGACCAGCTGCGACAGCACGGACGAGAACACCTCGCCGCGCGGCGCCTGCGACATCTGCCACGTCACCGACCAGGCCGAGTCGTGCCGGTACTTGTCCCAGAACGCCTGCGCACCGGACGGACCGACGTCGGTCCACTGCAGCTCGGGCGGCATGCCCTGACCACGAGCCTCGTCGATCAGTACGGCGGACGCCGGGTCGTAGGCGATCCGGATCGCCTCGCACAGCTCCTGCGCGTTGACCGGACGGGCCGCGCCCGCACCGGTCGCGTTGAGGCTCTGGGTGAGTGCGGGCAGCCGGGCCGCGAGCTCGCGACCCATGTCGTCTTCCTTACGGCGCTTGCCGCTGCGGTCGGTGCCCTTGAAGGTCAGGGCGACCCGGGCCGACACGAGCGCCGAGCCCTCCGGGTACGTCTGCACGACCTCGGTCAGCATCGCGCGGGCGATGGCCGGTGTGCCGTCCATCATGTTGTTGCCGACCTCGCGGCGCAGCCGGATCCCGGTGTCGGGCGCGCTCTCGACGGTGACCGAGGCGGCGACGATACCCGGCTCGTGGCCGAGCGACGCCAGCCACTGACCCCAGTGCGCGACCCAGATGTCCACCTGCTCCTCGTCCACCAGCGAGGCGCCGTCCGGCTCGGCGTTGATGACGACCGTGAAGTGCCGGGTGCTCGGGTAGTAGAGCAGGGCGAACGGGCGCCCGTACGAGTCCTGGTACTCGCTCAGCTGGGAGGAGGCGGCCAGGCCCGGGAGCTGGAACTTGCCCCACGCCGTACGGCCGAGAGGACCGGATCGGTAGATGTTGTGCTTTGCCATCTTTGCTCGCTGCCATCCAATTCGGGTCGAGATCCGTTGCAGCGTGGACTGCCCATGCTTGTCCTTGGTCATCAGCAGCAGCAGTACGACGCCGACGACCAGCAGCGTGATCATCGCTGCGGGCAGACCGCCGGACATCGTCGCGATGACGACCATCAGCAGGCCACCCATCAGGATGGCGGTGCCGAGCATGCCCAAGCCGCCGATACCCGCCGAGGCGGGCTGGCGCCAGTTGCCGTAGGTGCGAGGTGCGCGTCGTACGTTCTCAGCCGCTGCCACTTGGGCCTTCCGGTGTCGGTTGGTCGTCGCCTCCGCCGCTGCCACTCGGGCCAGGTGGAGGTGGAGGCTGGTTGCCTCCGCCGCTCTGCTGTGGGCCTCCGCCCCGGTTCGGGTCGCCGGTGCCGCGGCTGCCGCTCGGTCCGCTGCTCCGGGACTGCTGCCCGGCCGCGTCGCCCTGGTCGGTCGTCTCGGCCGCAGCTGTCTTGCCGGCGTCGGAGATGCCCTTGGCAATCGCGACGCCCACAATGACCGGCGCAGCCACGGCCGCTACCGGTGCGGCCGCCGCAGCGCCGGCGCCTGCACCCGCTCCGGCCCCGGCTCCAGCACCCGCACCTGCGCCGGCTGCCGCGCCTTCGCCACCGGCCGCGGCACCTTCACCAGCACCGGCAGCGCCTTCACCGGCACCGCCACTGCCGCTGGGAGCCTGCTGCTGCGCTCTACCGACGTTCTGCGCGCCGGACGGGCCGTCGCCTCCGCCCCCGCCGCCGTCGTCGGCGCCCTGGCTGGTCTGCTTGTTCGCCATGTCGCCGAGCTTGTCCATGCCGGGCATCATCCGGGCCGCGATCATGCCGGCGCCGGCCGCGCCCGCGGTCGCCGAGACCATCGGCACGATGAACCGCATCAGGGCCGGCAGCGCGAACAGCGCGAGCACCAGCATCGTCAGGCCGGTGATCACGTTCATCACCAGGCTGCCGACGTCGGCCGCGTTGGTGCCGTCGAAGTGCAGCGGGGCGCCGTTGTTCGAGACCAGGCGGATCGCTGTCGCGTAGACGATCGCCGCCACCGGTTTGTAGAGGATGAAGGCGAGCAACCACGCGATTATTCGTTTGAACCAATTTCGGCCCATCTCGGTGTTCGTCGCAGCGGCCGAGATCGGCAGTACGCCGAGCAGCAGGATCAGCATCGCGCTGCGGACGACCATCAGTACGATCTGGATCACGCCGGCGATCACGCACAGGATGCCGACCGCGATCATGATGCCGATCAGCAGCGGTGAACCCGCGAGTGCCGCGACCGCGGCGAAGCCCAGGACCACGGACATGCTCGCGCCGAACGCCTTCGCGTCGCCGGAGCCCATCTTGTCGCAGTGATCGACCCAGAGATCTCCGCTCGAACTCAGCGAGGAGCTGACGATGCACTTGGAGAACGTGTCGCCGGCGGTGATCAGCGCCTGCGCGACGGCGATCGAGAAGGCCGACGCGACGCTCAGGGTGATCAGCGAGCGGAGCAGATCGCGAGCCGTCTCACCGCGCTGCGTCCAGGCCATCTGGATGGCGCCGACGATGAGCCCGATCGCCGCGATGAACAGCGCGATGAACTGCGTGTGCGACCAGACCCAGCTGACCGTGTCGTTGGCCGGCTGGCCCGGAGAGCCCTCCACCGACGGTGTCGGCACGTAGATCCAGAACGTCGCGATCGTGGACATCAAGGTCCCGACCGCACCGGAGATTGCGTCGAGGATGGGCTGGAACACGAACTTCATCACCGCTTCCATAGCGGGGGCAAGGACCGCCGAGACGGCTTCTTTCAGCAGATCCGTGGCCCAGTTGAGCGGAATCATGTCAAGACGTCCTCGGGGAGACGAATCGAAGAATGGCGGGGAGCGCGACGATTGCCAGCAGCATCATCGTGGCGCCCGTGATGATCTTCAGGGTCTGCGGCGTACCGGCCGGGGCGCCGTCCGCGGTCGGCACCGACATCAGGTAGATCGCGGTCGCGTAGATCAGCGCCGCGACCGGTTTATAGATGATGAATCCGGCCAGCCAGCTGAGCGACCGCTTGAACCACATCATCCCCATCTCGGTGTTGGTCGCGGCCGCGGTCAACGGGAGCACACCGACCAGCAGCACGAGCATGCCGTAGCGGATGATCATCAGCCCGAGCTGGATGATCGAGGAGATGACCATCAGGATGCCGACGAAGATCACCAGCAACCAGCCGAACTGCTCGGCGGGACTCTTCAGTGGATTCACCAGCGCTTCGGTGAGCGCATCGGTGAAGCACGCGTCCTTGGTGTTCGCCGGGTGGACGGGGTCCAGCACCGGGACGGCGACACAGTGATTCTTGGCGTTCAGCGCCTCGTGGACGATCCAGGTGGAGAACCCGTCCGCTGCCGCGATCAGCGTCCCGGCGAAGGCCGTCGCGGAGGCCGTCACCACGACCAGCGTGATCAGCGACCGGAGGATCTCCTTGGCCGGCTCACCGCGGTGCGAGATCGCCATCTGGACCGCGCCGACGATGACCGCGAGCGAGGCGATGAACACCATGATGAAGTTCGTGTGCTGCTGCACCCAGATGGCCGGGGTGTTCTGCGCGATGTCCGGGGTCTGGATGTTGATCCAGAGCAGTGCCACCGCCTTCATCACCGCCTCGACAGCATTCACGACGACGCTGGCGATGGCCTGGAAGATGAAGTCGAAGAACTTGCCGAAGGCCCATTGGATCGCGGTGTTCAGACCGTCCCGGATGCAGTCGTCCCAGTCCCACGGCCACTTCGAGCATCCAAGGGCGATCATGACGCACCACTGAACCTAACGTAGCCGTTGAGACTGGACAGGATGTCCGGCTCGACCGAGCCGTTGAAGGTGCCGTCGTCCTGCAGCACTGCGTACCAGTCGCCGTGCGACCACTGCATGGTGATCGGCAGCGCGCCGTACGCCTTGTTGTTGAGGTTGGCAACGACCTGGATGACCGTGCTGGTGGCGTTCGGCGGGTAGTAGAGCACTTTGAAGCCGGAGAACTGGACGTCCCCGGCCTCGGTCGGCGGGGTCTGGATCTCGGACCTGGCCGCAGCAATCGCGGCGTCCCGGCCCGGGCCGGCCAGCACGCGGCTCTTGAGCGCGGCGATGCTGACGTCAGGGTTCTGCACCTGGCCGAGCAGGACCATCGCCGCCAGCACCGCGCCGGTCGGCGAGTGCGCGAAGCACGAGCGGACCCCGTTCGCTGAGGTGGACGCAGGCCCGGCCGCGGCCTGGATCGGGACCAGCATCTCGCCCTCGAACTGCCACGTGACAGCGGCGGGCGCAGCTAGCCGCGGGATCGCCTGATCCGGGTTGTTGTCGTGGCAGCCACCGGTGTGGCTGTTCGGCGGCGGCGGAGCCGTCTTGGTCGCGGTCGGCTGCTCGGTCGGCGTGGCGACCGGGCCGCTCGACTCAGTGGGCTGTTCAGTAGGAGCGATGGTGCTGGGCGACTGGCTGGGGTTGGCGGCCGGAGTGTCCGAGCCGTTGCTGGCAACCGCCCAGACCACCAGGCAAATGAGCACCGCTCCGATGACGATCGCCGACGCGACGAAACCGCGCTCCTCGAGGAAGCTGGTCTTTTCGCCGTCGGAATCGCCATCGGAGTCCGGATCCCTGCTGAACAGTCCCACCTGCGATCAGCCTCCGAGCAGGTCGCCGCTGGCCGCGATCACTTCAGGGCGTCGACGAGTGCCGTCGCCGCGCCGATCACGATGCAGGCCGCCAGGACCCAACCGAGTCGGGCAGCGTGCTCGCCACCCTCACCGCGGCGCTGACCGACGGCCATCATGCCGCCGGCGATCAGGATGCCGAGCGTGCAGACCGAGTACGCGATCCACTTGACCCAGCCGAGCACCTTGTCCAGGCCGGGCTGGACGCCGGGAGGCGCGTCGAGCGGGAGCGTCATGGTGTTGAGCTCCGTGACGAGGTGGTGTACCAACATCATGGTTGTGAATACCTTTCAGTACGGGGCGGGGTAGTCCGCTGGGTTTGACGCGCGAAGAGCGTAGATGGATTCAAGGACTTCGAAGACCTCGTCCGGGGTGTTGTCAGGCGTGGGAGCCTCCCCTCTGCGCCACTCCTCGATCCAGGGGATGTCCCAGACTCTCGGAACACCTCCGCCGACGATGTCGGCGAAGTCGTCGAGCACACGGGGCAGTCGGCCCGGTGCGTCCGCGATCAGCACCAGGCCGAGCACGGCGACTCCCTGGACGACACCCGAGGCCCACTCGATCGCGGCTCGTTGCGCGGCCCGCAGCCCGGACCCGTTGGTCCGCGCGACCAGGATCACCGGGGTCGGCACCGGCGGCGGCGGGATCGGCCAACGGTGGTTGGCCGCCCGGGTGCCCGGCAACAACAAAGACATCGTGGACTCGCCGGCGCCGCCGTGCACGCCGACCCACCACAAGGTGTCTGCCACCGGGATAGCGAACTTGGGCAGGCGCTGATCCTCCGCTGGCGCCGGCACCCCGTGCTGCGGGGCGGACGGCCCCCGCGGGGTGATGTCCGGCTGGGTGGGGCCCGGCGACGGCTGTTGCGGACCCGGAGACTGCTCTCGTGTCCACGGGTTCTGCGTCATGGCCCCTCCTCTCGCGGTGCGTCACAGGCTGTCGCCCACAGTATTCTCTCGCTTTCCGGGTGTACTTTCGTGACCCATCCACAGGCGAGGATGTTTCTACCCCCTTGTCGGGGTCAGTCGAGCCGCCGGGCTCGTGTGGTTTCTGCCTGCCCGGAATCCCTGGCATGCCTCGTGCGGGGGACATGCTAGAACGAGGACGTCGTAGTCGGATGAGCGAGGGAGATCTGTGGCGGGAATGAGAGGACATCGTGGCTGAGAAGATCCCCTCCTGGCCGAAGGTCACAATTCGGCTCTACGACGACCACAACGCCGAGGTGAAGATCGCCGGCCGGAGCCACCCGGTCAATCACCACGATCCGCGACAGGCAGCGATCCAGCTCGTCGCCGAGCGCGCCGCCCAGCTCGGCCGCGCGGTGAAGGCGACCGCGGTCGAGTCCGACGGCGCCTCCTGGCCGCTCATCATCCACCCCGACGGACAGGTCGAGGCGATCGAGGCCGACTCCGGTCGCGGCCGCAACGGCGGCCAGAAGCCGATCTGGCCGATCATCGTCGCGATGGTCGTCGGCTGTGTGCTGGTCATCGGCACGATCGTGTTCGTTGCCGTGATCAAGCCCAACCTGCACAAGAAGCCGACCGTCACGGCGTCCCCGCTGCTGCCCTCGCTCCCCGGGCCTCAGGTTCGCGCCGACGAGTTCCCTCCGGGGAACGTGCCCCCGGGCTTCACGACCCATGCCGGCTGGACGGTCAACATGGCCGAGAACACCTCGCCCGCGATCAAGCCGGACGGCACCGAGGTCGCCATCCTGACCGACGACGGGAAGGTCGCGGTTTTCGATGCCAACGGCAAGGTGCTGTGGCAGGACGAAGTACCGAAGGACTCCGAGAGCCCGGTCTACACGACGATCGACGGCAAGCTGGTCCTGGCGATCGCCACCGAGGACACCTTGATCTACTGGGCCGGCGGCGGTGCGGAGCCGAAGAAGGTCGGGCTCCCCGACGGAGCCAAGGTGCAGTTCTTCGGCAAGTCTCCGCTGATCACCCTGAGCGGCACCGGCGGCGCAATGGTGATGTCGGGCGGCGAGCTCAAGGCCGTGCCGAACCAGCCGCGGCTGTCGACGATCCTGCTCGCCGAGGGCGATCGGGCGCTGATGTCGCAGTACCACGGCCCGCTGTTCTGGAGTGCTCCGGACAAGCCGCTGCAGACGATCACACCGCAGAAGCCGGGCGGCGCGATCTCCGACAAGCCCCAGCAGGTGCTCGCCGCCAGCCCGGACTACGTACTGGCGTTGTGGCAGACCAAGGATCCCGAGAAGTCGATCCCGACTGTGCACTCGACCGCGAGCGGCAAGGTCGTCGCGGTCTGCCAGCCGTCGTCGGCATCGGACGTCCAGTCCTGGGACTGGGTGCCGGACCCGAACCGGCGGATGGCCGCCTGGGGTGAATGCCTGATCAACCTGGCCACTCCCAGGACCGTGATGCTCAAGGACTTCCACCCGCTGTCGATCACCGGGTCGTTCATCTACGGCACCATGGGCAGCAAGATGTACGCCGTCACCCCGGGCAAGCCGCAGCACCCGCTGGACCCCGCTCCGGTCCGCCCGTGGGGCATCGCCGGCAACCACGCGATCATCGTCTACGCCTCGGTCCTCTACGCGTTGAACCCGGCGGCACGATGAGCGCAGCACTGCGCCGGTCGGTGCTGACGCTGGCGGCAGTCGGCGTACTGCTGCTGCCGTCCGCCCAAGCGCTTGCCGATGACAACGAACCGGTGCCTAGCGAGTGGCCGACGGTTGCCCTGCCCGACGACAGCGACGGCGAGGCGGCGCAGCCGGCGCCGGTCGAGTGGCCCGCGGTGACGAAGTCGGACGACTCCAGCGACAGCTCGTCCGAGCCGGCTCCGGTCGAGTGGCCGACCGTCGACGAACAGCCCGGCGGCTGAACTGGGACCCGCCTGGGACCTGCCGAAGATCATCTGACGAACGCGAAGGCCCGCGCTCCCTTCCGGGAACGCGGGCCTTCGTTCGGTGCTGTGCTGCTGTGTGGTGCTGTGTGGTGCGGTGGTCAGCCGGCCGCAACCTCGAGGCGGACCGTGGCGGCCACCTCCGGGTGCAGCTGGACCGCGACCTGGTGCTTGCCGGTGGTCTTGATCGGCGACGCGATCGCGATCGCGCGCTTCTCGACCAGCGGGCCGCCGGCGGACTTGATCGCCGTGGCGATGTCTGCCGGGGTGACCGAGCCGAACAGGCGGCCGGTGTCGCCGGCCTTGACGGCCAGGGTCACGTTGAGCTGCTCGAGCTGGTTCTTGACCTCGCTCGCGTGCTCCTTGCCCTGGATCGCCCGGGCGTCACGCGCCCGCTTGATCGTCTGGATCTGCTTCTCGGCGCCGCGGGTCCAGCCGATGGCCAGGCCGCGCGGGACCAGGTAGTTACGGCCGTAGCCGTCCTTCACCTCGACGATGTCGCCGGGAGCCCCGAGGCCCTCGACCTCCTGAGACAGGATGAGCTTCATGGTCCGCGCCTCCCTCAGCGAGCGGTGCTCGTGTAGGGCAGCAGGGCCACCTCACGAGCGTTCTTGATAGCGGTCGCGACATCGCGCTGGTGCTGCACGCAGTTCCCGGTCACCCGGCGGGCGCGGATCTTGCCGCGGTCCGAGATGAACTTGCGCAGCAGCGCGGTGTCCTTGTAATCGACGTACGTCGCCTTGTCCTTGCAGAAGCCGCAGACCTTCTTCTTCGGCTTCCGAATGATCTTGGCCATTGTGGTGCTCTCTTCCTATTTCCAGAGCCCGGCACGAGTGCCGGAATGGTCCCTAACGGGTTTGCGGGCCGATCAGAACGGAGGCTCTTCCATCGAGCCGCCGCCGCCCTGGTTGGCCCAGGGGTCGTTCTGCGGAGCGGACTGACCGCCACCGCCCTGCGGGGTTGCCCAGGGGTCGTTCTGCTGGCCGCCACCCTGACCGCCGCCGTAGCCGCCGCCCTGGTTGCCACCTCCCTGGTTGCCACCTCCCTGGTTGCCGCCACCGAACTGCTGGCCGCCACCGCCACCACCGAAACCGCCGCCGCCACCGTCGGAACGCGAGGTCTTGGAGATCTTCAGCGTCGCGTAGCGCATGCTCGCGCCGATCTCCTCGACGTCACACTCGAAGACGGTGCGCTTGTTCCCGTCGCGGTCGTCGTAGCTGCGCGCCTTGAGGCGGCCGGTGACGACGACCCGGGAACCGCGGGTCAGGGACTCGGCAACGTTCTCGGCGACCTGACGCCACACCGCGCACGAGATGAAGAGGGTTTCCCCGTCCTTCCACTCGTTCGATTGCCGGTCGAGCGTCCGCGGAGTGCACGCGACGGTGAAATTCGCCACCGCGGCGCCCGAGGGCGTGAAGCGCAGTTCCGGATCACCCGTCAGGTTGCCGATCAGGGTGATAGGTGGTTCGCCTGCCATTGCCGTTCCTCCTGCTATCGGGTGTGGCTGTGTCTACAGCTATTGGTACCGGCCGGTGCCGACAGTACCGATGGCTGCTGACGACCCCAGGTTCAGTGCTGGTCCGGCCGGATGACCTTGGTGCGCAGGATCGACTCGTTCAGCGTGAGCTGACGGTCGAGCTCCTTCACCACCGCCGGCTCGGCGGTCAGGTCGACGACGGCATAGATGCCTTCGGACTTCTTCTTCACGTCATAGGCGAGCTTGCGACGACCCCAGATGTCGAGCTTCTCGACCGTGCCACCTTCCTTGCGGACGATGTTCAGGTACTGGTCGATGGACGGCTCCACGGTGCGCTCATCGAGCTCCGGGTCGAGGATCACCATGACTTCGTAACGACGCATGCGCGAACTCCACCTCCTTCGGACTTGGCGGCCACGGTCTCTCCGTGGCAGGAGGGCGATGCGATTGTGCTCCACGCCGACAATTGCCGTCGACGCCAAGCAATGAGCCCGGTCGAGGACCGGGCCACATCCAAGAGAATACCAGCGTCCGGACGGCCGCTTGACCATATCCACAGGCCTGTTTCAATGACTCTGCGTCACCGCGGTACGACGATGCGCTCACCGCGCCGGAGCACCAGCACGAGCAACGGTACGGCGAGAATCACCGAGATCACGGCCAGCACGGGGAACCCGCCGAGCGTGAACAGCCAGGGCGACGTAGCGGTGGCCAGCGCGGAAACGGTCCAGATCGACGACTCCACCTTGCTCTCCAGTTCGGCAGATCCGAGTTGGGCGCTGCCGCCGAGGTAGCAGAGATTCCACGCGTAGCCGAGCAGGAGCAACGCCGGCGTGAAGACCAGTCCGGTCTGCGTTGCGAGTACTGCGGCCGCCAGCAGCCCAGCGAGACCGGCCAGCGTCACCATGCGGGGTCCGAACCGGTCGATGCACCAGCCGGTCACTGGAGACAAGGCGAACATCCCCAGCGTGTGGACAGACAGCATGATCCCCAGCAGCCCTAATCCGTCGTGATGCAGGTGGGTGTGGACGGGAACTGCCGTCATCACGGACACCATCACCAACTGGCCCACGACCATCACACCGGCAGCCAGTGCTACTGGGCGACCTGCGGCCGGCCGAGCCACCTGTGCCGTCGCGGTCGAGCGGCTACGCGGGATGTATGTCGAGGCGATCAGTGCGGCAAAGACAGCGGCCAGGGCGAGGAGAAACGGACCCGCGACAGCCGGCAGCCCGGAGTCGGCTGCGAACGACTGGGACGGTGCCATCAGGAACGGTCCGCCCGCCGCACCGATGGTGCTGGCCCAGACGACGGTGCTCATCGCCGAGGCACGACGAGAAGGCGGCGCCGCGTCCGCAGCGGCGTACCGGGACAGGAGGCTCGCGGCGTTGCCGATGCCGAGCAGGAACATGCCGACGAACAGCAGGGCAACCGGTGCGCCGACAGCAGCCAGTACTGTCGCCGCTCCCCCGGCCACACCCACGCCGTACCCGGTCCGGAGTGCTTGTGCGCGGCCTAGACGCGCGGTCCAGCGTCCGACTGCCATGGCGCCGGCAGCCGTGCCGAGGACGCCGGCGGTGTTGGGTAGCCCGGCCAGTGCCGGACCGAGGTCGTCTGCGATCAGGATGGCGCTGACCGCGCTGGCAGCGACCATCGCGGCGTTCATCAAGGCGGCGGCGAGAATGACGGGAAGCAGCATGCATTCAACGCTAGAAAGGCCGGCTGCCGCGCTGAATGCTCGAAGGAAGGCGTCTGCCCTTGTGGAGGACCGATATCGAAGGTGTTCTGGGGACATGACCTTTCAGGAGCGGGAACTCGACTCCACCGACTGGCAGATCCTGGTCGCCCTGCAGTCCGACGGCCGCCTGTCGTTCAACCAGCTCGGCAAGCGGGTCAACCTCTCCCCGCCCGCCGTCGCCGACCGGGTACGACGCCTGGAAGAGGCCGGCGTGATCACGGGCTACCGCGCCCAGGTCGATCCGGCCCGCGCCGGTCAACCGCTGTCGGCGTTCGTCCAGATGCGCTGCACGACCGGCCGCTGCCTGCTGAAGACCACACGCGCGGAGGACTTCCCCGAAGTACTCGAGATCCACAAGCTCAGCGGCAACTCCTGCTCGATGCTGCGTGTCCGGGTCACCTCCATGAAACACCTGGAAGGCCTCTTCGAACGCCTCGGTGAACACGGCGAGATGAACACCCACATCGTCCTGTCCACCGAGTTCGAAGGCCGCCCGGTCCAGCCTCCGAGCGAAGAGGAGCGGACGGTGACCCGGTCGGCAGGATGGGGTTCCTGAACTGTCTGTGGGGAGTTCTAGGGTGGGGTCATGACTGTGAAGCTTGGTGCGCATGTGGACCAGGAAGATCCGCTGGCGGAGGCGGCCGATCGGGGGGCCGACCTGGTGCAGTTCTTCCTGGGTAATCCGCAGGACTACAAGGCGCCCAAGCTTGCGTACGCCGATGGCGAGGAGGCGCTCAAGACCCGCGCTGCCGCCGCTGGCGTGGACCTCTACGTGCACGCGCCCTACCGGTTGAACGTCGCGAACACGAACAACCGGATCCGGATCCCGAGCCGGAAGCTGCTGCAGCAGACGCTGGACAAGGCGGCCGAGATCGACGTCAAGGGCGTGATCGTGCACGGCGGTCACGTCGGCGACCAGGACGACCCGGAGGCCGGGTTCGACAACTGGCGGAAGTGCATCGAGCGGGCCGAGCTGCCGGTGCCGTTGCTGATCGAGAACACGGCCGGCGGGGAGAACGCGATGGCCCGGCAGCTGGACCGGATCGCGCGGCTGTGGGAGGCGGTGCAGGCGTCGGGCAACGACCGGCTGGAGAACGTCGGGTTCTGCCTGGACACCTGCCATTTCCACGCGGCCGGCGAGGAGCTGCCGACGATCGTCGAGAAGGTGAAGGCGATCACCGGGCGGATCGACCTGGTCCACGCCAACGGGTCACGGGACGAGTTCGGCTCCGGCGCGGACCGGCACAGCAACTTCGAGGAGGGTCATATCGACCCGGCCGACATCGTCGCGGTCGTCCAGGCGGCCGGCGCACCGGTCGTCGTCGAGACCCCGAACGCGAACAACGGACAGAAGGCCGACCTGGACTACCTGCGGGCACACCTCAAGTAGTCGGCGCCTTCGCGCGGTCCAGGCCGTACATCCAGTAGGTCAGGGCCCACGGGAGGAGCAGGGCCAGCGCGGCGGTGTTGCTCGACGGGATGAGCAGGCCGCAGATCACGGCGATCACCATGACCAGGGTGCTCAGCTGGAACAGGTCGAAGGGGCCGAGCAAGCGGGTCCGCAGGGTGAGCTTGCCGCGCGCGCAGGCGACGTACGCCGCGATCAGCGCGGCCAGGCAGAGGACGGCCACCACCGCGCCGAGCCAGGCGAGGGCGCCGTAGGTCTGGATGGTCTGGAGGACCCCGGACAGCAGGAAGACACCGGTCAGCACGGTCAGCCAGGAGCAGGACCACAGGAAGCGGATGATCGTCCGCTGCTGCCTGGCTTCGGCGGTCTCCTCGACCTCGGCCTCCCCCTTGGCGTCCCCCTCGGTGCCGTCCTCAGTCTCGCCCTCGGTCTCGGTCTCGGCCTCAGGTTCGGGCACCGCCTCGGACCCGGTCTCGGCCTCAGGTGCTGCCGGGGCCGGCTCGGTGTCGGGGCCCGGCGTGGACTCGGGCTCGGGGTCGGGGTGCGCCATGCGAGCGACGGTAGCGCAGAATGAGGCTATGCAGGCCTGGGCAGAGCAGTTCCCCGAGCTGTTCGCACCCGGTTACTGGGAGTGGGGCGACCTCGATGTCCGGTTCACCGTCGACGAACCGCCGGACGAACTGATCAGCAACGTCCACGTCGTCTGCCGGACCACCGACGGGATCGTTGTCTGCGGCAACGATCTCGGCTGGCGCTTCCTCCCCGGCGGTACCCGCGAGCCCGGCGAGACGATCGAGGAGCTGGTCCGCCGCGAGTTGATCGAGGAGGCCGGCGCACGGCTGACCGGTCCGCTGACCTGGCTCGGCGCCCATCGGGCCGACCATCGCCGATCGGCGCCGTACCGTCCGCATCTGCCGCACCCGGTCTCGTACTGGGCGAACTTCGTCGCCGACGTCGTCATCGAGCAGGAGCCGACCAACCCCGAGGACGGCGAGCAGGTCACCGAAGTGCTGGTGCTGCCGCCGGACGAGGCGGCCGACTACCTCGACGGCCAGCCCGGCGGCGTGATGGGCCCGATCGTCAGGCTGGCTCAGGCAAGACAGCTGGTTTAGCAGCCCGCCACGGCAGCAGTGCGGCGCTCAGCGCACAGCTGATCCCCGCGACCCACAACGCCCCACGGATCCCGATCAGTGTCGCGAGTGCGCCGCCGAGCGCAATGAACGCCGGCTGCACGCACCGCGAGCTGATCGACCACGCTCCGACCACGCGCGACATGAACGCGTCCTCGGTCTGCTCCATCCGGTACGTCGCGAACGACGGGTTGAACGCGCCCGCGCCGACAAGCAGGGCAGTCTCCGCCAAGGTGAGCAGCACGAACCCGCCCATCCCGTGCGGCGCGAGCGGAAGGAGCAGGAGCCACGGCGCCCGCAGTACGCCGAACACCAGCAGCATCCAATGCAGTCCGTACCGCCGGGTGAGCCGAGGCGCCATCCGCGCGCCGATCACACCACCGATGCAGGAGATGCCGAGGAACACGCCATAGCTCCACGCGGCCAGCCCGAGGTCCCGCAGCATGAAGACAGCCAGCAACGGCGAGATCATCATCGCCGGGCCGCCGAAGAGCTGCGAGTTCCAGAACAAGGCCCGCAGTCCGCGGTGCCCCAGGATGTATCGCCAGCCGGCGGTGATGTCGGCCTTCCCTTCCCGCTTGACCGGCTCCGGCTCGGGCTGCTGGATCCGCCGGATCCCGATCGCGGACCCGAGGAACGACACAGCGTCGACCGCGAGCGTGATGGTCGCCCCGACGAGGCTGACGAGCCCGCCTCCGATCACCGGGCCGACGCTGAGCGAAAGCCAGTTCGTCTGCTCGAACCGGCTGTTCGCCTCGGCCCGGCCGGCCGGCGGGACCAGCGCCTTCAGATGCGCGCCACTTGCCGCCTGGAACGCGATCGTCCCGGCCGCCTGCAGCACCCCCGCCACACACAGCTGCGCAAATGTCAGTACGCCGAACGCCGCCGCGACCGGCACCGGGGCTAGCGCCACGAACCGCACCAGGTCCGCCGCGATCATCACCGGCCGCTTCCGGCGCTGCTCGATGAAATCGCCCATCGGCAAGGCGATCGCGGCACCGGCCAACGCCGACAACGCGGCCAGCATCGAGACCTGGAACGTCGTCGAGTCCAGGACGAGCACCGCGACCAACGGCAACGCGCCGAGCCCCACCGCCGATCCGAACGCGCTGACCGTGAACGCAACCCACAACCGACGGAAGTCCCGACCCAAAGACATCCCGCGATCGTAGAAGTCGCCGCCGACAGAATCAGCGGAGGTTGAGGCCGCCGTCGAGGAGGATGACTTCACCGGTCAGATAGCTGTTGTGGATAACTGCTGAGATCAGGTCCGCGACGTCGGACGGTTGTGCGGCGCGGCGCATCGGGCTCGCGATTTTCCACAGCTCTTGTGCGTCGGTCCACGACTCGGTGAGCGGCGTGTCGACCAGCCCTGGCGCGACCGCGTTGACGCGAACCTCGGGTCCGAGCGCCGCCGCCAGCAGTTTCGTCACGTGGTTCAGCGCGGCCTTCGAGGCGGCGTACGCGATCGAGCTGCCCTTCGGACGTACGCCGGCGTGGCTCGTCACGTTGACGATGGAGCCGCCGGATTCGCGCAGCGCCGGGAGGGCCGCCGTACACAACAGCCAGGGCGCGATCAGGTTGACGTCGAGCAACCGACGCCAGTCGTCCGCGGTGAGGCCGTCGAGGGAGGCATGTGGGACGGGCCAGCTGATGCCGGCGTTGTTCACGAGTACGTCGAGACGCCCGTGCTCGCTCGCCACTTCCGGAACCAGCGCCTGCGCCGCCAAGTCATCGGACAGATCGGCCTGGTGGTACGACCCGCCCAGCTCGGCGGCCAGCGCCTTCCCGGCCTCCTGGCTGGATCGCGAGTGCACCGCGACGGTCATGCCGTCCGCGGCCAACCGTCGTACGGTCGCCGCTCCGATGCCGGACGTGGACCCGGTGACCAGCGCGACCTTGCGGGTCACGCGCCGTACCGCATGCCGTCGATGAGCAGATTGAGGAGACGATCGGCCTGTTCCCGACGATCGCCCGCGGCCAGGCCGACACCGCTGAGGCCGACCAGTACGTCGTCGGCCGTCACATCGGCGCGTAGGTCGCCGGCCGCGACGCCGGCCTCGAGGATCGGCGTGATCGCGCCGACGAGCAGGTCGCGGCTCTGCGCGTACGGGTCCGCTCCGGAGGCGATCACCGCCCGCAGCGCGTCGGCCATCCCCATCTTGCGGGCCATATAGTCGATGAAGCGATCCATCCACGCCCGCAGCGCCTCGGCGGGCGGGAGCTTCGCGAGCAGCTCCGACGCGGCATCGCAGACCGCCGCGAGCTCACTGCGGTACGCCGCCTCGATCAACGCCTCGCGGGTCGGGAAGTGCCGGTACAGGGTGCCGATGCCGACGCCCGCGTCCTTCGCGATGCCCTCGAGCGTCGCCTCCAGCCCGCATTTCGAGAACGAACGCGCCGCGGCGTCGAGGATCTGACCGCGGTTGCGTTGCGCGTCCGCACGCAGCGGGCGCTCACCGGTAGCACTCATGTCCCCTCCCCTCGGGCGTCAAACCTAGCGGACCTTGATAACCGGAGGCACCTCCGCTTAACTGGGATTACCGGAGGCCCCTCCGGTTAAGCCTAGCTCGCAGAACAGGACTGGCACTGATGAGCAGATTCACCACTCCCCTCGGCTTCGGATCGACGGCGGCCGAGGTGATCTCCGGCGTCGACCTGAGCGGCCGCCGCGCGGTCGTCACCGGCGGCGCGTCCGGGATCGGCGTCGAGACCGCACGCGCGCTCGCCGGAGCAGGCGCCGAGGTGACGCTCGCCGTTCGCAACACCGCGGCCGGCGAACGCATTGCCGCGCAGATCATCGAGAGCACCGGCAACAACCACGTGTTCGTCGCTCCGATCGAGCTCGCCGACCCGACGTCGGTGCGCGCGTTCGCCGACAGCTGGACCGGCCCACTGCACATTCTGGTCAACAACGCCGGTGTGATGGCCGAGCCGTTGAACCGCACACCACAAGGCTGGGAGCACCAGTTCGCGACCAACCACCTCGGTCACTTCGGCCTCTCCCTCGGCCTGCATGACGCACTCGCCGCAGCGGGTGATGCCCGCGTCGTCTCGGTCAGCTCCAGCGCGCACCTGCAGTCGGATGTGGTCTTCGATGACATCCACTTCGAGCACCGGGAGTACCAGCCGTGGCTGGCGTACGGCCAGTCGAAGACCGCCAACATCCTGTTCGCGGTTGAGGCCGCCAAGCGCTGGGCGGCCGACGGGATCGTCACCAACGCGCTGATGCCCGGTGGGATCCGGACCGCGCTGCAACGGCACGTCCCGGAGGAGATGCAGAGGCAGTGGGACCAGTACCAGTGGAAGACCGTTGAGCAGGGCGCAGCGACGTCGGTACTACTGGCGGCGTCGCCGCTCGTACAAGGTGTGACCGGCAGGTACTTCGAGGACAACAACGAGGCGCTGCCGAACGTCGAGGGCGAGCGGAACGGCGTCGCGCCGTACGCGCTGGATCCGGAGTCGGCCACTCGCTTGTGGGACCTGTCGGAGAAGCTGCTCGCACAGGTTTGATCAGAAACCGGCTCAGCTACGGTTCCTGTGGTTGGGCCGGTACTCTGACCCCCCGTGAGTGACTTCAGCATTCGGACCATCTCGGCCGACGAGCATGCCGCGTACATCGCGGCGCAGCCGGCGGCGAGCTTCCTGCAGACCCCTGGCTGGGCGGCGGTGAAGAGTGAGTGGAAGGCGGAGTCACTCGGCTGGTACGAGGCGTCGAACCCGGCGGACCTCGTCGGCGTCGGACTGGTGCTCTACCGGCAGATGCCGAAGGTGAAGCGGTACCTCGCGTATCTGCCGGAAGGCCCGGTGATCAACTGGGACGCGATCGACCTCGGCTCGTACCTGCGTCCGCTGGCCGCGCACCTGGCCGAGCGCGGCGCGTTCGGCATCCGGATGGGTCCGCCGATCGCGACCCGGCGCTGGACCGCGAAGACGATCAAGGACGCTATCGCCGGCGGCCGGCAGCCGAAGCTCGGCGACGTCCGCCCGGACGTGATCGAGCCGTCCGGCGCGACCGTCTCCGACCAGCTGCGCAAGCTGGGCTGGAAGGCGCCACGGGTCGCGGAGGGTTTCGCGGCCGGGCAACCGCAGTACGTGTTCCAGGTGCCGCTGGCCGGCCGCAACGAGGACGACCTGCTCAAGGGCATGAACCAGCTGTGGCGGCGCAACATCAAGAAGGCGGACAAGCTCGGCGTCGAGGTGACGCAGGGCGGGCCCGAGGACATCAAGGCCTTCCACGGCCTGTACGTCGAGACCGCGCACCGTGACCACTTCACGCCGCGGCCGCTGCCGTACTTCGAGAAGATGTACGCCGCGATGGCGAACCAGCCGTCGGGCTGCTGTGACTTCCGGATCTACAACGCCCATCACGAGGGCGACCTGGTCGCGTCGACGATCTGGGTCCGGGTCGGCGGTCATTCCTGGTACTCCTACGGTGCCAGCTCGACCGCCAAGCGAGACGTGCGCGGATCCAACGCGGTCCAGTGGCGCATGATGACGGACGCGCTCGCGGCGGGCGCGTCCGTGTACGACCTACGGGGCATCACCGACACCTTGGACCCGAACGACCCGCATGTCGGGTTGATCCAGTTCAAGACCGGTACCGGCGGCGAGGCCGTCGAGTACGTCGGTGAGTGGGATCTGCCGTTGAACAAGGCGCTCTACACCGCATTCGACCTCTACATGAGACGGCGTTGACACCATGCCCCTAGTCCTGCACGTCGATTCCGATCGATGGCGTGATCACCTGCGTTCCACGTGGAACCCCGACATCGTCCCGGTCGCCAAGGGGAACGGGTACGGCTTCGGCAACCACCGCCTACTGGCCGAGGCCCGTGCGCTCGGCGCGCGGACGGTCGCGGTCGGCACGTACTTCGAGGTCCCCGCGGAGCCGCGCGAGGACGTCGTGGTCCTGTCGCCGTGGCGGCCGTTCCTCGAGGTGCCGCAGAGCAGGAACGTGATCCACACGGTCAGCCGACTGGCCGACCTGGTCTCGATCCCGGCCGGCAGCCGGGTGCTGATCGAGGTGATGACCTCGATGCGCCGCCACGGCATCGGGGCCCGCGAGCTGCGGCACACGATGCTGCTCAACGCCCTCGACCGGATCCGCTTCGAGGGCTGGTCACTGCACTTCCCGATGGGCGCCGGCGGTACGTCGGCCAACCTGCGTGAGGCCCAGCAGTTGGCGAAGGCGGCGCTCGACGTCCGCAAGGGCACGTTGTGGGTGTCCCACGTGCCGGCGCAGAAGCTGGCCGACATCGGTCCCGACGTCAAGCTTCGGATGGGCACCGGGCTGTGGCTCGGCGACCGTGGCGCGCTGACGGTCCGGGCGACCGTTCTCGACGTCCATTCGGTCCGCCGCGGCGAGCGCGTCGGCTACCGGCAGCGGCGGGTCAGCGGCGACGGTCACATCCTGATCGTCTCCGGCGGTACGGCGCACGGCGTCGGTCTGGAGGCGCCGACCGCGGCGGCGAGCGTCCGGCAGCGGGCGATCGCGATGGCGAAGGGCAGCCTGGACGCGGCCGGGATGGCGTTGTCGCCGTTCAGCATCGAGGGCAAGCAGCGCTGGTTCGCCGAGCCGCCGCACATGCAGGCCAGCATGCTGTTCCTGCCGTCGTCGGTGGCACCGCCGGCGGTCGGCGACGAGGTCGACCTCGACGTCCGCTACACGACCACGACCTTCGACAAGGTCTCAATGGACTGACGCTGTTGACTTCAGGTGCACCTGAGGTTGCAGCGTGGGTTCATGAGGTTTCTGGAGCGGATCGAGGAACGGCCCGGTGCGGCCGAGCTGCGGGCTTCGTCGTACCGGCTGCTGGGGCTGAAGCGCGGCGCGACCTGTGTCGATGTGGCCTGCGGTGCGGGGCATGCGGTCGCGGAGCTGGCCCGCAAGGGCCTGAAGGTGACCGGGATCGACGCCGATCCGGACGCGATCGAGGCCGCGCGGGAGCGGGCGCCCGGGGCAATGTTTCACGTGGCACATTCCGACGACCTGCCGCTCGAGGCCGCGTCGATGGACGGCTACCGCGCGCTGCGCCTGTTCCACCTGCTCGAGGACCCGGCCCCGACCATCGCCGAGGCACACCGCGTACTGCGCCCCGGCGGCCGGATCGTGGTCGGCGGCCAGGACTACGGCTTCCTGATGATCGACAGCGCCGACCAGGACCTCACCGACGTCGTGCTGCTCGGGCTCGAGTCGCGCTCCGCTGCTCCACGCGCCGCACGGAGTCTGCGCGACCTGCTCCTCGACGCCAAGTTCACCGACGTCGAGGTGCAGGTCCACACCGAGGTCGTGACCGATCACCACCAGCTCGAACCACAGCTCGAGGCAGCCGCGGACGCCGCGGTCACCAAGGCGCTCATCACGCAGGAGGACGCCGACGCCTGGATCGCCGAGCAGATCCGGCGCGGCCGCCGGGATCGCTTCCTGGCCGCACTCCCCACGGTCCTCGTCAGCGCTTCCGCACCGACCGGGTGACTGCAGCCAGCGTGCCGACAGACAGCACGGCCGCGAAGGCGATCATCGTCGGCTGGAGTGCGAGGTGCCGGATTACCAGGCTGAATGCGATCGAGGGCAGCCCCATGCCGACGTACGAGATGACGAAGAACATCGCCAGCACACCCGCCCGGGACGCGGGCTCCGCGGTAACGAGCGTCTCGGCGACCGCGCTCTTGAAGAGCAGACCGGCTCCCGCGCCGGCCAGCGCCGCCGCCACCAGGAACAGCCACAGCGCCGGTCGGTAGAGCGAGACCGCCGTAAGCGCGAGCCCGGCCGGGAACAGCACCGACCCGAGTACGAGCACCCGCCGGTACGCCGTACGTCCGACCGCGAGCTGGGCAACGGCCGATGCCGCGAACGTCACGAACGGCGCCAGTCCACTGACGAAGTACGACGTGATGTGCAACTCGCCGCGCACGATGATCGCACCGAGTGACGAGAACAGGCCCATCACCGCGAACGCGAAGAATCCCAGCGCCGACGCCACGGCGAACGTCCCTCGCTGATCGGCCCGTACGGCGAACCGCACCGGGCGCTCCCGGCCCGCCGACGCGGTGTCGACCGTCTCCGGACTCGACAGCACGAGCACCAGGAGGACCACCATCAACGCGCCGAACACGATGTACCCCGTATGCACCGGAGCGGGGGCCCACTGCGCCAGGACACCCGCAACGAGCGGACCGAGCGCGAGGCCGCCGAGGTTGGACACGGTTGCCACCAGCGCCGGGAATCCCAGCGCGGCCCCAGGCCGGGCTACGCGGTAAAGGTCAGTGAGGTAAGCGGTCGCGGTGGAGGCCATCAGGCCGACGGCAAGACCGGTCAGCACCCGGCCGATCAGCAGACCAGGGAGCTGCGGCCAGGCCGCCAGTACGACGGCCGACGCGATCCCGGTCAGCAGCGCCGGAAGGATGATCCGGCGCCGGCCGAAGCGGTCGGAGAGATGGCCGAGGAACCCAAGGCTGCCGGCAGCGCCGATCACCATCACGGCGAAGGCCACGGTCACGGTGATCGCGCCGAAGTGGTCTCTGACCTGGTAGATCGGCCAGAGCGGCGTAGGCACCGTCCCGAACGCCATCAGGGTCAGGAAGGCCGCGGCCACGAACCAGAACCCGGTCAGGTGCCGGGCGGACGGAGTAGTCGAAAGTGTCGTCACGCTTGTTTCGAACCGGGGTGACGCGGTCGGCGATACCAGCTCTCCGGAGACTGCTTGCGATAGCTTCCATCTCTACAGGAGATAATCGACGGTATGGAACTCCGGCACCTCCGCCACTTCGTCGCGCTCGCCGAGGAGCGCAGCTTCACAGCGGCGGCCGGCCGCGAGCACATCGTGCAGTCCGGTCTGTCCACCTCGATCCGCGCCCTCGAGAAGGACGTGAACGCGCTCCTGTTCGTTCGCGGGACCAGACCGGTCCGGCTGACTGCTGAGGGCGACGCACTGGTCCCGCTGGCTCGCCGCACCTTGGAGGCGGCGGCTGCAGCGCGGCAGACCGTCCAGGAGGTCCACGGCGTGCTGGCCGGACAGCTGCGGATTGGTGCCTTGCAGACGACCGGACACACACTCCCGTTCGCCGGGTGGCTGGCTGAGTTCGCCACGGCGCACCCGCGGGTGCAGATCTCGGTCGTGCAGCTGTCCGCGTCCGAGATGGTCCAGCTCGTACAGGACGGCGGACTGGACTGCGGACTCGTCGCGCTGCTCGATCACGAGCCGCCTGGGCTGGACGTCGTACCGCTGCTGGCCGAGCCGCTTGTACTGGCCTGCCCGCGAGACCACCCCCTGGCCGCTGCGTCCGCCGTACGGCTGGAGCAGCTTGTTGGGGAACGGTTCGTGGAGGCGCCGCCGGCATGGGCGATCCGGACCGAGATCGACCGCGCCTTCGCCGGCGCCGGTCTGAAGCGGCAGATCGTCTGCGAGGTGAACGAGTGGGTGATGGTGCTGGACCTGGTCGGCGCCGGCGTTGGCGTAGCCCTTGTGCCGCGCGGACTGGACTTCACCCTGCATCCCAGATCGACAGCGGCGCTCCAACTGGTCCCGTTGACCGGGGTACAGCTGGAGCGCCGGGTCGATCTGATCGTGCCGACCGGCCACGCCGCGACACCCGCGGCGCGGCGGTTCGCCGAGCTGGTGCGTTCGAAGGTCAGCCCTGCTTGAGGTGGCCCTTCCAGCGGACCGTGGGGAGGAGGGCTGCCGGGTCGACGCGGTCCTTGTTGGCGGACACGATGTCGAACATCGACTCGATCAGCGTCTCCGAGAGCAGGTGGGGCTGGAGGCCGAGGCCGACCAGGCCCGTGTGCTTCACGTTGTAGTAGTGCTCGGCCTGCTCGACGCGCGGGTTCTCCAGGTGCTCGACCTGGACCGGGCCGGGGAAGCACTCCGCGACCAGGTCGGCGAGCTGGGAGACCGAGTAGCTCTCGGTCATCTGGTTGAAGACCCGGAACTCGCCGGCGTCGGCCGGGTTCTCCACCGCGAGCCGGATGCACTCGACGGTGTCCCGGATGTCCAGGAAGCCGCGGGTCTGACCGCCGGCGCCGTACACCGTCAGCGGCTCGCCGAGCACGGCCTGGATGCAGAACCGGTTGAGCACGGTGCCGAAGACGGCGTCGTAGTCGAACCGGGTCGCCAGCCGCGCGTCCCGAACGGTCTGGTCGGTCTGCTGCCCGTACACGACGCCCTGGTTGAGGTCGGTGACGCGCATCCCCCAGATCCGGCAGCCGAACTCGAGGTTGTGCGAGTCGTGCACCTTGCTGAGGTGGTAGAACGAGCCGGGCTTCTTCGGGTAGAGCATCCGGTCCTTGCGGCCGTTGTGCTCGACCTCCAGCCAGCCTTCCTCGATGTCGATGTTCGGCGTGCCGTACTCGCCCATCGTGCCGAGCTTGACCAGGTGGATGTCCGGGTTGGTCTCGGCGATGGCGTACATCAGGTTCAGCGTGCCGACCACGTTGTTGTGCTGTGTGTACACAGCGTGTTCGCGGTCGATCATCGAGTACGGTGCGGCGCGCTGCTCGGCGAAATGCACGATCGCGTCCGGCTCGAACTCCTGCAGCACCCGGTAGACGAAGTCGGCGTCGAGCAGATCACCGACGTACGTCGGCATCCGCTTGCCGGAGACCTCCTCCCAGGCTGCTGCCCGGGTCTCGAGGTCCTCGATCGGGACCAGGCTCTGGACGCCCAGCTCGCGGTCGTATCCGCGGCGGGCCATGTTGTCGAGCACGGCCGTGTCGTGGCCGCGGTCGGAGAGGTGCAGTGCAGTCGGCCACCCGAGGTAGCCGTCACCGCCCAGGACGAGTACGCGCACGGCTCGGCCGCCTTCCGTCAGGGAACGTCGTCACAGTCCTTCCTATCCCGAGTACCCGCTCCAGTAACGTGACGGGAGTCATCTATTCGCTGGCAATCGGCTGAGAATCTCCGTCGGAGTGCCACCGGAGCGTGCGGGGGTGCAGAATAGGCCCCGATGCGCGCTATCACCAAGACCGGACTGTCCCGCGGCCGATTGTTGCTGTGGGCGAGGTATTCGGCATCCTCCGTGGTCGCGACCGTGGTCAGCCAGTTGGCGTTCGCTCTGTGTTACTGGTTCGGTACTGCGGCGATCGTCGCGACCGTCGTCGCCTGGTTCGCCGGCGCCGTGCCGAACTACGTCCTGAACCGCCGCTACACCTGGGGCCGCAGCGGTCAGAAGTTGCCGTACACAATCATCGTGATCGGCTCGGCGGTCACCGCCGCGGTGGTCACCTCGGTGACCGACCACCTGGTCCAGCCGGTCTCGTCACACGCTGTGAAGACTCTGCTGGTGACCGGCTCGTACCTGGCGACCTACGCGGTCCTGTTCATCGTGAAGTTCGTGCTGTTCGACCGGCTGGTGTTCGCCAAGCCCGCCGCCGCCCCCGTCGAAGCACGTACTCCCGTAACCACGTAGTCGTCATCACCCGCCCGTAGTTCGCGCCGTACACCAGGCCCGGGCCCTTCTTGCTGCTGCCGTCACCGCGCCGGCGCATCGTCATCGGGAGCTCGACCACGCGGGCACCGATGGCCAGCGCGCCGAGCAGCAGCTCCGACGACTGGTACTGCGGTTCGCGCAGCGTCACCGCGGTCGCCAGGTCGGAGCGCATCGCGCGGAACCCGAACGACGTGTCGGTCAGCTTGCGCCGGGTCAGGATCGACGCGAGCACGGCGAAGACCCGTACGCCGACCCAGCGCAGCCGGCTGTCCGCGTCTTCGGCTCCGAGCCGGCGTGACCCGGTGACGAAGTCGGCCCGGTCGGTGAGGATCGGATCCAGCAGTACCTCGAGCTCGCTGTTGTCGTACTGCCCGTCCGCGTCGGTGGTGACGACGTACTCCGCGCCGCCTTCGGCCGCGAGGTTGTACCCGAGCCGGAGCGCGGCGCCCTGACCACGGTTGCTCGGGGCAACACACACGAAAGCGCCGTGTTCACGGGCGATCTCGGCCGTGTTGTCGGTCGAGCCGTCGACCACGACGAGTACGTCGACGGGCAGGCCCGCGCAGGTTCTCGGCATGTTCGTCAGCACCTGGCCGATCCCGCCGGCCTCGTTGTACGCCGCGATGACCACGACGACAGGTGCGAACTGCTGCGTGCCGAAGTCCTTTACCGCAAGGGAATCGACGGTGTCCGGGTAGTCCGCCATCGCAGGGCGCGCCTGGTCCTTACCCAGCACAGCACGCAGTCCGATGGCACCTGCTAGCGGGAAGAACACCAGACCGGGCAGTTGGTAGCGCCAGGAGAACTCAAATGCCGCTGACCCGAGCAAGAGGATCACACCGGCCGCTACTGGCAGCAGTGCGGCCGAGCGGAGACCTGATGTCTTTGCCCGCCCCAGCCCGGCTACAGCGGCCAGAGCGATCAGTGCGTACAGCCCGAGCAGCGTGCCGGACGTGTAGCCGCCGTGGAGTTGGTACGCGCGCAGGATGACCGCAGGTACGTGGGTGACGTGTGGCTCGGACCCACCCCATTTCACTGCAGCCTTCGCAGTGTTGGGGTCCTGCAGGTTCGGATAGACCAGCTGGAACTGCCAACGGTCCAGCGGTACGTCGTTGGGCGAGCTGGTCCGCGTGGGCGCGAAGCCCTTCGCGAAGTCCTTGAGCGCAGCCCAGGTGACGTCGACCGGCTGGTGCGTGATCACCAGGCGCGCGAACTCGGTAGCGAGCTGGCGCTTCGTCGTACCGGGTGGAAGCGGTCCGGGCCAGTTGGGGTCGCCGTAGTGGTTGTGGGCGTACTTGTCGACGCCTAGGCGCTCGCCGAGCGGCTCCTTGGGGCAGAACAGCCGGGTGCCCTCGTTGAGCGGCAGCTTGGCGCAGTTGGCGACCGTGGCGGTCCGCCCGTACAGGATCTGGTTCTCGGCGCCGGTAAAACCCCAGCGTCCGGTGTCGGCACGGTAGTAGCCGACGTACGCGGCGAAGACGATGGCGAACCCGGCTATAGCTGCCGCGGTGCGCCGTACGACGTCCATGCGGCGCTTGCGCCAGGCGTTGCCGACCACGACAAGGTAGAGCACCACTGCGATCAGTAGGACCATGCCGATAGCGCGGACCGTGAAGGCGGCGCCGATCAGTACGCCGACGACTGCTGCGCGCTTCCAACTGGGCACGCGGCCGAGCAGCAGCCAGAGGATGGCCACCAGGATCACGTCGAACGTGGTCTCGGCCATGATGTTCTGCTCGATCTGCACCTGGTAGGCGTCAAGCAGGATGGGTGCGGCGGCCACTGCGGCCAGCCAGCGGTACACGGTCAGCCTGCGGGCCAGTGCGTAGATCGCCACGCCCAGGAGCAGTCCCACGAGGTGCTGGACGATCACTACGAGGGTCAGCCCGCCGACCCAGACCAGTGGGCCGAGCACGAAGTCATAGCCGATCGGGTTGAGCTGGTCAGGGCTCAGCTTCCCCATGTTGGTCAGGTACTGCACCGAGTCGGTGTAGACGATCGCCGGCCGATAGGCGATGAACGCGAGTACTCGCAGTACGACACCGACGAACAGGAAGACGGCAAGCAGCCAATGCTTCCTTACTGCTGCTTGAAATAGCGCCACGTGCGGGCCAGACCTTCTTCGAGCGTGACGGTCGGCTTGTAGCCGAGGTCGTTGGCGATGTCCACGACTACTGCCGGCATCTCACCGGCCGGTGCCTCGATGTGCTCCGCCGGCACCGGACGCCCGGTGACCTCGCGGACGGTCTCGATCATCTCCAGCACCGATACCGATCGCCCGGAGCCGATGATCGTCCGGCCGTCGTACTTGCTGTCGAGCGCGAGCAGGATCCCGCTCACGACGTCGTCGATGAAGACCAGATCCCGCCGCTGCGCGCCGTCGCCGTACACCTTCACGCCGGTGCCGTTCAGCGCGGCCCGCATCATCCGCGGCACGAAGCTGTCCTTGTGCGACATCCCGGGCCCGTACACGTTCGTGAACCGCAGCGCCGCGGTCGCCATGCCATAGCTCCCGGAGTACGCCGAGAGCAGCATCTCGCCTGCCGCCTTCGTCGCGCCGTACGGCGTGAGCGGTCGCAGCGGCAGGTCCGCGGTGATGGTCGACGTACCCACGTCACCGACGACCGCGTTCGTCGACGCCAGCACGAACCGGTCCACGCCGCTTCCCCGCGCCAGCTCGAGCAGCACCTGTGTGATGGTGACGTTCTGCGCGAAGGTCTGCATCGGCGCGTCCACCGAGCGCAACACCGACGTCAACGCAGCCAGGTGCACCACCGCGGTAGGCCGCGTCTCGAACGCCGCCACGCAGGTCTCCTGCTCGGCCAGGTCACCGGTCACCGCGTGCACGCCGTCGTCCCACGACGCATCCGGCGGCTCCCGATCCACCGCGGTCACGGGCACTCCACGCTCCCGCAGCGCGGCCACGACGGCCCGCCCGATGAATCCGGCTGCCCCGGTGACCAGCACACGATCGTCCATGGCTTCAACCATGGCTTCAACCTACCGCCGGGGTGTCGATCCACCACCATGCGTCGACAGTGCGCTACGAACTATTGACCACGGGTGACGAAGCTGGGCAGGATCACCCCGGGCGCGGGCTGACAACCTTGTCATCGGGGCCGCGCACCCATACCGGGGGGACAGCTGCCGCCCCGGTCCGGCCGTGCAAGGAGCGTAGATGGATCTCCGCCGCCCACTGGGGCTCGTCACGTCTCTCACGCTGGTTGTGACACTGTCTGTTGCCATGACGCCAGCGCATGCCGCATCGCCTACTGCCTCGGAGCAGCCGGTCGTCAGCGGCTCGTCGTACTTCACCTCGTTCGAGCCCGGTCAGCCGCAGCCGGGGTACACCGATGCCGTCGAGACCGGACCGGACGGGAAGCCCCGCACCGACGGTGTGCGCGGCCCGACGCCGACGGGGATCGGCGGCAGTGAGATGGACAAGGTCACCAAGGTGACCGCGAACGGTGAGAACACCGGTGGCGGCGAGATCGCCACCAACGCGGCCGACGGTGACAAGTTCACCAAGTGGCTGGTGTTCGAGCCGACAGGCTGGCTGGTCTACGAGACCTCGGCGCCGGTCGTGATCCGCAAGTACGCGCTGACCTCGGCGAACGACGCCGACGGTCGCGACCCACAGAACTGGACCGTCTCCGGTTCGAACGACGGCACCACGTGGACCACGCTGGACACGCAGACCGGTCAGAGCTTCGAGAACAGGTTCCAGACGAAGGAGTACAGCTTCTCCAACGAGACGGCGTACAAGTTCTTCAAGCTGGACGTCACGCTGAACCACGGCGAGGACATCGTCCAGCTCGCCGACTGGTACCTCTCGAACGGCGCCCCGCTGCCGCCACCCGGACCGGTCGCCGAGTCCCAGCTGGACTCCGGCCCGACCAGTGCGTACAACGCCCGGGCCCGCGTCGGCTTCACCGGCGTCAAGTCCTTCCGGTACGCCGGGCACCAGGACAGCTCCGGCCGCGGCTACACGTGGAACAAGATCTCCGACGTCGATCTCAAGGTCGGCAAGGACACCCGGCTGTCGTACAAGATCTTCCCCGAGCACGTCGAGGGTGACCTCAGCTACCCGAGCACCTACGCGGCGCTCGACCTCGCGTTCGACGACGGCACGTACCTGAGTGACCTGAAGGCCAAGGACCAGCACGGGTTCACGCTCAGCCCGCGCGGCCAGGGCGACTCCAAGGCGCTCTACACGAACCAGTGGAACAACGTCGAGGCCGACCTCGGCGCAGTCGCCGCGGGGAAGACGATCAAGCGGATCCTGGTCGGGTACGACAAACCGTCCGGCCCGGCCGACTTCCGCGGCTGGCTGGACGACATCCGGATCGCCGCCGCGATCAACCCGGACCGCGCGGCGCAGAAGACCGCGGCCAAGCACCCGTCGGACCTTGCGCTGACCACCCGCGGGACGAACGCGACCGGCGGTTTCTCGCGCGGCAACAACTTCCCGGCGACCGCCGTACCGCACGGCTTCAACTTCTGGACGCCGGTGACGAACGCCGGCTCGACGTCCTGGCTGTACGACTATGCCAAGGGCAACAACGAGGACAACAAGCCGACGATGCAGGCGTTGTCGATCAGCCACGAGCCCAGCCCGTGGATGGGTGACCGGCAGACGTTCCAGGTGATGCCGTCGACGGCCGACACCCCGACCGCGGACCGCAAGGCCCGGGCCTGGTCGTTCAGTCACGACAACGAGGTCGCCCGGCCGTACTACTACGGCGTCACGTTCGACAACGGCAACGCGGCCGAGATCGCGCCGACCGACCACGCGGCGATGCTGCGGTTCAGCTTCCCGGCCGGCAAGGCGTCGCTGGTCTTCGACAACGTCAGCAACAGCGGCGGTCTGACCCTCGACCCAGCGACCGGCGTGGTGACCGGGTTCACCGACATCAAGAGCGGCCTGTCCACCGGCGCCGGCCGGCTCTTCGTGTACGGCGTTGTGGACCAGAAGGTGCTTGCCTCGGGCAAGCTTGCGAACGGCGGCGGCGCGGACGTCGGCGGGTACTTCACGTTCGACGCCAAGACCACCCAGGTGCAGCTGCGGATCGCGACCTCGCTGATCGGCACCGCGCAGGCCCGGAAGAACCTCGAGCTCGAGCTGCCGGCCGGGTCGAAGTTCAACAAGGTCAAGGACGCCGCGCAGGCTGCCTGGGACGCGAAGCTGAGCACGATCGAGGTCGAGGGTGCGACGGCGGATCAGCTGACCACGCTGTACTCGAACCTCTACCGGCTGTTCCTCTACCCGAACAACGGCTCCGAGAACACCGGCACCGCCTCGAAGCCGGTCATCACCTACGCGTCGCCGACGTCGCCGAAGGTCGGCGCCGACACCCCGACCATGACGGGTTCGAAGATCGTCGCGGGGCAGACGTACGTGAACAACGGCTTCTGGGACACCTACCGGACGGTGTGGCCGGCCTACTCGTTGTTCGCGCCCGAGGCCGCCGATCTGGTCAACGGGTTCGTCCAGCAGTACAAGGACGGCGGCTGGATCTCCCGCTGGTCGTCCCCCGGCTACGCGAACCTGATGGTCGGTACGTCGTCCGACGTCGCCTTCGCGGACGCGTACCTCAAGGGCGTCAAGGGGATCGACGTCCAGGCGGCGTACGACGCGGCCGTGAAGAACGCCTCGGTCGTGCCGCCGTCGCAGAACGTCGGCCGCAAGGGCATGGACCTGTCGACGTTCAACGGCTACACGGCCAACACCACCGGTGAGGGCTTCAGCTGGTCGATGGACGGCTACATCAACGACTTCGGCATCGCGAACATGTCGAAGGCGCTGTACGACAAGGCGAAGAAGAACGACCCGCGCAAGCAGGAGTACCTGGACAACTACAAGTACTTCCTGAACCGGGCCCGCAACTACGTCACGCTATTCGATCCGACCGTCGGCTTCTTCCAGGGCAAGGGCCCGGACGGCGTCTGGGGCAACTCGCCCAGCACGTTCGACCCGCAGGACTGGGGTCACGACTACACCGAGACGAACGCGTGGAACATGGCGTTCTCGACGCCGCAGGACGGGGCCGGCCTGGCCGCGATCTACGGCGGCCGTGACGGACTGGCGAAGAAGCTCGACGAGTTCTTCAGCATCCCCGAGGACGCCCTGCACACCGGTGGGTACGGCGGCACGATCCACGAGATGCTCGAGGCGCGCGACGTACGGATGGGGCAGTACGGTCACAGCAACCAGCCGTCGCACCACATCGCCTACATGTACGACGTGGCCGGACAGCCGTGGAAGACGCAGGAGAAGGTGCGCGAGGTGCTGTCCCGGTTGTACACCGGCTCGGAGATCGGCCAGGGGTACCCGGGTGACGAGGACAACGGCGAGATGTCGTCGTGGTACCTGTTCAGCTCGCTCGGCTTCTACCCGCTGCAGGTCGGCTCACCGACGTACGCGATCGGTTCGCCGCTGTTCACCAAGGCGACGGTCCGGCTGGCCTCCGGCAAGAAGCTGGTGATCAGCGCGCCGAAGAACAGCTCGAAGAACATCTACGTCAAGAGCGTTCGCGTGAACGGGAAGGCGTGGACGTCGACCGCGCTGCCGCATGACCTGATCGCGAACGGCGGCAAGATCGAGTTCGAGATGACCGACCAGCCGACCAAGTGGGGCACCGGCCGCAACGACGCGCCGCCGTCGATCACCAAGCCCGGCGAGGACCCGATGACCTGGCACGACTCGACCTCCGACACCGGTGCGGTGATCGGTGCGGGCGGCGCTGATGTCTCCGCGTTGATCGACAACGACTCGAAGACACAGGTCACGCTGACCGGTGCCCAGCCCACCGTCACGGTCGCGCTTCCGCAGGGCCGTCCGGTCGGCATGTACACGCTGACCAGCGGCACCACCGGTACGGCGCCGTCCGCGTGGACGCTGGAGGGCTCGAACGACGGTACGACATGGTCCACGGTGGATCGCCGCAGCGGCGAGACGTTCGCGTGGGCGTCGTACACGCGGTCCTTCAGCATCGCGTCCCCGAAGGCGTACACGCAGTACCGCCTGGTGCTGGCCCCGGCGGCGGGCGCTGACGGCGTCACGCTCGCCGAGGTCGAGCTCCTCGGGACGCTGAAGGGCGTCGAGACCGGCACGCACCCGAGCGACAAGCGCGTCGCCGAGACGAAGCCGAGCCCGACCCCGTCACAGTCGATCGACCGCAACTGGGGCTGATCCCGGCGTCGCCGGTTCCTGTCACTTCTTGTAGTGGCAGGAACCGGCGAACCTCAGCAGGGTCGCCTCGTCCCAGGCCAGGTTGTAGGCGTCGTTGGTGACCCCGACGAGATGTGTGGTCCGGCCCATTCGGACGTGGACCTCACGGTGTCCGTCCCGGGGACTGCCGCCGGAGATCACTGCCTCGTTCTGCCCGGCGCGGACCTTCGGCAACTTGGTCCAAGGCTCGGTGTACTTGTCCGCGGTCAGGCCTTCGCCGTTGTCCATCATCTCGACCTGCCGGACGATCATGGTGTAGCTGACGCCGTGGTACTGCTTCGGGTTGGCCAGCTTCGGATCGTAGAGCTCTTGCTGCTCCCAGCCGCCGCCCTGCGCCACGGTGGTGATGATCCGGGCCGCCCAGCCCTGCGGGATCAGGTCGCAGGTGATCACGCCGGGGAACGGCTTGGTGTTCGCAACGAGCGCGACCGGAGTGATCGGGATCGGAGGTGCGCTGCGGTGGTCGTTCCGGTCTCCACCGGGGATGTGGCTCGGACCGGGGCGGGTCGAGGGTGCAGCCGGAGTCGGGGTGGTCCGGGCAGCCGGTGCCGGCGTCCCGTTGGATGTCGTGCCAGAGGGCAGGACCGACCAGCCGACGCCGATCACCAGAGCCGTCGCGACCGCGCCGGTGGCGATACCGGTGAGTCGACGGCGGCGCAGGGCTCGCTGGCCGCGGGTGAGGTCGGCGGACAGGTCGGCGTCGGTGACGGTGGGCTCGGGGCCGGCGGCCTCGTCGAGCAGTTCCTTGAGGTCGGTCATCGCAGGCTCTCCATGGTTTCGAGGGAATCGTGCAAGAGCTCACGCATCGTCGAGAGCGCCCGCGACGTCTGCGACTTCACGGTGCCTTCCGAGCAGCCCATGAGTTCGGCCGTGGTGTGGACGTCGAAGTCGCGGAAGTAGCGCAGTACGACGACGGCATGCTGGCGGCGCGGGAGTTTCGCGAGGGCGCCCAGCACGGTCAGCCGCTCGGCCGGGTCCTGGCTGGGTGGCGACGCGGCGTCGTACAGCTGCTCGGTGGCCGACTCCCGGCGTCGCCACATCCGGCGGCGTTCGTCGAGGAAGGCGTTCACCAGGATCCGATCGGCGTACCGGGCCGCGCCGTCCTCCTTGCGGACCTTCGACCAGTGCACGTACAGCCTGGTCAGCGCGACCTGGACGAGGTCCTCGGCCCAGTGCGTGTCCCCCGAGGCCAGCAGCCGGGCGGTGCGCAGCATCCGGCCTCGGTGCGCCGTCACGTACTCGAGGTACTCCGCGTCGCGATCAGCCACGATCGGCCCTCCCTTGTCCGGTGATCTCACCCTGGAACTACTGGGTGAGCCCGCCGGGAGGTTGCATCATGACGCGAGGGCGACGGCCGGTGCCATCGCCCTCGGTGTGGACTACCCGGCGGAGCCTGCCCCTGAGAGGTTCCGCCGGAGATTCGGTTGTGACGAAGTGTGATGAGGGGTGGCGGTCCCCGCCCGGACTGCCACCCCTTCATCCCTAACGACGCTCGAACTCTCCCAGGGGTTGCCTCACCGCAAAACAGTCCACATGTCGGACATCGTCAGGAACCAGACCAGATTCACAGCCGCGATTCCGGCGGTGGCGACGACCGCGAACGCCCAGCTGAGCCCGGCCCGCAGAGCCAGCACCGGCAGCGCCAGCGCGGTCGCCAGACCGCCGAGCTGTACTGCGAACAGAGCGCCGCCGGCCTCTGCCGCACAGCTCACCGCTGTCGGTGGGCAGAGTGGGGCACCGAGCTGCCGCATCGTCGCGTACGCGACACCTGCCACCACACCGACGAAGGCCGCCTGCACCGTGACCCTGCCGATCGTCCGGCCATCCATGGGATCACGCTAAGGACGCAGCGGGCGGAGCGCCTGAGCAGAACTACTCAGCCGGACCAGCGGCCGGTGAAGAAGCCGGCCGCCCAGATGGCAGCCAGTGGTATCGCTACGGCCAGGTAGAGCCGGCCGATCCACGGTCTCCGCCGGGCCAGAACGGCCAGGCCGATCCACAGCGGCCACATGAGCAGGGTGGCGCGGGTGAGCGAGTAGATCCAGAACGACGTACAGAATGCGCCCACCGTCGCGGCGACCCAGGCGGCCTCACCCCAGGACCGGCGCCAGAACAGCCAGACGAGGAGCATCAGCAGGATGAACAGCGCGACGAGTTCGGCGCGGAACATCCAGGTCCAGTCGCTGCGGTCCGCGGAGAAGTGGCCCTTGCTCGCGGCCTGGAACGTGTGCTCGAGCGAGATCCACGGCCAGGTGAACTCACGCGCCCAGCCCTTCTCCTGCGCCTCCTGCCAGGCGAACCACGAGCCGTGGATCTGCTTCAGATACGCCATGAACCCCAGCACCGGCACCGCGGGCAACGCCAACCAGGGCAGCGACAGCCAGTCCCGCTTCTTCGAGGTGATGAACTCGACGAGCAGCGCGAAGATCAGGAAGATCCCGGACACCCGCACCGTCGATGCCAACGCGACGAAGACGGCCGCCCGCGCCCAGCGCCCCTGCCGCGCGGCCAGCCACGCGGGGAACGCGAACGCGCAGAACAGCGCCTCCGTGTACCCCGCAGCGAGGAACACACCGACCGGGGCGCAGTACCAAATCATCGCGGCGTTCGGCCCGATGCCCTTCAACTCCGGGAACTCGTACTGCGCCAGCCGCGCCAGGTACACGCCCGCGACCGCACTGGCCACCGCGGAGACCACGATGCCCGCGGCGACGTACCCGATGCCGGTGTAGCTGACGAGGCGGACCAGCAACGGGAAGCCGGGGAAGAACGCGGCCAGTGGCGCCCCGGACGGCTCCCCGTGGTTGTAGCCGAACTCGGCCACCGCATTGAGGTGCCAGACGTCCCACTGCAGCCAGGCGTGCCAGACGTTCGGGTAGTCGTTGCCCCGGTTGAACAGCAGCGGCGCTGAGACCGACAGCACGAACAGTGCGACCCGGCTGACCAGCCACCACCCGAGCACCTCGCGGCCCAGAGCGGTCGGCATCCACCGCTGCCAGCCGACCCCGTCCACCCGGGCCCGCCGAGCCCGCCCCGGCTTGGGGTCACCGGCAGCCGTGCGCTCAAACACGCGCACACCACCACACACCACAGTCCGCCCGAGTCACGCCTCTATCGTCTCCCATATCGGGACCTGGCTGACAAACGACGACGGCACCCGGGTGGGTGCCGTCGTCTGTAGCTATTGACCGCCGCCGGGTTTCTGCGGTGTCTTCGTCGGTTCGGTCGTTGTGCCGCCGGTCGGCAAAGAGGGCCAGACCGGAGTGTTGGTCGGCTTGGTGGGCTTCGTCTTCGTCGGCGTGTTCGTCGGAGTGTTCGGCGGGGGCGTCGACGGAGGCGGCGTGTTCGGCGGCGGAGTGCTCGGAGGCGGCGTACTCGGGGGTGGGGTGCTCGGAGGCGGGGTGTATGTCGGCGTGGTCGTGTCCTTGACCTGGTCCGCGTCCGGCGCGACGAAGTCGGCGTCCGGCACACCCTCGAGGGCCGTCTTCATGTACGCCAGCCAGGTCTTCAGCGGCCAGTTGCCACCGAAGAACGCCGGGTCGTCGCTGTACGGGTCCAGGTCCGACTCACCGCTGTTGCCGGCTCGGTACAGCACGGAGGTCGACAGCTGCGGGGTGTAGGCGCTCCACCACGAGGTCAGCGTCGCGGAGCCCTCCTTGCAGCCGTCGCACTTCTTGTTCTCGGCCCGGTCCTCGACCGCGACACCACCCGCGGTGCCGGTCTTCCCGGCGACCGGGCGGTCGAGATCCTTGGCGCCCGTCCCGGTGCCGTCCGTGACCACCTTCTGCAGGACGTAATTCACCATGTTGGCGATCTCCGGCGGGAACGCCTGCTTCTGCTGCTTCATGATGCTCGCGTCCGACCACAGCACCTTGCCGTCCGGACCGCGCACTTCCTTGATCACGTGCAGCGGCGTGTACTTTCCTCCGGCCGCGAACGTCGCGTAGGCGTTCGCCATGTCGACCGGCGACGCGTACGCGTTCGGGCCGAGCACGGTGGACGGGTTCGACTTGTCGTTCTCCAACGCCTTCGACGCCGGGATGCCGGCCGCCTCGGCCGCGGCCGTGACCTTCTCCGGCCCGTTGTCCATCTTGTTGTCGACCAGGTCGTAGAAGGCGGTGTTGACCGACTCCTCGGTCGCCTTCAGCAGGGTGACGTCGCCGTAGTCGGTGCTGAGCTCGTTGCCGAACTTCTGGCCCTGGACCGTGATCGGGCTGTCGCCCTGGAAGATGTCGTAGATCGACTTGCCGTCCTCGAGCGCCGCGGCCAGCGCGAACGGCTTGAACGACGACCCCGGTCGGGCCTTGGTGGTGGCCCAGTTGAGCTGACTCTTGAGGAAGTCCGGCCCGCCGTACATCGCCAGCAGCTGACCGGTGCCGGGTTGGACCGCGGCCATGCCGATGTGCAGGCCGGCGCTCTTCTTCGGCTTCTCGTTCTTGGCGGCGATCAGGATCTTGTTCTGCTGCCCGTAGTTGAAGGTGGTGGTCACCTTCAGGCCGCCGCCGGTGATCGCGTCCTCGTCGAAACCGAGCTGCGCCAGTCGCTGCGCCAACTCCTTCTTCGCCATGTCGAGCAGGAAGCCGTTCGGGCCGGCGTAGCGGCTGCTCTTCTTCTTCATGTTCGACAGGTCCGGCAGCCGGTTCGCGTACTGCGCCTCCTGGGCCGGGGTGATCGTGCCCATCTGCTGCATGCCGTCGAGGACGTAGTGGTACCGCTCGATGATCCGCTTCTTGGTCCGCGGGTCCGTATCGGTGACGTCGAAGAGGGTCGGGTTGTTCAGAACGGTCGCGAGTAAGGCCGATTGGGGAATGGTGAGGTCTTTCGGGTCCTTCACACTGAAGTAGGTGTTCCCCGCGGCGGCGACGCCATAAGCGCCCTGGCCGAAGTAGACAGTGTTCAGGTAGCCCTCAAGCGTCTTACTCTTGTCCTGCTGCCGACCGAGCTTTGTGGCGATGAACAGTTCCTTGAGCTTGCGGCCCACGGTCCGTTCCTGGGTCAGGTACATGACCTTGACGTACTGCTGGGTGATCGTCGATCCACCCTGCAACTGCTCACCGCGGGCGATGTTCACTCCCGCCCGGACCATGCCGGACGGCGAGATGCCGGGGTTGGTCCAGAATGTCCGGTCCTCGGCCGCGATCACCGAGTCCTGAACCCATTTCGGAATCTGCGACAACGGCACGGTGGTCCGGTTCTGGTCGTAGAACGTTCCCAGCGGGTTGCGTCCGTCGGCGTACGTCACCGTGGTCGTGTTGGTGGCGAACTCTTTGTTCGGGTCGGGGATCTTCGTCGTCTGGTACACGATGAAGAAGGCCGCGACCGCGCCGATGATGCCGAGGAACATCAGCGCGGCCAGCCAGCCGAGAACGCGGAGCGCCCAGTGCCTCTTCTGCCGACGGCGGGCCGGGGCGGCCTTCCTACGAGCTTCACTCACGCTGCAATCCTCGACGATCTGGCTGGAGTCATTGCCCCACAGACTACGGTGGGTGTGGTAACGCGCCCGAATCCGCTCCGGATGCTAGCAACCACGGGGCGTCCAAGTGAAAACGGTCCACCGGGACTCTTCCGCTGACGTTTTACATCGTTGGAAGGTTTGCATCCCGATGCTTGTTGTGATGCGACTCTCACGAGGTCACGTGGGGTGCCAGCAGCGTCACCGCGATCAGGGCGGCCGGGAAGCAGGCCAGGAACATCGTGAACGTGTAGCCCATGATGTCGCGCGCCTTCAGGCCCAGGATCGCGAGCGTCGGCAACATCCAGAACGGCTGCAGCAGGTTCGCGCTCGCCTCGCCGAGGTCGTACACCACGACCATCCAGCCGGCGTCGACCTTCAGCTCGTTCGCCGCCTGCAGCACGTACGGCGCCTCGATCACCCACTTGCTCCCGCCGCTCGGCACGAAGATGCCGAGGATGCAGGAGTAGAGCGCGACCAGCGGCGGGAACAGGAACTGGTTGCTCGCGTGCACCAACCAGCCGGCCAGCCGGCCGGAGATCCCGGTGTAGGCGATCATGCCGAAGATCCCGCCGTACAAGGGAAATTGGAGCAGTACGCCGGCCGCCGCCGGAGCGCCGTCACGTACCGCGCGAGCCATCCGCCACGGCCGCCAGTTCAGCAGCAGGGCGAGCAGGAACAGGATCAGGTTGACCGTGTTGAGGTCGAGCGCGTTGAAGAAACTCTTCCCGCTGAAGTAGCGGACCAGATAGACCGCGCCGAGCATCACGATCAGCGGACTGAACAGCGGTGAATGTTCGAGCCAGTCACCCGGCCTCCGCAGCTCCTGACGCTGACCGTTGTACGCCGATCCGCGACCGATCAGCGGTTTGAGCTCGATCCCCAGGTGTTCCGCCGTCCGCGCAGTGCCTTCGCCCGGCGCGATGAACCACGCCATCCCGACGCCGACGGCGTACACGATCAGCGTCGCGACGATCGCCTGCCAGGTGAAGATCGTGTCGCTGAGCCTGATCAGACCGCTGGCGTGCCCACTGGCCTTGATGACCTCCTGCACCGGCGGCGGACTGCTGCTCGCGCTCGCCACCTGGAGCGCGGCCGAGCCGGACAGCCCCTGCGCCCACACAGTCCCGAGCCCTAGGAACGCCATCGCTCCGAGCGCGCGGTAGTCCGCCTTCGGCACGTTGCGCGCGACCTCACGCGCCAGGATCGCCGCGAAGATCAGGCTGAAGGCCCAGTTCAGGTACGACGCCAGCATGGCGACCGCTGCGACGAACGCGACCGCGGTCCGCGGCTCCTTCGGGATCCGCGCGAGCCGCGTGATCAAGCGGGCGACCGGTCCGCTGGTCGCGACGGCGTACCCGCCGATGATGATCATCGCCATCTGCAGGGTGAACGTGATCAGCGACCAGAACCCGATGCCCCAGGCATCGACCAGCCCGTACCCCTTGGTCGCGGCCGGGTCGTCCGGGCGCTTCAGCAGCGGCTCTCCGGTGACGAGCCCGAACAGCAGCACCACGAACGTCCCGACCAGGACGAACCCGAACGCGTCCGGCAACCACTTCTCGGTGAACGCGGTGAACCGCAGCGCCAGCCGCGCAAGCGCGCCGTCGGCTTCGACCTCGGACCTGGCGTGCTTCCCATGGCTGTCGGCCATGACCCTCCGCTCCGGTACGGCGACTCTGAGTGTCATTCGATTAACGCAGAACGGCGTCTGACGTAACAGGTTTCGCGCGATAGGTGACAAAGGTCGGCTTTGTCAAGAGTTGTCCACAGGCCTGGCGTCTGCTTACAGTGGCGGAGCGATGTATCGAACCGATACATCAGGTCATGACAAACTAGACCGAGGGAGGTGGCTCATGGGAAACCGCAGTGGGGTCCTGGAGCTCGCCGTACTCGGTCTGCTGCACGAAGCGCCGATGCACGGTTACGAGCTCCGCAAGCGCGTCAACGCCCAGTTCGGCTGGGGACGCGTGCTGTCGTTCGGTTCGTTGTACCCGTGTCTGAAGGCGATGCTCCGCAACGGCCTGATCACGGCCGACCCCGGGACACCGGAGTCGGGTCGCCGGCCGAAGATCGTCTACACGATCACCGCCGACGGCAAGGACTACTTCGCGCACGCGATGCACGAGGCCGGTCCGTCGGCCTGGGAGGACGACACGTTCGGCGTCCGCTTCTCGTTCTTCGGCCGGACCGATCCGGCCACCCGGTTGCGCATCCTCGAGGGCCGCAGGGCCCGGATGGAGGAGCGGCTGGCCAACTTCCGGGCGGCGATGAGCCGGACGGCGGAGCGGGTCGATACCTACACCCTCGAGCTGCAACGGCACGGCCTGGAGTCGGCCGAGCGCGAGGTCCGCTGGCTGAACGAGCTGATCGACGGCGAGCGGCGGCAACAGCGGCCCCCTGAACAGCACCAACCGCCTACCCAAGGAGATTCCAGATGACCTCGATCCGCGTAGCGATCGTCGGTGTCGGCAACTGCGCCAGCTCGCTCGTCCAGGGCGTGCACTACTACCGGGACGCGAAGCCCGAGGAGCGCGTGCCCGGTCTGATGCACGTCCAGTTCGGGGACTACCACGTCCGCGATGTGGAGTTCGTCGCCGCGTTCGACGTCGACGGCAAGAAGGTCGGACTGGACCTCGCCGACGCGATCGGCGCCAGCGAGAACAACACGATCAAGATCTGCGACGTGCCGCCGACCGGCGTCACCGTCCAGCGCGGTCACACCCTCGACGGCCTCGGCAAGTACTACCGCGAGACCATCACCGAGTCCGACGCCTCGCCGGTCGATGTCGTCGCGGCACTTCGGGAGGCTGCCGTCGACGTGCTCGTCTGCTACCTGCCCGTCGGTTCGGAGCAGGCGGCGAAGTTCTACGCGCAGTGCGCGATCGACGCGGGTGTCGCGTTCGTGAACGCGCTGCCGGTGTTCATCGCCGGCACGAAGGAGTGGGCGGACAAGTTCACCGCGGCCGGCGTGCCGATCGTCGGCGACGACATCAAGTCGCAGATCGGCGCGACCATCACGCACCGCGTGCTGACCAAGCTGTTCGAGGACCGCGGCGTCACCGTGGACCGGACGTACCAGCTGAACGTCGGCGGCAACATGGACTTCAAGAACATGCTCGAGCGCGAGCGGCTGGAGTCCAAGAAGATCAGCAAGACCCAGTCGGTCACATCCCAGCTGCGCGAGGAGATCGAGCCGCGCAACGTCCACATCGGCCCGTCGGACTACGTGGCCTGGCTGGACGACCGCAAGTGGGCCTTCATCCGGCTCGAGGGCCGCAACTTCGGCGACGTCCCGCTGTCGCTGGAGTACAAGCTCGAGGTCTGGGACTCGCCGAACTCGGCCGGCATCATCATCGACGCGATCCGCGCGGTGAAGATCGCCAAGGACCGCGGCATCGGCGGCCCGATCCTGTCGGCGTCGTCGTACTTCATGAAGTCGCCGCCGGAGCAGTACGCCGACGACGTCTGCCGCGACCTGGTGGAGAAGTTCATCCGCGGCGAGGTCGACCGCTGACCGCTGCAGTGACCGCTGTACTGCGATGACGCGCGCCCCGTTACCCGGTTCCGGGTGACGGGGCGGCGTGCCATCATGGCGCCGGATGACCGAGATCCGCGACTACCGTGACGCCGACGCCGCCAGTTGGCTCCGCTGCCGCCTGCTCAGCTTCTTCGGCACGGAGTACTACGACGACGTCGTGGTCGATCGCCCGTCGTTCGAGAACCCGGCGCACCGACTCGTAGCCGTCGACGGCGAGACAGTCATCGGCCTGATGGACGTCGAGATCTTCCCGGACCGGGCGACGATCGACGTACTCGCAGTACATCCCGACCACCAGCGCAGCGGCTTGGCCACGCGGTTGCTCGACGCGGTCGTCCCTCGGCTGCCGGGCGGCGTACTCGATGCCTGGACCCGCGGGGATGCGTCGGCGAACGCCTGGTACCAGCGTTCCGGGTTCACGGAGAACTTCCGCTATCTCCATGTCTACAAGTCGTGGCAGGACGATGTCGACGGCTTCGAGACGCCGGACGGGTTGGGTAAACCGGTGCGCGCGTTCATGCATGCGCCGATCTCGATGGAGGCTTCGCTGCGGTCGCGCTTCTCCCGGGTTCATGTCTGTCGGCAGTACGTGCGGTCGCTATGAGGCTGCACGTCGGTTGTGCGCAGTGGACGCATCCTGCGTGGCCGCAACCTGCTCGGGACAAGCTGCGGTCGTACGCGTCCTGGTGCACTGCGGTCGAGAGCAACACGACCTTCTACGGCACGCCGTCGCGTGCATCTGTGGAGAACTGGGCCGCTCAGACGCCGCCTGATTTCCGCTTCGTGGTGAAGCTGCCGCAGGTGATCACGCACGAGCGGCGGCTCACGAACGTCGAGGGCGAGTTCCGCAACTTCCTCAGCGCGATCGAGCCGCTCGGTCCACGCAACCACGCCGTGTGGATCCAGCTGCCGGCCGCGTTCTCGCCCACCGACCTGGGCGCGCTCGCCGCATTTCTCCACCAGGTGCCCCGCGACTACCGGTACGCCGTCGAGGTGCGCCACCAGGCCTTCTTCGACTCGCGCGAGGCCGCTGCGAACCTGGAACGTGTACTCGCCCGCGTCGACGCCGAGTGGGTCCCGTTCGACACGGGCACGCTCTTCTCCCGGCGCCCGACCAGCCTCGCCGAGCGTGATGCCTGGATGAAGAAGCCGCGCGTGGCCCGTCGTACCCGTGCTCTGACCGCCTTCCCGATCGTTCGCTACATCGGCCGCGACTCGGTGGCCGAGACGATCGACGGTTGGGGATATCTCGTCGACCTGGTCGTCCACTGGCTCTCCGAGGGCCGCTCGCCGACGATCTTCCTGCACACCCCCGACAACGCCGAGGCGCTCAACCTCGCCCGCCACTTCTACGCGACAGTCGCCGCCGCCGTCCCTGAGCTCGCCCCGCTCCCGGAGCCCGTCGCGGCCGAACCCCCGACGCTCTTCTAACCGCCCGCCTACTGGCGCACCCGCCACCACCCGCCGCCCGCCTACCTGGCGCACCCGCAAGGACCCGCGCCGCCGGCCGCCCGCCGCCCGCCGCCCATCTTTCCGGAACTTCCTCGCCACATAGCGCGCATTTGTTTCCGGAAAGCGGCCCTCAAGGTCAGCCTGGCCGGTTGTTTGGCCAATGTGTTGTAGGAGGCCAGCGGTGAAGGAACCGTCAGCGAGGCGGCGCCACTCCGAGCGGCGAGTTATCCACAGCTCCAGAACTGGCCGCTAATTCCACGGCCGACCTCCGTATGTTCTCCGCCGACTTCACACCTCGGGAGGACACCTCATGGAGCACCCATCCGGTACGACGCTCGGCCCGACCCCTGGCGACCAGACTGCTGCCGCGAACGCCGCGCCCGTTGCCCCCGTTGCCGCCGTTGCCGCGCCTGTTGCCGAGCGGCGGGCGCGGGCCGACTGGCTCATCACCGAGCTCAGCCGGCTCGCAGCCCAGGCCGATGATCCGCGCGACCAGGCCCGCTACCGCCGTACAGCCGACTCCCTCGTCCGGCTCGCGATCGCGTTCCGCTCATGAGCTGCAGCTCGGTCGACGAGCTCCTGGCCGCGAGCGGTGAGACCGCACGCTTTCTCGCCGGGGCCGAGCAGTCCGCGTGGAACGGTCGCATCGTCGAGTCCAGTGGCGCCATCCTCGGGCTAGCGCACTGGGACGGCACGCTCTACCTCGACGGCGAAACCATCCTGGAGCCGCTGCGCGAGCTGTACCAGCATGTCGGCGAGCGGCAACCAACCGCCACGCTGGTCCGCTACCGCGAGTCCCTGGCCACGCTCCTCCACGAACACGCCCACTTCCTCGGCCCGTCAGGCTCGACACAGGACGCCGCCCGCGAAGCGTTCACCAAACCCGGCAGCCGAGAACTGGAAGAGGGCGTCACCGAAGCCTGGGCGCAAGATCACCTCAACGACTACATCAACCGCCTAGGCGTCGACAAAGTTGCCCCCGGCATCGAATCCGTCCAGTCCGGCGGGTACTACGCCGCGTTCGTCCCCGCCGTCCGCAAACTCACGACCGACCTCGAGTCCCGCAACGACCTGTCCCGAGGCGAAGTCATCAACCTCCTCAACCGCCAGACCGCAGCCGGCCAGTTCCCCTTGCTCGTCACCCTCGCCTACAACTCGACCCGCCTCCCCGACCTGGAGCCGGCCGGCGCCGGCACCCGCTCCCGCCTCGAATCGATCCTCCGCGCAGGCCTGGACCACCTCGACGCCTACGAACTCACAGCTCCCGGATTCGCCGCCGCAAAGTCCATCTCGACCGCCGACCAACTCCTCGACTACCTCGACAAGGAAGTCCGCTCCGCCGAATCCGCCTACACCTTCAGCCCGCTCCCCACCCACCGCACGGCAACCCACCCCACCGCCTGCAATCTCCCCACCCCGGCCCCATCCCGCCAAACCCCCTCCCCGCACAACACAGCCCTGCCCAGGCTCACAGCCCCATCACTGCAGGACCCACCCCCGCCCGCTCTGGCACTCCCATCACGCCAAGACGCAGCCCTGGCCGACCCCACACCCGCGCCGCTCCACGACTCAGCCGCGTCCTGTCTCGCACTCCCGCCGCCCCATGAAGCAACGCCGCCCGCTCCCATGCACCCGTCACCCCACGCTGCAGCCCTGTCCGGTCTCGCGCCGCCATCCGCCACGCGCGGCCAGTCCGCTCGCCTCCACCCCGCCCGGGGCCGACCCGTGAGCGCACCGACCCCGCACTTCCACCAACGCCGTCCCGATGCGACCGGGCCAGAGGTGAGCAGATCGTCGTGAACGCTGCGGATGACGCGCGTGCCCGCGGGTCCCGCACGCCGCAGCAGGCTCCCCTGAACGCGACCCTGAATGCGACCCGGGAGGCTCCCCGCGCGAACCCTGCGGGTCGGGATACTGAGGTATGGACTATCGGACGTTTGATGCGGAGTACGCGCAGGTGCTGGCTGCCGCGCGCTCGATGGACTCAACGACGCTCGCGGTTGAACTGGAGCGTTTACGAGCCCTCGTGCCCCTCGTCGAGCCGCGATCGGACCAGAGCCAGGCGGAGCTACTCGTCAGCCAGCTGTCCGAGGTTCTCGACATGGAGCAACCACCCGTCTCCGACACGATGGCGGCAGCCGTCCGCATCCACCGCCGGGCCCGCAACACCCCGGGCACCTCCAGCGAACGCATCGCCGCCCTCCGCTCCGGCATCGACCAGATCGCCCAACTAGCCGACACAGTCCCCGAGACCCCCGAACACCACCAGATCCTCGCCCTCACCGAATCCCTGGGCCTGCAAATCGAAGCACTGGAGACCACCCCGTCACCAAACCCTGACAAATGACCCCGCCCAGCAACACACCAGACCGGCGGTTGTCGGGCGGTAGGGCGTCGTACCGGGCTCCGGTTGGGGGTTGAGGGCTGTGGTTGCTGGTTTTGCTCAGCTGATGGATGAGCAGGCTCAGGTGGCGCTGCGGATCACCGGCGCCGATCACACCTCGTGGAACCGGGTCTGGGATCTCCTCGAGCCGGACGACAGGCGCTGGGGGCTGGCGTGCCGGGACAACTCGCTCCGCTATCACCCGGAGCACATCGTCGAGTCGCTCCAGACCATGTTCGACCGGGCCGGCCAGCAGCACGGCGACTGGACGCTGCAGCGGTTCAAAGAAGCAATCCGGGTCGTGCTGCACGAGAACATCCACCTGCTCGCCGCCAGGGGTACGTCGCACTCGACCGGCATGGACGCGTACAAGCAGCCGGCGCACGCGGTCGTCGAGGAGGCGACGACCGAGCTCGCGACGCAGATCCTGCTGGACAAGTACATCGCGGAACTCGATCTGGAGCGCATTGCCCCGGGGATCACCGACGTCAGCACACCTCCGCCGTACGGCGAATATCGTCCGGCGGTCGAGCGGTTCGCCAACGCCGTCGGTGCGCGGGTCGGGCTGTCCGGTGACGAGGTGATCCTGCGGATGGCGGTCGTGAACGCGGAGGACAAGTTCCGGGTTGCCGCCGAACTGCTCTACGACTGGACGCTGTCCGACGTGATGCCGAAGCAGGCGCGTGCCGGTGCGGTCGCGGAGCTCGAGGCCGCCATGAAGCCTGCGTTTGCGGAGATCCACGGGTACGACGCCAACGACCCGCTCGATGTGAAGATGTCAGCGATGGCCGGCCTGGAGTCGTACCGGCAGGCCAATGCAAAGATCAACGACCTCACGGAGTACTGGTCGGCAAACCAGGATCTCCGCCGGAGCATGGACGCTGGTCTCGGCGCCACACCCCGTCTCCACAAACCACAAGGCCCGGCCCTCGACACCCCAGCAACTCCCCGCCGCCCAGCCAACCAAACCCAACCCCACCGCGATCCCCCCACCACCCGAGGAGACTGACGAACGCCCGGCAGTTGCTGGGCGCTGCGTGTGAGCTCGGCAGGTTCGGCGGTGCAGGCCGGGTGCCCGGGGGTCTGGCAGGTGCTCAGCAGGCGCTCGGCAGGCGGTCAGCGGTGCGGGGTGGGTGCCCGGCAGGTGCCCGCCAGCGCTAGCCAGGTACGCGGCGGGCGCCCGAGGGTACGCGGGGGTGCCCGGGCGGCGCTTGGCAGGTGGTTGGTGGGTGGGGTGGGTACGGTGTCGGGGTCGGTTGGTTGTGGGGCAGGTGCGGTGTGGGAGTGGAGGCGTTGGTGGAGTTTGTTGGTGAGGGTGCGGGGATTGTTGGTGGGTTAGTGGAGTTGCGGCGGGCGTTGCACCGGGGGCCTGAGGTTGGGTTGCAGCTGCCGGGGACTCAGGGGTTGGTGTTGGACGCCCTTGGTGGGTTGCCGTTGGAGGTGACGGCGGGCAAGGAGCTGACCTCGGTGGTGGCGGTACTGCGGGGTGGGGCGCCCGGGCCGACCGTGTTGTTGCGTGGGGACATGGATGCGTTGCCGGTGGTCGAGGAGACAGGGCTCGAGTACGCGGCGGAGAACGGGAACATGCATGCCTGCGGCCACGACCTCCACACCGCGGGCCTGGTCGGGGCAGCCCAGTTGCTCGCTGCTCATCGCGAGGAGCTGCACGGCAACGTGATCTTCATGTTCCAGCCGGGTGAGGAAGGCCTCGGCGGAGCGGGGTACATGTTGCGCGAAGGTCTGTTGGAGGCAACCGGCGACAAGCCGATCGCGGCGTACGCGCTGCACGTCTGGGCACAGGCCGGGAAGGGCGTGTTCCAGATGCGTCCCGGCACCATGATGGCCAGCTCGAACCAGCTGCACATCACCGTGCGCGGCAAGGGCGGGCACGGGTCGATGCCGGACCGGACGGTCGACCCGGTGCCGGTGGTGGCGGAGTTGGTGCTCGCACTGCAGACGTACGCGACCCGGCGGGTGAACGTGTTCGATCCCGTGGTCATCACCGTGACCCAGCTCGAGGCGGGCGTCGCGATCAACGTCATCCCGAACACGGCCCGCCTCGGCGCGACCGTGCGGACGTTGTCCGATGCAACGCTCGAGCAACTGACGCGTGAGCTGCCGGCGCTGGCCGAGCGAATCGCGGCGGCCCACGGCTGCACCGTCGACGCACGACTCAATCCGCAGTACCCGGTGACGCTGAACGACGCGGCTCGTACGGCGGAGACCTCGCAGATCCTCACCGGTCTGTTCGGCGAGGACCGGGTGCAGCACCTGGAGAACCCGTTGATGGGAGCCGAGGACTTCTCGATGGTGCTGAAGGAGGTTCCCGGCACGTTCGTGATGGTCGGCGCGCGGCCGGACGACGTCTCCGCGGAGGAGGCGCCGTCGAACCATTCGAGCATCGTGCGGTTCGACGACGCCGTCCTCGCCGATCAGGCGGCGGCGCTGGCGCAGCTGGCCGCGCACCATCTAGCTCCGGCGTAAGCCCTGGCCTGGGGCTGGTCAGTCCGCCAGAGGCCGACCAGCCCCAGGGTTCAGGAGGGCGAAACGTTCAGGGTGTACGCGCCGCGGCTGCCGTACGTCGAATAGCCGGTGTTGAGCGGGTCGCCGTAACCGACATTGTCGATCCGCAGGTAATACGTACCCGGCTGAAGGGCACTGCTAACACTCGCGCCGAGACCCGTCGGCGTACCGGCGTCGCTCTGTCCGGAGGCTGGGTCGTTCGAGGCAACGACCGTGCCCGAGCCGTCCAGCAGGTCCAGCTTCATGTCGAGGTTGCCACCGGTCGGAGCCGGGCTCGCGGAGGCGGTGTAGTTGCCCGCGGCACTCACGTCGACGCGGTACACGTCGGTGTCGTCCTCCGCGGCGATGATCCCGGACACCGGCGTACCAACGGTCAGCGCAGCGGCGTCGCCCGTCGTGCCGCCGGCCTCGTCGGCGCGCAGAGCCAGGCCGTGGGTGCCGACCACCGCGTAGTCGTCTTCCTTGTTGTTCGCATCGGCGTACTCGCCCTTGCTCCACTGACTGATCCCGCGGTAGTACCCGACGCCCATGATCGGCGCCCAAGCGCCATGGCCCTGGTAGTACCCGACCGTCGACGTGCCGTCGTGCGAAAGCCCGACGTTGTGACCGGCCTCGTGCGACGCAGCCTCGGCAAGGTTCTTAGCGCCGGTACCGACGCCCTTCGTGAACACGAGCGCGGGTTGGTAATACGAATGCTGGCTCGTGCTGTCGTACACCCCGACGTACGCGACCCCGCCGCAGCCACAGCCGGACTGGTACCAGGTGTCCGGGTCGATCAGCACACGCGTGCCGTACTGCTCGTCCGACGCACCCGACCGGTCGATCGCAGACTCCGGCGGCTCCTGCGTCGTCACGTCCACATCGAACGTCGAGTAGTCCTCGGCCACACGCGCCCACACCTCGTGGACCACGTCCTGTTCGGCCGTGCCAAAGCTGGAGGCGTCACCGTCAGTGTCGTACGCCGACACGTTGACCGGGTCGATCCCCTTCGCCGCGTTCCACGCCGTACCGGTGATGGTGTGGCCGTCGAAGTCCAGATAGATGACCCGGTTCGAGCCCGGCTTGCTGTGCAACTCGAACGCCGGACCGGTCGCGCCCGCGACAGCGGTACGCGCCCAGCGGGGCGATGCCTCGGGAGCCTTCTGCGCACTGGTCAGACCAGGCTCGCGGAAGAACAACTTGCTGTCAGCATCGAGCCAGGCGGTCTTGTCGGTGGCAAGGATCTGCCGCAACTTGTCCACAGGCATCCGGTTGTGGTCGGCAACCTCGGCGAGTCGCGACTGAACCTTGCCGAGCGCAACGCCACCGGCCAACGGTTGCGACAACAGTTGATCGACTGGCGTCTGCTGAGCATCGGCCTGGTTGCCGGCGGCGACAGCCAGACCTCCAAGAACGACAGCACCGGCGCACGCGAGCGCGCCAGTACGGCGGAATCTGTTCACTCGGAATCCTCCTCACAGGATTCCCCCCGGTTTCGGGCGGCGGTCCCCCCAAGAACCCGGGGCCGTCGATCTCGGTGGGATCGACGGCCCCGGGTGGTTCGGGTGTCAGCCCGCGGTGACGCGGACCGAGTAGGCGCCGCGGCTGCCGTACGTCGAGTAGCCGGTGTTCAGCGGGTTGCCGTACCCGGTGTTCTCGACCCGCAGGTAGTAGCGGCCCGCGGCGACCTGGCGGCTGATGCTCGCGCCGAGACCCGTCGGCGTGGCTGCGTTGGACTGGCCGGACGCCGGGTCGGCGGTCGCGACGACCGCGCCGGACGAGTTGAGCAGCTGGAGCTTGATGTCCAGGTCCGCGCCGGAAGCGGCCGCCGAAGCGGCGAACGTGAACGTGCCCGCCGCGAGGTCGATCCGGAAGGTGTCGACGTCCGAGTCGTTCGCGTAGATGCCCTTCACGCTGGTCCCGAGGGTCAAGGCGGTGGCGTCGGAGGTGCCGTTGCCGTGGTCGTCGGCCCGCAGCGCCAGCCCGTTCTGGCCGATCACCGCGAAGTCGTCTTCCTTGTTGTTGGCGCCGGTGTACTCGCCCTTGCTCCACTGGCTGATCGCCTTGGAGTAGCCGACGCCCATGATCGGCGCCCAGGCGCCATGACCCGCGTAGTACCCGACCGAGCCTGTGCCGTCGTGCGAAAGCCCGACGTTGTGGCCGGCCTCGTGCGCCGCGGCCTCGGCGATGTTCTTCGCGCCGGTGCCGACGCCCTTGGTGAACACGAGCGCGGGTTGGTAGTACGAGTGCTGGCTGGTGCTGTCGTACACACCGACGTACGCGACCCCGCCGCAACCGCAGCCGGACTGGTACCAGGTGGTCGGGTCGATCAGCACGCGCGTGCCGTACTGCTGGTCCGAGGACCCGGTGCGGTCGATCGCCGCCGCGGTCGGCTCCTGCGTGGTGACGTCCACGTCGAACGGCGCGTAGTCCTCGGCGACCCGGGCCCACACGTCACGTACGACGTCCTGCTCGGCGGTACTCCAGTTGTTCGGGTTCCCGTCGGTGTCGTACGGCGTGACGTTGACCGTGGCCGGCTTGCCACCGGTGTTCCATGCCGTACCGGTGATCGTCTGGCCGTCGAAGTCCAGATAGATGACCCGGTTCGACCCCGGCTTGCTGTGCAGCTCGAACGCCGGGCCTGTCGCGGCGGCGACCGCCGTACGAGCCCAGCGCGGGGACGGCGCGGCTGCGGATTTCTGCTCGGCCGCGGTCGCGACCGGCTCGCGGTAGAACAGCTTGCCGCCACGGTCGAGCCAGGCGGTGCGGTCGGTCGCGAGAATCTGCCGCAGGTGGTCGGTGGACAGCTTGTTCTGCCCGGCGACCTCGGCGAGCCGGGACTGGATGCGGCCGAGCGCGGACCTGCCTTGCAGGTCCTGGCCGAGCAACTGGTCGATGGGGAGCGGAGCGGGTTGCTGGGCGTCGGCCTGGTTGCTGACGGCGACTGCGACGGCTCCGAGGACAATTGCACCGGCTACGGCGAGGGCACCGATCCGGCGGGGGCGGGTGTGCATGCTTGGGGTCCTCCTCAGGGACTCCGGGACGGCCTCACATCTCGTGCGTGGGCACGCACTGTGCGTAGCCTGCCCGAAGCTCCCCTCCCCGGTCTACATTCGTCTCGGGATTTAACGCCGACTTGGGAGGGGCCCCAGATGCGCTACATGATGATTTTCAAGGCGAGCGAGGAGTCCGAGGCGGGTGGACTGCCGAGCGAGGAGAGCCTGACCGCGATGGGTCTGGTGATGGCGGAGATGGCCGAGAAGGGCGTCCTGCTCGCGGGCGACGGACTGCTGCCGAGCTCGATGGGTTTCCGGCTCGGGTTCGACGAGGAGAAGCAGCGCCGGGTCATCGACGGGCCGTTCGCCGAGACCAAGGAGCTGATCGCCGGGTTCTGCCTGATCGAGGTGGCGTCCCGCCAGGAAGCGATCGAGTGGGGCTGGCGTTGCGTGGCCGCCGACGGCCGCACCGACGGCGAGCTGGAGATCCGTCCGGTGCCGACCGCGGAGTTCTTCGGTGACAACTACACGGACGAGGCGCGCGACCGCAACGACCAGACCTTCCAGAAGGCTGCCGAGAACCTTCAGAACAGCAACACCTGACGGATCGACGTCCCTGCGGCCAGGTCGTCGAAGGCCTGGTTGAGGTCGTCGAGCCCGACGGTCGCGGTCAGCAGCCGGTCGACCGGAAGCCGGCCGGCCCGGTACAGGGCGACGTACCGCGGGATGTCGCGGGACGGCACCGACGAGCCGAGGTACGAGCCCTTCACCGTGCGTTCCTCCGCGACCAGGCTGACCGCGGGCACGCTGAACGACTGCGACGGGTGCGGGAGCCCGACGGTGACCGTGGTGCCGCCGCGGCGGGTCGCGGCGTACGCCTGCTCGAGCACCTTGGCGCTGCCGACGGTCTCGAACGCGTAGTCGGCGCCGCCTGAGGTCGCCGCACGCACGGGCTCGACTCCCTCAGCGGCATCAACGGCGTACGTCGCGCCCAGCTCCAGGGCCAGCTCGAGCTTCTCGGGTACGACGTCCACCGCGACGATCGGATGTGCTCCGACGAGCACGGCGCCGAGGAGTGCGGACAGGCCGACGCCGCCGAGACCGAAGATCACCGCACTGCGACCGGCCCGGACCTGCGCGGTGTTCACCACCGCACCGACGCCGGTCATCACCGCACAGCCGAAGAGCGCGGCGATCTCGGGTCGGAGCGACGGATCGATCTTCACGGCCGAATGCGCCGAGATCACCGCATGATCCGCAAACCCGGACACACCCAGATGGTGGTGCAGGCCGGCCGGCCGGCGCCCGGCGGCCGAGCCGCCACCGGATGGGTGAGCGGCGGCCGAGCCGCCGCCGGGTCGATCCTGCGGGCTGGAGAGGCGGCTGGTGCCGGCGAGGAGGGTGCCGGCGGTGTTGGCGGAAGCACCGGGCTCGCACAACGCGGGGCGGCCTTCAGCGCAAGGGCCGCAGGTGCCGCAGGCAGGCACGAAGGCGCAGGCAACCACATCGCCCGCAGCGAAGCCGGGAGCCTCGGACACGATGACCTCCCCGGTGGCTTCATGGCCAAGGAGCATCGGCATGACCCGCGGGCGGGAACCGTCGATCACCGAGAGATCCGAGTGGCACAGGCCGGCCGCGCGGATCCGGACCAGCAGTTCACCCGGACCGGGCGGCGCCAACTCGACCTCTTCGATCCGCAGTGGACGCGACGCGGCGTACGGCGCCGGCAGGCCCATCTCCCGCAGTACGGCGCCACGCACGATCATCCGGTGATCCCTTCGAGCGCGGCGCGGATCCGGTCCGGGACCGGCACCGGGCGGCGATCGTCGCGCGCCACGAAGACGTGCACGAACCGCCCGGTCGCGGCCGGCTCGTCCGATCCCTCACGGAACAAGGCGATCTCGTACCGCACGCTGGAGTTGCCGAGCTGACCGCACCGCAACGCCGCGTCCACGACGCCGGGGAACTCCAGCGGTTGCTTGAACGTGCACTGCGAATCCACGCAGAGCCCGATCACGTCACCGCCGTGGATGTCGAGCCCGCCCGACCGGATCAGGAAGTCGTTGATCACGGTGTCGAAGAAGCTGTAATACACGACGTTGTTGACGTGACCGTAGACGTCGTTGTCCTTCCACCGCAGCGTGATCGCGAGGTGGTGCGGGTACCCGCTACGGTCCATCCGTCAGGGCTTGCGGCCGACCCCGACCCACAGGCTGCACATGATGTCGGTGAACTCGCCCTTGTCGACCAGGCGCTGCGTCTCGTCGTCCGGATACCACCGGAACGGCGACACGACGCCGGGCTCGATCAGCTCGGTGCCGTCGAAGAACTGGGTGACCTCTTCCTTCGAGCGGACCTGCGCGTCGCCGCCGTCGGCCTTGTAGACCACCATCGCCCGCTCCCACAGCTCCGGCGCGAAGTCCGGCGTGCAGTGCGAGAAGATCAGCAGCGATCCCGGCGCGAGCGGCTCGACGAGCTGGCGGACCAGGTCGTACGGCTTCAGGGCGTCGGGCAGGTAGTGGAAGACGCCGACGATGCTGAGCGCGACCGGCTTGCTGAAGTCGATCAGCTCCCTGACCTCGTCGGACTGCAGGATCGCCTGCGGATCCGTCACGTCGGCCTCGAGGTACGCCGTCTTCCCCGCCGGGTCGCTGACCAGCAGGGCCCGGGAGTGCGCGAGCACGATCGGATCGTTGTCGGCGTACACCACGTGGGCGGACGGGACGATCTTCTGGACGACCTCGTGCAGGTTCGGCTCGGTCGGAATGCCGGTGCCGATGTCCAGGAACTGGGTGATGCCCTGGTCCGCGGCGTACTTCGCCGCGCGGTGCATCCACATCCGGTTCGAGAGGGCGGCCGTGCGGAAGCCGGGGAACGCCTGGAGCAGGTGCTCGGCGGCCTGCCGGTCGATCGCGAAGTTGTCCTTCCCGCCCAGGAAGTAGTCGTACACCCGAGCGCCGTGCGGCCGGTCGAGCTTCAGCTGCTCGTACATCTGCGGGTCGACGTCGGCATCCTGCGATTCAGCCATGAAATTCCCATCCGCGCTGCGGCTCAGAACTGAAGTGCCATCGTAACCGGTGCACAACGGACCGTGACACCGGCAGAACGACACTATCGCTTCCGCGGTCTTCTGCCACCGGCTCGGGCGCGTCCGCCGATGGCCTTTACAGAGGATTGAATCGAGACTGTCTTCCAAAGGGTGAGGGGTGGCGACATGGGTGATGTGATCGCGGGGCGGCAGACGGCGGCGTACGACGGGGAGCTGGTCGTCTTCCTGATCGGGATGCGGGTCAATTCCGTACTCAAGGTGCGCGAATGGTTGCCGGTGGCGAAGGCGATGGGGCCGATGCTGCGTGAGTTGATGAAGGACAAGGACAGCGGCCTGCTCGGGTTCCGGACGCTGCCGACCTGGCGTGGAGTCACGCTGATCCAGTACTGGGAGTCGGTCGAGAAACTGCAGGCGTTCGCGGGCGACAACAACCGGACGCACCGGCCCGCCTGGGTCGAGTACTTCCGCAACTCCTACAAGGGCGGCGCGGTCGGCATCTGGCACGAGACGTACGTCGTACCGGCCGGCAACACCGAGACCATCTACGGCAACATGCCCCTGTTCGGGCTGGGCCGGGTCAAGGGCGTCGAGCCGGTCAGCCAGCGCACGGAGACCGCGGCCCAGCGCTTGCACCAAACCGAGTAGGGCGACATGTAGTGCGGTTACAGTGCAGGCGTGCGGTTCATCCGGGACTTGTGGACGTTGCTGCAGCGTCGCGATTTCCGGCGGCTGTTCGCAGTGCGGCTCACCTCGCAGTTCGGCGACGGTGTGTTCCAGGTGGCGCTGGCGTCGTACGTGTTGTTCTCGCCGGAGCGGGCGCCTGACGCCGCAGCGATCGCCGGCCTGTTCGCGGTCGCGCTGCTGCCGTACTCCGTGCTGGGCCCGTTCACCGGCGTACTCCTCGATCGGTGGTCGCGGCGGCAGATCCTGTTCGGCGCGAACCTGACCCGTGCGGTGCTCGTCATCGGCGTCGGCGCGATCGTCGCAGCCGACAACGCCGGTGTGCTGTTCTACATCGCCGTGCTGCTGACGCTCGGCGTCAACCGCTTCCTCCTGTCCGGGCTGTCGGCGGGTCTCCCGCACGTCGTCGAGCGCGACGAACTGGTGATGGCCAATGCGGTCACCCCGACCAGCGGTACGGCGTTCTTCCTGATCGGCGGCGGTGTCGGCGCCGGGGTGAAGCTGATCGTCGACTCGGATCTCGCCGTCCTCGGGCTGACCGTCGTCATCTACACAGCCGCCGCGCTCCTCGCCCTCCGGCTGCGGCGGGACCAACTCGGCCCGGACCTGAACGGCGACGAGCCGAGCATCGGCGAGGCGCTCCGGACGATCGCGACCGGCCTGGTCGACGGCGCCCGGTACCTCAAGTCACGCCCGCAGCCCGCGCTCGGACTCGCCGCGATCGGCTCGCTGCGGTTCTTCTTCGGGCTGCTGACGGTCGCCATGATCCTGCTGTACCGAAACTACTTCTACGGACCCGGCCAGCTGGATCAAGCGTTCGGCGCACTCGCCATCGCGACCGGCGCGGTCGGAGCCGGACTGTTCGTCGCCGCGCTGGTCACGCCCTGGGGCACCCGCGTGATGTTGCTGCGGCAGTGGATCACCTGGTTGTTCGTGGCTGCGGCCGTGGTGTGCGCCGTGCCGATCGGGTTCTACACCAAGCCCGCGCTGGTGGTCGGCGGATTCCTCACCGGGTTCTGCGCGCAGGGCATCAAGATCAGCGTCGACACCCTCGTGCAGACGGGTGTCGACGACGTTTACCGCGGACGCGTGTTCTCGCTGTACGACATGATCTTCAACGTCGGGCAGGTCTCGGCGGCCGCACTCGGCGCCGCGATCCTGCCCGACAACGGGAAGTCCTACCCGGTGCTGGCGCTGATCGTGGCCGGCTTCGCGCTCACCGCCGTGCTGTACTCACGTGCCTCGAAGCGCAGTGATCGGCTGGATGGCGGAGGCCTTCCAGGCGGGATACGTGCCGGCGACCAGACCGATGAACGCACCCAGCAGGGGTGATCCGAACGCGAGCCGGTTGTCGAGGATCGGTGTCCAGTCCCGGACCCACGACACGCTCACGGTGAGGATCACGCCCACCGCCGTACCGAGCAGGCCGCCGAGGAAGCCGACGATCACGCTCTCGACCAGGAACTGAACGGCGATATGTCGTCGCGCCGCGCCCAGGGCCCGGCGCAGACCGATCTCCGAGATGCGTTCCAGGACCGACAGCAGCGTGACGTTGGCGATGCCGAGTCCGCCGACCAGGAGTGCGACCGCGCCGAGCAGCAGGAACAACGCGTTCAGGTCGGACTCGACTCCCTTGCGTACGGCGCCCTGCTTGGGCGGAGCGTCGACGCGCAACGTGCTCGGGTTGTTCGGCTCGATCGCGATCGGCGCCTGCTCCGCGATCAGTTGCGCCGCGCCGACCGCTGTCCGGATCTCGACCGCGTCCGGCGACTCGAGGTCGTAGGCGTCGCGGGCCGCGCCGTTCGGCATGATCACCGCGTCGTTCAGCTCGGCCCGGCCGCTGACCGAGGCGAGGATGCCGATCACCGTGTACGGCTCGTCGCCGATGAACACCGCAGGCTGCGAGTCGACCCGGTTGATCCCGAGCCGCTCGGCAGCGTGCTTGCCGAGGACAACTACTTTGTCGGCGCGCTGGTCGTGGCCCTGGTCGAAGAACCGGCCGGTCTGGAGGGTCGCGCGGACAGCGTCCCAGAGGCCGGCGGACCCGGCCATTACCTGCAGAGCCTTGCCGGCGCCGTTGTCCAGGCCGGTGACGTTCTGGACCAGGTCGTCGCCGATCTCCAGGTTGCTGACGGTGCCGACGGCTTCGACACCGTTCAGCCGCTTGATCCGGTCGGGTGCGTCCCACGGCAACTGCGTGGCGGCTTCGCCTTCCTGCCCGCCTTTGTCGTCCGGCTGTACGACGACGCGGGTCGCCGCCGCCAGATCAAACCGCTGCGTGATCTGCCCGGCCGCTGTTTGCCCGAGACCCACCGTGCCGACCAATGCGGCGACGCCGAGCACCGTGCCCAGCGTGGTGAGAATCAGCCGGGTAGGACGGGCAGCAACTCCGGACAACGCCTCATCCAGCAAGTCCCGCAGAGCGGGACGAGATCGTCGCCGAGTCCGTGACGGGTTGATGCGGGAGGTGCGCCCGATCAGCCGCGCGAGCGCGACGCGCGGCCGCGGGCGACGCCGCGAAGGCGGCGAGGTGGACGGCCCGCCGGCGGGATCCGGGGGGCCTGCTTGGGTTACCACTGGAGGGTTCCGTCGACGATGCGGACCTGGCGCTGGGCCCGGCGGCTGACCTGGGCGTCGTGGGTGATGACAGCCAGCGTCATACCTTCGGAATGCAGTTCGTCGAACACTTGCAGGATCGCCTCCGCGTTGGCGCTGTCGAGATTGCCGGTCGGTTCGTCTGCCAGCAGCAGGCTCGGCTCCGCGACGAGCGCACGGGCGATCGCGACCCGCTGCCGCTCGCCGCCGGAGAGCGTGGTCGGCGCGAAGTCCATGCGGTGCGACAGCCCGACCCGCTCCAAAGCAACTCTGGCGCGGGCGAGACGCTCCCGGCGCGGCACCCCGACGTACACCATCGAGAGCGCGACGTTCTCGAGCACGGTCCGGTGGTCGAGCAGATGGAACGACTGGAACACGAACCCGATCCGCTCCCCACGCAGTACGGCGCGACGACGCTCGCGCAGGCTCATCGTGTCGACGCCGTCGAGCCGATAGACCCCACCCGTTGGGTTGTCCAACAATCCGAGCAGATGCAGCAGCGTCGACTTCCCCGACCCGGACGGCCCGACGATCGACAGGTACTCGCCCTGCCCGATGGTCAGGTCGACCCCATTGATCGCCCGTACCTCGGGCGGCCCCTCGAAGAACCGCCGTACGCCGATCATCTCGACCACCGACGCCGGCAGAGCAACCGCGGTCGCCGTCATTTGCCCACCACCACCTGGTCGCCGTCGGACAGCTTCGCGTCGCCCTTGGGCGTGACCTGCGCGAACCCGTCCGCGGACAGCCCGACCGTGACCGGCACCAGCTCCACCTGGCCGTTCCGCAGTACCTCGACCCGCGAGCCGCCGTCCGACCCGGACGACAACGCCGCCAGCGGTACGGCGAGAACCTTGCCGCTCGTGCTCTTCACCGGGATCGTCACCCGCACGTTCGCCTCCCGCAGCAGCGCCAACTGGCTCGCGGTCAACGCGTTCGGTGCGACCACGACGTCGTACGTGCTGCCGTTCTTCGCGACCCGGCGGACCTTCGCCGCGATCGCCGTACCATCGAGGTCGAGCGACGCGACCATGCCGGCCTTCAACCGTTGCGCCGTCTCCGCGTCGACCTTCAGCGTCACGACCAGCGACGAACCGCTGGCCGACATCACCACGCCGTTCACCGTCCCGCCGCGCTCGACCTTCACGTCGTCGACCCGGCGCGGCAGCGTCTTCACGTACACCACCTCGGAGACCGGCAGCGGCGTACCGGCCTTGAACCTGGCCTCGCTCTCCGCATCCTCGGCGTCCGCGAGGTTCTCCTCCGCGTCGTCCACAGCGCCCTGCTGCACCGACGTGTCCTTCGCCTTGGCTGACTTCGCCGCCTTGAGCTGGGACTGCGCCTGCCGGAGCTGGTTCTTCGCAGCGTCGACCTGCTTCTTCGCCTGATCGACAGCCTGGGTGAGCCGCTCCTCCGGCTCCGGGGCGTCGTACCCGGCCTCGTCGTAGAGCTTCACGACCGCGGCCGAGGTGTCGAGCGTGTACTCGTCGTCGACGGTCCCAGGGTCGAACCCGAGCCGGTCGAGCGTCTGCTCCAGTTGCAGTACATCCGGTCCCTTGCTCCCGGGCGACAGCGTCCGGTACATCGGCAGTACGCCGGCCAGCCCGATCACCGGCCGGCCGGTGATCTCGAGCAGCGCCTTGCCCTCGGTGATCGTCGACCCGACCGCCGGCACCTTCCCGGTCACGATCGCCGGTGTGGCGAGCCCGCTCGTCTCGACCCGGATGTTGACCGCGCCGTCGAACGAGGCATCGCCGCGGCCCACCACCTTGCTCGACAGCGCCTTCTTCGCCACCGGCACGGTGATCTGGGAGGCCTTCGGCGGCGCGGTCTTCGCGGCCGCGTCCTCCGGCGAGCTGATCCGGCTACCGGCGGCCACGCCGATACCGAGCGAGGCCACGGCCACCCCAGCTACGCCGACGAGGACCCGGCGGCGGGACTTGGGCGAAGCGGTCACCGGTTCGCCATCTCGTCGCGGTACGCCTCGAGCTCGGACTTGTGCTGGTCGACGAATTCCTTCTCGGCGTCGTACTGCACCTTCTTGTACGCGTCGTCGTACCCCTTGGCCTTGCACTTCTGGTCGGCCACCGCGAGGTCGATCTCGAACTTACGCAGCTCGGTCAGCTTGGCCGAGTCGACCTTGTCGAACGACGGCGGTCCGGTGATCGTCTTGGCCGGGCCGGAGCCCTTGGCCGGCGGCTTGTTCCCGGTCAGCGCGTCGAGCTTCTGCTGGACCTGGTTGCGCGGATCGTCGACCTTCGTGAATCCGGAGTGCCCGGCGTCGGCCATGCAGTCGGACCAGGCGCTGGTCGCGTCGACGACCTTCTGGTCGGACTCGATCCGCTTCTGCAGCGCCTGGAGGTCCTTGAACAGGCTGTCGAACTTCTTGAAGTCCGCCGCCCGGTCCTGACCCTTGCCGTAGACCTCCTCGACCGCTTTGCCCCGGCAGCCGAGGTCCTGCTGGCCGCTGTTGGACGGGCCACCACCCTGGATCACCACGGCGCCGTTCCCGGTCGCGTTCGGGCCGTTCAGCGCCTTGTCGTACGCCTTCTGCGCGGCCGGCGACAGCGCATTGCGGATCTTCGTGTTCGGGTTCGTGTCGTCGTCGCCGGCCTTGGACCAGTCGATCGTGCTGATGCCGTACCCGTACTGCTCGGCGAACTTGTCCGGCGGCAGGTTGAACGCGTCGGTGAACTTGCTCTTCGCGTTCTGCTCCGGCGGTACGGCGACGTACTCGAAGCCGGCCGTCTTCATACAGGCAGCGGTGGCGTCCTCGACCTTGCGCTGCTTGGCCAGCTCCTCCTCGCTCGGCTGCTGGGCGCCGCCGGCGCGCAGAGCGATCGAGAACCCGCCGCCGCCCGACGAACTCTTGAACCCGTCACCCATGTACTCCGCGAGCGGGCTCTTGTCGCTGTTCTGGTCGCCGGACGCGACCGGCGCCTTGTCGTTCCCGCAGGCGGCCAGGGCCAGAACCGCCATCACGGCGAGTGCTGTTCTAGAGGTCTTCATGGCGGTCGAGCGTGCCGTCGCGGCCGTGAAGAACCTGTGAAGGACCGGTATGCACCCGATGCTCTCAGCCGATCTTCATCGGATTCTCATCATGCTCAGGGACATTGAGAGCTATGCCAGCGCGGATCCTGGTCGCCGAAGACGACCTGAAGCAGGCGGAGCTGATCCGGCGGTATCTCGAGCGGGAGGGGCACCTGACCGTCGTCGTGCACGACGGCCGGGCCGCGATCGACGAGGCCCGCCGGCGGAGCCCGGACCTGCTCGTTCTCGACGTGATGATGCCGAAGGTCGACGGTCTCGACGTCTGCCGGGTACTGCGTGCCGACGGCCCGGGCGATTCCGGGGTGCCGATCATCATGCTGACCGCTCGTTCCACCGAGGACGACCTGTTGCTCGGGCTCGACCTCGGCGCGGACGACTACCTGACCAAGCCGTACAACCCGCGCGAGCTCGTCGCCCGCGTGCGGACCGTACTGCGGCGGACCCGCGTCCGCGCCGAGGGCGAGGTGTACCGCGTCGGCGAGCTGGAGATCGACCCGGGCCGGCACGAGGTCCGGCTGGCCGGGCAGCTGATCGACCTGACCCCGGCGGAGTTCAAGATCCTCGCCTGCTTGGCCGCATCGCCGGGGCGGGCGTTCTCGCGGCAGCAGTTGCTCGAGCACGCTTTCGGGTTCGACCACTACGTGTTCGACCGGACCGTCGATGTCCACGTGATGAATCTGCGGAAGAAGATCGAGCCGGGCGCCGTTCCGACGTACCTGAAGACGGTGTACGGCGTGGGGTACAAGCTGGCCGACAAGGTGGTCAGCCATGCGTCGTAGTGTGCTCGTCCGGTTCCTCGGACTGTCGCTCGCGGTCGCGCTCGGCGCGGTGATCGCGACCGCGCTGATCGCGACGTACAGCACGTCGGAGAAGTTGCAGGGCGAGATCGACGCGAACACCGGGCAGCTCCAGGTCGACGGCGAGATCTACTCGGAGCTGTCGAAGTACGCCGCGGACCACCCGACCTGGTCTGGTGTGGACAAGCTCGTGCACGATCTCGGTGACAAGCTCGGTCGCCGGGTCGCGGTCACCGCCGACGACGGCTCGGTGATCGCGGACTCGGCCCGGATGCTCGGCGCGGCGCCTGCGCTCCCCTCGGTGCCAGCGGCAACCATCGACGCGCGGAACTCCGGTGTCTCGAAGAAGCTGTCCGCGATCTCGGCCGCTTCGGCGTACTCGGCGCGCAAGACCGTTGCCTCCGGCATCTCCGGGTTCGTCGCGACGTCCTCGGGCGCCCCGCCGTTCGTGGCCTACCCCGACTGGGGCATGACGGATGCGGAGAAACAGCAACAGGAGCAGCTGGCCAAGCAAGCGGTGGCGTGCTGGAACGCGAAGGGCAAGTCGGCGTCGATCAGGCAGACGGGCAGCGTCCCGCAGGTCGTGATCGAATCGACCGAGTCGATCGCCGGGGTCCGCGTGCTGGAGAAGCCGGGCACCGCCGCGAGCGACACCTGCTCCCCGCCCGGGCTCAACGCCCCGAGCGCCAAGGCGAAGATCGTGAACGACGACGAGATCCGGCGCGCGCGGGCATGCCTCGACGCCGCCGGCATCCCGTACCAGGTCAACGACTTCGAGGGGCTGAAGTCGGTCGAGCCCAAGACCAAGGCAGAGATCCCGGCCGAGTTCGACGACTGCACCACGCAGGCGCGCGTCCAGGCGCTGACGCCGTACGTCGCTCCGCCGGCCAAGCTGTATCTCGGCGCGAAGAGCACGTTCAACGTGTTCTCCGGCGAGGGGCTCCTGCGGACGGCGGCGACCGCGCTCGGCGTGCTACTGATCGCGGCGCTGGTGATGATCTTCGCGGGACGACGGCTGGTCCGCCCGATCGTGGCGCTGACGGGTGCGGCGCAGCGGATGCGGAACGGGGACCATGCGGCCCGCGTACCCGTCAGCGGGAAGGACGAGGTCGCTCGGCTCGGGCACGCGTTCAACGACATGGCCGAGTCCATCCAGCGGCACGACTTCCAGCGGAAGGCGATGGTCAGTGACGTCGCGCATGAGTTGCGTACGCCGCTGGCCAACATCAAGGGGTACCTGGTGGCGTCCGAGGACGGCGTCGTACCCCTCGACAGCGAGCTCGTCACGTCGTTGCTCGAGGAGACAGAGCTGCTGGAGCACTTGGTTGCCGACCTGCAGGACCTCGCGCTCGCGGACGCCGGCATGCTCCGCCTGCACCCCGCTCCCCGCGACCTGACCGAACTCGCACAGCAAGTCGTCGCCGCTCACCGCCCGACCGCCGAGGCTGCCGACGTCACTGTCACCGCCGTCGGTGGGCCCTCTCCGGCGATGGTCGACAGCGCGCGCATTCGTCAGGCGCTGGGCAACCTGGTCTCGAACGCGATCCGCTACACGCCGTCGGGCGGGAACGTGGTGGTCGGCGTACGGCGGGTGGGCGACGGCTACAACCTGAGCGTCACCGACAACGGCAGCGGGATCGCCGAGGAACACCTGCCGTATGTGTTCGATCGCTTCTATCGCGCCGAGCACTCCCGCAGCCGGAGTACCGGCGGAAGTGGGCTCGGTCTGGCCATCACCAAGCACCTGGCCGAGGCGCATGGTGGCCGGATCACTGTCACCAGCCGACTGGGATCCGGGTCCACCTTCACGGTCTGGCTCCCCGCTGCTGACACACTGTCCGGGTGACACAGCCTCCGTACCCGTCCGGACCCCAGAACAGTGGCTGGCAGCAACAGCCCCCTCCCGGCACCCCCGCCGGACCTGGCGGACCTCCGGCGTGGGACGGGCGGGGGTACGCGCCCGGGTTCGAACCGCGCGGACCGCGCCGGTCGCGGACGTCCTTGTACGTCGTGATCGGTGCTGCCGGGATCATCGTGTTCCTCGGCGTCGTCGCGCTGCTGCTTCCGGGCCTGATGGGCGGTGACGACGACCAGGGCAGCGGCCCGACCGCGCCGTCGCCCGCGGCGGCTCGGCCGACCGGGTCACCGCAGCCGACTGCCCAAGCATCGGAGACGCCCGGCGGCCCGCGCCTCACCGAGGCCACGACGCTCGCCACCAGGTTCCTCGCGTACCTCAACGCGAACGACCAGGCGCACGCGACAACTCTCGCCTGCGCCGACAGCAAGAACCTGCTGGCCGGCCAGCTGATCGTCACGATCGACCCGCCGACCAAGCTGACGGTGAGCGGACCGGCCGCCTCGGTGACCAGCTACTACCCGCGGATCTCGGTCCCGTTCTCCGGCACCACGAAGGGCGGCGTCCCGCTGGCGGGTACCGTCGACATCATGGACCAGCCGACGCGCCCGCTGTGCGTTCGCCTGACGTCGGTCGCGCACTGATCGGTCCCGTTCCGGATGGCGCCGAGGAAAGCCCGTGTGGCCGACGTACACGAGATCGCGTCGGGGATGCCGCATGTCACCAAGTGGGAGCGCGACGACGGCACGGATCGGCCCGTGTACCAGGTCGGCGGGAAGTCGTTCGTGTTCTTCCGTACGCCGCGACCGGACGCGGTCGATCCGGTGACCGGTGAGAAGTACGACGACGTGATCATGATCTGGGTCGAATCCGAGGACGAGAAGCTCGCGCTGGTCGCGGACGAGGCGACCCCGTTCTTCACCACGCCCCACTTCGACGGCCACCCGTCCGTCCTCATCCGCGGCAGTGAGTTGGCCGAGATCTCCCGCCAGGAACTCACCGAGATCATCCAGGACGCCTGGCTCTCCAGAGCTTCGAACCGCCGCGCGACGACGTGGCTGAAAGAGCACCGGTTGAGCTGATCCCGCTGCCACACTGTTCCTGTGAGCTCAACGCCGCCCGGGCCTAACTACAGCTGGCAGCCGCAACCCGGCAATTTCAAGTCGGCACCGCCGTACGGCCAGCCGCCCAGGAAGAGTCGAGCCGGGCTGATCATCGGGCTGATCGTGCTGCTGATTGTTGTTGCCATCGGCGCCATCGGCACACTGGCCTACCGCCTCGTCACCGACCACCAGAACTCGAAGTCGTACCCCGCCCCGAGTACGCCGGCCGCACCTCCGCCCGCGACGAAATCCACTCGTCCCGCCCCGTCCAAGCCCACGACCGCCCCGAAAACGACCCCGGTGACGACCGCCGCCGACCTCGGCCGCCGCTTCGTCGCCCAGCTGAACGCCAACAACTCCAAGGGCGCTGCCACCTACGCCTGCAAGGGCTCGGAACGACTGATCCCGCTCCTCATGCAAACCCTCGTAGGCCCCCCGACCAAACTGACCGCCGGCACCCCGGTCGGCCAGGCCCCCACCTTCGTCATCCCCCTGTCCGGCACCTCCAAGGGCACAACCGTCACCGGCAACCTCGTCATCAGCCAAGTCGCCCCGGACCCCATCTGCGTCCGCGCCTTCACCATCACCACCAAAACCACCACGACCAACTGATGACGCTGGCTTCAGCGACCGGTCGTATAGAAGTCGGCGAGTCGCTGGACCGCTTCCGATTTGGTCATTGCACGTACTTCGGCTTCCGGGATGTGTGCCTCAGCAACGAGAGTCCTGACGACTCCCGCCGGGATCGCTTCAACCGGCGTCTGCGGCCCTTGCCGATCCGGAGGTGTCTTGTCGTCGACACACGCCCAGAACTCTCCGGTGGTCACGGCCAACTGGTCGCGGAGGATGTGGGACCAGATCGAGGGTCCGTAGTCGGTGCGATCGACAGGATGGCTGATCCGCGTGTACAGCACGCGCCCGTCCGTCAGCGCCAGCTCGTAGTTGACGTGGTGCGTTCCGCGCTTGTTCGTCGCGCGCAGCCGTTCGGTCCAGCCTTCGATCAGGCAGAAGTTCTGGTGATCTGTCCGGGTAGCCGGTCGACGTCGTTCGCTCACGGTCGGACTCAGGCCAGCAGCCAGGCGTGAAGCTGCTCATCCGAGGCAAGCGCGACAATCTGCACCAGCCCCCAGTTGTCCGCGTGGTTCGGCGCCAGGCGTAGGTGGTCCGCCCACGCGTCGGCGTACGCACGGAGCGCGTCGACCATCTCCTCCGCCGCCTCGTCCAGCGTCGCCCCGTCGGCCGCAACCGGAAGCCCTGGGATGAAGATCGACCAGCCTTCGTTCTCGGCGACAACCTGGGCGCCGGAGGGGTGAACGCACGTCAGAAAGTGCACGAGCCGATCAGCGTCCACCGCGGCAACGCGCCGCGCATCACGCGTCACCGTGGCGGGTCGACCGTCATCAGCCGCGTCAAGGATGTCCTTGAAATGCTCACGCGCCTCCCGAGCGCTGCGGTACTCGACCTGAGACCCCATGGCAACCTCCATCCTCCAGCCGTGTACGCAGTGTACACGGTGATCACGTCGCCGCCGGCGCCAGGGCGCGGGCGGTGTCGATCAGGTCGGTGCCGGTGGGGAGGGTGGCGATGATGGGGGTGTCGAGGCCGTTCTCGAGGTAGCGGTTGATGTGGGTGCGGCATTGGTCGGGGGTGCCGTGGACGATGAGGGCGTCCAGGATGTCGAGCGGTACGGCGGCCATCGCGGCGTTGCGGTCGCCGGCGGCCCAGGCGTCGCGCATCGGCTTCATCGCCGTACCGCGGCCGAGCCAGTCGTGGAAGGCGGCGTACCCGGGGACCGTCAGGTACGTCGCGATCAGGTAGCGCCCGATGTTGCGCGCCATCTCCGCGTCCTCGGTCACGCAGACGAAGATCCGCGCGGCCAGCTCCTTGTCCGGCCCGAGCTCGGCCCGAACCTGGGGTACGTCGTCCGCCGACAACCAGTTCGTGATCGCGCCGTCGGCCTCCCGCGCCGCCAGCCGCAACATCTGCGGCCGAAGCGCGGCCAGCATGATCGCCGGCGGGATGTCCGGCGCCTTCTCCAGCCGGAACCGGTTGATTGTGAAGCTGTCGAACGACCCGTCCACCTTCTCCCCCGCGAACGCCTGCCGCAGGAACCGCAGCACGTCGCGGGTCCGCGCGTACGGCGGGTCGTACGCGATCCCGTTCCACCCGGTCACGATCGTCTCCGACGACGCCCCGATCCCGAGCACGAACCGCCCCGGCGCAAGGTCCGCCAACGCCGCGGCACTCATCGCCAGCGCTGCCGGCCCCCGCGTGTGCACCGGTACGACGGCCGTCCCCAACCGCAACCGCTGATCCCACTCCGACGCCAGCACGAGCGGAGTGAACGCATCCGCGCCCGCGACCTCCGCCGACCACAGATCGGTGTATCCCAGCTCGAACAACTCCGAGATCAGCGACCGGTGGTCCCGCAGCGGCACCCCGGTCAGCGGAACGGTCAATCCCCAGCGCATCACAGCATCCTCTTCAGTACGGCGAGCGGCGCGAACCGCATCACCTGAGCCAGCGGCCGCCACGGCCACGACGGTACGTACGCCTTCGACTTCTCGGACTCGATCGCGGCCACCATCGCCCGCACGCCCGGCACCGTGTCGACGATCAGCGGCGTGTGCGCGACCCGCTCGTTCATCTCGGACCGGATGTACCCGGGGTAGATCGTGCTGACCTTGATCGGCTTCCCGAGCAGCTCCATCCGCAGCCCCTCGGCGAGCGACGCGATCCCCGCCTTCGTCGCGGCGTACGTCGTCACCGTCTTCGGCAGCCCGCGCAGTCCCGAGATCGACGAGATGAAGACGAGGTGCCCGGCGTTCCGTGCCCGGAACAGCTCCATCGCCGCCTCCGCCTGGGCGAGCGCGCCGACGAAGTTGGTCAGTGCGGTCTCGCGGTTCGCATCGAACCGGCCGGTGCCGAGGGGCGCGCCCTTGCCGAGACCAGCGTTCACGATGATCCGGTCCAGCGGCAGCTCGGCGTCGAGCTTGCGGAACACCTCGAACACCTGGTCGTGGTCGTTCACATCCAGACTGTGGATAATCACCTGAAGCTGTGGATAACTTTCCGCCAGCTCGGCCTGCAGCGCCTCCAAGCGCTCGGTACGGCGAGCCGTGAGCGCCAGGTTGTGACCCTTCGCAGCGAACTGCCGCGCCATCTCCGCGCCGAGCCCGGAACTGGCGCCGGTGATCAGGACGTTCCGCCTCATCGCAGTCCTATCTGTAGGAGAGCATCTCGCTGCCGAGATGGACATGCTCGTTGTAGCTCACCACAGTCAGCCCACCGCGGCCCGACACCACCTTCGTGATCGCGGTGTTGATCGTCACCGGGTTCAGCTTCGTCCACAACCCGTCGCCGCCGGACAGCAGCCGGCTCACCACCGCCGCGATCGGGCCGCCCGACGTGAACACGAGCGCCGTTCCACCCTTGCCGAGTCGCTCGGCCGTACGTCGTACCGCCGCCTCGGACCGCTCGCAGAACGCCTCGAACGTCTCGGTATATCCGTCACCGCCGTCGATCCACCGCTGCGTCGCGGCGACGAACATGTCCTGGAACGCCCGCTGCGGATTCCCGGTCCGCGCCAGATCGGCAAGCATCACCGGCCGCACGCGGTACGCCGGCTTGTGGGCGATGATCACCTGCTCGTGGTCGAACTCGTCGTACCCGTTGTCGATCTCAGGCGTGAATCCCGCGAGCGTCGCCGTCTGCGCATGCCTGCGCATCGAACCGGAAACGACGACGTCCGGCTTCACGTCCGACAACGTCTCACCCAGCCGTCGCGCCTGCTGCTCACCCAGCGATGAGAGCTTGTCGTAGTCGCGGGCGCCGAACGACGCCTGCGCGTGGCGGATCAGGTAGACGACCGCCATCTACGCCTGCCGGATGATGCGACGGCAGCGGCGCTCGAGCAGGTTCACCGGGAGCCAGAAGTTCTTAAACCGCGGGTTCCGGGTCTGCTTGTGGTGGTAGCGGTAGTAGATCTGCTGCGCGATCACCGCGAGCCGGAACAGCCCGAACACCTCGTAGAAGGCCCAGTTGTCCGCCACGAGCCCCGACCGCTTCGCGTAGTACTCGACGATCTCGTCGCGGGTGAGCATCCCCGGCACATCGGACGGCTGCAGCCTGAACCGGCGGAACGCCCAGTCGTCATCGGCCTGCACCCAGTACGCGAGCGCGCTGCCGAGATCCATCAACGGATCGCCGAGCGTGGCCAGCTCCCAATCGAGGACGCCGACCACGTGCAGCGGATCATCCGGCGCGAGTACGACGTTGTCGAGGCGGAAGTCGTTGTGGATAACACACGTCCGTACGTCGGCCGGCTGGTTCGCCGCGAGCCAGGCCATCACGCGTTCGTAGTTGGGGACGTTCCAGGTCTTCGCCTTGCGGTACCGGTCGGACCAGCCGGTGACCTGGCGCTCGACGTACCCCGCCCCGCGCCCGAGATCGGACAGCCCGGCCGCTTCAGGGTCCACCGCATGCAGCTCGGCGAGCGTGTCGATCAACGTGAATCCGAGCTGCCTGGTCTGGTCCGGAGTCACGTCGACACCGAGCTTGTGGTGCCCGGGGATCGTGCCGGCGACGCGCTCCATCACATAGAACTCGGAGCCGATCAGCGAGTCGTCCTTGCAGTGGGCAACCATCTCCGGGACGTAGCGGAACACCGGCTTGAGGCCGGCCTGGATCCGGTACTCGCGGCCCATGTCGTGCGCGCTCTTCGCCTTCGTCCCCGCCGGCGGACGGCGCAGGATCAGGTCGTGGCCCGGATAACCCAGCAAATAGGTGAGGTTGGACGCCCCACTGGTGAACTGCTTCACCTCCGGCAAGCCGTCCGGCAGCTCGGTCCGCCCACGCAGCCAAGCATCGACCGCCGGCACGTCGAACGCATCCTCGCCGCGGACAGCCCGCGGACCGTCGCTCATCCGGGTCGGCCCGGCGTCCGGCCCTCGTCCCCCACCCCACCAGGCTCGCGCAGCGAGCCGGCCTCCGCCCGTGCCCGAGCGCGCGCGGCGATCTTGCGCATCTGACGGTTGTACAGCGGGCGCGCAAATCTCTTGGTCAGCCACGCCATCTGCGCCGGCCGGTCCGGGATGATCAGGAACTGCTTCTTCTTGATCCCCGGGAGGACGGCGGTCGCGATGTCGTCGGCGGACCGCGGCGACTTCTCGATCAGCTGCCGCGCGGTCGCGCCCATCGCGCTGTCCGCGCCGCGGATCGAGTCCGCGAGGTTGGTCCGGAAGAACGACGGGCACACCACGGATACGGTCACGCCGTACGGGTGCAGCTCGTGCGACAGCGTCTCCGACAACGCCACGACACCGGCCTTGACCGTGTTGTACGAGCTCATCATCGGCGGGTGGACGAGTCCGGCCGCGGACGCGGTGTTCACGATGTGACCGGAGCGTTGCCGCTTGAACAGCGGGGCGAACGCGCGGCAGCCGCGCACGACACCCATCAGGTTGATGTCGACGACCCGGTCCCATTCGTCCAGCGTCTCGACGTCGATCCGCCCCCCGGTCGCGATCCCGGCGTTGTTCACCAGGATGTCCAGGCCGCCCCAGTTCTGCTCGCACCACGCGACCGCGGCGTCCCAGTCCTCGGCCCGGCGGACGTCGAGCTTCAGGTACGCCGTACCCTCGCCCTCCTCGGCCACATCCGTCGACAGGACTTGGTGGCCTTCGGCAACGAACTTGGCGACCAGCGCCGCGCCCAGCCCGCTGGCGGCGCCGGTGACGAGGACGCGACTCACTTGGCCTCCTGAGCAGCAGACAGGTACGACGCGAGCTCGATCCTCGCGATCACCCCACGATGCACCTCGTCGGGCCCGTCTGCCAGTCGCAACGCGCGCGCACTCGTCCACGCAGCCGCGAGCGGGAAGTCGTCGGACAGCCCGCCGCCGCCGTGCAACTGCATCGCCATGTCGATCACGTCCTGCGCCATCCGCGGTACGGCGACCTTGATCTGGCTGACCTCGCTCAATGCACCGGCCAAACCTTCGGTGTCCAGCAGGTACGCCGTCTGCAGCACGAGCAGGCGTGCCTGATTGATCGCGATCCGCGCGTCGGCGATCCGCTCGCGGTTGCCGCCGAGGTTCACCAGCGGCTTGCCGAACGCAGTACGGCTGGTGCCACGCTGCAGCGCCAGCTCGAGCGCCTTCTCCGCGAGGCCGATCAGCCGCATGCAGTGGTGGACGCGGCCCGGGCCGAGACGTCCTTGGGCGATCTCGAACGCGCGGCCCGGTCCCATCAGGATGTTGGACGCCGGCACGCGGACCTCGGTGAACGAGACCTCGCCGTGGCCGTGCGGTTCGTCGTACCTGTGCATCGCCGGCAGGAGTCGCTCGACCTTCACGCCGGGGGTGTCGCGCGGGACGAGGACCATCGTGTGGCGTGCGTACCGGTGGGCCTCGGGGTCGGTGAGGCCCATGAAGATGAGGAGTTGGCAGTCCGGGTGGCCGACGCCGGTGCTCCACCACTTGCGGCCGTTGATGACGACCTCGTCGCCGTCGACGACCGCGGTCGCCTCCATGTTGGTCGCATCGGAGGATGCGACGTCCGGCTCGGTCATGCAGAACGCGGACCGGATCGTGCCGTCCAGCAACGGCTCCAGCCACTGTTTCTTCTGCTCGTCGCTGCCGTAGCGGAGCAGGACCTCCATGTTGCCGGTGTCGGGCGCGTTGCAGTTGAAGATGTACGGCGCGATGAACGACCGGCCGGTGAGTTCGGCGATCGGGGCGTAGTCGAGGTTCGTCAGGCCTTCGCCGTACTGCTCGTTGCCCGGCTCGGCGGGTGGCAGGAACAGGTTCCACAGGCCGGCCTCACGTGCCTTCGCCTGCAGGTCCTTGATCATCGGTTGCGGCTGCCACGGGTCACCGGCGGTACGGATCGCGGTGTGCAGCTCCGCCTCGACCGGCTCGATCTCGCTGCGCAGGAAGGCGTCTACCCGTGCGACCAGATCCTGAGCCCGGGCCGAAGGTTCGAACCCCATCAAGACTCCTCTCCTCGCCTTGACCGTAGCTCAGCTTCTAAGCAATGCTCAATAGCATGGATCACCGGCTGTCGGCGGAGGACCGCAAGAAGCAACTGGTCAAAATCGGCCTGATGATGCTTCGCGACAAACCGATCCATGAGCTGTCGATCGACGCCATCGCCGGCCAGGCCGGGATCTCGCGCGGGCTGCTGTTCCACTACTTCCCGAGCAAGCGCGACTACTACGTAGCCGTCATCTCCGCCGCCGGCCGCCGCCTCCTCCGCGTCACCAAGCCCGACGGCTCCCTCGCTCCCGAAGACCAACTGCGCGAGATGCTCACGCAGTTCGTCGCGTTCATCGAGCGCCGCCGGACCGCGTACATCTCCTTCGTCCGCGGCGCCGCCGGCGGAGACGACTTCGCCGTCGAGGTGTACGACGAAACCCGCGCCGGCCTGACCAAGCGCGTCCTCACCTACATCGGCACTCCCGAGGTCGCCGACGAGCCCAAGTCACTGGACTACTTGCGGATCCACGCCTGGCTCTCGTACGCCGAAGACCTCGCCATCGAGTGGTCCGGCCTACCCGAACAAGACCGCCCCTACACCGCGGACTACCTGATCACCCACGCCATAGAAGCCCTCCACACCCTCCGCAAGCTGTAGCCCGCGGGGGGAATCAGCTGTTCGGGAGGAGTTCGGGGACCAGGTTCGGGTCTGACATGTCTGGGTCGAAGGGGAAGAGGGGGCGGAGGACGCCGTGGTGGCCTAGGCGGAGGAGGTCTTGGTCTACGCCGCCGGGGGTCAGGGCCAGGAGCCAGTCGGCGGCGAGGTTGTAGAGCTCGGGCTCGAGGTACCCGATCTTGACGATGACCAGGTCGGTCGCCGACGGGTCGAGGCCCAACAACGTGAAGTCGGCGATGTGGTGGTACGGCTTGCGGCGGGACGTCAGGATGCTGTGCAGGCCGCCGACCTGGACGACGGCGACGGTGCCGCCGACCGGGTCCTCCGAGAGGGAGAAGACGGTGCCGGACATCTCGGCCGGGCCGGCCGGACCGGAGTCGACCTTGGCCCCCGCGGCGACCTCGACCGGATTGCCGACGCCCGCCGCCACGCAGGCGGCAACGGCTTCGGCGTCGACGATGCTGGCGTGGATGGCGGTGGCCTTCCCCGAGGTGAGTTCCTCGATCTTGAGCAACTCGGCCAGCGTCCACGACGTGTCGTCGGCGCCGCCGGCGGTCGGGTTGTCGCCGGAGTCGCTGATCACGAACGGACGCGCCGTACTCGCGAGACCCGCCGACACACACTCGGCCAGTGTCCCGGTCGGCGCGACGAACTCGAACCCGTCGCGAGCCTCCCAGTACAGGCGGGCCAACTCGTTGGCGCGCTCAACGATCAGCGTGTGATCGTCGCCGGTGACGACGACAGCGGCCCGGCAGCGCGGCTCGTCGGCCCACGCGTATCCGACCCAGACGGCCGCGTCCAGCACCCCGGGCTCGTCCGCGATCTCGCCGACCCGGTGATAGATCGACTTGGCCGGCTCGAGCCGGGTCGACGTCTTCTCGCCCGGTAGCAGCACCGGCACCTGCACCCACGCCTTGCCCGGCTTCCCCAGCCCGGAACGCAGCCGCTCGACCAGGTTGCGCAGCGCCCGCTCGCGGCTCTCCATCGCGTCCTCGTGCGGCGCCATCCGGTAGCAGGTGATCAGATCCACCGCCGTACCGAGCTCGCGCGACACGTTCCCGTGCAGGTCCATCGACGCGGACATGAGTACGTCGGGACCGAGCACGGCCCGGATCCGGGTGGCCAGATCGGCCTCCGCGTCCTGCCGTCCGACCACGCTCATCGCGCCGTGGATGTCGAAGAAGAACCCGTCCAGCTCGCCGGCCCCTTCGAGGCGGGTGATGATCTCCGCCGACAGGTCGTCGTACACCTCCGGCAGTACGGCGCCACCGGGCAGCGAGCGCGCGTGCAGCAGCGGGACCCACTCGATCCCCTGGGCCCAGTCCTTCCCGAGGAACTCGTACCGCTCCATCAGGTGGTCCCCACGCCGTACGTCGAAATCGGCCAGCCCGGCCCGATGCGGCGAGAACGTGCTGGACTCGATGGCGATCCCGGCAATGCCGATCCGAAGGTTCATGTCCAAAACCTGCCACACCCGAGCCGTTTCGCGCACTCCCCAACTCCACATCCGGACACGGCAGGATGGATCAGGCCGATGGCGGAGCCGCCGTGGAGGCGCGCGGGATCAGCTCGGTGGCGAGCTCGACGTGGAGGGCCTCCAGGTCGTGGTGGTCGAGGAGACGGGTGAGGAGGCTGACGGCCATTCGGCCCATTTCCTGGAGGGGCTGGCGGACCGTGGTGAGTCGAGGAGTGGTCGCGCGGCTGAGGTCGAGGTCGTCGAAGCCGGCGATCGAGAGATCGCGCGGTACGGACAGACCGCGGTCGACGGCGGCTTGGAGAGCGCCGATCGCGGCCTTGTCGTTGAACGCCACCAAGGCCGTCGGCCGCGGGTCGAGGTCGAGGAGCTCCGAAGCCGCCCGGTAGCCGTGGACGGTGGTCGGCTGGTCGTGGCGGACCAGCGACGGGTCGGGCAGGATCCCCGCATCGGCGAGAGCGGCGGCGTGACCGCTCAGCCGGGCGTCCGCGGCCAGCCATTCGCGCGGACCGGCGATGACGCCGATGCGGGTGTGGCCGAGCGCGGTCAGGTGCGCGGTGAGCTGACGGGCGCCGGAATGGTGAGCCGCCGAGACCGACGGGATGTCCCGCGGCAGCGCAGTACGCGGATCGACCACGACGAACGGGAAGCGCCGCGAACTCAGCCGGACGAGCTCCTCGCTCGGCTCCGGCGGCAGGATGAGTACGGCGCCGCCGACGCCCGACCGGGATGCCAGACCACGCAGCACGGGATCGTCCTGGGTGGCCTCGCCGGCGTTGAGGATCACCTGCCGGCCGTGCCGGTCGAGGGCCTCGGCGATCGACGAGACGATCAGGCCGAAGTAGTCGGTGAGCACGTACGGGCAGCGGACGTAGACGGCGCCCTCGACGGGTTTCGGCGTACCGCCGCGCGGCACGGGCGCGGGCAGCCCGAGCTCCTCGATCGCCTGCTCCACCAGCCGTCGGGTCTCCGGCGCGATGCCGCCGGCCCGGTTGACCACGCGGGACACGGTCGCGAGCGACACCCCGGCCGCAGCCGCGACGTCGCGCATCGTCGCTCTAGCGCGCGGCATTTGTTACATCGCTTTGTTTCACGCTCAGCACTCTAACTGCACGCTCCCAGACCTTGACAGTGGTCGATCGCGGGCGTGTCCTGAGGCCGTTTGTTTCATCCCTGAGGAGTGCGATGAGAACACCCGCCCTCGGCGTCGCCCTTGCTCTCACGGTGGCGTCACTCACCGGTCCTGCCCAAGCCCATCCCCCGACGACGAGTCCGGTCCGCGTCTGGGTCACCACACCCGACCGCGCCGAGTTGCTGCACGAGCGCGCGCCGGTCACGTTCCACGACGGAGCCAGTGACCGGACCACGATCACGGTCGACCCGCGGACGTCGTACCAGACCATGGACGGCTTCGGCGCCTCGATCACCGACTCGTCCGCGAACGTGCTGTATCGGCTCAGTCCGGCCGACCGCGAGCAGACGATGCGCAAACTGTTCGACCCTCGCCAGGGGATCGGCGTCAGCTTCCTTCGCCAGCCGGTCGGCTCGTCCGACTTCACCGCCGCTGCCGAGCACTACACGTACGACGACGTACCGGCCGGCCAGACCGACTTCGGGCTGAAGCACTTCACCATCGCGCACGACCAGCAGCAGGTGCTGCCGTTGCTGCGACGGGCGAAGCAGCTCAACCCGCAACTCAAGGTGATGGCGACGCCGTGGAGCCCGCCCGCGTGGATGAAGACCGCGGACTCGCTCGTCGGCGGTCGGCTGAAGGACGACCCCAAGGTGTACGACGCGTACGCCCGCTACCTGGTGAAGTTCGTCCAGGCGTACGTGCAGGCCGGCGTACCGGTCGACTTCCTCTCGATCCAGAACGAGCCGCAGAACCGCAAACCGAGCGCGTACCCGGGCACGGACATGCCGGTCCGCCAGGAAGCAGCAGTGATCACCGCCCTGGGTCCACTGCTGCAGAAGGCGAGTCCGCGCACCAAGATCCTCGGCTACGACCACAACTGGACCACGCATCCCGGCGACATCGCCTCCACGCCTCCTGGTGAGGACCCGGAGACCGACTACCCGTACAAGCTGCTCCAGACACCGGCGGCCAAGTGGATCGCGGGTACGGCGTACCACTGCTATTCCGGCGACCCGTCGAAGCAGACCGATCTGCACAACGCGTTCCCGTCGAAGGGCATCTGGTTCACCGAATGCTCGGGCTCGCACGGTCCGACCGACACCCCGCCGCAGATCTTCCGCGGCACGCTCACCTGGCACGCGCGCACGCTGATGCTCGGTACGACGCGGAACTGGGCCAAGTCGGTCGTCAACTGGAACATCGCGCTCGACTCGACCGGCGGCCCGCACCTGGGCGGCTGCGACACCTGCACCGGCCTGGTCACGTTGCAGCCGGACGGGACGGTCACGACGGACGCGGAGTACTACACGATCGGCCACCTGTCGAAGTTCGTGAAGCCGGGTGCGGTGCGGATCGGGAGTACGTCGTACGGCACGACCGGGTGGAACGGGCAGCTGATGTCCGCCGCCTTCCGCAACCCCGATGGCAGTACTGCGCTCCTGGTGCACAACGAGAACGACGACCCGCGCAGCTTCACGGTCGCAGTGGGCGGCAAGTCGTTCGACTACGAGCTGCCGGGCGGTGCGATTGCGACGTACACCTGGGATCGGCTGGCAACCGACGTACCGCAGCAGCTAGCTGTTGCCGGCGCGACGGCGAGTGTGAACGGTGCGGATGCGGCGCTGTTGATCGATCAGGACGGGTCGACGGTGTGGCAGAGCAAGGCCGCGCAGGCGCCCGGTCAGTGGGTGCAGGCGGATCTGGGCAAGGCGCAGACGTTCCGCTCCGTCGCTCTGGACAGCGGTGGGAATGCCGGTGACTACGCCCGCGGGTACGAGGTTGCCGTCAGCAAGGACGGCTCGAGCTGGCAGACCGTTGCGTCCGGCGCATCCACCGGACAACTCACCACGGTCGAGCTGCGGCCGACGCACGCGCGCTACGTGCGGGTGATGTCGACGGGATCGGCTGCTAACTGGTGGAGCCTGGCTGATCTCCGAATCTATCGCTGAGCCAGCACGCGACCGCGGCGGCCTTCTCGTTGCTTGCAGCAATGATCTGCAAGCCGACGGGGAGGCCGTCGGTCGGTAGCGGGATGCTCACCGCGGCATGCCGGGTGAGATTGGCGAGTCGCGTGTTGTTGAGCAGCTGCTTGCGTACTTCGAGTCCGCCGTCGGCCGTGGCTGCTTCGGTAATGAGTGGGGCGGTCGTCAGGACGGTAGGGGTGAGTACTGCGTCCACCTGCTGCAACACGTCATCCAACTGCCGCGTGATCGCTATAGCGTCTTCCTGTGCACGTGTGTAATCGGCCGGCTGCACACCGGAGGCCTCACGCAACCGCTGCTGGACATCTGGCTGGTACCGGTCCTGGGAGCGCCCTAAATGGTTCGCCACCGCTTCAGGACCTTGGAGGTTGCCTGCCGTGGTGAAGCTGTGCGACCAGTCCGGTAGCTGTACCTCAACAGCTTCGAAGGTGTTCAGGCCAGCAGACCATGCGGTGCTTGCTGCAGGACTGAGTTGCAGGTACTCCAGGTTTGTCGCCACACCCAGGCGAGGCGTTCCCAGGTCCACGGCACCCAGTTCAGCCAGAGCGGACAGTGCGTAGGCGGCGTCTGCCGCGGTGCGAGTGAGGACGCCGACGTGGTCCAGCGACTGCGACAGCGGAAACACGCCATCACAAGGGATCGTGTCGTACGACGGCTTGAACCCGACCACTCCGCATAGCGCCGCAGGGATGCGGACCGAGCCCGCAGTGTCCGTGCCGATCGCCAACGGAACCACGCCGGCCGCCACAGCAGCAGCTGACCCGGAGCTGGAACCACCTGTGATCCGCGACCGGTCATGCGGGTTTCGACACGGGCCGACGCGGTTCGACGTACCTGTGCACCCGTAGGCGAACTCATGTGTGTGCGACAACCCGATGACGATCGCCCCGGCCGCGCGCAACCGCCGTACGACCTCAGCGTCCTTCCGGGCCACCTCGTCCATGGACGCCGACCCACACCGGTACGGTAGCCCCTCGACCTCGACGATCTCCTTCACCAGGACCGGCACGCCCGCCAGCGCGCCGCTCCGGTCATGAGCAGCGGCCGCCTTACGTGCACCCTCCACATCCAGATGCACAACAGCGTTGAGCTCCGCAGCATCGGCAGCCCGCGCCAACGCCTCCTCGACCAGCTCCACCGGGTCCAGCGACCCGCCCCGTACTCCGGCGGCAGTTTGCTCCAGCGTCCTCACCGACCCATCAGACCACGGAGAGGAAACGGAAACAGGGGTGTCATCCCGTGTTGCTACCGTCCGATCCATGGTGATCGAAGGAGTGGAACTGCAGGCAGCGCCCGCGACGGACCCCGCCATCCGGACGTTGATCACTGCTCAGCAGGCCGAGCTGGCCGCGATGTACGGCGAGGACCAGCCACTCGTCTCTCTCCACCCCGACATCACGTTCACCCTGCTCACCCTCGACGGCACCCCGGTCGGCTGCGTCGGCCTCCAGCCGGTCGCCCCCACCCTCGGCGAGATCAAGCGCATGTACGTCGTCCCCACCGCCCGCGGCTGGGGCCTGTCCCGCATCCTCCTGGAAGCGGTCGAATCCCAAGCCCGCTCCACCGGCCTCACCCGCCTACGCCTCGAAACCGGCACCAAACAAACCGAAGCAATAGCCCTCTACACAAACCACGGCTACCACCCCACCCCGCCGTACCCACCCTTCGAGCACGAACCAGTCTCCCTCTGCTACGCCAAAGACCTGTAGAGATCGTCGAGCCCGATCCTCAGTACCTTCGGATCCAGGTCAGGCTCGAACCCGGCGCCGCTGTAACAGGCGAGGACAGTGTCCGAAGTGTCGTAGGCCGCAGAGAGCAAGTGCCGAGCCCGGTCGAGCCGCTCGACATGCCGTCGCCCCATGGTCTCCCCCCACTTGACCTCACCGAGCGACAGGAGTTTGCGACGCTGACCCGGAACCGCCGGCGCCAGCACCACGACGTCGACCTCGATCTGGGTACGGCGACTGTGGTCCGGGACGACGCCTGAGCCGATCTCGCCAGGCAATTCGCCGAACAGGTCGGCCGGTGCCAGCAGCGCGAAGTCCCGGCACATCTGTTCGAAGTGCGGGCCAACCACCTGCGACAAGAAGCGTGCTCGGGCTGCCTGCCAGACGTTCTGCGCTCGTCCGCTCTCCAGCAGGCCCCACTGAGGTCGCATCACCACCTGGTAGAAGACGACGAGTGGCTCGGCCACGCGGTACGTCGATCTGCGCGCGCGGAAGACGTCCTGATGCCGCCGTACCAGACCGCTGTCCTCCAGAACCATCAGGTGATGACCGATATCGGTCGCCTTCCTGCCGACGTAGTTCGCGATACCGCCTCGAGTTCCGTTGCCCGAGGCAACTGCTGCGAGGACGGAGTGGTAGAGCGCGCTGTCCCGTACCTCCAACTCCTCGTCGAGCAGATAGCGGGCTTCGCGGAAGAGCGGATTGACCGGACTGAGAACCGTCCGCAGTACCCAGGCGTCGAAGTCGTCACCCGACCGGGGCAGATCGTCCCCGACGAACCGGCGGTACGCCGGGGTCCCGCCGGTCACCGCGTGGACCAGGACCGCCAGCCGTGGATCCGTCAGCTCCCAGAACTCGGCGGCCAAGGGGTAGTCGAAGGGGCGGACGATCAGCTCGAGGCTCGCCCGGCCGCGGAGTGGGGCGCTGCCCGACAGCAGGCCGCCCATCACCGACATCGCCGAACCGCACAGCAGCAGGCTGGTGCCGCGGCCTGTTGAGACGGCCTGATCGAGTTCGCGCTGCAGGATCGACGGGAGCGCCGGCGAGACCTTGGTGAGGTACGGCAGCTCGTCGATCACGAACGGCCCGCTCTCAGGGTCGAGCGAGAACAGGAAGCGAACCGCGTCGTCCCAGCTGTCGAACCGGGGCGGCGCGGCGAGGTCGAGATGTGCGCCGACCGCAGCCGCGAACAAGCCGAGCGACTCGGTCTCGGTCGCCTCGGTTGCGCCGAAGTACAGGCCTCCTGCCTGCTCCGCGAGCGCCTGCAGCAGATACGTCTTGCCTTGCCGTCGGCGCCCGCTCACGACCCCCAACCGGGGTCGGCCACCAGCCGGGGCCGCGAACCGCGCCAGGTGGTTCCACTCGTCGTCCCGCGCGAAGATGCGGCGAGGCTTCTTCATGTTATAGAACTGTACTTATAATAAGTACACTTATGCAACTTCGGATCAGCCTTGCCGTAGGTCCAGAACCACGTGGTCGCCGGTGCGGTGGAAGCCTAGGTTCTTGAGGTACGGGGTGGAGTCGAGCATGCGGGGTGGGGCGAGGACTTGGTGGAAGCCGTGGTCGGTGAAGACGTCGCTGCGGCGGTAGACGAACTCGCCGGGGGTGAAGTCGCGGTACTTCGGGACGACGTAGTCGAGGTCTATCTGGGCGCGGCCGGTGCCGGCGTCGTGGGCGAGGACCACGCCGACGGTGCGGTCGTCGTGCTGGACTAGGAACGCGTACTCGCTCGCCCCAGGCGTGAAGTCGGGGTTGAACCGGGTGATGTCCTTCGCATGCCGGTCCAGGACGTACCCGAGGTACGCGTCGGCCTTGTCGACCTCGAGGACCTGGTACGCCGTCTCGTCGTGCCGGTGCCGTAGCAGCCGCCAGAGATGGACGATGTTGATGACCGCCAGTACCGCGTTCATGCCGACCATCGGCCAGACGCCGACCGCGGCGTTGAACCCGACCAGGATCACGCAGCCGATCAGGTTCAGGATCCGCAACCGCAGGATCCGTGTCTGCAGCAACGACCACACGACGAGCGCGGATCCGCCCCACCCGATGATGCTCCATACGTCCACACCGCGAGACTAGTGCCCTGCGTCGGAGGTTGTTTGAGTGATTGCGGTGGTCAGGTGCGTGCATCGCGGTGGCGGAGGGAAGGCCTCGATGCTCTTCCATCGTGGCCTTTCCGCCGCCGCCGCGAGGTGCGTGCCTGGGCGCCGCAAGCGCCAAAGAACCTCCGACGCAGGGCACTAGAGCGCGCGGCCGGTTTTCTGCTGCTGCACAGGACGCTGCGCAGTGCCGAACGCCGCCAGCGCTTGCTCATGGTCAGCGAAGTACGCTTGCCCGTAAGCACGCGTGCCCGCCTCCCAGTAGGGCACCTGCGACCCGTCGTACTCGACCTTCCGGATCGACGGTTCCGCGCCGGCGTTGATCCGGTCCGCGTCCCCGGTGCAGGCCGGCAGCCGCCGTGTCCCACCGCCGGGCTGTGTCCACACCACGTCGACCGTCGACGGCCCGTGCCGCGGATCGAAGAAGCACGGCACCCGCTCCTCGGGCAACCGGCGTCCGTCCCGGCGAGCCCGGACGCGGGCCACCTCGTAGTTGCCCTCCGCTACCGCTTCGGCCACGGTCTCGATCTCCTGCGACCGCTCGAGCGCCGTCCGGGCCAGGTCGTACGCCCGCCGGGCCTGCGTGTAATGCGGATCGGCCTTCGCGCCGGTGAGCGTCTCCAGCTCGGCGCCGAGGTGCGCGACGTCCTCGGTCACGAGGTCGTGCACCCGCTTCATCGCATCCGCCGCGGCTCGGGCCGCGGCATGGCGAGCCCAGAGAAACCAGCCGGCGACGACCAGAACCGCCCCACCCAAGGCGAGATACAGCCACACCATTGCCCGACCGTACTGCGGCCGCGGGCGCGCGGCGAGGGCTCAGCCCCGCGAGGCCCACCAGCGCAGCAGCTCCTCGCGGGCGCGCTCCTCGCCGAGCGGGCCTTCGTCCAGGCGGAGTTCCATCAGGAACTTGTAGGCCTCGCCGACCTCGCGGCCCGGCGGGATGTCCAGGATCCGCATGATCTGGTTGCCGTCGAGATCGGGGCGCAGGGCATCGAGTTCCTCCTGCTCCTGCAGCCGCGCGATCCGTTCCTCGAGGTCGTCGTACGCCGCCCGCAGCATCTCGACCTTGCGCTTGTTGCGGGTGGTGGAGTCGGCCCTGGTCAGGATGTGCAGCCGCTCGAGCTGGTCGCCGGCGTCGCGGACATAGCGCCGGACCGCGGAATCGGTCCACTCGCCGTCGCCGTACCCGTGGAAGCGCAGGTGCAGCTCGATCAGCTTGCTGACCTGCTCGATCTGCTCGTTGCTGAACCGCAGTGCCTTCATCCGCTTCCGGGCCAGCTTCGCCCCGACCACGTCGTGGTGGTGGAACGTCACCTTGCCGCCGTCCTCGAACTTCCGCGTCTTCGGTTTCCCGATGTCGTGGATCAGCGCGGCGAACCGAACGACGAAATCGGGCGTCGGAACAGACAGACGCGATTCGAGGTCGATCGCCTGGTCGAGGACGGTGAGCGAGTGCTGGTACACATCCTTGTGCCGGTGGTGCTCGTCCCGCTCCAGTTTGAGCGCCGGCAGCTCCGGCAGCACGTACGTCGCCAGCCCGGTCGACACCAGCAGGTCGAGCCCGATCCGCGGCTGGTCGGCGCAGATCAGCTTCTCCAGCTCGTCGCGGACCCGCTCCGCGGACACGATCGTGATCCGGTCGGCCATTGCGGTCATCGCGGCCACCACCGCCGGATCGGGCGTGAAGCCGAGCTGGGCCGCGAACCGGGCCGCCCGCATCATCCGCAGCGGGTCGTCGGAGAACGAGTCCTCCGGGGTGCCGGGCGTCCGGATCACCTTGTTCGCGACGTCGGTGATCCCGCCGTACGGGTCGACGAACTGCCGCGACGGCAGCCGGACCGCCATCGCGTTCATCGCGAAGTCCCGGCGGGCCAGATCGCCCTCCAGGCTGTCGCCGTACGCGACCTCGGGCTTGCGCGAGGTGGGATCGTAGGTTTCCGACCTGTAGGTCGTGATTTCCAGGACCCACTCGCCCTTACGACAACCGATGGTGCCGAACGCCTTGCCGATGTCCCACACATGGTCCGCCCACCCGGACAGCAACCGCTCGATCACATCGGGGTGTGCTGACGTGGTGAAGTCCAGATCCTTGCTCCCCCGGCCGAGGAGAATGTCCCGGACAGGACCGCCGACCAGGGCGATCTCATGGCCGGCGGCATCGAACCGGGAGCCCAGTTCGTCGACCACCGGAGCGAGCTGCAGCAAGGCCTGGACGGCTTGTCGCTGCAGCGCGGGCAACGATCCGGCGGAGGCTGACTGGTCGGCAAAGGGTGACACGGGGAACTAGGTTACGGTGACGGCGTGTTCAGACGGCGACTGAGGCTCTCTGCGGTGGCGGGCGCCTGCCTGTTGGTTGCTGCTTCGGCAGCGACTCTCGGGGCTCCGGCCGATGCCGCACCGGCCGACGATCCGACCGTCCAGGTCACGATCGACACGTTCGGCCCGGTCGCTCCGAAGCCCGGCCAGCCGGTGGTGATCAAGGGCCGGGTGACGAACACCAGCTCGGTGACGTTCAACGATCCGCAGGCGCTGGCCTGTATCGACCGCACCCGACTGGCGAGCACCGCCGCCGTGGAGGCGATCCCGACCGAGCAGAACACCCCGATGAACGACCGGGACAGCTGCACCAACCTCACCAACGACCCGCAGACCTTCAAGCCGTTCGAGCAGCCGCTGGCGCCGAAGCAGACAGTCGACTTCACGCTGGTGGTGCCGTGGAAGGAATGGCGGATCTCCGGCCAGACCGGCGTGTACGTCGTCGGCGTCACGTTCCGCGGCGAACCGCCGAACAGCGCCCGGATCATGGCCGGCCGCGCCCGCACGCTGATGCCGGTGGCCGGTGCGACACCGTTGGCCCGCACCGTCGACACTGCCCTGGTCATCCCGCTGCGGCACCGCCCGACCCAGCTCGGCGGCAAGAACTTCGCCAACGACTCCCTCGCCCAGGCGCTGACACCGACTGGCTCCCTCGGCCGCCTGCTCGCGCTCGGCAAGGAACGCAAGGTCACCTGGCTGGTCGACCCGGCGATGCTCGACGAGATCAAGCAGATGGCGAAGGGATACGTCATCGTCGGTCAGAACGGTCAGTCCACTCCGGGCGCCGGACAGTCCGACGCGACGGCATGGCTGAAGGACTTCGACGCCACTCGCGCCCACGGCAACCAGGTCGTCCTCCTTCCGTACGGCGACCCGGACGTGGCCGGCCTGATCGATTCGGGCGACCCGCTCAAGAATCTGGTCGCGCAGGCCCGCAAGACGACCCAGGGCTACGCCTTGAACGCGTCGTCCCCGACCGTGCCGGCGGCCTTCACGAACGGCTTGTGGCTCGAGGGAGGCGCCGCAGCAGGCCGCTACCTGGGCGCAGCCTCCGGCGGCTTCGCCGGCGCCAGTGACAGCGACCTGAACCTGGTCAGCAGCTCCTCATGGTCCGCCGCAACCCGGCCGGTGCTCACATCGACCCCGGTGTACGACGTGATGACGCCGGGCCCGGACACCTTGGTGCGGACCGTCATCGCGGACTCGTCGCTCACCAGCGGCGGACCGGACCAGGAGACCGCCTCCAGTCCGCTGCAGGTCCGGCAACGCTTCGCAGCCGAGACCGCGCTGATCGCCGCCAGCGGCAAGGGCCCAGCCGCGTCGGTAGTAGTGCTGCCGCCGCGCGGCTGGGACAACGACAGCGCCGCCACCGCGCAACTGGCTGCCAGCCTGTCGCTGCCGTGGATCAAGGCGACCGACGTCGCCACGGTCGTAGCGAGCAACCCGAGGCCGCAGGTCGCCAGATCACCGAAGGCGCCCGAGACCAACGGTGTACTCACCGAGGCGCAGCTGAGCAGCGTCCGGGACCTCGACGCCGCGACCAGCACGATGCAGAACCTGCTCGTCGACGAGAACGCCCTGCCGGAAGTGATGACGCACGCACTGCTGCGGTCCACGTCGTCCGGCTGGAACGGTTACCCGGAAGAGGCCCGGCACTTCACGGCGATCGAGCTCGGCTCGGCGAACCAGCAGCTCGGCAAGGTGCACCTGGTCAACGCCAGCGTCGACCGCGGTCTGCGCAAGGAGATCAAGGTCAATCTGGCCGGCAGCAAGGGCACGTTCCCGCTGACCATCACCAACGACACCGAGTGGTCGGTGCGGGTCGGCATCGAGGTCACCGCCGCCAACCGCTCCGATCTGAAGATCACGCCGCCGCAGACCGCCGTCCTCGGCCCGAAGCAGAAGTGGACGCCGCGGATCACCGCGAGCGCCGAACAGAACGGTCTGATCCGCGCCAACGCCCAGGTGGTCACCGCGGGCGGCCAGTCGGTCGGCAAGTCGCAGGAGCTGCTGATCCAGGCCAGCCAGTACGGCAGCGTCGGCTGGATCCTGGTCGGCGCCGCCTGCGCCCTGCTGTTCGGTACGTCGTTCGTCCGCATCTACCGCCGCATCCGGACCGAGCGCCGCAACCCCGCCCCCGCTGCCGAAGCCACCGAAGCCGCCGAAGCGACTGCCGAGCCCGCTGACACCCCTGATCCCGCCCACGATCGCCCCGAGGCGAACGGCGTACCCGAAGCTGCGGCTCCGGAGGCGTCAATGAAAGAAGGAGTCGGTTCGAAGGATGGCTGACCGCACCCTGCGATCCGCGGCGGTGATGGCAGCCGGAACGGTGCTGTCCCGCCTGCTCGGATTCATCCGGATCGCGCTGCTCGCCGCCGCGATCGGCACCGCGCTGCGCGGCGACATCTTCACCGCCGCGAACACGATTCCGAACAGCCTGTACATCCTGCTCGCCGGCGGGGTGTTCAACACCGTGCTGGTCCCGCAACTGGTCCGGGCGATCAAGAACCACGACGACGACGGTCAGGACTTCACCAACCGGGTGCTGACGTTCGGCTTCGTCGTCCTCGCCGTCGTCACGGTGGGCTGCGTGCTGCTGGCGCCGGCGATCGCGGAGCTGTACCTGCCGAAGGAGCTGCACGATCCGTCCCGGGTGACCGAGAAGGCGAACATGGTGATGTTCGTCCGGCTCTGCCTGCCGCAGATCTTCTTCTACGGCGCGTTCGTGCTGGTCGGTCAGGTGCTGAACGCGCGGCGCCGGTTCGGCCCGATGATGTGGGCGCCGATCGCGAACAACATCGTGGCGTGCGCCTCGATCGTCATCTTCCTGTTCGTCTACCGGGTCGGCGACACGCCTCCGACGTACAGCCACGGCGAGGAGCTGCTGCTCGGGCTTGGGCACACGCTCGGTATCGCCGTCCAGCTGCTGGTGCTGCTGCCGTATCTGAAGGCGAGCGGGCACACCTACCGGATGAAGTTCGGCCTGCGCGGTACCGGTCTGGGGCACACTGCCCGATTGGGCATCTGGACGGTTCTCTTCGTGGCCGTGAACCAGGTGACGCTCGTGGTGGTCACTCAGCTCGCGATCGCGGGTAGCGCGTCGGACGACCCGGGCGCGAAGGCCGGTCTGTTCGCGTACAGCACCGCGATGCTCATCATCCTGGTGCCGCACGGAATCGTCACGGTCTCGCTCGCGACGGCCGCGCTGCCGCAGATGTCGGCGCTGGCGGCCGAAGGCGACACCGCTGAGGTAGACCGGCTGTCGGCCCGGTCGATCCGGCAGACGCTGGCGATCGTCGTACCGGCCGCCGCCGCGATGATCGCGTTCGCGTACCCGATCGTCACGCTGATCGCCGGGTACGGCTCGGGTAAGAACAACCTGACACTGATGTCGTACACGCTGATGACGCTGGCGCTCGGCATCGTGCCGTTCACCGTGCAGTACTTCCAGCTGCGCACGTTCTACGCCTTCGAGGACACCCGGACGCCGTTCTTCCTGCAGTGCGTGATCGCGGCCACCAACATCGCCGCGGCCGTGATCGGAGTCCGCGTACTGCTTGACGCCGAGCACCTGCGGTTCAGCGGCGTGGTGCTCGGGGCGGCGTACGCGCTCGCCTATCTGGTCGCCGTGCTGATCTCCCGGCCGGTGCTGCGGCGGAAGGTGCCGCGCGTGCCCGGTGCGGGGATCGGACTCCCGCTGCTGGCGATGGTGATCGCGGCCGTGGCCGGCGCGGGGACGGCCCGGGTGGTGATCTGGGTGCTGAGCCTCGGAATCGAATGGTCCGGACCGCTCGGCGCGATCCTCGAACTGGCGATCGCGGCCCTCGTCATGCTCCCGGTGTACGCCGCAGTGTCGCGGGTACTCCGTATCCACGAAGTGAACGACGTGGTGTCCATGGTCACATCGAAGTTGCCTGTACGCCGCTGAACCGGAACGCTTGTGCCTTCGTGCACCACTTGTCTAGTCAGCGGTGGCACTAACATGGGGCCTGCGAAGGGCCGCTGGGGCATCGAGGAGGGCGAGAGACACCGTGTCGAACCAGACCGTGACCCCTGGTGCCCTGCTGGCCGGGCGGTACCGGATCGCCGAGCTGCTGGCAGAGATCGACGGTGCGCGGGTGTGGCGGGCCGTGGACGAGGTGCTCAGCCGCGCCGTCGTCGTCGACGTACTGCCGGTCGGTGACCCGCGGACGAACCTGCTGTTCGACGCCGCCCGCCGGGCCGCCGCCGCGAACGACCCGCGGTTCTTGCGGGTGCTCGACTGCGACATGCACGACGGCGTGACGTACTGCGTCCGCGAGTGGGCCGGCGGACGGTCCCTGGAGCGCATGCTCGGCACCGGGCCGCTGACCGGACAGCAGGCGGGCTGGCTGGCGCGGGAGGTCTCCGAAGCACTGGAGAACCTGCACCGCACCGGTTACGCGCACGGAGCGATCAGCCCGGCGACCGTGATCATCACCGACGCCGGCGCGATCAAGGTCGTCGGTGTCGCCACCGAGGCGGCGCTGCGCTCGTCCGGAGCGGGTTCTCCCGAGGAGGACGTCCACTCCCTGGGCGAGCTGCTGTTCGCGTCGCTGACCGGCCGCTGGCCCGGTCCGGCTCCGGCCTGGGGGCTCCAGCCCGCACCGGTCGAGCACGGCCGGCTGCTGAGCCCGCGCCAGGTGCGAGCCGGCGTACCGCGCTCGCTGGACGACATCAGCGACCGGCTGCTGGGCGACCCGCCACGGCACCACGCCCCGCCGATCACCAGCGCGGCCGGCCTGTCCGCCGCGCTGTCCGGAGTCGTCGGCAGCTCGCACGAGCCGCCGAACCAGATGGACGAGACCGTCCAGGTCGCCCGGCAGAACGGCAGCATCGACGACGCCACGCAGGTGGTGCCGCAGGCCGGGCCGCCCGCGCTCGACCCGACCCCGCAGCCGACGTACGACTCCGAGCCGAACGGGTACCGCCAGCCGCAGGCGGCGTACAACACCGCGGCCGAGACGCGTCCGGTCCGCCGCCAGCCTCCCCCGCCGTCGAACGGGAACGGCCGGCGCCGGCACGACGAGCCGAAGCCGAAGGGTTCCTGGGGCGGCCGGATCCTGATCCTGCTCGCGATCCTCGCGCTGCTGTCGGTGATCGCGATGGCGCAGTTCCTGCTCAAGGGCGCGATGAACAACGACCAGGACAACAACAGCGGCGGCGCGAAGAGCAGTGCCCCGCCGCAGACCAGCACGACGCCGTCGGCGACCAGCGGTCCGGCCAAGATCGTCGCCGCCAACGACTTCGACCCGGAGGCCGACGGCGGCAACGGCGAAGAGCACAGCGAGGACGTGCCGAACACCTACGACGGCAAGGCCAGCACGACCTGGCAGACGCAGACGTACCACAACAAGCCGAACCTGGGCGGCACGAAGCCCGGCGTGGGCATCGTCTACGACCTCGGCGCGAGTACTCCGATCGCGAGCGTGGCGGTCGCGCTGCAGGGTGACGACACGAGCATCCAGCTGATGGTCCCGAAGGGCGACACCACCAAGTCGCCGCCGTCGGTGAGCGGCTGGAAGGCAGTGGACACCAAGGAGGACCAGCCGGAGGGTACGGTCACCTTGACCCCCCAGTCGCCGACCACGTCGCGGTACGTCCTGGTGTACCTGACCAAGCTGCCGAAGGCCGACGGCGGATTCCGGGGCATCATCTCGGAGGTCTCAATCCAGAAATGACGGCCCACCTGGACTCGGGCGACCAGCCGCCCCGCCCGGACGTCCCGCGCATCGGCGCCGGCGAGCCGGTGGCTCAGGCTGCGCACGCCGGGCCGACGAGCTACGACCAGCTCGACGACCACGAGCTGCTGCGGATGCACGTGGCCGGCAACCCGGACTCGTTCGGGTTCCTGGTCAAGCGGCACCGGGACCGGATGTGGGCGGTCGCGATCCGCACCCTCGGTGAGCCCGAGGAGGCGGCCGACGCGCTGCAGGAGGCGTTCATCTCGGCGTTCCGGCGGGCCGACTCGTTCCGCGGCGACGCGAAGGTGACCACCTGGCTGCACCGGATCGTCGTCAACGCCTGCCTCGACCGGATCCGCCGCCGTCAGGTGCGGGCCGCCGACCCCCTGCCCGAGGACGAGGACCGCGCCGCCGAGCTGGCCGGGCCGTCCGAGGAGGACCCGGCCGAGGTCCGGGAGCGCCGGCTCGACGTACTCAATGCCTTGAAGCAGATCAACGAGGACCAGCGTGCCGCGCTGGTCCTGGTCGACATGGAGGGGTACTCGATCGAGGAGGCCGCCGCGATCCTCGACTGCGCCCCCGGCACGGTCAAGTCCCGCTGCGCCCGCGGCCGGGCCAAGCTGCTGCCGCTGCTGCGCCACTGGCAGACGACGCGGGCGTCCGACGTACCGGAGAAAACCGCCGCCGAAGCGGTGGGAACCGAATGAACGGGTACACCGTCGAAGCGAGGTCGCCTGCCTCTGGCGACCGGACTGCACCTGCCTTCGACCCGGAGCTTCCTATGATCACGCCGCGTACCTCCTGTGAGGAGGCGAGCCCCGATGACCGAATCCGGTCTGCCGACCAGTGAGCACCTCGAGCACCTGGACACGGACACGATCGCCGATCTGATCGAGAACCTGCTGCCTGCGCCCGAGGCACACCGCGCTCGTGAGCATGTGAAGGCGTGCCCCGAGTGTCAGCAGACGTACGACGCGCTCGTGAAGCTGTCCGAGGACCTGGCCGACGAGGGTCGCGCCGACATCCCGATGCCGACCGACGTCGCCGAGCACCTGGACGCCGTGATCGTGTCGGAGTCGGTGCTGCGGGCCTCGACGGTCGGGGTGCACTCGCTGGCCCAGATCCGCGAGGAGCCCCGCCGGCACCTGCCGAAGCTGCTCGGCGCGGCGGCCGGCGTCGTACTGATCGCCGCGATCGGCGTCGGCGTCGTGTTCGCCACCAGGGACAACGCCAACGAGGGCGCGGCCAGCACCGACCAGAACACCCCGCCCGCGGACGCGGTGACGATCACCACCAACGACCTCGGCCCGCAGATCCAGCAATGGCTCGAGCACACGCCGGGCGCGATCATGCACGGCACGGCGGCCGAGCAGGCCTGCGCGCGGACGTTCGCGTCCGGCCGGCCGAACCCGAACGTCCGGCTCGTCCAGCCCGCCAAGATCGACGGCAAGCGGGCCACGATTATCGGTCTGCAAGGTGGTTCGTCACGCGACATCCAGGTGTTCGCGGTCACCGGATGTAGCGAGCCCGGCGGAGTGGCAAGCCCGTTCTACGACACCACGGTGACACTGCGCAACCGATGATGGCCCACCGCCCCGGGGTGGGTACCGTGGGAATGGACGGCCTCTAGGATCCGTTGAGTACGACGTACCAATCTCGACTCCCCGAGGAACGCCTGAATGAGCGACTCCACAGTTCGCAACGTCATCATCGTCGGCTCCGGCCCGGCCGGTTACACGGCCGCCGTGTACGCCGCTCGCGCGGCGCTCGAGCCGTTGGTCTTCGAAGGCTCCGTCACCGCCGGTGGCGCGCTGATGAACACCACCGAGGTGGAGAACTTCCCCGGCTTCTCGCAGGGCATCATGGGCCCGGCCCTGATGGACGAGATGCGCACCCAGGCCGAGCGCTTCGGCGCCGAGCTGGTGCCGGACGACATCACCAAGGTCGACCTGACCGGCGACATCAAGGTGGTCACCGACTCGGCAGGCACCGAGCACCGGGCCAAGACCGTGATCCTGGCGATGGGTTCGGGCTACCGCAAGCTCGGCCTGTCCGACGAGGACCGGATGTCCGGCCACGGCGTGTCCTGGTGTGCGACCTGTGACGGCTTCTTCTTCCGCGACCACGAGATCGCGGTCGTCGGCGGTGGCGACTCCGCCGTCGAGGAGGCCACCTTCCTGACCAAGTTCGCCAAGAAGGTGCACCTGGTGCACCGCCGCGGCGAGCTGCGCGCGTCCAAGATCATGGCCGACCGTGCGTTCGCGAACGACAAGATCGAGTTCCAGTGGAACTCGGCCGTCGACAAGATCCACGGTGAGGACAAGCTGACCCACCTGACGCTGAAGGACACCGAGACCGGCGAGACCCGCGACCTGCCGGCCACCGGCCTGTTCATCGCGATCGGGCACGACCCGCGCTCGGAGCTGGTCAAGGGCCAGGTCGACCTGGACGACGAGGGTTACGTGCTGGTCAAGCAGGGCAGCACCGAGACCAACCTGCGCGGCGTGTTCGCCGCCGGTGACCTGGTCGACCACACCTACCGGCAGGCGATCACCGCGGCCGGCACCGGCTGTGCCGCCGCCCTGGACGCCGAGCGCTACCTGGCCACGCTGGAGGACGCGGAGCACGCGGCCGCCGGCACCGAGCCTGTCTCTGTCTGAACCTGACTCAAACCACTGAAGGAGATACGCCCATGGGCGAGAAGATGAACGCTGTCACCGACTCCGAGTTCGACCAGACCGTGCTGAAGAGCGACAAGCCGGTGCTGGTGGACTTCTGGGCCGAGTGGTGCGGCCCGTGTCGCCAGGTCTCGCCGATCCTGGAGGAGCTGGCGCAGGACCACAGCGACAAGATCACGTTCCTGAAGATGAACGTCGACGAGAACCCGGTCACCCCGAGCAACTACAAGGTCACCGGTATCCCTACGATCAACGTCTACGTGAACGGTGAGCTGGCCAAGTCCATCGTCGGCGCGAAGCCGAAGGCAGCGCTGCTGAAGGAGCTGGCAGACTTCACTGCCTGATCTACCCAGGACCCCCGTCCGCCACGGCAAGGAGCAGTTGCATGGCAGTGTCACCGTCTGGCCCGCACGGCGTGTACCGGATCGGCGACAGCGGTGAGGCAGTCGCCGAGATCGTCGGCAAGCTCCAGCGGCTCGGGCTGCTGGCCGGCGGTCACGACGTCTACGACGAGGCGACCGCGCACGCTGTCCGGGGGTTCCAGCAGCAACGCGGGCTGATGATCGACGGGATCGTCGGCCCGCAGACGTACCGAGCGATCGACGACGCACGTTGGCGGCTGGGCGACCGGCTGCTGACGTACGTCCCGTCGCATCCGTTGTCCGGTGACGACGTACTGGCGCTGCAGGCGAAACTGCAGGAGCTCGGGTTCGCGGTCGCCCGGATCGACGGGATCTTCGGCGCCGACACCCAGCGCGCCGTGACCGATTTCCAGCGGAACATGGGGCTTCCCGGCGACGGGACCTGTGGACCGTCGACGTTCAAGGCCCTGCAGCGGATCCGCCCGATGGCGACCGGCGGCCGGCCCGACGCGCTGCGGGCGCGCGAGGCCGTTCGCGCCGCGGGACCGCGGCTCTCCGGCAAGACCGTGGTGATCGACCCGGGCCATGGTGGCTTCGACTACGGCTGGGAGGGCTACGGCCTGCGCGAGTCCGACATCGCGTACGACCTGGCTGCCCGGATCGAGGGCCGGCTCGGCGCCACCGGCGTACGGGCGTATCTGTCGCGGGGACGCGACCAGGGCCCGGACGAGTTGGCGCGGGCCGCGTTCGCGAACGAGACCGACGCGAACCTGTGCGTCTCGCTGCATGCCGACGGGTCGATGAACCCCGACGCGCAGGGCGTCGCGACGTACTACTACGGCAACGACCTGCACGGCGCCTCGTCGAGCGTCGGTGAGCAGTTCGCCGGCCTGGTCCAGCGGGAGATCGTCGCGCGGACCGATCTGCTGAACTGCCGCACCCACGCGAAGACCTGGGACCTGCTGCGGCGGACGAAGATGCCCGCGGTCCGGCTCGAGATCGGGTACGTGACGAACCCGCACGACTCCGCCCGGCTGGCCGACCCGGCCTTCCGCGATGTCATCGCGGAGGCGATCGTGGTCGCGATCCAGCGCGTGTACCTGCCGCCGGAGCAGGACGCCGCCACCGGCATGCTGCGCTTCGGGCAACTGACCGTCTGAGCCGGCGTCGATTTCTGCCTGAGCCGTTCGTCAGCTGATTGAGCATCAGTTGACCTAGGAGGGGCTCATGGCACATCCAGTCGTCCACGCCGAGATCCGATCGGCGGATCCGGACCAGACCCGGCAGTTCTTCGCGGAGCTGTTCGGGTGGAAGGTCGCGTCCGAGGGCGCGTTCCCGGGCTACACGTTCATCGACACCGGTACGCCGGACGGCACGTACGTCGCGATCGGTCCGCGGCAGAGCAGGTCCCCGGCACAAGCTTCGGCGTCTTCGCCGATGCACAAGGTCACAAGATCGGCGTGGCCGCCAACGGCTGAGGTCAGTCCTTCTCGAGAGCGATCCTCGGCAGCACCCGGTCGAGCCAACGCGGCAGCCACCAGGCACGGTTGCCCATCAGGCGCAGTACGGCGGGAACGATGATGCAGCGGATCAGGAGGGCGTCGAGAAGGACGGCGGTCGCCAGGCCGAGACCGAACTGCTTCAGCATCCGGTCCGGGCTCAGCAGGAACGCGCCGAACACCACGATCATGATCGCGGCCGCCGCCGTGATCACACTGCCCGTGGTCGCCAGTCCCTCGCGAACGGCGGCCCGGGCATCCTGCGTACGCCGCCACTCCTCGTGGATCCGCGACACCAGGAACACCTCGTAGTCCATCGACAACCCGAACACGATCGCGAAGATCATCACCGGGACGAACGCCTCGATCGGCCCTGCCTGCGCGCCGAGCCAGCCCTGCTGGAACACGAGCGTGATCACCCCGAGCGAGGCGCCGATGCTCAGCAGGTTGAGTACGGCGGCCTTCAACGGGATCAGCACCGACCGGAACACGGCCATCAGCAGCAGCGCCGACAACCCGACCACGACCAGCACGAAGATCGGCAGCCGCTTGCTCACCGCTCCGGCGAAGTCGTCCGCCGCCGCGGTCGCTCCCCCGACCAGGTACGTCGCTTTCGTCTGCGACTCGAGCTTCGGCAACGTGTCGTCGCGCAGTCGCTGCACGAGGTCGCTCGTCGCCGCGTCCTGCGGCGCCGACTTCGGGAACGCCAGTACGGTCGCGACCTTGCCGTCCGGCGTGAGCTGCGGCGGCGTCACCGCCGCGATGCCGGGATCCGCCGCCAACGTCTGGCCCAGCACCTGGGCCGCGGCCTGATCGCCCTCCGACACCACGACGAGCGGGCCGTTGAACCCGGGGCCGAATCCGTCGGCGAGCAGGTCGTACGCCTTCCGGCTCGTCTTCGCCGGATCGTCCGTCCCGGCGTCGGCGAACCCGAGCCGCATGTTCAACGCCGGCAGTGACAGCGCCACCAGCGCGACGGCCCCGAGCAGCAACGGCACCCACGGACCGCGCTGCACCATGGCGGCCAGCTTCCGCCAGCCCTGACCCGGCGTACGGCGCTGTTTGGCGGCATGCTTGCGGACACTTCGCTCGATCCGCTTCCCGAACAACGTCAGCAACGCCGGCAGCAATGTCACCGCGGCGAGCATCGTCATCAACACGGTCAAGGTGACACCGAGTGCGACGCCTTGCAGCGAGCCCAGTCCGAGCGCCAGCAGCCCGAGCAGCGCAATCACAACAGTGCATCCTGCGAACAGCACCGAACGACCCGCGGTGTCGAGGGCAACGATCGCCGCCTTCTCGCGATCCGCCCCGTCCTTCAGCAGCTCATGGCGATAGCGCGAGAAGATCAGCAACGCGTAGTCGATGCCGACCCCCAGTCCGACCAGCATCATCACCGGCGTCGTGTACTCCGGCACCGTGAACAGATGCGACGCGAGCATCAGCAATCCGACCGTGCTGCCGACCGCGAACACCGCGGTCAACAACGGAAGTGTTGCCGCTAGCGACGATCCGAAGAGGAACACCAGGATCACCAGCGCGGCCAGGATGCCCGCGCCCTCGGACGCGCCGCCCGCACTGTCCGCGGCGTTCCGCGCCAGGTCCCCGCCGACCTCGACCTGGAACCCCGGTCGTGCGAAGTCCTGCGCCCGCTGGATGATCGTCCGCACGTCCTCGACCGGCATGTCGGTCTGCGCGACATCCAGGCCGACGGTCGAATAGGCGGTACGTCGATCTGTCGACATACTGCCCGGCGCGGTGAACGGATCGGCGACTGAGGCGACGTGCGGCAGGGTCCGGACCACCGCGAGCATCGACGCGACCCGGCTCTTCTCGGCGTCGAGCCCGCCGTCGGCCTGCACGACGAGCTGCACCGACGCCGTGTCACCCTTCGGCTGGTGCGCCTGGAAGATGTCGGTCACCCGCTGCGAGTCCGTGCCGGGGAGCGAGTTGTCGTTCTTGTAGTTCGCGCCCACGACGGTCGAGCCGGCGGTGATGGCGACCAGCGCGACCACCCACAGCAGCAGCGCCAGACCGGCGTGCCGCATGGCCCAGCCGGAGACGCGATGGAGCAGGCCCGGCGGTTGCGTGCCGGGCGGTCGTCGTACGGGGGTGTCCACGGTCATCGCCGGGGCCTCCTCACTGCTTAATGCGTAGATTGGCTACATGTTGCCTCTCGACACTAACAGATATATGAGTAGACTGGCTACATGAAGGCGGATGCGCTGCGTGGGCACCTCGACCCGATGATCCTGGCGGTCGTCGAGCACGAGCCGCTGCACGGTTACGCGATCATGGAGGCGCTGCTCGAGCGCAGCGGCGGCGAGCTCGACCTGCCGACCGGCACGCTCTATCCGGCGCTGCGGCGGCTGGAGCGGGCCGGTTACCTGGCCAGCGAGTGGAGCACGGTCGGCGGGCGCAAACGCCGGACCTACCAGCTCACCAGCGCCGGTTCGAAGATGCTTGCCTCGGGCAAGCAGGAGTGGCTGACGTTCCGCGCCGTGGTGGAAGGGGTGCTACGCCCGGGCCAGGCGTAGCCCGCGTGCTGCCTGCACGCTGACGAGCGCGAGCGGCAGCACGACGAACGTCCCGACGACGCCGTACGCCGGGATGCCCGGCGTCTGCGCGCTGGTCGCGGTCATGGCGATGCCGATCCCGGCGATCAGCGCGGAGCCGGCCAGCGTGAAGAGTGCGGTAACCCGGCTCACGTGCTCCCGGACGCGCGGGAACCGCTGCCCGATGCCGGTGGCGAGCACGGCGAGCACCGCGCCGGCGATCACCACGCCGCCGACGTCGCGGACCACGATCTGGAGCAGATCGTTCAACGCGGTCGAGTCGTTCTGGTCCTGGGTCCACACCCAGGCACCGCCCCGCCAGACGATCGGCTGGATCATCAGCGCGAACAACAGCATCATCGCCGTCCGCCGGCTCTGACTGATCGCCAGCTCGGACCGGTATCCCGGTGCGACCTCCTCGATCGCGCCGAAGTCGGCGACCGCGTGCTTCTCCGCGTCGTACCGGTCGAAACCGTCGGCCTCGAAGGCCTCGGTCGCGTCGGTCAGGTGGTCGCGGGCCTCGGCCAGCAGATCCGCCTTCCGGCTCCGTGGTCCCCGGAGCTGCTTGCTCAGCGCGGCCAGGTAGTCGTCGATGGGCACCCTCCCAGTATGGGGAGGCTTCGTCCGGCTCACGTCCGGGGTCCCACTGACTCACCCCTGACCTTGGCCTTCCGGCGATGCTGGATGACGAAGAATCCGGCGTACCCGATCAGCACCAGCGCGAACCCGATCCGCTCCGCCCAGGGCGTCTGCCCCTCGGGCCAGAGGTGCCCCTCGAGGTAGTGGTGAATGTAGCCGGCCTGGTAGACGTTCTCGCCACCCAGCCGGCGGAAGTACTTCTCGGTCGCCGTCACCGGGCATCCGAAGTCGACCAGGACGATGACGACGTTCCACACCACGATGGCGAGGTGGAACCAGATCAGCTTGGGCCAGCGCCAGGCGAGGAAACTGCCCACCACGAAGAACAGCAACAGGGCGCCGTGCACGACCATCACCACATCGGCCAGCACGCGCCAGATCATTCGGGACCTAACCTCAACGCGTCGCGGACGGTCACCGGCCCGGACGGCGAGTGCTCCGGGCGGATCGCGCCCATCAGGCGCTCGACGGCGGCCTCCATCTCGCTGCGCCAGGTGATCGCCGAGCGCAGGTCGAGCCGTAGCCGCGGATTGCGCGGATGCTCCCGGACGACCCCGAAGCCGACCGCGCGGAGGAACTCGGTCGGCCAGACGCAGCCCGGTCCGTTCCACCGCGAGTCGCCGAACGCCTCGACCGCCCGGAACCCGCGCTTCAGCACGTCCTTCGCGACCGCCTGGACGAGGATCTTGCCCAGCCCGAGCCCCAGGTACCGCGGCTGGATCCGGCCGGTCGCGAGTACGACGGCGTCCGGGCTGACCGGAGCGGTCGGAAACGCCTGGATCCGGGGCAGGTACGTCGCCGGCCCGTAGAGCGCGAACCCGGCCGGATCGTCGTCGACGTACAGCACGACGCCCGCGGGGCCCCAGTCCAGCAGGAGCTGGGAGAGCCAGGCTTCCTTCTCCAGCGCGGTGTCGCCGTTGCGGTCGGCCTGGCGCGCCGCGACCGGGTCGAGCTCCCAGAACACGCAGTCACGGCACGGAACCGGTAACTCGTCGAGGTTGGCGAGTGTCAGCGGTTCGAGCCGTCGGGCCATCAGCGCGTCCGGTCAGCGGTGCCGGGTCGATCGTCGCCTGTTAGCTTCGTCACGATGCGTGTCATCGCGTAGCGGGTTCGGTCGCCGGTTCCGGCACCGGTGCCGGCGTCCGCGCGTCCGTCGTGCGAGTCGCCTCGGGGGCGACGTACCGCTGCTGCACCTTGGCGGCGGGTTGCCGCCGGAACAGCTCGGCCGCGAAACCGGCCAGCACGCCCAGCACCAGTCCGCCGAGGGTCCAGCCGGCTGTCTTGCCCACGCTCATCCCGAATCCTGCCTTCCGCAGTCCACCTCCCAGGCCGCACCGCACCGCCCGGCTGTCTCAGCAGCCAGATCACGGCATGGTCGAACCTGCCCCTATAAGGCATGGTAGTGAGAGGTCGCGCCGATCCACAGCCCGGACTCGGGTCTCTCGACGTAACCTGGTGACTTCCCCCTCGATCACCGTTGGAGTGGCCCTCGTGAGTGCTGACGTGCCTGATGTCCGGCAGACCCGCCTCGACAACTACGTCGAGGCGTACGCAGCCCGGACCAAGGGCATGACCGCATCCGAGATCCGCGCACTGTTCTCCGTTGCCAGCCGCCCCGAAGTGGTCTCCCTCGCCGGCGGGATGCCGAACATCGGCGGCCTGCCGCTCGACGTGGTCGGCGGCGCGGTCCGCGACCTGGTGATCGACAACGGCGCAGTCGCGATGCAGTACGGCTCCGGCCAGGGCGATCCGACGCTGCGCGACCAGATCTGCGACATCATGCGGCTCGAGGGCATCGAGGCGCACCCGGACGACGTCGTGGTCACGGTCGGCAGCCAGCAGGCCGTCGACCTGGTGACGCGGGTGTTCTGCGATCCGGGCGACGTGGTGATCTGCGAAGCACCGTCGTACGTCGGTGCGCTCGGGGTGTTCCGGGCGTACCAGTGCGAGGTCGTGCACGTCGCCATGGACGACGACGGTGTCGTGCCGGAGGCGCTGGAGCAAGCGATCGCCTCGGTGCGCGCGGCCGGCAAACGCATCAAGTTCTTCTACACGATCCCGAACTTCCACAACCCCGCCGGGGTTTCGCTGTCGGACGAGCGCCGGTCGCGGGTGCTCGAGATCTGTCAGCGGGCCAATCTGCTGGTGCTGGAGGACAACCCGTACGGGTTGCTCGGCTTCGAGGGTGAGCCGCAGCGCGCGCTGCGGGCCGACGATCGCGAAGGTGTGATCTACCTCGGGTCGTTCTCCAAGACTTTTGCACCCGGGTTCCGGGTGGGTTGGGCGGTCGCGCCGCACGCGGTGCGGGAGAAACTCGTGCTGGCACAGGAGTCCGCGACGCTGTGTCCCCCGACGTTCAGCCAGCTCGCCATCTCGTCGTACCTGGTCCGGCACGACTGGATGGGCCAGGTGAAGCAGTTCCGCGAGATGTACCGCGAACGCCGGGACGCGATGCTCGCGGCGCTGACCGAAAAGATGCCTGCAGCAACGACCTGGACGCGGCCGCGCGGCGGGTTCTACGTCTGGCTGACGTTGCCGGAAGGCCTGGACGCGAAGGCGATGCTGCCGCGAGCGGTCACCGCGCGGGTGGCGTACGTCCCCGGGACGGCCTTCTTCGCCGACGGTTTCGGCTCCCAGTGCATGCGGCTGTCGTACTGCCATCCGACGCCGGAGCGGATCACCGAGGGTGTCGGCCGGCTCGCCGCGGTGATCCACGAGGAGCTCGAGCTTCGCGAGACGTTCGGCCCGCTGCCGCCTGGTGCGGGACGTGACTACGACGCTCCGGGACCGGAGCTGAGTTAGACCAGCTGCTCCGACGAGCGCAAAGGTTGCGCAATGGATCTACGGGTGGCCGTGGGTCGCTGACGCGCTAGCGGTACCGTTCCAATGGGCCTCGGGACCGGCGCCCGTGCCGGAGTCGCCCACGAGTGATCGGGATATTTGTGATGAGTGATCTGGGTCGAGTGCTAGTTCTGGCCGGCGGGCTGTCGCACGAGCGGGACGTCTCGCTGCGGTCCGGCCGGCGGGTGGCGGACGCCCTGCGCAGCGTCGGCGTAGAGGTCGAGCAGCGCGACGTCGACGCGTCCCTGGTCGATCGGTTGCGCAACGATCCACCCGACGCGGTCTTCCCCGTCCTGCACGGCGTCACCGGCGAGGACGGCGCGCTCCGCCAGGTCCTTGACCTGTACAGCGTCCCGTACGTCGGTGCCGACGCGGCCGCCTGCCGCACGGCCTTCGACAAGCCCGTGGCCTCGACGATGGTCGGAGCGGCCGGGCTGCGCACGCCGGCCTCGGTCGTGCTCGGGCACGACACGTTCCGCGAGCTGGGCGCGGCGTCGTTGATGGAGTCGGTGATCCACCAGATCGGGCTGCCGCTTGTCGTGAAGCCGGCCCGCGGCGGTTCCGCGCTGGGCGCCTCGATCGTCCGGTCGGCCGAGGAGCTGCCGGCGGCGATGGTGAACTGCTACGCCTACGGTCCGGTGGCGCTGATCGAGCAGTACGTCGACGGCACCGAGGTCGCCGTGACCGTGGTCGACACCGGCGACGGGCCGCGAGCGCTGCCTGCGGTGGAGATCCGGCCGGACTCGGGCTTCTACGACTACGAGGCCCGGTACACGGCGGGCGCGACCCAGTTCGTCGTACCTGCGCGGCTCGAGCCGGAGGTCGCAGGAGCGTGTGCTGCGGCAGCCGTTCAGGCACACCAGGCGTTGGGGCTGCGAGACCTGTCGCGGTCGGATCTCGTGGTGGACGCGGCCGGCGTGCCGTGGTTCCTCGAGGTGAACGTGGCGCCGGGGATGACGGAGACGTCGCTGGTCCCGCTCGCGGCCGAGGCCGCCGGGATCGAGCTCGGTGTGCTCTGCCGTGACCTGCTCGCGGCAGCTGCTGCTCGCTGACGGTCGCGATGCCCGACGTACCTCGGCCGCTGTGGCGGACCGTCCTGACACCGCGATGGTCCGGGCTGCTGTTGCTGGCCTTGGCTATTGCGGCGGCGATGTCGGTGATGGGCGTGTGGCAGTTGGGCGTGTACCGGTCCAAGACTGCTGACGCGACGGCGCATCGTGCTCAGGCTGCCCCGGTGCCTTTGCAGTCGCTGTTCTCGATCGACGAGGGGCTGCCGTCGAAGGCGGTCAGCCGGCGGGTGACAGTGGACGGGACCTGGGGACCGGCCGCGGATCAGGTGTTCATCGCTGATCGCTCGCAGGATTCGCGGGTCGGCTTCTGGGTGGTGTCGCCGCTGAAGCTCTCGTCGTCGGACGCCGTGATGGTGGTTCGCGGCTGGGTACCGACCGTCGGAGATGCCGCTGCGAAGGCCCCCAGCGGCCCTGTGCAGCTGACCGGGACCGTGATCGCGTCCGAGGCAGAGGACTCCTCGGACGACGCCGCCAAGGGCCGCGTGCTGTCGTCGCTGCGGATCCCGACGATCGTCCACCTCGTCGACTACCGGGTGTACGACGCTTTCGTGGTCCAGGCGTCCGTGTCCGGCAGCGTGCCGTCGCCCGCGCCGGCCGTCGTACAGCCGCCTCCGCCGCCGACCGATCACGCCGGGCTGCGGAACATCGCGTATGCCTTCCAGTGGTGGATCTTCGCGGCCTTCACGCTGTGGATGTGGGCGAAGATGGTGCTGGACGCCAACCGTGGTGTCGACGAGCCCGATCCGGACGAGGACCGCCCCGGAGAGCGTGTGGAGCCAAGCGGTACCGTTTCAGCGTGACCTCTCCTGCCGACCCCGCCACCTCCGCCGGCTCGCAGCCGTTGACCCCGGCCGTCCGCGGCGCGCTGATGCGCTACCGCGTGATCGCGTACGTCGTCGGCGTGATGCTCCTGCTGCTGGTGTTCCTCGCGATGCCGCTCAAGTACTTCGCGGACAGCCCCGGCGCGATGGACGTGATCGGCCCGACGCACGGGTTCCTGTACATGGTCTACCTGCTGCTGACCTTCGACCTGTTCCGCCGGGTTCGTTGGTCGTTCCCGCGACTGGTGATGATGGCGCTGGCCGGCACGATCCCGTTCCTGTCGTTCTACGCCGAGCGCAAGACCTCGCACGAACTGCTCGGTCGCTAATCCCGTTGTGCCGCAGGGGTTTCGGCCCCTAGCTTCGGGTCCGTGCTGCATGACATCACGGAGTCGAACCGCGCGAGCTGGAACCAGATCCACACTGCGCGCCCAGGGCAACCACCGTCGTACTTCGCGGACGGCGGCTCGACGCTGTCCGCCGAGGAGCTCTCGGCCGCGGGCGAGGTCCGCGGCCGCCGCGTCCTCCAACTGGCGTGCTCCTGCGGGGACGAGGCCCTCTCCTGGGCTCAGCTAGGCGCCGAGGTCACCGGCGTCGATATCTCTGAAGTCGCCCTGGAGATGGCTCGCTCGAAGTCCGTAGCCACCGGCATCACGGTCGACTTCCGCCGCGCCGACATGCTCGACCTCCCGGCCGACCTCTCCGGCTTCGACCTGATCTACATGAGCTGGGGAGCGATCTGCTGGGTCCCCGATCTGACCGTCTTCGCCACTCTGGTCGTGTCACGGCTTGCACCGGGCGGTTCGATCCTGGTGGCCGACCATCATCCGGTCTGGGAGGTCCTCGCCGTAGCCGGCCAGAACCAACTGACCGTCACGGCCGACTACTTCTCTCGCTCCACGGCGCGCGCCACCATCGAGAACACGAAGCTCCCCACCGGCGCCCGCGACAATCCGGATGCGCCGGCCTTCACGGCTTTCATCTGGCCCTCGAGTGACATCATCACCGCTCTACTGGCGGCCGGGCTCACACTGACCACGTTCCAGGAGTTCCCGAACCCGGAGATGTACGCCGGTCTCGGTCCGGCCGCGAGCCTGCTGCCCGCGACCTATCTCGTCAAAGCCACCCGCGATGTTTCACATGAAACATCGCCCGCAAGTCAGTAAGTCCGTTTGTCGACAAATCACGCAGTGCCGCTCAGGCGCTGATTCCTCTGTGAGCGCGATCCTAAGCGGACTGGTCGGTCTGCTTGTTCGGGTCCATCAGCGTGACGATGCGCTCGAGGTCGTCCAGCGAGGCGAACTCGACGGTGATCTTGCCCTTGGTCTTGCCCAGGTCCACCTTGACGCGGGTCTCGAACCGGTCGGAGAGCCGATCGGCCAGGTCGACCAGGCGCGGGGCTACCGGCTTGTTGCGGCGCCGGGCCGGAGTGGGGTCCTCGGCGTTCATGTCGCCGAGGGCAACGATCTCCTCGACCGTGCGGACCGAGAGGCCTTCGGCGACGATGCGCTGGGCGAGGCGCTCGATCGCGTCGCCGCTCGGGAGACCCAGGAGAGCCCGTGCATGGCCCGCCGAGAGAACGCCGGCGGCAACCCGGCGCTGTACGCCGGCGGGTAGCTTCAGGAGTCGCAGCGTATTGGAGATCTGCGGCCGCGATCGCCCGATGCGATTCGCGAGGACCTCCTGGGTGCAGCCGAAGTCGTCGAGCATCTGCTGGTAGGCGGCCGCTTCTTCGAGCGGGTTCAACTGGCTGCGGTGCAGGTTCTCCAGCAGCGCGTCACGAAGCATCGCGTCGTCGGAGGTGTCGCGGACGATCGCGGGAATCGTGGTCAGGCCGGCCTGCTGCGTCGCCCGCCAGCGACGCTCGCCCATGACGAGCTCGTACTTGTCGCCCTCGAGCCGGCGGACGACGATCGGCTGCAGGAGCCCGATCTCCTTCACCGAGTGGACGAGCTCCTCCATCGCCTCTTCGTCGAAGACGCTCCGCGGCTGCTTCGGGTTCGGCGTGATCTTCTCGACCTCGATCTCGGCGAACGAGGCACCCGGAACCGCCGCGAGCTCCGGCCCCTGCGGCCCTTGCGCCTCCGCCGGCTTCGCGATCGGCGGCGCTCCCGGGATCGAGCTCGACTTGCTGCCGAGAGTCGTGGTGCCGGGGGCCGGCGAGCTGGGGATCAGCGCGCCAAGGCCGCGTCCGAGTCGGGTGTTCATCGCGCTCCCTCGAGATCGACATCGTGAGTCACTGCTGACGTTCCCGTTTCACGTGAAACGGTGCCATACCGATCCAAGGATCAGGCGTTGTTCCGCATGGCGATCTCGCGGGAGGCCTCCAGGTACGACAGTGCGCCGGCCGAGGCCGGGTCGTACGCGAGCACGGTCTGCCCGTGGCTCGGCGCCTCCGAGATACGCACCGAGCGCGGAACGGCGGTCCGCAGTACGGCGTCCTTGAAGTGGCCGCGGACTTCGGCGGCCACCTCGCCGGCGAGCTTCGTCCGGGCGTCGTACATCGTCAGCAGGATCGTCGACACGTCGAGGCCCGGGTTCAGATGCGACTTCACCATGTCGATGTGGCGGAGGAGCTGGGAGAGACCCTCGAGCGCGTAGTACTCGCTCTGGATCGGGACCAGCACCTCACGTGCGGCGGTCAGTGCGTTCACGGTCAGCAGCCCGAGCGACGGCGGGCAGTCGATGAAGACGTAGTCGTACTTCTCCCCCGCGGCCTCGGACTTGGCCAGGTACGCGTCGAGCACGTTCTTCAGCCGGCTCTCGCGGGCGACGACGCTGACGAGCTCGATCTCGGCACCCGCCAGGTCGATGGTCGCCGGGATCACCTGGATACCGGGGTGCTCGGCACACGGCTGGATCAGGTTGTCGAGAGCCTCGCCCTCGATGACGGCCTCGTAGACGCCGGGGGTTCCCTCGGCGTGGTCGATGCCGAGGGCGGTCGACGCGTTGCCCTGGGGGTCGAGGTCGATCACGAGGATCTTCGCGCCGTACAGCGCGAGACCGGCGGCGACGTTCACGGTCGTCGTGGTCTTGCCGACGCCACCCTTCTGGTTGGCGACCACGAAGACTCGGGTCTGGTCGGGCAGCGGGAACTCGCGGCCCATCGTGCGTCCTTCATTCACCAGCAGGGTCCGTTCGGTCGCGGCGGCGATCGGAGTCTCGAGAAGTCGTCGCTGAAGCTCGTCCGACGTGGCCCGCGCGGCGATCTGTGCGGCAGTCATAGCGCCCATTCCAATAGGTGCGGGACTTGGCCCGAAGAGGATGTCGGTAGGGGTCGGGGCGGGTCTGCCCCCAGCTCCGTCCACAGGGTGCTGTGGACGAATTCCCGTGTGCAGAGGCAGTTTCATGCGGTGGTCATCCACAGGCGGTGGAGAGTCCGGGAGGCCTGGTTCGGCGTCCACCAGTGACGCCGATTCGGGCTCGGAACCATCATCGCGCATGTCTGGCGTTTCACGTGAAACGGAGCCGTCGGCGGTCTCAGAAGATACGTCGAGGCCTGCCGCGGCAACTGCTCGAAGGCCTGAACTGTCGATCGGCGGAGTCGCCACGACCGGTTCCGGGGACTCGACAGAAGCAGCTGTCTGGACAGGAGGAGCCGGCGCGGGGGTGAGGTCGGGAGCCGGCTCCGGGGTGACCACGCGAACGCTGGAATCCGGATCGGTCGGCCAGCCGATGCCCTGTGACGACCTCGGCTCACCGGTGCTCTTCTCGGGCCATCCGAGGGCACGACTCACCAACCCGCTCACCTCCCGTGTCTTCCGTGCCGGGATCCCCCTGCAGCACGTCCGGCCACAATACTCACCACAGTCGTGGGGAGGGCCAGTTCATCGCCGCCGAGTTGATGAATGTGCCAAAGCTCTGCCCCGAGCTTCGCCAATTCGCGTTCCGAGGCGTCCAGTTCCTCCTCTGCGGACGACCCCTTCATCGCCAGCATCAGTCCGCCCTCGACACAGAGCGGCAGGCACCAGCGCGCGAGTTTGGCGAGCGGAGCAACGGCCCGGGAGGTCACCACGTCGTACGACGCCGGCGGCAGATCCTCGGCCCGGGACCGAACCACCGTGGCGTTGTCGAGCTCGAGGGAGTCGACCGCTTCCTGGAGGAAGGTGGTACGACGGAGCAACGGCTCGACGAGCTCCACCTGGAGATCGGGTCGGACGATCGCGAGCACGATGCCCGGCAGGCCGGCGCCGGTGCCGATGTCGGCGACCAGTGCCTCCTCCGGGATCAGTCGCTCGACGACGGCACAGTTCAGCAGGTGCCGATCCCAGAGCCGCGGAACCTCGCGCGGTCCGATCAGTCCGCGAAGGGTGCCTTCGGTCGCGAGCAGCTCGGCGTACGCCGAAAGCCGGACCGCCGCCCGTGGAAACAGCTTGTCCACGAGCGGCGGCGGCGTTTCACGTGAAACGGAATCGGTCACGGGCGTGCGTTCATGGCTGTACCACCACTCGGCGGCGGGGCTCCTCGCCCTCGGACTCCGACGTCAGGCCGGCGGCCGCGACGACGTCGTGTACGACCTTGCGCTCGAACGGCGTCATCGGGTCCAGCCGCACCGGGGTGCCGGTCGCCTTCGCCTCCTCGACCGCCTTCCGGCCGACCTCTTCCAGTTCGGCCTTCCGGTTGGCCCGGTAGTTCGACACGTCCAGCATCAGCCGCGACCGCTCGCCGGTCTCCCGGTAGACGGCCAGCCGGGTCAGCTCCTGGAGCGCCTCGAGGACCTTGCCGTTCTCGCCGACGAGGTTGTTCAGTTCGGCGCCGACGATCGACACCGCGGCGCGATCGCCGTCGATGTCCATGTCGATGTCACCGTCGAGATCGGCGATGTCGAGCAGTTCCTCGAGGTAGTCCGCCGCAATATCGCTCTCGGCCTCGAGCGCCTTCAGGCGGTCCTCGGACGAGTCGTTCGTACCCGCGGACTGCTCCGCCGGCTCAGTGTTCTGCATGCCGTCGCTCACGGCCACTCCTTCGCAATATCGGAATCCGCCCCACGGGGATCCCGTCGTTCACAAGTCAGGATGTGCAAGCAAGAAGAGCGCGGGTCAGCGCGAGCCGCCGGAGCGCTTCTGCGCCTGCCTCTTCTGTGCGGCCCGCTTCTGGGCGGCGGACTTGGCAGCGGGCTGGCGCTTGGCCGACCCGGCCGGCTGCTTCTTGGCGGCACCGCCCTGGGTCGTCTTCTTCGGCGCGTCCTGCGGCCGCGTCTCGTCCTGGGGTGCCGAGGTCTGGCCGTTGCTCGATGCCGTCGCGTCGGATGCGCTCGCACCAGCGGCAGCCGGGCCGCTCTTGCGGTCGCTGCGCGACTGGCGCTTCGGCTGCTGGCGCTGGGCCGGACGACGGTCCGAGGTCTCGGTGTCGGTCGCGGCGCCCGCCGTACCGGGAACGCCCTCGTCGGCCGGCTTGCCGTGCCGCACGTTGTGCTCGCGCTTGCGGGCCTGCATCGCGTCGTACGCCGGGGTGCCTGGAGCGGGGTTGCGGCGGATCACGTAGAACTGCTGGCCCATCGTCCACAGGTTCGAGACGAACCAGTAGATCAGCACACCGATCGGGAAGTTGAAGCCACCGATCAGGAAGAAGATCGGGAAGACGTACAGCATGACCTTCTGCATCTGCGCGGCCTGGCCGGTGAGGGCCTCCTTCGGCATGTTCTTGCGCATCAGCTGAAGCTGCGTAGTGAACATCGTCGCCGTCATCAGGATGATCAGCACGATCGCGACGATCTTGACGTTGTTCTCGCCCGGGCCGCTGGCCTTCAGGAAGGTCTGCGAGATCTCCGCGCCGAAGATCTTGGCGTGCTGCAGCGACGAGACGTACGGCTGCATGAGCGAGCTGTGGGCCTGGCCCTTGGCGGCGTAGTCGAGCACCCGGAACAGGGCCAGGAAGATCGGCGACTGCAGCAGCAGCGGAAGGCACGAGGAGAACGGGTTGGTGCCCGTCTCCTTGTACAGCTTCATCATTTCCTGACCGAGCTTCTCCCGGTCGTGGCCGTACTTCTTCTGCAGCTCCTTCATCTTCGGCTGCAGCAGCTGCATGTTCCGGCTGGAGCGGATCTGCCGGACGAACAGCGGGATCAGCAGGGTCCGGATGACGATGGTCAGGCCGGCGATCGACAGCGCCCAGGCCCAGCCGCCGTCCGGGTCCAGCACCTGGCTCAGCAGCCAGTGCCAGCCGACGAGCAGCGCCGACACGGCCCAGTACAGCGGCGTCATGACCGTGTTGAACAGATCTACGATCCCGTCCCAAACGGCGAGCCCGGGGATGGCCAGAAGAGTCACTCATGCACCTCGCTGCACAGGCCCGGCGTCGGCTGACGGTCCGGGCTGGTTGGCGGATCCGTGAGAACAGGGGTCCTCACGGTCTCCGCGCTGGTCGACATCTGTGGGTGGAACGGGGTCGTAGCCTCCGGGGTTCCACGGGTGGCAGCGGATGAGTCGCCTCATCGCCAGCCAGCTACCGCGCACCGCACCGTGGCGCTCGACCGCCTCCAAGGCGTACGCCGAACAACTCGGGTAGAACCTGCACACCTGCCCGTACATCGGGCTGATCACCAGGCGGTACAGCTTCAGGAAACCGATGATCCCGCTGCGCACGGGATTGATCCGCATCATGGCTTTAGGGTGCCTCGGATGATCCGTCGCCGTCGCGAGCAGGTGCTCGGTGCGGTGCATCGGCGCGCGGGAGGGGAGGTCTCGATGCGGAGCATCGTGGCCTTCACTCCCGCGCGGCGAGGTGCCGTGCCGAGTGCCGCGCAGTAGGCGAGGGATCATCCGAGGCGCCCTAACAACCGGGTCAGGGCGCTGTCGACGTCCGCGGCCAGGTCGTCGTACGACGCCGAGGCGGACGACGGGAGGGCGCGGACGACGGCCAGGCTGCCGGCCGGGAGATCGGGGAGCCGCGTTGCCAGCACAGCACGCAGACGGCGGTGGACCCGGTTCCGCAGAACCGCGTTGCCCACCGCCTTGTTCACAACGAATCCGACCCGTGGAGGCTCGGCGCAGCCGTCCTCCGCCAGCAGGTGGAGGACCACCGCGCGCCGCGACGCGCGACGCCCGGACCGGACGGCGCGACGGAAGTCGTCGGACCGGCGCAGCCGGTTCGACGCTGGCAGCACGAGGTGGTCACCGTCGAGCAGGTCGCTCAGGCCGCGAGGCGCTGACGACCCTTGCCACGGCGGGCGGCGATGATCGCGCGACCCGCACGGGTACGCATCCGAAGACGGAAGCCGTGCTTCTTGTGCCGACGACGGTTGTTGGGCTGGAACGTCCGCTTGCTCACTGGAATGACTCCGGTTACTCGAGATCACAGAATGTCGACAAATCCACTGATTGGACCTGCCCAAGGTGGCCGTCCTGCACACCGCCGGAGGAATCCGCAGGGAGCGCAGCACGAAACGGCCGGCTCAACACCGACTGATCCACGGTACGTGGCCGCCTGTGGACAGGTCAAACCAGGTATCCCCAGACTTTTCCACAGGCTTGTGGACAGGATAGTGGGCGACGGCAACACCGAGCCTCGTCACCCTCCGGTCCGGACAGCCACAGAGAGCGATCGCCAACCATGACTACGCTCCGACGTCTACCCGACACGCCGCAAGTTGCCCCCAATTTCCTGTTCATAGCCTGTGGATGACGGCTTGAAGCTGCCTACTCCGACTTGTTAGCGTCACTCCCTCACACCAGAGGTCCCACACCCCGCAATGGGTAACCAACCTGCTCCTGCAGTCGTTCACAACTGTGGACAACCGTGTGGACAGTGCGGCGGTCGGGTCGAATGGTCGCGCACCCGGGTCCGCCCGGAACGCGCCGGCCACCGCAGCGATGAATCGGGGAGCAACGCGTGGTCGAGGACCATTCCGCCAGTGCGGAAGTCACACCGGTGGAATACACAACAGCCGAGTACCAGCCGGAGTACTCCGGTGACGGCCGCCAGGACCTCCGCCCCGAACCCGACGCAGGCCTCCGCCCCGAGCCGGAGGCCAACTTCCGGACCGAGGTCCCGCCCGCACCCGAGCCGCAGCCCCGGGCGGAGAGCGCATCCATGCCTCCGGCCGAGACCAGCCCCGCACCGGCTCCGGCTCCGACGCCGCGGATGGATCCCGGTGACTACCTCAGCCCGTCCCTCCCGATCCCGATGCCGGAGCAGCCGGCACCCGGTTACCGGCCCGCGCCACCGCCGGGTCCGTACGGTTACCGCTCCGAGCTCGAGCGCGCGGCGACCGATCTGGCGGCCGGCCCATTACAGCCACCGGCGCTACAGCCGCCGGTCGGTACGGCGTACTTCGGTGCGGCGCCGACCATCGGCAATGTCCGCTACTCCGGTGCGAACAACACCTGGGGCAGCGCTCCCGAATGGGGTACAGGCGGTGGAGACCCAGCCGGCCCGGCAGCGAACGAGGGTGATGGACGTGCGGACAACGCAACCACCGATCAGTGGTCATCGGACCACCGGCCCACTCAGCAGAACACCGAGCACCCGTCCGAGCCCCAGACCCCGGCCCCGAACCTCCCGATCCAGCACGCGCCCCAGCAGCAGCCCCACCAGCAGCCGGCGCCCCAGCAGCCGGCGCCCCAGCAGCAGCTGCCGCAACAGCAGATCCCCCAGCAGCACGCACCGCAGCCGATCCAGCAGCCAGTGCAGCCGCCAGTGCAGCAGCCGGTCCAGCAGCCTGTCCAGCACGCACCGCAGCAGCCGGTCCAGCAGCCTGCGCCGCAGCAGGAGGTGGCAGCACCGGTGACGGATCTTGGTGATGCCTGGACCCGCGTACTCGCAGGTCTCCCGCCGAACCAGCGCGCCTGGCTGACCAATTCACGTCCGGTGACGCTGCACGAGAGCACCGCGATCGTGGCAGTGCCGGACGACTTCACCCGCGGCCAGCTCGAGACCCGACTCCGTCCGGACCTGGAGCGGATCCTGACCGAGAGCTTCGGCCGGGATATCCGGATCGCCGTTACCGTCGACCCGTCCCTCGACCCCGAGCTCCGTGAGCAGCAGGCCGCGCAACAGGCCGCTCCGCCGCAGCCTCCGCAGTACACACAGCAGGCACCACAGCAGCAACACCCGCAGCCACCCGCAGTGCGCGAGCCGCTGCACACCGAAGGCGCCTACCAGCCGACCATCCAGTCAGCGCTGACCGATCCGGCCAACGGACCGCAGTACAACCAGCCCCGTCCGGATGCAGCGCCGCAGCACTACCAGCAGCCGGCGCCGCAGCAGCAGTTCGGCCAGCCGATGGGATCGGTCGCTCCGCCGCCGAACGGTTCGCCGACCCAGTCGGCCACCGAGGCACAAGGCGAAGCCCGGCTGAACCCGAAGTACACCTTCGAGACCTTCGTCATCGGCAGCTCGAACCGGTTCGCCCACGCGGCCGCGGTCGCCGTCGCCGAGGCACCGGGCAAGGCGTACAACCCGCAGCTGATCTACGGCGACTCCGGTCTGGGCAAGACCCACCTGCTGCACGCGATCGGGCACTACGTCCGCAGCCTCTATACCGGGGCCCGCGTCCGGTACGTCTCCAGCGAAGAGTTCACCAACGACTTCATCAACGCGATCCGCGACGACAAGGCGTCCCAGTTCCAGCGCCGCTACCGCGACGTCGACGTACTGCTGATCGACGACATCCAGTTCCTGGAAGGCAAGATCCAGACCCAGGAAGAGTTCTTCCACACCTTCAACACGCTCCACAACGCGAACAAGCAGATCGTGATCAGCTCCGACCGTGCGCCGAAACGCCTGGAGGCGTTGGAGGACCGGCTGCGGAACCGGTTCGAGTGGGGCCTGATCACCGACATCCAGCCGCCCGACCTCGAGACCCGGATCGCGATCCTGCGGAAGAAGGCGGCGACCGAGCGGCTGACGGCTCCGCCCGAGGTGCTGGAGTTCATCGCGTCGAAGGTGCAGACGAACATCCGTGAGCTCGAGGGCGCACTGATCCGCGTCACCGCGTTCGCCAGCCTGAACCGGCAGCCGGTCGACCTGAGCCTGGCCGAGATCGTGCTGAAGGACCTGATTCCCGAAGGCAGCAAGCCCGAGGTCACCGCCAGCATGATCATGGGCCAGACCGCGTCGTACTTCGGTCTGTCGATCGACGACCTGTGCGGATCGAGCCGGAGCCGCGTGCTGGTGACCGCACGGCAGATCGCCATGTATCTGTGCCGCGAGCTCACCGATCTCTCACTACCGAAGATCGGTCAGCAGTTCGGCGGCCGCGACCACACCACGGTCATGCACGCGGAACGCAAGATCAGGCAGCTGATGTCCGAGCGGCGCAGCGTTTTCAACCAGGTCACCGAGCTGACGAACCGGATCAAACACCAGGCGAAGCAGCAGTAGAAGAACCGCACAGGCTGGGGACACAGCTGTGGAAAACTGTGGGTATTGCCGTGGACACAGCGGTGAATCGTGTGGACGCCCTGTGGGGACAGAATCCGTCATCCGCAGGCGTCCCCAACACGACCGGGCGTCATCCACACGCCGTCCCCAACCAGAAATGCGGTCTGACCTGCGAACTCGGCGCTTTTCCACAGTATCCACCGGTGCGAAGAACACTATGGAATCTGTAGAGAGGTCCCAGTCCACAAAACGAACGGGCGGCCCGATCTGGGGAAAACCCCGATCTCGCGTCGATCGGACCGACCTGTCAGGCTGTTCCCGTAACGACCCGCAGTACGACCTTCAGTACGACGCCGACGCGACCCGCCCGAAGCGCCACGTCAGGCCCGATGGGCGCACAGCACCTTTGTCCGTGGCAGGATCTGCCTGGCACACAGCCGAATCAGGAGGCACCCAGCGGTGAAGTTTCGCGTCGAGCGCGACGTACTGGCCGAGTCGGTGGCCTGGGCCGCGCGCAGTTTGCCCAGTCGTCCGAGCGTTCCGATCCTTGCCGGCCTTCTGGTCGAGGCCGAGGACGGGCAGATCACTCTGTCCGGCTTCGACTACGAGACCTCGGTCCGTGTCACTGTGCCCGCGCAGGTGGCCGACTCCGGCAAGTGCCTGATCTCCGGCCGGCTTGTCGCCGACATCTCCAAGAGTCTTCCGAACCAGCCCGTGGACGTCGCTGTGGACGGCGCGAAAGCACAGGTCACCTGTGGCAGTTCGCGGTTCACGCTCCAGACGCTTCCTACAGAGGAATATCCGGCTCTGCCCGAGCTTCCGGCCGCCAGCGGGACGGTCAAGGCCGACGTTTTCGCCCAGGCCGTCTCCCAGGTGGTCACCGCGGCCGGGCGTGAGGACACGCTGCCGGTGCTGACCGGTGTCCGGGTCGAGATCGAGGGCTCCACGATCTCGCTGCTCGCCACTGACCGCTACCGGCTCGCGATCCGTGAACTCGAGTGGAACCCGCAGTCCCCCGACGCGTCCGCGGCCGCGCTGGTGCCGGCCCGGGTGCTGTCCGAGACCGCGAAGGCGATGACCGGCTCCGACGTGATCGTGTCGCTGGCCGCTCCTGGCACCGGTGATGGCATCGTCGGCTTCGAGGGTGAGGTGTCCGGCGGCAACCGGCGCGCCACCACCCGGCTGCTGGACGGCGAGTTCCCGAAGGTCCGCGGCATCATCCCGACCGACGCAGCGATCGCGACCCGGGTGCGGATCGACACCGCGACCCTGGTCGAGGCGGTCAAGCGGGTCGCGCTGGTCGCCGAGCGCAACGCCCCCGTCCGGCTGACCTTCGAGGAGGACAGCGTGACGCTCGACGCCGGCAGCGGTGACGAGGCCCAGGCCTCGGAGTCGCTCGAGGCGCGGGTCGTCGGCGAACCGGTGACCGTAGGCTTCAATCCGACGTACCTGCTCGACGGTCTGGGCGCGATCGGCACCCCGGTGGCGCACCTGGCCTTCACGCAGGCGACGAAGCCGGCCGAACTGACCGGTGTCAGGGACTTCGACGGCGAACCGATCAGCGAGTTCAGGTACGTGCTGATGCCGGTCCGCCTGAACAGCTGAAAGCCAATAGAACAAGGGGATTCAGATGGAGCTCGGCCTTGTCGGTCTCGGCAAGATGGGCGGCAACATGCGCCAGCGGATTCGCAACGCCGGCCACACTGTGGTCGGGTTCGACCACAACCCCAACATCTCCGATGCCAAGGACTTGGCAGAGATGGTCGGCAAGCTCACCGCCGACGGCCAGCCGAAGGTCGTCTGGGTGATGGTGCCGGTCCAGGCCATCGATCCGGTCGTCACCGAGCTGGCCGAGCTGCTCTCCCCCGGCGACATCGTCATCGACGGCGGCAACAGCCGCTGGACCGACGACACCCGTCGCGCCGCCCAGCTCGCCGAGAAGGACATCCGGTTCGTCGACTGCGGTGTGTCCGGCGGCGTCTGGGGCCTGGAGAACGGCTACGCCCTGATGTGCGGCGGCGACAAGGACACCGTCGACATCGTGATGCCGATCTTCGAGGCGCTGAAGCCCGAGGGCGAGTTCGGTTTCGTCCACGCCGGCAAGGTCGGCGCGGGCCACTTCTCGAAGATGGTCCACAACGGCATCGAGTACGGCATCATGCAGGCGTACGCCGAGGGGTACGAGCTGCTCGAGGCGTCCGACATCGTGGAGAACGTGCCGGAGGCGTTCCAGTCCTGGCGCGAGGGCACCGTGATCCGCTCGTGGCTGCTCGACCTGCTGGTGAACGCGCTCGAGGACGACAACCACCTGGAGAAGATCCGCGGGTACGCCGACGACTCCGGCGAGGGCCGGTGGACCGTCGAGGCCGCGATCGATCTCGCCGTACCGGTGCCGGCCATCGCGGCCGCGCTGTTCGCCCGGTTCTCGTCGCGGCAGGACGACTCGCCGGCGATGAAGGCGATCGCCGCGATGCGCAACCAGTTCGGCGGTCACGCGGTGAAGGGCGCCGAGGCCGCGGACCCGTCGTACGCGACGCCCCCGGTCAAGCACTGAGGTGTACGTCACCGCCCTGGGTCTGCTCGACTTCCGGTCCTACCAGCAGGCGGAGGTCGAGCTCACCCCGGGCGTGACGGCCTTCGTCGGGCCGAACGGCCACGGCAAGACCAACCTGGTCGAGGCGATCCACTACACCGCGACCCTCGGTTCGCATCGGGTGGCGAACGACGCACCGCTGGTACGGGCCGGCGCCACCCGCGCGATCGTGCGGACCGAGATCCGCAGCCAGTACGACCGCGATGTGGTCGTCGAGCTTGAAATCAATCCTGGGAAGGCAAATCGGGCCCGGATCAACCGATCGCCGGTCCCGCGACCGCGAGAAGTGCTCGGGCTGCTGCGGACGGTGCTGTTCGCGCCGGAGGATCTGGCCCTGGTGAAGGGCGATCCGTCGGAGCGTCGCCGGTTCCTGGACGAGTTGCTGACGCTGCGGTCGCCCCGGATGGCCGGCGTACGGCAGGACTATGACCGCGTGCTGAAGCAACGGAACTCACTGCTGCGGAGCGCGTCGCAGGCCCGCCGACAGAACCGGACAAGCGCCGCCGAAGGACAGCTGCGGACGCTCGAGGTGTGGGACTCGAACCTGGCGCGCGTCGGATCCGAGCTGCTCGCGACGCGGTTGGAGCTACTGGAATCCCTGCGCCCGTTGGTGTCCAGCGCGTACGACGCTGTTGCCCGGGGCAAGGGTGATGCGCGGCTGGAGTACAAGTCGTCGGTGCTGCTCGAGCCGGGGGTGACGTCGCGCGAGCAGTTGGCCGACGTACTGCTCGCGGCTGTTCATGAGAAGCGGCGGGACGAGCTCGAGCGCGGGGTCTCGTTGGTGGGTCCGCATCGCGACGACGTCGTACTCGGGCTCGGGGACTTGCCGGCGAAGGGGTACGCGAGTCACGGTGAGTCTTGGTCGTTCGCGCTCGCGCTGCGGCTGGCGTCGTACGAACTGCTCCGTGCGGACGGGGGTGAACCGGTGCTGATCCTCGACGATGTTTTCGCCGAGCTCGACACTCAGCGGCGGGACCGGCTGGCGGAGCTGGTCGCGCCGGCCGAGCAGGTGCTGGTGACCGCTGCTGTCGGCGCTGACGTTCCCGCTGAGCTCAGCGGTGCACGGTTCGAGGTCGGTGAGGGGGTCGTTCGGCGTGGCTGAACCCCCGGATTCCTCTGAGAGCGGCCCTGAGAGCGGCCTCGAGAGCGAGGAAGAACACGACAAGCAGGGCCTCGACCTGGCGAAGTCGCTGGCCGGACGGCTCAAGCAACAGGCGGCCAAGGGCGGCATCATGCCGGTCAAGCGCCGCCGCCGGCCGCGGATCGACGGCGCCCAGATCAGCAGCGCCCGGCCCGACGACCGCGACCCGCAGAAGCTGACCAACACGCTCGGCCGCCTGATGCGCGACCAGGGCTGGGAGGTCGACGTCGCCGTCCACGGCGTGATGGCCCGCTGGCCGTCGATCGTCGGCCCCGAGATGGCCGAACACTGCAAGCCCGAGTCGTACGAGGACACCGTCCTCACCGTCCGTACGTCGTCCACCGCCTGGGCCACCCAACTCAAACTCCTCGCCCCCGACCTCGTCCGCCGCCTCAACACCGAACTAGGCGAAGGCACCGTCACCCGCGTCAACGTCCAAGGCCCCCACACCCCCTCCTGGCGCAAAGGCCCCCGAACCATCCGAGGGGGCCGCGGCCCCCGCGACACCTACGGCTGACCAGGTCGCTTGTAGGGGTCACTTGTACGGGTTGTACCTGGCGGATCACTGAACGTCGAACTACGCTCGCGGGGCTTAGTCGGCAATCCATCAGGAAAGGGGAGGAATGACCACGAGACTAGGAAGAATCCGGGGTTGGGCCTTGGCAGCGGGAATCACCGGCCTTCTGGGAACAATGCTGTCTGCGACTTCCAGCGCTCAAGCCAGCCTCGATCATCCAGCGAGCTTCTACGGGACGATCACGAGCACCCTCCGGCTCAGTGGAGCGGGCTACTGGCAGAATCGATCCTTGCTCAACCAACTGTCCGAGAGAATCTGCGATCAGAAGGCTGACTCGCTGAGCGCTCGGGCGCAGTTCACGTACGCGATCCAAGACATCGACACCAAGGTGCTCACTTACTTTGATGCGCCGGAGATCATGACCGTCGGTCCAGGTGCAGCGTGTAAGGACTTCCTTGATCGCTTCATTGTCTACAGGTCGACACAGGCGAGTCTGTACGCGGTGAACCTGAAATATGACTACGACGGCTTCGGCAAGTCGAGCGCGCTCGCCTGGCGGTATCGCACAGGTTGGCGCTACAACCCGTATGTCGTATGTACGGCATGCAAGGATTTCGAACCGTTGCCCGAGGGCGGTGAAGTACTGCCGCAGGGGTGACCGATCGGGTGATGCCGGCTCCCCGCCGGCATCACCTCTGGCCCAACAACATGGCCCTCCGTCCACGCCGAGGTCGCGATGAACCAGGGCAGCCCCTAGGATCGGGCGCGATGCGCACGCTCGTTGACGGCTTTCGCGAGATGGTCCACCTGATCGGAGACACCTTCCGGCTCTGGTGGAAGAACTTGTTGCCCATGACCACCTGGTGGGCGGCAGGCTTCGTCGGGTTCAGCGTGTGCATGCAGGGCGCAATGTGGCTGGGGAAGCACCAGCACTCGAGCCTGGGGACCGGTCTCTTCGCGGTCGGGGTGCTGCTGCAGATCACCGCTTCTGTCGGCATGATCCGGACCTGTGCGATGTCGCTGTACCGCTGGCGGGATGCCGCGAGCAGCGAGGCCGAGGAGACGTCGGACCCGACGCAGCGCGGGCTGCTCGAGCTGCTCGCCATCACGCTGCTGCCGTTGGTCGCGGTCTGGTCGGCGTGGGGCTTCTTCGACGACCAGATCAACCAGCTCTCGGCGACGAACCTGGTGCAGAACGGGACGCAAGCCGGCTCGCAGTTCTTCAAACTGGGTATCCACAGCTGGCATAGCTACCTCCCCGCGCTGGTCATCCTGCTGGTGCTGCGACGCGTGCTGCAGGCAGTCGACGACCGCTGGCCGAACCGGCCGGTGAAGTTCGCCCAGGTCTGGGCCGAAGCCTTCTTCGTGCTCCTGACCTGCGTCATCACGCCGTTCGCGATTGCCGAGGGCAAGCTCTGGTTCCAGAAGCGGACCTTCTGGTACTGGTCGGTGGACTGGTGGGACGGCCTCAAGAACTTCTTCGCCGGCATCCACATCCCGCTGCCGGCCGGCATCGAGTTCCTCTGGGTCTTCTTCTGGGACACCCTCTGGCCGCTGTTCAAGCTCGGTGTCGGTGAGCCGCTGACCTGGCTGGCTATCACCACGGTCGTCTTCGGCCACCGGGTGCTCTCCAGCGGCGGTGTCTTTCGCGGCACACGGCTCGAGCGACGACTCGGCGGCCAGTCGGAGCAGGAAGGACCGCAGCGGGGCCGGTTCGTCGAGCTGACGTACAAGGCGCCGGATCTGGTGCTCGGCGGTCTGCGTGAGAAGTTCTACCCGGCGATCAACGCATTCCGGCTGCTGGTCCGGGTCGGCCCGGTGTTCCTCGGCGTGGTCTGCATGGTCTACACGCTGTGGGTGCTCGCCGACGACTGGGCGTTCGTCCTGGTCCAGCGACTGATCGGCATCCACGGCGGCTACTGGGGCCTGATGAACCAGGAGATCTCGAGCATGATCGAGCGGCTCATCTTCGAGCCGCTGCGCATCGCGCTCCTGGCGGCAGCGTTCGACCTGTGCATCTCCGTCGGCATCCAGCGGCGCAACGAGACAGCCGCTGCCGCGAAGCCCGAGGAGAAGGAAACCGAGCAGCCGGCCCCCGTCACCGTCTGACCGGCCTCAGGGCGTGATCAGCACCCGACGGTGATCGATGAAGTCCTCGACGGTCACGCCGGTCAGATTGGGTACGGCGGACTTCGGCACCACGTAGACCTTTGCGATCTGTTGCGGCTTGTCCATGGTGAACGGGTGGTCGTCGTCGCCGCAGTACGTCGCCAACGGGTAGTCGAACGGCTGCTCGGTGTCCCACGTGTTGCCGTGATTGTCCCGCAGCGTCGCGTCGCAGGTGAAGCCCTTGTCCTTGAGGAACAGCCCTTCGCGCGGAGTCACTGTCAGCGTGGCCACGACGATCGTGGATCCGGCCGGCCCGGCGAGGTCGATCGCTTCGCCGTCCTTGTCGAGGATCGTGGTGTAGACCTTCAGCGAGTCGAGCTTCCACTCGACGTGCGCGATCGTCACCGGTCCCTGGCCGATGACCTGGTCGATCCGGCCCTCTTCGTAGATTCGCTCCGTGTCGGTCAGATAGGGCCGCAGCAGGATGATCGTTGCGCCGGCCAGCAGCGCCACCAGCAGCGAGACCTGAACGGTCAGCCGGGATGCCCGGCCCGCGAGCTTCACGACGCCACCCGGGTGACCGAGTTGTCGACGATGTACTGCGGGGCCGCGGCGTCGATCATCTGCTGGGCGATGGCATCGGTCGGGATTCCGAGATCGACCTCGATGTCGGAGTTGTAGTAATTGAAGATCATGGTCGGCTTCAGCCTCAGGGTGAGGTTGGTGATGTCCGCCGGGTTGAGCTCGAACACGACGGTGCCGGTCTTGGCGAAGCCTGCGTCCGGGAAGTCGATTCCGCTGTTGGACAGTCCTTCGACCGGCTTGTATACGCTGCCGCCGTCGGCCGTCAGGGTGGCGTTGATGTTGTCCGGCTTCTTCGCGCCACGGACGGCGTCCCACTCGATCGCGACGTAGATGCCGTTGGTTTCCAGCGGCTTCTTGTCCGTGTCGCTGCTGTCGATCACCGCGCGGGCGAACTTGATCCGGGTGATCTTCATCGTCGATCCGCTGCCGGTGTAGTCCAGAGCCTGACCGATCGTGCCATGGACCACCTTGATGTTCTGCTCGTCGTACACCTGGTCGGGCGCTGCTAGCCGAGTCACACCGCCGAGCAGCACGAAGAGCACGCCGACGAGGATGGTCGCGGGGCGGTAGAGCTTCACTTACTGCCCCCGTCGTCAACGACCACTGCCGGGTCCAGCCGCACGACCGCGACCGGTGCCTCGGCCTGCCAGAACTCGTTGTCGTTGGCGCCGAACACGCCGCTGACGGCTTCGTACGACTCGCCGAGAACACCGATTTCTATGGTCTTGGCAGCGAAGTCGGGGTCGACCTTGAAGGTTGTGGAGCAGCTCTCCGGCGGAAGGCCGTAGACGAGCACCCAGCTGATCTCGCCGCGACAGGTGATGCCGTCACTCTCGATCGTGTCCGCTCCGCCGCCCGGAACCAGAACCAGAAGCTTGCTGCCCGGGATGTCGCTCTCATGCTCTTCGGTGTCGATGTTCTTGGCGTCGAAGTAGAGCTTCACCTTCGACTCGGCCTCGTCGTACTCCGTCTTCGGTGTCCGGACGATCTCGGCCTTCGTGAAGCTGAACTCGTACCTGCCCGCTGTGACCGTCGTCGGGGCGGTGAGGGTGGGGACCGTGCGGCCTTTCTTCTCTTTCCAGCCGCCGGTGGCGAGGACGACCAGGACGGCGACCACGACGAGGGCGATCACCAGCAGCCAGATTCGCCGGTGCCGGTGAATCACCCGGTCGGCGATCATCGCATCGATGACCTCGTCGAGACTTTCCACGGCAGCGATCCTAAGGGGCCGTGGGTGCGCGCCGGGCACCGCTTGCCCGCGGGACGCCGGACCCCTGTCCGGAGCCGGTCGAGCGGTCTGGACCGGTCGGTGCCGGAACGGTCAGTCACGAAACGCCCGAAGGCCACTGAGCGGCCGTGAGCGCTTTTCTGACCCCCACCCGCGAGAGGGGACATGGAGATGAGGGAGAAAAGACGCCCTGATGCGAGTTTCGGGCGGCTGGTGGCAGGTTCTGCTTCGGTCGACAGGTAGAATGGACGACGTAGGGCGAGCCGCGCCTCTACTACCACCGTAGAGGGCGGCTCTACTGTGCCGCGATGCCTCGCGAACGCGGGGTCCGAGGAGGACAACCACCGGTGACCGACGAGCCGATCGAGATCGACGCCAACCAGTCCGCCGACCCCATCGGCATCCCCGTAGCCGACCTGGACGAGATTCCCTCGTCGATCGTCGAGCGTGAATACGACGCGAGCGCGATCCAGGTCCTGGAAGGACTGGACGCGGTCCGCAAGCGCCCGGGTATGTACATCGGGTCCACCGGCGAACGCGGCCTGCACCATCTCGTCACCGAGGTGGTCGACAACGCGGTCGACGAGGCGATGGCCGGGTACGGCGACCGTATCGTCGTCACGCTGATGGCCGACGGCGGCGTCCGGGTCGAGGACTTCGGCCGCGGTATCCCGGTCGACATCGTCGAGTCCGAGGGCAAGCCGGCCGTCACGGTCGTCCTGACCGTGCTGCACGCCGGCGGCAAGTTCGGCGGCGGCGGGTACAAGGTGTCCGGCGGTCTGCACGGCGTCGGCGTCTCGGTGGTGAACGCACTGTCCACCAAGCTCCGGGTCGACGTGCACAAGAACGGCAAGCTCTACATGCAGACGTTCACGATGGGCAACCCGGACGCCGACCTGGCCGAGATCGGCACGTCCGACCGCGACGGTACGACGATCACCTTCTGGGCCAGCCCCGACGTCTTCGAGACCACGACGTACTCCTACGAGACGCTGGCCACCCGCTTCCGCGAGTACGCCTTCCTGAACAAGGGCCTCGAGCTGGTCATCCGCGACGAGCGCCCGGACCACCTCGACGAGAACGGTCAGCCCCTCGAGCAGTCGTTCCGGTACGCCGACGGCCTGGTCGACTACGTGAAGTACCTGACCGGCATCCGCGAGACCGTGCACCGCGACGTGATCTCGTTCGAGGCGGCCACCGCCGACGACACGATGAGCCTCGAGGTCGCGCTGCAGTGGAGCGGCTCGTTCCAGGAGTCCGTGCACACGTTCGCGAACGCGATCAACACCCACGAGGGCGGCACCCACGAAGAGGGCTTCCGGGCCGCGCTCACCTCGCTGGTCAACGGCTTCGGCGAGGACCAGGGCATGATCAAGAAGAAAGAGGACAGGCTCACCGGTGACGACATCCGTGAAGGCCTGACCGCGATCATCTCGGTCAAGCTCGCCGAGCCGCAGTTCGAGGGCCAGACCAAGACCAAGCTCGGCAACACCGAGGTCAAGGGTTTCGTCCAGCGGGTCGTCAACGACAAGCTCGGCGCCTGGTTCGAGCAGAACCCGGCCGAGGGCCGCGAGATCATCCGCAAGGCGTCCGCCGCGGCGAGCGCCCGGATCGCGGCCCGCAAGGCCCGCGACCTGGCCCGCAACCGCAAGGGTCTGCTCGGTGGCGGCGGTCTACCGGGCAAGCTGGCCGACTGTCAGTCGACCAACCCGGAGGAGTGCGAGGTCTACATCGTCGAGGGTGACTCGGCGGGCGGCTCCGCGAAGGGCGGCCGGGACCCGAAGTTCCAGGCCATCCTGCCGATCCGCGGCAAGATCCTGAACGTCGAGAAGGCCCGGATCGACAAGGTCCTGCAGAACAACGAGGTCCAGGCGATCATCTCCGCGCTGGGCACCGGCATCCACGAGGACTTCGACGAGGACAAGCTCCGGTACCACAAGATCGTGATCATGGCCGACGCCGACGTCGACGGCCAGCACATCCGGACCCTGCTGCTGACGCTGCTGTTCCGGTTCATGCGGCCGCTGATCGAGCGCGGGCACGTGTACGCCGCGCAGCCGCCGCTGTACAAGATCCGCTGGAGCAACCAGCCGCACGAGCTGGCCTACACCGACCGCGAGCGGGACGGCCTGCTCGAGGCCGGCGCCGAGGCCGGCAAGAAGCTGCCGAAGGAGAACCCGATCCAGCGCTACAAGGGTCTGGGCGAGATGAACGCGAACGAGCTGTGGGACACGACGATGGACCCGGCCAACCGGGTGTTGCTGCAGATCACCCTCGACGACGCGATCCGCGCCGACGAGACGTTCCAGACGCTGATGGGCGACGACATCGAGGCGCGGCGCAGCTTCATCCAGCGCAACGCCAAGGACGTCCGCTTCCTCGACATCTGATCTTGCTGCCCTCCGACGTACTGATCTGAACGGGACTTATTCATGACCGAGACCCCCACCTCGCCCGGCCACGACCGGGTCGAGCCGCTCGACCTGCAGACCGAGATGCAGCAGTCGTACCTCGACTACGCGATGGCGGTCATCGTCGGCCGCGCGCTGCCCGAGGTCCGCGACGGCCTCAAGCCGGTGCACCGCCGCATCCTCTACGCGATGTACGACGGCGGTTACCGGCCGGACCGCGGGTTCAACAAGTGCTCGCGCGTCGTCGGTGACGTCATGGGTCAGTACCACCCGCACGGCGACTCGGCGATCTACGACACCCTGGTCCGGCTCGCGCAGCCGTGGGTCATGCGTGCGCCGCTGATCCAGGGCCAGGGCAACTTCGGTTCCCCGGGCAACGACCCGGCGGCCGCGATGCGGTACACCGAGTGCCGGATGGCGCCGCTGGCGATGGAGATGGTCCGCGACATCGACCAGGACACGGTCGACTTCCGCCCGAACTACGACGGCAAGTCGCAGGAGCCGGTGATCCTGCCGGCCCGCTTCCCGAACCTGCTGGTCAACGGCTCGTCCGGGATCGCGGTCGGGATGGCGACCAACATCCCGCCGCACAACCTGCGTGAGGTCGCGGCCGCGGTCGACTGGGCGCTGGAGCACCCGGACGCGACCCGCGAGGAGCTGCTCGAGGCCTGCCTGCAGAACATCAAGGGCCCGGACTTCCCGAACGGCGCGCTGATCGTCGGCTACAAGGGCATCGACGACGCGTACCGCACCGGCCGCGGTTCGGTCACGATGCGCGCGGTCGTGGACATCGAGGAGGACGCGAAGGGCCGTACCAGCCTGGTCGTCACCGAGCTGCCGTACATGGTCAACCCGGACAACCTGGCGCTGAAGATCGCCGAGCTGGTCAACACCGGCAAGATCAACGGCATCGCCGACATCCGCGACGACAGCTCGTCGCGGACCGGGCAGCGGCTGGTCGTCGTACTGAAGCGTGACGCCCAGCCCCGCGTCGTACTGAACAACCTCTACAAGCACACGCCGCTGCAGGACACCTTCGGCTGCAACATGCTCGCGCTCGTGGACGGCGTACCGCGGACGCTGAGCGTCGACCTGTTCATCAAGCACTGGATCGACCACCAGATCGAGGTCATCCAGCGGCGGACCCGCTTCCGTCTGCGCGAGGCTGAGAAGAACGCGCACATCTACCGCGGGTACGTGAAGGCGCTGGACGCGCTCGACGAGGTCATCGCGCTGATCCGGCGCAGCCCCGACGTCGACGAGGCGCGGACCGGGTTGATGCAGCTGCTCGACATCGACGAGATCCAGGCGCAGGCGATCCTGGACATGCAGCTGCGCCGGCTGGCCGCCCTGGAGCGGCAGAAGATCATCGAGCGGTTGCAGGAGCTCGAGGCGATCATCGCCGACCTCGAGGACATCCTCGCCAGCCCGGAGCGGCAGCGCACGATCGTCAAGGACGAGCTCGGCGAGATCGTCGAGCGGTACGGCGACGAGCGGCGTACCGAGATCATCGCGGCCGACGGCGACCTGTCCGTGCAGGACCTGGTGCCGGACGAGGACGTGGTCGTCACGATCACCCGCGGCGGCTACGCGAAGCGCACCAAGACCGACCTGTACCGGACGCAGAACCGCGGCGGCAAGGGTGTCCGAGGCGCTCAGTTGCGGGCCGAGGACGAGATCAGCCACTTCTTCGCCACCACGAACCACCACTGGATGCTGTTCTTCACCACCAAGGGCCGGGTCTACCGCGCCAAGGTGTGGCAGCTGCCCGAGTCCGCCCGGGACGCGAAGGGCTCGCACGTCGCCGGCCTGCTCTCGTTCCAGCCGGACGAGGAGATCGCGCAGGTGCTGACGCTGCGGGACTACGACCAGTCGGAGTACCTCGTGCTCGCGACCAAGCGCGGTCTCGTGAAGAAGACCGCGCTGCGCGACTACGACTCGGCGCGGCAGAGCGGCATCATCGCGGTCAACTTCCGCGAGGAGGACGACGAGCTGATCGGCGCCGACCTGGCGACCGCCGAGGACGACCTGCTGCTGGTGTCCCGCAAGGGGCAGTCGATCCGCTTCACCGCGAACGACGAGCAGCTGCGGCCGATGGGCCGGGCCACCTCCGGTGTCACCGGCATGAAGTTCCGCTCCGGTGACGAGTTGCTGTCGATGTCGGTGATCCGGGCCGGGTCCGAGGAGGACTCGCAGTTCGTCTTCACGGTGACCGATGCCGGGTACGCCAAGCGGTCGCGGGTGTCGGAGTACCGGCAGCAGGGTCGCGGCGGGCTCGGGATCAAGGCGGTGAAGCTGAACGACGAGCGCGGTTCGCTGGTCGGCGCGATCATCGTCGTCGAGGAGGACCAGGTGCTGGCGATCAAGGCCAGCGGACAGGTCGTCCGCAGCCGGGTCGACAGCGTGCCGGTCAAGGGCCGCGACACGATGGGTGTCCGGTTCGCCGGGGTCGGCGAGTCCGACGCGGTCGTCGCCATCGCCCGGAACACCGATCTGGCCGTGGCTTCGGAGGAGTCCGAAGAGGGTACAGAGGCAGTTGGTGCCCAGAATGTGGACGGATCGACAACCGAATCCACCTCTGAGAGCGTCCAGAATGATGACGAACGTTCGACGGACGTGGACGGCGCGGCTAACGTCGAAGGCGACGAAGCCGGCCAGGAGGGTGACTGATGACCAACCGCGCGAGGCCGACATGGCCTGAAGGTGCGGCCGACAGCTCCAAGTCCCAGCGCACCGCGCCGGGTGGGAAGCCGTCTGCCGCCCCGGCCAACCCGGCCTCCAACGGTCGTTCCAATGGAGCGCCAGGCGGGCAGCCGAGGCCTCAGAACGGCCAGCGCCCGTCCTCCTCGGAGTACCGTCCGCAGCCGCGGCCGGCCACTTCCGGCCCCGGTGCGCCGGCGCGTCCGCAGCAGCCGGCGCCCAGCACTCCGGGTCGGCCCGAGCCCTGGTCTCCCCCGGGTACGGCGGCCCCCGCGGCGAGCTCGCCGTACGAGGCGCCGGGGGCGAAGACCGAGTCGTTCGGTGACCGGGTGAGCGCTGCGCGTCAGGCGGTGCTCGACAAGGCCGCCGCGGTGACTGCGGCCAAGCCGGAGAAGAACGACCGGGAAGAGGCCAGGCAGGCGCGGCTCGCCGAGAAGGACGCCAAGGCCTCCAGCCGGCCGCAGACCCGCAAGGCGCGGCTGCGGATGTCCCGGATCGACCCGTGGTCGGTGATGAAGACGGCGTTCCTGCTGTCGATCGCCTTCGGGATCGTCACCTGGGTCGCGGTGTTCATCATCTGGTCCGCGATCGGTGCGGCGGGTGTTTTCGACAACATCAACAGCACCGTGCAAGAGGTGCTGGGTACGCCGACCGCCGAGCCGTTCCGGGTCGAGAACTACATCAACACCGGCAAGGTGATGGGCTTCACGACGCTGCTGGCCTGCGCCGACGTGCTCATCATCACGGCGCTCGCGACGCTCGGATCCTTCCTGTACAACATCGCCGCTACGCTGCTCGGCGGCCTCGAAGTCACGCTGGCGTCGGAGGACTGATTTCTCCGGCCGGGCCCTCGCTGGGTCCGGCCGGAACCGGTTTGGGAGTAGGGCACTTGGTGCGGTAATCTCTCCCGGGTTCGACACCGCAGTACGCGGGCCTATAGCTCAGACGGTTAGAGCGCTGCCCTGATAAGGCAGAGGTCACTGGTTCAAGTCCAGTTAGGCCCACCCGCACGTATTTTCGAAGTCCCGATCCGAGGAGTCCCAGTGCTGAAGAAGCTCCTGCTGGTGCTGCTGGCCGGCATCGGTGGATACTTCGCCTACAAGAAGACCCAGCAGTCCCGCGCCGACAAGGACCTCTGGGCCGAAGCCGTCGACTCGGTAACCCCGGGTCGCTGACCACCCTCACGGGGGCGTAGCTCAACTGGCAGAGCACTGCCTTTGCAAGGCAGGGGTTAGGGGTTCAAGTCCCCTCGTCTCCACCATCACCTTCCTGCAGTTCAGAGCGCAATTCTCGGCTCACGCCACCGTCCTCCCCCGCCGCGTTCAGAGGCGGCGTGCCCTCCGCGTGCCCTAACGCATCGTCTCCAGTCTTCGGGCGAGCCTCCTGCAGCCGGGCGTTGAGCCTGTCAGCGGTAGCCTCCCGTATGGAATTTGATCCGCCCAGGCTCATCGATCGGTGGCCGATACTCGCCGGTCAACTCAGAGATGCGCTCGCTCGCGACAACGAGATCGGACTAGCGAGTCAAGTAGACGAGCTGCGCATCTTTGCGACGTGTCCCTGTGGCGACGACTTCTGTCAGAGCTTCTACACAGAACCGGCGCCCGAGGGGGCCTACCCGGCGGACCGACACCGCAATTGGTCCCCCCAGGCTGGGCGGCCCGGGTGGGACGGCTATCTGATCCTCGACGTTGTCGATGAACGCATCGCCTTCGTTGAATTGCTCGACCGGCCGCCGCTCGATTGACCAGCCAGAGCAGGCGGCGTGCCCCCCGCGTGCCCTAACGAGGGCGCACCAATGGGCCCGACCGGTCACTCATGGGGTTGAACCAGCCGGACCCACGCTCAGCGATCCGACGCTCAAACTAGCGGGAGCTCCACAACCGCCTTTGCAAGGCAGGGGTTAGGGGTTCAAGTCCCCTCGTCTCCACCATCACCTTCCTGCACCTCAGAGCGTGATTCCCCGCCGCTCTCCCTTGCTCCCTTCAGGATCCGCGTGCCCGAGCGCGTCCATGTCGACCTGCCCGCAAGCCTGCTGCTCCATCAGCTCATGCAGGCTGGCACCCGTCGCCGGCCGGTGAACTGATTCCCGGTGTGCCGGAGACCTGGAAGTGCACCGGGTGGACGCCGGCGACCGGCAGCTGACTTCGGGGCCTTCAGGTACAGTTCGCCGTTGCTCAGTTGGGCATGGTTCTCCACGACTGCTCACAGTCGCGCTAGATCACCAGAGCCGTACGCCACGGATGGTTTGGCGCGGTCATAGCCAAGGACTCATCGAGCCACCGCCGCGCATCTGAGCCCAGCAATGGGAGAGCGGCTGCGAAGTCGATCTCGTTCTTGTCCATCTTGCGCTTGGACTTGTAGAACAACTGCACCTCTGGCCTGAGGACCGGTATCCCGTGGTCGGTGAATAGGCCCAGTGATGTGATCGGTCGATGTATGCGAGCGTCGCGGCGAGACCGCCATTCGTCACCGTCGGCTTCGTCCAGCATTATTTGGATCCGCCACGGACCCTCCGGATGTTCCCGACACCAGATGTCGTGTATCCCAACCGGTAGCCATTCTCCGACGTGCCACGGCCGCAGGGTACCGGGGGGATCTGCAGCCTGGATGTCCCAACCATCCAGGACCTCGTGAACCTTCTGCTGGTCACGTCGCAGAAGGAGAACATCGATGTCGCCGTGCGATCGAAGGGTGTGACCCACAAGCAGTTCGATCGCATATCCACCGGCGATCCACCATGGGGTCGTGAGTTGACCAAACAGCCCGGCCACCGTCTCCGGCGACATCGGCTCCCAAACGCCAAGTTCGTCGCCCATGCAGTCAGCATTCCAGGAGACCGGGTCGCTACCCGCAGCTTCGAATCTCGTGCCCTCCACGTGCCCCAACGAGCCCATGCCTGACGATCTACCGTACGGCGAGTTGGTCTGTGCGACTCGGCCGTCGAGGTACTCCGTGGCGCTCCGGGGGACCGGGCCGGGCCCGATCCCCTGTCTGCTCCGTCAACCGGTTGAGCGGGCGTTGTCAGGTGCGGTTGGTTGTTTCGCGGATGAAGGTGTCGGTTTCCTCGTCGGGCATTAGTTCGCGGACTTCCTGGGTGCAGCGGCAGGCTGCGGCGATTTTGGCGGCCCACTTGAGGGCTTCCTCACGGGTGGGGACGTTGATGACGGAGAAGCCGCCGACGACCTCCTTGGTTTCCGGGTACGGGCCGTCGGTGACGAGGCCGTCGGGGTCGACGAGGGTTGCCTGCTGGCGTTCGAGGCCGCCGCCGTACACCCAGACGCCGGCGGTCACGGCCTCTCGGACGACCTCGTGCGAGGCCTCGCCGACCGCGGGCCAGTCCTCGGCGGGGATGTGGTCCATCGCGCCGTCATTGAACGAGATCAAGTACTCCGTCATCCCACGACTCCTCTGTCCTGGCGGCCGCTCCGACCGCCTCTCGCTTCTACTACGAACGGCTTCCCTCGGATCCGACGGTATGCCACCAGAAACCCGCTCCGGGAAATGCGTTGCCCCGACGGCGAGCGGCGAGCACTGTGGCGGGCATGAGCGAGCCAGGTGCGCCGCGGGTTTCGCCGGCGGTCCCTCCCGAGCCGGTGATGCGGACAGCGGCGGAGGCTGAGGAGCGGGAGTACTGGGCGCATCTCTACGGCCGCTGGGAGCCGTTCGATCTGGCTGGTGCGGCGGCGTTCATGGCGGGGTTCGGCCGTCCGTGGTGGATTGTCGGCGGGTGGGCGATCGACGCCTTCACCGGAGTCGATCGGCAGCACGACGACGTGGATGTGTCGATCCTGGCGTGCGATGTGCCTTCGCTGCGTGCTTACGTCGGCGAGCGGTGGCATCTGTGGACTTTGGCCGGGGTGGAGATGCGGCCACTGACCCCGAAGCATCCTGATGTCTTTCACCCGTCGAGTCAGCTGTGGGTACGGAAGCACGGCGACGCTCCATGGGTGCTCGATCTACCGCTGACTCCCGACCGCGACGGCCTTTGGACGAACAAGTTCATCCCGGACCATGCCGGCCGGATCGACGAAGTCACCTGGGTTGCGGACGATGGAATCCGCTATCTGAACCCTGAGATCGTCTTGCTGTTCAAGGCTCGAAAGCGGCGTACCAAGGACGAGAGGGACTTTCGTCTGGTGTGGCCGCTACTCACCGAAGACAAGCAGACCTGGCTTCGCGGAATGATCCGCCGCACCGATACCGAGCACCCCTGGCTGCAACAAATCCCGCGTTAGCTGGCTTTGTGGAGTCGGCCGGCGCCCAGCGCGCCGGTGATCGCGTCGTACTGCTGACGGTTGACGCGGATGACGATCGACTGGCCCTCGTCGGCCAGGGACACGATGTCGTCGCCGGCGGAGTTCCAGACGGTGGCGTCGTACGCCCAGGGTGCGAAGTCGACGAAGGCCGACCAGACCTGGTCGTCGGCGTAGGCGATGACGCCGGTTTGGGCGTAGCCGCCGGGTTCGATTCGACCTGTTCGAGTTGCGACGTCGCGAAGGATGTTGGCGGCGGAGGTGACGTTTGGCGGCCAGTTCGGGGATGGCAGCGGTATGTCGGTCTCGTAGTGGGCCGTGTCGCCTTGCAGGGTTCGCAGGATCAGGCGGGATTCGTGCGCCGCGTCGGCGTGGGTGGGGCTGGTGCCGAGGATGAAAGTTGTCATGTCGAGGGCTGGTGAATTACGCGGTAGGTGGTGAGGAGGTGGCCGGTGGGGGTTTGGGTGGAGTGGAGGGTTTCTAGGCGGATGGCAGGTAGGCCGGCGAAGAGTTGTTGGCCGGTGCCGACGATTGTTGGCATGACTACCAGGCGGAGTTCGTCGACCAGGCCGGCGGTGAGGAGGGCTCGGGTGAGGGAGATGCTGCCGTGGATGCCGATGTCGTCGCCGGGCTCGGACTTCAGGTTGCGGACGAAGTCGAGTAGGTCGCCTTCGATGGGCTCGGAGTTGGACCATTCGGCGTTGAGCGGCGTCGAGGTTGCGACGTACTTGGGGGTGGCGTTGATGAAGGATGCGAAGGGCTCGATGTCGCTGGTCGGCCAGAAGCCGGCCCATTCGTCGTACGTGCGGTGGCCGAGGAGGACCACGTCCTGGGTTTCGATGAGTCGCTGGCCGCTGGCGTCCGTCTCGTCGTCCCAGCCCGTGAGGAACTTGTCGGGAGCCTCGGCGACTCCGTCAAGCGACAAGAAGTAGCCGGCGACAACTTTCCGCGAGTCGGGCATCTGTGGTTCTCCTTCGGAGCGACAGCGGACCTGCAGAACCTTCTACGGGCACAGGATTGCAAGCGCGGCGTCGATCGGGAACAGGTCGGTCAGCGGCTCGCTCGGGCTCCACCAGACGGCGTCGGACATCTCGTCGTTGGCGGTGAAGGGTTGTGGCGAGTCGATCCGGCCGCGGTAGATCGCGAGGTACTCGAGCCGGTCGTCAGGCGCGACCCGGATCTTCGCGACCCCGACCAGCTCGAGCTCGTCGGCGCGCTGGCCGCTCTCCTCTTCCAGTTCGCGTACGGCGGCGTCGCGCGGTGACTCGCCCGGGTCGAGCATGCCGCCGGGGAGCTCCCACGCCTGGCGATACCGGTTGAAGACCATCAGGCACTCATGCCCACACCAGAGCACGACAAGGGATGCGGTCAACGGCACCGAGGGATCCAGCCCGCCGAGCTGCTCTTCAACGAGTCGGTCGAAACTCAGCAGCACCGACCCATCGGTGTTCTCCACCGGGAGCTCATACATGGCCGCCGAGTATTCCATCGCTGCCGGCGAGGTGGCGTCCGGCGCTGGTTCGACTCTGAATGTGCAGGCTGCGAGCTCCTCGATGCGGTGGAGGATGCCTGGGGCGAGCTCGTCAGGGTCGTGGTCGGGTACTTCGATGACGACGCCCGGGCCGCGGTAGATGGTGCAGTGCGTGGTGGGGATGAACTCGAGCAGGTGGTGCTGGACCTTCAGGGCCTGGGCCTCGGTGAGGGTCGCGGATTCGGCGGTCAGGCGGATCACCAGCCCAAGTTATTCGCCGGTGGTGCCGTCCAGGGACTCTCGGAGGAGGTCGGCGTGGCCTAGGTGGCGGGCGTATTCCTCTATTACGTGGGTGAGGATGAAGTGGGGGTCGGTGGTGCCGAATTCGGGGTTGGGGATGGGGCGGGTGAGGTTGCGGGGTGGGAAGACGGACCTGGAGTCGGCGCAGGCGGCGAGGTAGTCGGCGTACACGGTGGCGGCGGGGGTCGGGTCTGACTCGTCGAACCAGTCGGTGTCGGGGTTGGTTCGGTACGGGAAGTACTGCGGGGTGGTGCCGGCCAGGCGGTGCTGTAGCCAGTAGCGTTCGACGCCCTGTAGGTGGCGCATGAGGGACAGCAGGGTCAGGTCCGAGGGCGGGACCGCGCGGTGGCGGAGTTGGGCATCCGTGAGGCCCTCGCATTTCCACAGGAACGTGGCGCGGTGGTAGTCGAGGTTCGAGGCGATCACTTCCAGCCAGGTACCCGACAATGTCCGCTCCGGGCGGACGATCTTCTCGATCACGATGTCGCTCATACCTGTTCGATGCCTCAGGCGGCTGCAGATCGACAGGAGGTGTTGTGGCCGGACGGTCAAGGGCGGACGACGTCGGTGAGGGCGGCGGGTGGGACGTGGCCGGTCGGGGGTCGGGTCTGGGCGAGGGTGATGCCAGTGTCTACCAGAGCGGCGCGGTGGAGGGTGGGGACATCTGACAGTGGAGTCCAGACGGATTCGGCGGTTTCGCCGTTGGGTTCTGGGCGGAGGGTGCCGGCGGTGATGCGGGCTGCGTAGTAGATGCCGATGTTCTGGTGGTCCTCGGGGCCTGGGTGGTTGCGCTCGGCGGCCGGGATGATCCGCGAGTCGACCCCGAGCAGGCGCTCGACGACGGCCGTGCAGCCGGTCTCCTCCGCGACCTCGCGGACCACGGTGTCGAACGGGTCTTCACCCGGCTCGACCCCGCCGCCGGGCAGCGTCCACCAGGTGCCGTCGCCGTACGGCGAGACATACCGCGCCAGCAATACTCGCCCGTCCGAGATACACACGGCGTACGCGGCCAGTCGTCTGCTCATCCACGCGACTCTAGATGCAGAAAGGATGACCGGCCGGGTCGGCATACACGTGGTGATACTCACCGCTCCAAAGAGCCTCGGCGCCGACAGCCAGAGCGTGAGCCCGCGCACCCGGTACGTCGTCAGTCAGCAGATCCAGATGCACCTGCTGCGGGTACGCCGGATCGGGCCACCGTGGAGCCGGCGACGCACTCTGCTGGAACGCCAGCTCAGGCACCCCAGCGAGAACCACCCGGGACGGCGTGTCGAGCAAGCGCGAAGGCCGGTCAAGCAGCGTGCTGTAAAACCCAGCAAGGGCCTGCGGATCAGGGCAGTCGATGACGATACGCCGGATCTCCGCGCGATCGACCGGCTCCGGATACAAACAGAACGGATGCCCGATCGGATCGGCGTACACCTGCCACGAGCCGTTGTCCCGCAGCAGCTGAGCCCCAGGCGGAGCATCAAGCGAGGGTACGGCGATGTCGAGATGCATCTGCTGCGCACCATCGGGCCACCCCGGCGGCTCGTAATCGATCGGCCCGTCACCGAACCCGAGGTACAGGGAGGACGCCGAGCTCCCGACGATGATCCAGTCCTCGCGCACGATCTCCATCCCGAGCAGGTCCGCGTAGAACCGCGCGACCGGCCGAGCCCCACGGTCGTAGCTCTCCGGTGTGTTCCCCGGGCACGCGAACACCACGTTCCGAATCGTCAGCACTCCTTCACCCCACCCGAGAAGCCCGGCCGGCGCAACCGTCAGCTCAGATCAGGAACGGAGTGGGCGCCCACGTAGTCGCGGAAGAGTTTGATCTTGCCGTCCTGGATCCGGAAGACCTGGATGCAGGTGGCCTGGAACGGTGTGTCGGTCGTGGTGTGGCGCGCCTCGGTGACCAGTTCGAGGATCACCACCTCGGGGTCGGTGGTCCGGTGGAGCTGGACCGTGCGGAGGTCGGTGATCTCGACGGCACGGGTGCCGGCCTTGAGTGAGAACTCGCGGATCGCCTCGCGGCCGACCAGACGGTCGGGCACGCCTTGAAGGGCGAACGGCATCTCGATGACGCCGTCCTCCGCGAAGAGTTCGGCGAACGACTCGAAGTCGCGATCGATCAGGTACTGGCGGCGCAGTTCAAGTACTTCCTCAGGAGTCATTCAACGACCGTAGAACGAAATCCACAGAGATTCAACACCTGTAGAATGAATTCGGTGAACGAGACCACCCGCGACCGCCGCCGCGCCGAGACGCAGGAGCGGATCCTGACCGAGGCACGCAGGCTGTTCGCCGAGACCGGGTTCGACCGGACGACGATCCGCGCGGTGGCCGCCGCAGCGCAGGTCGATCCGGGCCTGGTGATGCACTACTTCGGCAGCAAGCAACAGCTGTTCGCCCGGGCGGCCGAGACCGAGAGCCGGCCGTTGGTCGACGGCACGCCCGAGGAGGTCGCCGAGCAACTGCTCGAGCGGCTCCGGCAGTCGTTGATCGAGGAGCCGGTCGCGTCGCTCGCCGTACTGCGCTCGATGCTGACCCATCCCGACGCCGCCGACGAGGTCCGTGGCAATCCACATGTCCGCGGGAGCAACATCAGCAAGGCGATCCACGGCGCCGACGGCGAGCTCCGTGCCGACGTAGTGAGTGCCGTACTGATCGGTGTGGTGCTCGGGCGGCATCTACTCAAGCTGGACCACCTGGCCGACGCGGACCCGGACAAAATTGTCGAGTTGCTCAAGCCCGCGGTCCATTCGTTGACCAAGGAATAGGGCCGTCCGGGCCGGGGTTGGCCCGAGGTATGAGCCTTGAGATCGGAGTCATCCTTCCGACGTCGACGCCGGATCCCGAGCGCCCGATCCTCGGCGATGTCCGGGACAGCGCCAGGTACGCCGAGAGCGTCGGGCTGGACTCGGTGTGGTCGACGGATCATCTGGTCGCGAGTGCGCCGATGCTGGACAGCTCCGTCGTACTCGCGACGGCGGCCGCGGTGACCGAGCGGATCACGGTCGGGTACAACGTGATGCTGCTGGCACTCAGGCCGGTCGCGTGGGCGGCGAAGCAGATCAACACGCTGCAGCTGATGTCGAACAACCGGCTCGTTCTCGGTGTCGGCACAGGGAATCCGGCGCACGGCGACATCGGCTGGCGGGCCGCCGGCGTGGACTACTCGGAGCGTGGCCGGCTGACTGACGAGGCGCTCGCCGTACTGCGGGATCTGATCGCCGGCAAGCCCGCGACCATCGAAGACGATCTCGAGGTGACGCTGTCCCCCGGCTCACCGGTGCCGCCGATCTTTGTCGCCGGCAACGGTCCACGCGCCCATCGGCGAGCGGCCCGGTACGCCGACGGCTGGGCGACGATCGCGGCGACGCCGGACGAGGTCCGCAAGAATCTGCAGAGCATCAACGAACTTGCCGACGGCAAGCAACTGAAGGCGACCGTGGTCGCGCCCCAGCTCGACGGCAACCCCGCCGAACGACTGGCCGAATACGAGGCCGCCGGCGTGGAGCGCATCATCCTGCCGCCCACCGGCGACTGGCGCCGCGACTACGACGAGGCGGCCGAACTCCGCGGCTAGCTGTTCAGCTCGAGCGCCGCGTCCAGCAGGCTCTGGGTGTACTCGTGCTGCGGCAAACTCAGTACGTCGGTGGCCGGTCCTTCCTCGACAAGTACGCCGCGACGCATGACGGCGATCCGATCCGCGATCTGGTGGACGACGCCGAGGTCGTGGGAGATGAACAGCATCGACAGGTTGTGCCGTTGCCGCAGATCGTCGAGCAGGCGAAGGATCTGCGCCTGAACGGAGACGTCCAGCGCAGACACCGCCTCGTCGCAGACCAGCAGCCGCGGCTTGACCGCCAATGCGCGAGCCAGGCTGACACGTTGGCACTGACCCCCAGAGAGCTGGCCGGCTCGCTGACCGGCAACCGACGGATCGAGGCCGACGTCCGCGAGGAGTTGGTCAAGATCACCGGCCGCTGAGGGATGGGTGCGCCACGCCTCGCCGATGATCAACGCGACGGTCATCCGCGGGTTCAGCGACGAGCGCGGGTCCTGGAACACCATCTGGATCGCGCGCTGCAGCTCTCCGGGCCGGCTCGTGCCGGGTGGCACTGGGCGTCCGTCATAAGAAATCGAACCCGATGTCGGCCGGACCAGCCCGACGATCGAGCGGGCCACGGTGGTCTTGCCCGAGCCAGACTCCCCCACCAGGCCGACCGTCTCGTTGGCGCCGACGGTGAGGCTGACGCCGTCCACCGCGACGAACGGCTTCCGGCGCGGCCCGAACGTGACCCGCAGATCCCGAACCTCAAGCATCGAGCACCTCCTCAGCGAAGTGACACGCGGTCCAACGCCCGGGCACAACCTCGCGCAGCGTCGGCTGCTCGGTCCGGCACCGCTCCCGCGCCAACGGGCAGCGTGGGTGAAACGCACACCCGGCCGGTCGATTCGCAGGCGTGGCCGGAGTGCCGGGCAAGGGATGCGCCAGCGCGGTCTTCGTCCGTACGGCGGGAACGCTGTCGACCAAGGCCCGCGTGTACGGATGGGCGGGCTGACGCAGTACGTCGGACGTCGGGCCGCGCTCGGCCACGCGCCCGGCGTACATCACCACGACCTGGTGAGCGACGTGTGCCATCACCCGCAGGTCGTGGCTGACGAGCAGCATCGACAGGCCGGCGTCCTCCTGGATCGACCGCAGCAGCCGGAGGATGCGCGCCTGTACCGTCACGTCCAGCGCGGTCGTCGGCTCGTCGGCGAGCAGCAGCGACGGACTCCCCGCGAGCGCCATCGCGATGACGGCGCGCTGGCGCATCCCCCCGGAGAACTCGTGCGGGAAGCTGCCGAGCTTCTCGGCCGGCGAAGGTATCCCGGCACGGTCGAGCAATTCCACGACCCGCTCGCGAACCGCGGACCGGGACTGACCGGAGCGGCGCAGGATCTCGCCGACCTGGCGGCCGATGGTCTGGGTCGGGTTCAACGCGGCGAGCGGGTCCTGGAAGATCATCGCGATCTCGTGCCCGCGCAGTTCCCGGCGCCGGGTAGCAGTTGCCGTCAGCAACTCCTCCCCGAGCCACGACAGCGAGCCCGAGACCGCGGCACCGTCGGGCAGCAGACCGATCAACGCGTTCGCGGTCATCGTCTTGCCCGAGCCGGACTCGCCGATCAGCCCGACCGTGGTTGCCACGGGGATGTCGAAGGAGACGCCGTCGACGATCCGCACCGCGGCGGATCGACCCGGCAGTTCGACGACGAGCCCGGACGACCGGAGCAACGGCTCCGGCACCGTCGCGTCGCCTACCGCCGCGCCCCGCAAGGGCGCGGTGGGCCTGGCGGGGCTCAAGAGTTGACCTGGAGCTTGGAGAAGTCGGGCAGGCCGTTCGGGTCCGGGGTGAAGCCGCTGAGGCGCTTGTTCCACGCGTAGGCGTACTTCACGGCCATCGGGAACATGCCGACCGCGTCGTCCCAGATGATCTTCTCGGCCTCGCCGTACAGCTTGACCCGCTCCTGCTCGTCGGTGCTGGCCGCTGCCTGCGAGATCAGCTTGTCGAGCGCGGGGTTGCAGTAACCGTTGCGCTTGGCCGCGCACGGGTAGAGGCGGCCGACGGTGTTCGCGGCGTCGAGCATCGGGTTCGACAGTTGCTGGAAGTTGATGTCCCAGTTCAGCGCCAGCAGGTCCTTGGTGAAGACCGCCTGCTCCTTCTGCAGCAGGTCGACCTGGACGCCGATCTTCTGCAGGTCCGAGACGACCGCCTGGTTGAACTGCTGGAACTCCGCGTTCGCGAACTGGAGCCGCAGCTTGGTGCCGAAGTCGAAGCCGGCTGCCGTCAGCGCAGCCTTCGCCGCCACCGGGTCGTACTTGACCGGTGTCTGCGCGACGTACCCGAGCGTCTGCTTCGACACCACCGAGTCCGACAGCGAGCCTGTCTGCGGGTACAGCTTCTTGATGATCGTCGGGAAGTCGACCGCCTCCCACAACGCACGCCGGACGGCGGCGTCCTTCAAAGCCGGCGTCGACGAGTTGAACCACATCGTGTAGACGGCCGAGCTCTGCACGATCTGCACGTTCAGCGTCGAGTCCTTCTGCACCTCGGGCAGCTGATCGTCCGGGATCCCCCAGACCACGTCCGCCTCGCCGGTGCGCAGCGCGGTCAGCCGGGCCGCGAGCTCGGGCATCTTCTTGATCGTCACCTTGGTGACCTTCGGCGCGCCGCCGTAGTACTGCGGGTTCGGCACCAGGACGATCTCGTTCGGGCTGAACTTGTCGAGTTTGAACGGCCCGGTCCCGACCGGTTTGTCGAAGAACGCGGTGTCGTTCGGGCCGACACCCGACGGCAGGACGAAGAACACCGCGAGCTTGCGCGGGATCGCGGCGTCCGGCTTGGTCGCGGTGAGGACGACGGTGTCGTCGGACGGCGCGGTCATCGTGTAATCGGGGAAGTTCGCCGCGTTCGTGCCCTTGAGGTCGATGAACCGCTTGAAGGAGTCGGCCACGTCGGCGGCCTTCAACTCCTTGCCGTCGCTGAACTTGACGCCCTTCCGCAACGTGAAGGTCCACGTGCGAGCGGTGGCATCGGACTTCCAGGAGGTCGCCAGGTCCCCCTCGACCGAACCGTCGGTCTTGGTCCGGACCAGCCGGCTGAAGATCTGCTGCTCGACCATCTGCGGTCCGGTGCCGCCGCCCTGCGGGCCGCCGGGATCGATGCTGTCGACCGGATAGGTGCCGGCGATCACCACCTCACCGCCGCCGGAACCCGAACTGCCGCCGGTGGTGGCGCTGGAGCAGGCGGTGAGGGCCATCGTGGCGGCGACCCCGAGTGTCAGTGCCGCCCGCCGTGTCAGAGGGATCATGAGGTTTCTCCTGCCTTCTGACGCGTCATCAGTTCAGATGTCCGCGTCCGTAACGGGCGGTGAGCTGGTCACCGAGAATGCCGATGTTGACGATCAGCAGCGACAGGGCGAACCCGGGCAGGGCCGAGATCCACCACGCGCTGTCGAGGTACTGCTTGCCATTGGCAATGGTTTGTCCCCAGGACACCGCCGACGGCGGCAGCCCGATCCCGAGGAAGCTCAGTCCGGCCTCGGCGAGGACGACGAGCGCGAACTCGAGTGTGGCCAGTGCGACCACCGGACCGAGCGTGAACGGTACGACGTGGCGCAGCAGGATCGACGTACGACCGACGCCCAGCACCCGGGCCGCGTCGACCCACGCGCGTTCCCGCAACGAGAGCGAGACGCTGCGGGTCACCCGGGCGAACGAGATCCACGCGGTCGCGGCGAGTGCGATCACGACCACCGGCACGCTGCGCTCGAACGCGCCGGCGATCACGATCGTGAGCAGGATCGCCGGGAACGCGAGCAGGATGTCGATGCCCCGAGCAAGGAACGTGTCGAGCCAGCCGCGGAAGTACCCGGCGACGGTGCCGATCGTGACGCCGACGACGCAGGAGACGACCACGGTCGCGATCCCGATCAGGATCGACGTCCGGGCGCCGTACACGACCTGGGCGAGGACGTCGCGACCGAGGCCGTCGGTGCCGAGCCACGCCGTACCGCCGGTGGACAGGTGCGAACCGGGCTTGAGTAGCCGGTCGTCGAGCGAGGTGCGGATCGGGTTGTAGTCGATCACCAGCGGGCCGAGCGCGGCGACCAGCGCGTAGATCGCGAGGACGGCGTAAGGGATCTTGCCGAGCCAGGTGCCGACCCGGCGGACGGCGAGCGGGCGGATCACCGCGAGCGTGGCCATCAGCTGCCCTCCAAGCGGATGCGCGGATCGAGTTGGGAGTAGACGAGGTCGGCAGCGAGGTTGAAGAGCATCACGATGCCGGCGATCACGAACGTCGCGGCCTGGACGACCTCGTAGTCGCGGTTCGTCACCGAGTCGACTACGAGCGAGCCGAGGCCCGGCCAGGAGAACACGTTCTCGACGATCACCGCTCCGCCCATCAGACCGCCCATGTGCAGCCCGACGATCGTGACGACGGGCAGCAGTGAGTTGCGCAGCGCGTGCCCGAGCAGGACCTGGCGATCGGTGAGGCCCTTCGACTTCGCGGTCTGGATGTACGGCTCGCGCAGGGTCTCGGCCACGCTGGTCCGGGTCAGCCGCGCGACGATCGCCGTGAACGGAAGCGCCATGGTGACGGCGGGCAGGATCAGATGCTGCGGAGTGCCCGAACCAGAGCTCGGCAGCAGTCGCAACGCGAGCGCGAAGACCAGGATCAGCATGATCCCGATCCAGAACGTCGGGAACGACTGCAGCGCGATCGCCGACGCAGACACCACGCGGTCGACCACACTGCCCGGTCGGCCACCCGCCAGCAGTCCCAGCGTCAGACCGAGCACCACTGCGATCAGAGTGGACGCCAGCATCAGCTCCGCCGTCGCAGGCAGCCGCTCGAGTACTTCGGACATCGCCGGGTGCCCGAGCCGGTACGAGTCGCCAAAGTCGAGCCGTACGGCGTGACCGAGGTAGTCGACGTACTGGATCGCCAGCGGACGTTGCAGGCCGAGTGACGCGCTCAGCTCCTTGACCTGGTCCTGTGTCGCGTCCGGACCGAGCAGGATCGAGACAGGGTCACCTGGTGCGACCCGAACGATGAGGAAGATCAGCGACGCCGCGCCCCACATCACCAGGACGCCGATCAGCAGCCGCTTGACCACAACGCGAATCATGGAAGCTCCTTGGGAGGTCCGACCGTCGCACCGGGCGCGAACCCGCACCGGACGCTCTCGCTGCGCGCACCGGAGTCAGGTGCCTCCAGCAACTGCACCAGTAGGCCCATCGCCTGACGACCCATCTGTTCGCGCGGCACAATCAGGCCGGTCCACCGAGTGCCGTCATGGCGCGCACCGGTCGAATCACCGAGCTCAACGACACTGAGGTCGTCCGGGATGGTCAGACCGCGCCGAGTCGCACACACCAGCAGCTCTTCGGCCAGCAGTTGTTGCTCGGCGAGCACTGCGGTGATGCCGCCGCGCTGCAGCTCCTCGACCAGGCCGTCCACCTCTGCAACGGAGTCGAGCGTCCAGACCGGTCCGGCGAGATGCTGGTGCGGCGTCGCCTGGCGGAACCCGCCCTCGCGATCACGGCTCGGCTGCGCGCCCCCGTTGCCGATACGTGCGTACGCCACCCGCCGGTGGCCCAGCTCGAACAGCCGCTCGGTGAGTTGCTTGGTCGCACCCGCGTAGTCGGCCGCGACGTACGACACCGGCGGACCCGACACCTCGCGGTGGCCGACGTACACGAACGGGTAGCCGGAGTCGCGGAGCCGCTCGATCTCCTCGACGTTGGGGTCGCGGCCGAGCAGCAGCGCGCCGTCCGCGTGCCAGAGCCGGGTCGAGCCGTCCCGGAAGATCTGCCGCTCGCCGCCGGCGCTGGTGAACAGGAGCAGGTCGTAGCCGAGGTCGGCTGCCTCCTGCTCCATGCCGAGCAGGAACGGGAAGTAGAAGTCCACGCCGCTGGTCGGGAACACCGGCTCGAACGTGTAGACGCCGATGATCTTGTTCCGGCCGCCGGCCAGCGAGCGGGCCGAGGCGTTTGCGACATACCCCCACTCGCGCATCACTGTCAGCACCCGCTCGCGGGTCGCCGGGCTGATCCGGATACTCGCGGCGCGCTCGTTGAGCACCAGCGAGACGGTCGCCTGGCTGACCCCGGCGAGCCGGGCGATGTCGGCCTGCGTGGGTCTCTTGGCCGGGGTGCGGCTCAACGTGGTTTCCTTCCTGCTAATACGCCCTACCACAGCGGTTCCGGAAGTTTCGCCAGCGTTTCGAGCAGGTGTCAAGAGGTGGCTTTGATTAGCTGGGTATTAGCAGCTAATCCCCATTAGCACCTGGTGTTCGCGCTCGGTGCGCGGTTAGCGTCCCGGCATGCAGCCATCCCCTGCGGTACCGACCGCGGCCGCCGCCGTGACGTTGCGCCCGGTGTCCGAGGCCCAGGTGACGGGCGGGTTCTGGGCCGGCCGGATGGCCGCCAATCGCGCCGCGATCCCGCTCGGCCGCGAGCGACTCGAGGCTGCCGGGAACCTCGCGAACCTGCGGATCGCCGCCGGCGAGGCGAGCGGCGACGCGCAGGGCGCCAGCTTCCGCGACTCCGATGTCTACAAGTGGCTGGAGGCCGCGGCCTGGGACGGTTCGCAACCGTTCGTTGACCTGATCCGGACGATCAGCGCGGCACAGCGAGACGACGGCTACCTCAACTCCGCCATCCAGGTCCGCGGTGAGGAGCCGTACACCCATCTCTGGAACAGCCACGAGCTCTACTGCACCGGCCACCTGTTCCAGGCAGCGGTCGCTGCAACGAGAGCCACCGGCGACACCGCGCTCCTCAAGGTAGCCACGAGGTTCGCCGACCATCTCGCTGACACCTTCGGGCCGTCGGGGCGCACCGAACTCGAAGGCCATCCGGTCATCGAGTCCGCGCTGGTCGAGCTCTACCGCGAGACCGGCAACCATCGCTACCTGGACCTGGCGAAGTACTTCGTCGACGCCCGTGGCCACGGCAAGGCGACCAAGCCAGGCTTCGATCCCTCCCACTACGGTGACCCGGCGCACTACTCGGACCGCGTCCCCGTCCGCGACGCCGACACGCTGGAGGGCCACGCCGTACGCGCGGTGTACTTCGCCACCGGTGCCACCGACGTAGCGATCGAGACCAACGACGAGGAGCTCCTGGACGCAGTACTCCGGCAGTACGACAACCTGCGGCGGCGCAAGCAGCACGTGACCGGTGCGGTCGGGTCGCGGTGGGACGGTGAAGCGTTCGGCGAGGACTACGAGCTCCCACCGGACCGTGCGTACGCCGAGACCTGCGCGGCGATCGGCGTACTGCAGTGGGCCTGGCGATTGCTGCTGGCAACCGGTGACCCGTCGTACGCCGACCAGATCGAACTGCTGCTCTACAACGCGATCCTGCCGGCCGTGTCGCTCGAGGACGCGGACTACTTCTACGTGAACACGCTGCACCGCCGGACCGGTGCGCGTGGTGACGTGCAGCGCGCACCGGCGTACGGACGACAGCCGTGGTTCAACTGTGCGTGCTGTCCACCCAATGTGATGCGCACCCTGGCCAGCCTGCCGTCGTACCTCGCCACTGGTACCGCGGACGGCCTGCAGATCCAGCAGTACGCCGTGAGCACGCTGCGGGCCGGATCGCTGGCGGTAGACGTCGAGACCGACTACCCGTGGGACGGGCGCGTCACGGTGACTGTCCGAGAGGCACCTGCCGCTGAAGTCGAGCTGGCGCTGCGCATCCCCGAGTGGGCGACCGATGCAACCGTCGACAATAGGCCGGTCGTAGCCGGGGACTACGCCCGCGTACGTCGTGTCTTCCAACCAGGCGACCAGGTAGCGCTGCAGCTACCGCTGCCGCCGCGACTGCTGACCTCGAACGACCGCGTCGACTCCACCCGTGGTTGTGTCGCCGTGGCGCGCGGACCACTGGTCTATGCGCTGGAGCAACCAGACCAGCAGTCCGGCGTCGTACTGGAGGACCTCCGCCTCGACCCAGCAGCGGCAATCACCACTGCTCGCACCGAGCTGCTCGGCGGTGTCACCACTCTGCACAGCACCCAGCTGACTCTCATCCCCTACTACGCCTGGGCGAACCGGGGACTGCACCCGATGCGCGTCTGGATACCTACAAGCTGACAACTTCACCTCCGACGGCCAAGCGAGCCGGGACCCTCCTGCCACGTCGGTGACGCGTCACCTTTACCCTCGGGAGTATGGCTGGAGCTGTCGTGGTGGGAGTCGGACCCGGGATCGGTCTCGCGGTGGCCAAGCGATTCGTCCGGGAAGGAATGAGTGCCGGTCTGATCGCGCGTTCCGAGTCGACGGTGAAGGCTGTCGCGGACGAGCTCGCGGGCGCCGACGTACTGCCGTTGACCGCCGACGTGACCGACGAGGTCGGTCTGCGGTCGGCTCTCGATCGGGTTGTCGCGGCGTACGGCGTACCGGAGGTCGTCGTCTACAACGCAGCCCTCATCCGGTCGGACCGGATCGGCGACCTCACCGCGCAGCAGCACCGTGACGCCTGGGCCGTGAACGTGGTCGGCGCGATCACCACCGCTGCCCACCTCGCCCCCGCGATGGCCGAGCGTGGCAGCGGGTCCTTCTTGATCACCGGCGGGATGCCGCAACCGAAGCCTGACTACGCGAGCCTCTCACTGGGCAAGGCCGGTGTCCGCGCGCTCGTCACCCTCCTCCACCAGCAGTACGGCGCGGCCGGCGTTCACGCAGCGAGTGTCACCGTCAGCGGCGGCGTCGGACCGGGCACCGGGTGGGAGCCCGACGAGATCGCGAGCCACTACTGGCGCCTCCACCAGCAGGCACCCGCCGACTGGATCCAGGAGATCGTCATCTGAACTTGGCCTGGTGAAAGGCCGGCCCGATTGGATCTGCCGTTCACCGCGGGCGATGAGGAGACTGGTGCTGTGTATGTTCCCAAGCACTTTGCCCCGGACGACGACGCCGTACAGGAGCTGCTGGCCAACCACGGCGCCGCCGATCTGATCACGATGACGGCGGACGGGCTGGTGGCGACCATGCTGCCGTTCATCTACGACCGCGAACGGAACGTGCTGCTCGGCCACGTTGCCCGCAACAACGATCACTGGCAGCGCGAGGCGATCGGCGACGCGCTGGTGATCATGCGCGGCCCGAATGCCTACGTGTCACCGGCCTGGTACGCGTCCAAGCAGGAGCACGGTCGCGTCGTACCGACCTGGAACTACGTCACGGCGCATGTGTACGGCGGGCTGACCGTGCACGACGACGCGGCCTGGGTCGAGGACGTCGTACGCCGGTTGTCCGACTTGCACGAGCGCGGCCGGGCCGAACCGTGGTCGGTCGACGATGCGCCGGAGAAGTACGTGCAGGGGCAACTGCGGGCGATCGTCGGCGTCGAGATCGCGATCCACCGGATCGAGGCCAAGTTCAAACTCAGCCAGAACCGCCCGGCCGCCGACATCGACGGCGTGATCGACGGCCTGCACGAGGCCGGCGAAGACCCCACCGCCGACGCGGTCACCCGCTATCGGCCCTAGCCCTTGAGCAGGCCTCGTCTGAAGGCCTCGGCGACCGCGGACGCGCGGTCCGGTACGCCAAGTTTGGCGTAGATGTTGAGCAGGTGGGTCTTGACCGTCGCCTCGCTGATGAACAGGTGGGCAGCGATCTCGCGGTTCGTGTTGCCGGCGGCGACCAGCTCGACGACCTCGAGTTCGCGCGGGCTGACGATGTCCGGCGTGGACGGTGTACGAACGTGGTTCATCAACGTGTTCGCCACCGACGGCGCGAGCACGGACGTCCCGTCCGCGGCGGCGCGGACCGCGCGGATGAGCTCGTCGCGCGGTGCGTCCTTGAGCAGGTAGCCGGTGGCGCCCGCCTCGATCGCGGGTACGACGTACCCGTCGGTGTCGTACGTCGTGAGCACGAGGACCCGGGCCGTCACGCCGAGCTCTGTGAGCCGGCTGATCGCGGCCAGCCCGTTCACGCCGGGCATCTGCAGATCCATCAGGATCACGTCCGGCCGCGCCGACTCTGCCAGCTGGATCGCCTCGGCGCCGTCGCCCGCCTGGCCGACGACCTCGAACCCGGGCTCGGCCGCGAACATCGCGCTCAGCCCGTCCCGGACCACGGGGTGGTCGTCTGCGATCAGCAACCGGATCATGCCGACGCTCCCGAGATCGGCACGGTCGCGGAGATCGCCGTACCGAGACCCGGCTCCGACTCGACCGACAGCGTCCCGTTCAGCGCCTCGACCCGCTGGCGCATCGCGACCAGCCCGAACCCGCCGGCCTCCGACGACGTACTGCGGGACGGATCGAACCCGACGCCGTCGTCGCGGACGTCGAGCGCGACCTCCTTCGCCATGTACGACAGGGTCACACCCACCCGCGTCGCCTGCGCGTACTTCGCCACGTTCACGAGCGCCTCCTGGGTCGCGCGGAGCAGAGTCGATTCCGCCTCGGGGGTCATCACCCGCGGCGTGCCGGTCGTGGTCAGCCGTACGTCGGTGCCGTGCAGCGCCGACCACCGCCGTACGACGTCCGCGATCGCCTCGCTCAACGTCGCCGACTGCAGCGGCTGTGGACGCAGCGCATGCACCGAGCGCCGAGCCTCGGTCAGGCTCTCGCGGGCCAGGCCGACCGCGGTCGACACGTGCCGCCGCCAGTCGTCGGCGTGCTCGGCGGCCTGGAGCTGGGTGACGATCCCGGTCAGACCCTGCGCGAGCGTGTCGTGGATCTCGCGGGCCATCCGCTGCCGCTCGTCGATGACGCCGGCCTCGCGGGCCTGGGTCAGGAGCTGCTCGTGGAGGTCCACGTTCTCGGCGAGCGTCGCCTCGAGGCGGCGGTTGGTCACGGTCAGCGCGTCGACCGCGTCCTGCCGCTGCTGGCTGAGTACGTCGCCGCGCCGGCCGAGCCACGCGGCCAGACACATCCCGGCCACGTTCACCCCGATGACGGCGGCGCAACCGAGCAGGCCGAGCACTTCGGTCTTGGGGATGTCGTACGACTGCGCCCAGCCGGCGATGACCGCCACAGACCCGATCCCGATCAGTTCCACGGGCCACGACAGCAGGATGAAGGTGTAGAAGTACCCGGCCGGCGTGAGGAACCCGAACCACGGATCGCGGACCACGAGGACGGCGAGCAACAGGACGAACCCGGCGATGAAGATCCCCATCGGCCGGGTCCGGGTCCGCCAGGCCGGGCGGAGCGTGAACATGCCGAGCGTCCACAACGCGATCAGCGCGCACAGCACCAGGTCCACGGCCAGCGACCCGGGCTGTTCGCGCTTGATCACGATGGTGACGGCCGTGATGCACGCGAGCAGCACATACGGCACCACCGTCAACCGCACCGGCCAGGCTTGCTCGCTCATGTCAGTTAGTGAACACCGAGCGCAGGTGCTTGCCGTTCACCAGCAGGGTGACGCCGAGCAGCAGGAGTCCGCAGACGGCCTGCTCGCCCTTCATCCAGAGCGGGAACGGGCCCGGCAGCGAGATGATCACGACGATCGCGACCAGCATCACCGCCGACACGATCCGGAGCCGGAGGTACCCGCGCCGCGAGCCGCGTGCCGCGCTGCGGGCGAACAGGAAGGTCAGTGCCGCACTGCCGACGACGATCGTGCCGCGGGTCCAGACCGCGTCGTTCACCATCGACGAGTGGTTGCGTAGGGCAATGATGGCGATCAGGGTCAGCACGCTGATCGCGAGGTAACTCGCCACCAGCAGTTGCACGCTCCGCAACGCGGCCGCGCTCCGCGGGTGGTCGACGTTCACCGGGGTGGTGGTCATCTTCGGTCTCCGTTTCAGGGTCGATCTCGATACCCCGACTCTCCCGCGAACCCCCCGTCCCCCACATCGCCCACCCGGGCCGACCTCCCTCCACCGATCGGTTGATCCCACCCCTCAGACTGCCCGGGACAGGCACATGATCGTTGCCCCGAGCACCTTTCTTCCGTGTCAGTTTGTGCACGGACTGTCACGGAGAGTTTGCGGCTGCGTGCAGATGTCCGGACACCTCTGGCGGTCGTGTGACCGGTCGGCAGATTGTCGAGTCAGGCAACGACATCGACGAGGAGAAGGTTCGAGGCAGGCCGTCGACCACGGGAGGGTCCGGACGCGTGCTCGAGACTTATCGCGGTATCCCGCACCTGTTGGACACCTGGCTCGTGCTCACCGGCATGACCCTGCCGATCGCCATTTCCGCACTGCGCCGTCCGGGCGCCCTGATCCCCCGGCTGGCCGCGTTCTGTATGCCGGCCGCGTTCGCGCTGATCATCGCGGCGACGCTCAGCCCGACCCCGCACCGCCTCGGCCAGATCGGCGAGTGCGGCACCCACCTGACCACGACCGGCGGGCTCACCTCGCTCCAGGGTCTGCTCAACATCCTGCTGTTCGTCCCGGCCGCGGGCATGCTCACGCTGGCCAGCGGCCGCCCGGGCGACGGCATCGCTGCCGGAGTCGGGATGTCGGCCGCGGTCGAGGCGGTCCAGGCGCTGATCCCGCAACTCGGCCGCTCCTGCCAGCTGCACGACCTGATCGCGAACTCGATCGGCGCCGTCTGCGGAGTCAGCCTCGCCGCCGGTCTGCAGAGCCTGACCCGGAGCCGCTACCTGGTCGCCACCCCGCAGTACGTCGTCGAGCATGCCGGGCTCCTCGTCGTACGACAATCGCGGCGCCCGGCCCGGCATCGGCGCGGCACCCTGGTCCCGGTGAACCGGCCGGGCGCGCCGGTCAGATATCACAGAACGAATACACAGTTATCCGGATAGTTATCCACAGGCTGTGGATAGAACGGTGCATGACCGCGTGATTACCTGGGGATATCCACAGGCTAGGGCCGGACATCCAGCCCAAGCGAGGCGGCGACGACCATCGCCTGGGTCATGTCGACCCGTGCGTCCCGGAGTGTCACGGTCAGTGGATCGAGGGTCGACAGATCGGATCCGCGCAGGTCGGCGCCGGTCAGATCGGCCCGCTGGAGGCTGGCTCCGGACAGGTCCAGATCCCGCAGCGACGCCTTCGCCGCCCGGATCCCGGTCAGCTCCGCCTCGCGGAACTTCGCGCCGCTGAACTCCGTCCCCTTCAGATCCGCGCCCGGGAGTGCGGTGAACGACCAGTCCCCGCCGTTCACCTTCAGCAGGTTGTAGGTGCAGTCGTCGAAGAAGCTGCCGACCATCTTGCAGCGGGTGAACGTCGTGTCGAACAGCGAGCACCGGACGAACGTGCAGTTCACGAACGCGGCGTCGGTGTGCGTCGAGGCGTTGAACCGGACCCCGCGGAACGTGCACTCCTCGAACACCCCGGCGCGGTTGTCCACCTCGGTGAGATCGGAGTCGACGAACAGCACCCGCCGGTAGGTCTGTCCGGACGGATCCGCGTCGTCCCAGTCCCGGATCGTCGACTCGGTCGGCACGCCTCGGCGTCGGTCAGCCATGACTCTCCCTCACTTGTCGGGCCTTCACCCTGTCATGCCGTGCCGACACTGTGATGCTGACGCAGGCCGACCGACAAGTATGAACCGCACGATGGAGGGGTGACCGGAACGGAGCGGGTGATGGTGTTCGGCGCCGGAGGCTTCCTCGGCGCCAGGATCTGCGCGCTGCTCGACGACCGCGGGGTGGAGTACCGCGGCCTGAGCCGGACCCGGAGCGAGCCGTACCGGCGTTGCGACCTGACCTCGATGCATCCGTACGCGCTGGACACCCAGATCGGGATGTACAAGCCGACCGTGGTCATCAACGCGGTCGGCGCCACGCTGGGTGAGCCGGCCGAGCTGGTCCGGGCGAACGTGATCGCGGTCGAGGCGCTGCTCGCCTCGGTCCGGGACAACGCCGGCCACGCCCGGTTCGTCCAGCTCGGCTCCGCGGCGGAGTACGGCGGTGCGCCGCACGGCACGAGCCTGGACGAGCAGACCGTGCCCCGGCCGCTCGGTCCGTACGGGCTGACCAAGCTGGCCGGCTCCGAGCTCGTCCTGCGGGCCCAGCGCGGCGGCGCGGATGCCGTCGTACTGCGGATCTTCGACGTGATCGGTCCGGGCGCGCCGGAAAGCACGCTCACCGGCCGGGTCATCGAGGACCTTCGCGTACGGCACCTGATCGAGGTCGGGTCGCTCGACGTGTGGCGCGACTTCGTCGACGTGCGGGACGTCGCCGAAGCCGTCCTCGCGGTCGCTCTCGCCGACGCCACGCTGCCCCCGGTGCTGAACGTCGGGACCGGGCGGGCGACGCTGGCCCGCGATGTGGCGGGGCAGTTGTTCGAGCTGAGCGGTCAACCGGCGACGATCGTGGACGACGCCGAGCAGGAGACCGCGCTCGGAGCACCGTGGCAGCAGGCCGACACGACGCTCATCGGTGAGCAGCTCGGGTGGTCGCCGAAGATCGCTCTCGACCAGTCCCTCGCCGACAGTTGGGCATCTGGACAATAGGTCCGTGGAGATCCGTTCGATCAGTGAGGCCGCGCCGGATCGGCGACCACCTGCGGTGAACGAGGACCTGGTCCTGACCGGACCCGATTTCGCGGTCCTCCTCGACGGCGCCAGCGCTCCCCGGGTGTACGTCGACTCCGGCTGCCGGCACACGGTCGCCTGGCTCGTCATGCAGCTGGCGACCCAGCTCGCGACGCCGCTCCTGACCCACTCGGCCGCGCCGCTCGCCGACCTCCTCGCCGACGCGATCACCTCGGTCCGCGCGTCCCACGCGGGTACCTGCGACGTCAGCAACCCGGACAGCCCGTCGTCCACCGTCGCGATGGTCCGCTTCGACCCGGACCGCATCGAGCATCTCGTCCTCGCCGACTCGCCTATCGTCATGCGCTCGCCCGACAGCCGGGTCACGGTCCACAGCGACGACAGGGTCGACCTTCTCCCCGATCGGACCCTCGAGACGGTACGGCGACTACGCAATCAGCCGGGCGGCTTCTGGGTGGCGAGCACCGAGCCCAAGGCGGCGTACGAGGCCGTCACCGGCACGACGGATCGCGCTGCCGTCGAGACGATCGCGCTCCTGACCGACGGCGCCTCGCGCTACACCGAGCGGTACGGGCACTCGTGGGACGAGCTGGTCGACGTACTCACGACCGAAGGTCCGCGGCAGTTGATCGAACGGGTACGGCAGCACGACAGCGAGGCGACGCTGAGCGGCAAGCGGTACGACGATGCGAGCGTCGTGCTGCTTCAGGGCCCGTAGGTCGGGAAGTCCGGGCCGGGGCGGTGGTACCGCGGGGCGTACTGCGGAGGCCCGATCGGCCGCGGCACGCCCTGGATCGGGGGCGGGGTGGCGCGGGTGTGCTGCCAGTCGGTGACCTGAAGCATCAGGAGCGACGCGGTCACCGCGGCCACGATCAGTAGCACGGTCGCGACCGTGAAGCCGATGTCGACGCCGAGCGCGACCCGGACCATGAAGTCCTGCATGTCGTAGATGTCGACGTACGGGCCGCCCGCGTCGCTGCTCTCCGCCACCTGGACCAGGCGGATGAACCAGATGATGAACCCGATCACCGCGACCGTGCCGCCGCCGACGAGGATCACCCAGAACGCCGTCCAGGTCGCCCACCAGCTGTACAGGAGCGTGCGCACGCGGCCGGACCGCGGCGCTTCAGGCGGCTCGCTGGCCCTGGTGATGTCCTGCACGATCTGGAACGGGTACCAGAACTGCACGATCGGGCAGAACCAGGCGCCGACGACCCAGCCGTTCGCTCGCCGGTGCGGACCGCGCATCGGGTCGGCAGGGAAGGCCCGGCGCGGTGCGAAGGGTGAGTACAGGAAGTCGGTGTTCTCGCGGGCCTGCCACAGCCAGATCAGGAAGGCGATCCCGGTCCCCATCAGCAGGTAGCTGACCAGGTTCAGCAGGGGGCCGGTGCCGGAGATGGACTCGACGCCGCGGTCGATCTCCTCCTCGGAGAGCAGCCCGTACACGAGCCGTTTGACGTCGTCGTACGAACGCCAGAGCAGCACGGACTGGATCACCGCGGCGAGCGAGGTCAGGCCCATCAGCACGATGCTGACGATCGCGACCTTCCGCAACGGCCGGTACCGAGGCATCGGCTGATACGGCATCGGTTGGTACGGCATCTGCTGGTACGGGACCGGGTACGGCCACGGTCCCTTGTTCGGCCCCGGATACGGCTGAGTCACCCTTCCACCTCCCCGCAGCCAAGTTAACCCACACCCGGATTCACACCGCGGCGAAAGTCTCCCGTACTGCGGGCAGCGCGAGTTCGCGATCCACCGCCGACAACCCGATCCGGGTCCGCCGGTCGAGGACGTCGTCCTCGGTGAGCGCGCCTTCGTGCCGGACGGCGAACTGCAACTCGGCGTACGTCGTGTGCAGGCCCGACGCGATCGGCTGCTGCAGCTCGGGTGGACCGGCGATCACCTGCGGCGCCTCCACTCCGTACCGCTGCACGAAGCGCGCCGGCGCCTTCACCGCGGCCAGCCGCACCCGGTCGGCCGCCCCCACCAGCGGGATCCGGTGCGTTTCGCACGGCCGGCGTACGTCGAGGGACGACTGCTCGATCGCCTTGTCGAGGACGTCCTGCGCCATCCGGCGGTACGTCGTCAGCTTGCCGCCGACGATCGTCACGACGCCGTCCGGGCTGGTGATCACCGCGTGCCGGCGGGAGATGTCGGCGGTCTTGTCCTCGCCCTTGTGATGGCCTGTGTCGAGCAGCGGTCGCAGTCCGGCATAGGTGCCGAGCAGGTCCGCACGCGTCACCGGCTGCTGCACGGCGGAGCTGATCGTGTTGAGCAGGAAGTCGATCTCGGCATCGGTCGCGTGCGGCACGTCGTTCACCGGGCCGGGCGCGTCCTCGTCGGTGAGGCCGACGTACACCCGGTCGTCGGGCGCGGGGATCGCCATCACCACGCGGCGGAGCTCGCCCGGGACGGGGACCGTCAGGACGGCGGAGAGTCCGCCGAAGACCGATTGCGACAGGACCAGGTGGGTGCCGCGGCTCGGTCGAAGTTTGATGCCGGAGGCAACTTGATCCGCCCAGATCCCGGCCGCGTTGATCACCGTCCGGGCGTCCACGGTCCGCCGGTGGCCGGTGAGCTGGTCGACCAGGACGGCGCCGCGCCCGGTGACCTCGGTGGCGGCGACCCGGGTCAGGATGCGAGCGCCGTACTGCGCCGCTGTCCGTGCGATCGCGACGACCAGCCGCGCGTCGTCGTACAACTGGCCGTCCCAGGTGAGGAAGCCGCCGCGCATCCCCTCGGGCTTGAGCGTCGGCGCGTAGCGCAGGATCTCGGCGGAGCTGACCCGTCGTGAGTGCGGCAGGTAGTCGTCGCTGGTACGCGCGAACGTGCGCAGGACGTCACCACCGAGGAACGCCGACCGCAGCAGCGCTGCCTGCCCGAAACTTGCCTGCGGCAACCAGGGCGCGATCTGCGGGATCGGGTGGACCAGGTGCGGCGCGGTCGTCTTCATCAGGATGCCGCGCTCGACGGCGCTCTCGTAGGCGATCCCGACATGGCCGGACGCGAGGTACCGCAGGCCGCCGTGGACGAGCTTCGAGCTCCACCGGCTGGTGCCGAAGGCCAGGTCGTGCTTCTCCACCAGGGCAACGGTGAGTCCGCGGGCGGCCGCGTCGAGCGCCACGCCGGCGCCGGTGACCCCGCCGCCGACGACGAGCACGTCCACGCTCTTCAGCGCGTCGAGCTCGCGTGACCGGCGGGCCGCATTCAGGCTCGCGTTGCCCAGGCTGATCATGGCGCCAAGTACCTCGTGAGCATCACGCGCAGCTCCTCGTCGAGCTTGGTGTACTCGTCCTTCTCCGCCATCACCGGCCCGGACACCGCCGACGCCAGCGAGACGAGGATGATCTGCCGGGCCAGCCACACCGGGTCGCCGTCGCGGATCGAGCCGTCGGCCTGACCCTGGCGGATGCCCTCCTCGACCAGCGCCAGGTGCGCGACCGTGCTGCTGCCGCGACGCTCCAGCAGGTACGGCGTGAGGAACTCGGGGTCGAGCTCGATGATCTTGCGCATCAACGGGTGGACCCGGGTCTTCGCGACCACCTCGACGACACCCTCGACCAGCCGCGCCCGGCCGTCGGCGGCGTCGGGCTGGAACGCCGAGACCAGTGCAATCGTCCACTCGCGGGTCATCAGCGCCGCGACCACGGCCTGCACGTTGGGCCAGCGCCGGTACAGGGTCGCGCGGGAGACCTCCGCATGCCGGGCGATGTCGGCCATGGTCATCCGCCGCATCCCGATCGCCAGCAGCAGCTCGTACGCCGCGTCCAGGATCCGCTCTTCGCCGATCGCGTTCGCGGGGGTGGGACGGCTGCTGGTCTCTTGATCCGATTCGCTGCTACGCTGAGACATCACATGCCAAAGTGTATCAGCGACTTCGGCATCCCGGAACTGTCCAGGGGAGGTGGGAGCCAGGGGGTTCCACCTCCCCTGGACGCTACCTCGCAACACCATGGAAAGGCAGCCACCGATGACCGAATCCGACCTCCCGGTGGCACAACTCACGCCCGGCCGCTGGGGCGACCCGGCTCAGGTGGTCGAACTGCCCGCCGCCGCGCTGGACGCCCTCAAGCACCTGGGCGTCCACCGACCGAGCGACGCGGGCGCCTCGGCGGAGAGCGGTGGTGACTCGGCGCCGGGAGCGGGAGCGGCGGGGGCGCCGGGGGCATCGGCCGGCCGCCGTGCGCCTGCCGCGGCGGCGGATCGGCCCGGGCTGACCGAGGCGCAGCTGGACTTTCTGGCCTCGGTCGTTGGGTCCAAGCACGTGGCGTCCGACGTGGACTCCCGCTGGGCGCACACCAGGGGCTACTCGACGACGGACCTGCTGCGGTTCCGGGCCGGCGACGTCTCAGACCTGCCGGACGCAGTCGTCTACCCCGCCTCGCACGACGAGGTCGCCGCGCTGCTCGCCGGATGCGCCTCCGTGGGTCTGGCCGTGGCGCCGTACTCCGGCGGCACCTCCGTCGTCGGCGGTCTCGCCCCGACCGGCCGGTTCATCACCGTCGACCTGCGCCGACTGGACCAACTGGTCGAGCTCGACGAGATCTCCCGGACCGCCACCCTCCAGGCAGGCGTCCGCGGTCCCGCGGCCGAGCACCTGCTGGCCGAGCGCGGCTACACGCTCGGCCACTTCCCGCAGTCCTACGAAGGCGCCTCGATCGGCGGCTACGCGGCAGCGCGATCCAGCGGCCAATCCTCGGCCGGCTACGGACGCTTCGACCAGATGGTCGTCGGCCTCACCCTCGCAACACCTCGCGGCACCATCGAGCTCGGCCGCGCGCCGATGTCGGCGGCCGGCCCGGACCTGCGCCAGCTGATCCTCGGCTCCGAAGGCGCGTTCGGCATCATCACGTCGGTCGTCGTGCGCATCCGGCCCCGCCCGACCGAGCGCCACTTCGAAGGCTGGCGGTTCGAGAGCTTCGACGCCGGCCTCACCGCCGTACGACGGCTCGCGCAGGACGGCCCGCTACCGACAGTCCTCCGCTTGTCGGACGAGGTGGAAACCGCCGTGAACCTCGCCGACCCGGACGTGCTCGGCGGCGGCTCCGGTGGGGTGCTCGCGATCATCGGCTTCGACGGCCCGTACAACCAGGCGACCGCCGACTTCCTGACAGCAGCCGGCGGCGAGAACCTCGGCGAAGGCCCCGGCGAGACCTGGCGCACCGGCCGGTACCGCGCGCCGTACCTCCGCGACCCGCTCCTCGACGAAGGCGCGCTCGTGGAAACCCTCGAGACGGCGGCGTTCTGGTCGCGCATCCCCGCCCTCAAGACCGCAGTGACCGAAGCCATCCTCGGGGCCCTGAGCGCGACCCCGCCGCTGGTCCTCTGCCACATCTCCCACGTCTACGAGACCGGCGCCTCGCTCTACTTCACCGTCATCTGCGCCCAGTCCGACGACCCGGTCGACCAGTGGCTGACCGCGAAGTACGCCGCCAATCACGCGATCGCCGACGCCGGCGGCACGATCTCCCACCACCACGGCATCGGCACCGACCACCGAACGGCGTACCACGCGGAGATCGGACCGCTCGCGGTCGAAACCCTGGAGGCCGTCAAGCACACGCTCGACCCGGACGGCGTCCTCAACCCGGGCATCCTGATCTGACACCCTTGACTTCAAGCTTCCTTGAGGTATGACGGTGTCGGCATGACACCTGATTCCTCGAACCGTCCTGTCGCGCTGATCACCGGGGCGTCCGCCGGGCTGGGGCTCGCGCTGGCCCACGGGCTGGCCGACCGCGGCTGGACGCTGGTCATCGACGCCCGGGGCGCCGGTCCGCTGAAGGACGCGGCCGACGCCCTCGCGAACCGCACCGATGTCGTCCCGCTGGCCGGAGACGTGACCGACCCCGACCACCGCTCCGATCTGGTCGAGGCGGTGGTCCAGCTGGGTCGTCTCGATCTCCTTGTGAACAACGCCAGCTACCTCGGACTCAGTCCGCTGCAAGCACTCGCCGCAACTGACCTCGACGAACTGCGTCGCGTCTACGAGGTCGATGTAGTCGCACCGATCGCGCTGACACAGGCGCTGCTGCCCGCGCTCACCGCAGCGTCCGGAGTGCTGATCAACATCAGCTCCGACGCCGCAGTCGAGGCCTACGAGACTTGGGGCGGCTATGGCTCGGCCAAGGCTGCCCTCGACCACGCCACGCGTGTCCTGGCGGCCGAGCACCCCGCGCTGTCCGTGTACGCCGTCGATCCGGGCGATCTGCGTACTGCGATGCACCAGGCTGCGTTCCCAGGCGAGGACATCTCGGACCGGCCGGAGCCGGCGACCGTCGTACCCGCGTTCCTGAAGTTGCTGGACAGCCGTCCGGCGAGTGGGCGGTACCGTGCGGCCGAGTTCGCGCCCGCGGTGACGTCGTGAAAGTGCACCCACACACCAGGTTCGTCCTCCCGGACGCACTGAACGCCGGCGAACCACCGGAGGCACGTGGCCTGCGGCGGGATCAGGTGAAGCTGCTGGTCGCGGAGGGGTCGACCGTCACGCACACCCGCTTCGACCGGATCGGCGACCACCTCCGGCCCGGAGACCTGCTGCTGGTCAATACGTCCGGCACACTGCCCGCGGCGGTCGACGGTACGTCGGCGACCGTGCACTTCTCGACCGCACTCGACGACGGCACCTGGGTGGTCGAACTGCGCGACGGCGGCTCACCGAAGTTCGACGGCACGGCGGGTCAGCAGGTGGAGTTGCCGGAGGGCGTGCTGACAGTGCTGGCGCCGTACCGGGGGTCGGAGAGCAATCGCCTGTGGATCGCGCGGCCGCCTGTGCCCGACGTACTCGGCTATCTGCAGCGGCACGGACGTCCGATCACCTACGACTACATCGGCAAGCGCTGGCCGTTGGCGGCGTACCAGACTGTCTTTGCGCGCGAGCCGGGCAGTGCGGAGATGCCCAGCGCAGCAAGGCCGTTCAGCTTCGAGCTGGTGAGCCAGCTGGCGTCGCAGGGCGTGCTGATCGCACCGATCCTCTTGCACTGCGGTGTCTCGTCGCTGGAGAGCCACGAACCACCGCAGCCCGAGCGGTACGACGTACCTGCGCACACCGCTCGTTTGGTCAACTGGGTCAAGGCAAACGGCGGACGAGTCATCGCTGTGGGCACCACTGCTGTCAGAGCGATCGAGTCGGCTGCGGATGCCTCGGTCAAGCCGTCGCAGGGGTGGACCGAGCTGGTCCTCAGCCCGGACCGGCCGCCGCACGTAGTAGATGGGCTCATCACTGGGTGGCATGCACCGGAAGCGTCGCATCTGCTCTTGCTGGAGTCAGTGGTCGGCACCGAGCTTGTGCAACACGCGTACGACGCTGCCGTACAGCAGAACTACCTGTGGCATGAGTTCGGGGACAGTGCTCTGCTGCTGCGGGGTTAGGCCTTCGTTCCGAGGATCAGGTGTTCGCGATCGAACAGTGCGGAGGCTACGCGCCAGCCGACGCGGTTCAGGACGAGGAGAACTGCTGCAGCGACTACTCCGGTCAGCGGGGACACGTCGATGACGTTCAGCGCGATCAGGATCGCCACCGCCACGGACGGGAGGCTTGCGAGGCTGGAGAGTTGCTGGGCCACGCGGATGTCGTTGGCTCGGGTGGAGATCACGATGGCGACCCAGATCGACCATCCGGCCAGCAGCGGCGTGAACACCAGCTGGGCGATCACGTCGGACGGGCGGACGAGCGCGGCAGCCACACCGGGCTGAGCGAAGAGTTCGACGCAGGCCAGGAACACCGCGAAGACGGCGTACGCGACGATGACCGCGGGGATGAAGGTGGCGAGCGCCTTGCCGAGCAGCAGCTCCTCGCGGCGGATCGGGGTGGTCAGCAGCGGCTCGAGCGTGCCCTGCTCCCGCTCGCCGACGACCGAGTAGGAGGCGACCAGCGACGGCACGAGGGCCGGGATGCCGAGCATGTACAGCAGCACATGTTCGTGCCGCAGTGGCTCCGAGGCCGATGACGACAGCGCGAAGACAGCGACCAGCGGCTGCACGGAGAAGATCAGCGGAATGATCGCCATCCCAACGACCATCGAACGGTTCCGCCGGAACTCGCGCAGTTCCTTGGTGACGACGGCACGGACCAGCCTCGGGTTGAGGGTCATGACTGACCTGCCGGTATGTCGATGAGCTCGAGGTAGACATCCTCGAGCGAGTGGTGTGACGGGCTGATCGACAGGACGTCCGAGTCGGCCTGCACCAAGGCCCGGGTGACCGCCGGCGCTGCCTGGGTCGGATCGCCCACGGCCAGGACGTACATGGCGACGTCGTCCTCGTGCCAACTGCTGACGCCCGGCACACTGCCGAAGACCTGGTCCGGCGCGGCCAGCGGGGCCGCCGTACGGACGGTGAGTGTGCGGGCGAAGAGTTCGTCGCGTAGCTGGTCGGGGCGGCCGATGGTGCGCAGGGTCGTGTTGAGGATGGCGACCCGGTCGCAGAGGCGTTCGGCTTCGTCCAGCCGGTGTGTGGTGAGGAAGATCGTGACGCCGCGCTGCCGGAGTTCGTCGATCAGGTCGTGTACGCCGCGGGCCGCGACCGGATCGAGTCCGGAGGTCGGCTCGTCCAGGAAGAGAACCTGCGGGTCGTTGAGCAACGCCCGGGCCAGGGCGACCCGTTGCCGAAGACCCTTCGACAGGGCGCCGCAGGTGTCCTGAGCCCGATCCTTGAGGCGTACGGCGCCGAGCACCTGCTCGATGCGTTTAGTTGCCGTTGGCACCTGGTACAGGTCGGCGAAGCAGCGGAGGTTCTCAAGCACGGTCAGGCGGAGGTACAGGCCGGGTGACTCGGGCATGATCGAGATGCGCCGCCGGATCTCGACGGCATTGTCCGGCGTGAGCGCAAGCCCGGCGACGCTGGCGGTGCCGGACGTCGGCGTGAGCAGCGTGCCCAGCGTCCGTACGGTCGTCGTCTTGCCGGCGCCGTTCGGTCCGAGGAAGCCGAACACCTCGCCGTACCCGATCTCGAACGAGACGTCACGGAACGCCACCCGGTCGCCGAAGTGCTTGCTCAACCGGTCGGCCGACAACGCCGGTCCGGTCGATATGGCGTCCATATCGACCATGATTCCACCGGCGGCGCGAAAAACGAGGCCGGTTCAGCGCGGCCGGGTTGCGGCAACCGCCTCGTTCGCCCGGCGTTCCGGGGTTTTCCGGGTCGGCTCGTGTTCGAGCGAACTGATCCAGCTGGGCGACTCCGCCGCCCGCACGAACGGATGCCGCTCGTTACCGGGCCGCGCCCGCTTGTCCACCGCACGTGGGCTCATATCCAGCCGTCCTAACCAGTCGGTCCCCCGTCGGGACGTCACCTGATTAGACGAGTATTTCGCCCTGCCTGTCACCCGCTTTAATCCAACCGAACGAAAGTTGTGGCCTAGGCCGCTTGTTTGTTGCGGCGTTTGTGGTTGGACAGCTGCAGGAAGATCCAGGCCAGCGCGGCGCCGACGACGAAGCCGCCCAGGTGGCCTTCCCACGAGACGTTGGGGATCGCGAAGGACAGGACGGCGGTGACCGCGACGTACATGATGATCCACGTGATATCGAGCCCTCGGGCCCGGCTGATCACCAGGAGGGCGCCGACCAGGCCGAGGACCGCGCCGGACGCGCCGAGGGTCGCCGAGCCCGGGGCCGCCAGCAGCCACACCGCGACGCTGCCGCCGAGCGCGGACAGCAGGTACAGCACGATGAAGCGGAGCCGGCCCAGCATGTGCTCGAGCGGCGGACCGAGCTGCCAGAGCATGAACAGGTTCGAGAAGATGTGGAAGATCTGTACGTGCGTGAACGCCGACGTGAGCAGCCGCCAGGGCTCGCTCTCGGCCAGCACCGGGACCATCACCAGGTCCTGCAGGATCTGCGGGCTACCGGCGTGGACGGCGATGAAGACGAGCACGTTCAGCGCCAGGATCGTGTACGTGACGATGCTCTGGTTGGCACGCTGGATGCCGCCGAGCGAGGTCCTGGTCCGCGGGACCGAGCGGACACCCTCGTGGAAGCAGTTCGGGCACTGGAAGCCGACGGCGGCGCTGTTCATGCAGGACGGGCAGATCGGCCGGTCGCAGCGCTGGCAGCGCACCCCGGCGGGCCGATCCGGGTGCCGGTAGCAGACGGTGTCGGTCACGCGGGTGCGTCCTTCTTCGAAAGACGGGGCCGGTGGCGTGCCGGCCCCGCGGAGCGATCAGTCAGGCGTTCTTGCGCTCGATGACGACCTTGTTGATGACGATCGGCTCGAGCGGCCGGTCGCCGGGCGCGGTGTCGGCGGTGGCGATCGCGTCCACGACCTTCTTCGACTCGTCGTCGGCGACCTCACCGAAGATCGTGTGCTTGCGGTTCAGGTGCGGCGTCGGCACGACGGTGACGAAGAACTGCGAGCCGTTGGTGCCGTGGCCGTACTGGATGCCGGCGTTGGCCATCGCGAGCAGGTACGGACGGTCGAACTGGAGCTCCGGGTGGATCTCGTCGTCGAACTGGTAGCCCGGGGTGCCGGTGCCGGTGCCGAGCGGGCAGCCGCCCTGGATCATGAACCCGTCGATCACCCGGTGGAAGGTGAGACCGTCGTAGAACGGCTTGTTGGTGGGCTGACCGGTCTGCGGGTCGGTCCACTCCTTGCTGCCGTCGGCCAGGCCGACGAAGTTGCTCACCGTCGCCGGCGCGTGGTTCGGGAACAACCTGATGACGACGTCGCCCTTGTTCGTCTGCAGGGTTGCGTACAGCTCTTCGGCCACGGGAGTCACTCCTAGTCGGAAAACGCGGATTACCCCTCGATCCTGTCATGCCACTCCAAGAACCGGAGAAACAACCCGCCAACCCGGTGGGAGGTGTGGGAAAGGTGGGGTGGGGCACAGGGTTATCGGCTTGTTACGTCGTACGATGCAGATGCAGACGGATTTGTCCAGAGCCGTAGCCGGAAGAGCCCATGTCGCCGATGGGCGGGAGAGCTGTCCGCTCGGGCGGGTGGCACCGAGGAGGGAACCGTGGGTTTGAGGAAGTCCAAGGGCCGGGTCGAGGTCGCGAAGGACCGGGTCCGGCCATTCGCCGAGTCGGCGTCGGAGAAGCTCGGACCGGCCGTCGGCCAGGTCCGGGATCACCTCGGACCGGCTGTGGGCACCGCACGGGAGAAGGTGTCGCCGTACGCCGAGAAGGCCGTCGAGCGTGGCGCACACATCGCCCACCAGGCGGTCGAGAAGGCCGGTCCGGTGCTCGACGACGCCCTCGCCAAGGTCGGCCCGGCCACCGAGCACGCCGCCGAGAAGGCCCGTGAGCGGCTGAACGACGACCTGCTGCCGAAGGTGACCGCCGCGCTGGCGACCCTCGCCGCGGCAGCCGAGCCGGTCGTCGAGGAGACCGCTCGTCGCAGCAAGGCCACCAAGGCCGCGCTGAAGGGCGAGCTCGAGGTGCCGAAGAAGAGCCACAAGCTCCGCAACGTGGTGCTGTTCCTGGGCTTCGGCGCGCTCGCCGCGGCAGCGGTGAAGAAGCTGCTGACCCCGCCGGAGCCGGCCTGGCAGTCCACCCCGACCAGCGGCCGCGACTACAGCTCCGCCCCGGCCGGTACGACGTCACGCCCGGCGGACACGTCCGCGTCGCCGAACGGGAAGACGGAGTCGAACGGCAAGACCGATGCCAAGCCGGAAGCCGCGAAGCCGGAAGCCCCGAAGGCCGAGACGAAGCCGGAGACCAAGCCGGCCGCCAAGCCCGACACGGCCACGGACGACGCCAAGGACGAGGCCAAGGACGAGGCCAAGGACGAAGTGAAGGCCGCGTCGAACGGCGCCGTCAAGAAGACCACCACCAGGAAGTCGACGGGCTCGAGCGAGTCCAAGCCCACCGACTCCTGACTCCACCGCAACGGCGAAGGTCTCGCACCCACCAGGGTGCGGGACCTTCGTCTTTCACCGCTCAGTTCGGCTGCGGCTCCGGGTCGGCCTTCGTGATCGTGTAGCGACCGGCGGACAGCAGCTGCGTGGCGTACCGATGGGTGATGCACGGGTACGTACCGCCGCAGCTCAGGCAGACCGCGTCGTTGCGGTGCAGCCAGGGGACGACCTTGAAGCGCCTGATCCAGGTCATCGGCTCGCGGTCCGGAGCATGCATCTTCAGCGCCGCGCGAGCAGCGTCCTGGATCTCCGGGGCCGACCATTCCTCGGCGCTCTTGTCCATCAGAGCACTGAGGTCGGGGTGGAGGTGGTCAGTGGTGCGGTCTTTGTTCATTTGTATGTCTTCCAAGGCAGGTGGGAGGGCGCCTGAATCACTCGCTTCAAACGTTAGTGCCCCAGCACTGCCACCGCGCCCCGATCGGCCCCGATCGAGTGTCAGATCTTCGTCAGGTCTGGTCAGGTCCAGAGCGTCTCGAGCGTGACCCGGGCCTCGAGCTCGAGCAGGTGGCGCTTGGTCGGGATGCCGCCGCCGAAGCCGACCATCTTGCCGCCGGCGCCGACGACCCGGTGGCAGGGCACGACGATCGCGATCGGGTTCCGGTTGCAGGCGGTGCCGACGGCACGGGCCGCGCCGATGTCGCCGACGATCTTCGCGACGTCGCCGTACGTCTGCATCTCGCCGTACGGGATGCGGGTCAGCTGGGTCCAGACCGCGCGCTCGAAGTCGGACCCGCCGCGGACCGACAGCGGCAGCGTGAACTCCTGGAGCTCGCCGGCGAAGTACGCCTTCAGTTGCTCGGCGGCCTCGGTCAGCAACGGGTCGCTCGTGACCGGACGGTCGGCCGCACCGAAGTGCAGCCGGCACAGCCCGGTGTCGTCGACCGCGAGGGTCAGCTCGCCGATGGGCGAATCGATCACGGACCAGCGCATGCCCCCATCCTCGCGCCGCCCACCGACAGTTTTCTGGCGGAAATACGCCACCGACCGATGACAACGTGATGTTCTCGCCCGGTCACGCGGTGTTGTGCTATGTGTGATCCATGCCGAGCCAGGCGTCACAAGTACCGCTGGACCGGTGGTTCAGTTCTGAGCGGCCGATGGGCGTCAGCGCGTCGATCCTGATCGGACTGGTCACGGTCACCGCGTGGGCGACCGCATGGTCGGACTGGTACTCGTATCGCACACTCAAGACGTACGGCGCGGACCCGGCCAAGCTCGACGAGGCCGACCTGATCTCCGGCTCGCTCGGCATCATCTCCGCGCTCGCGCTGTTCGCGGCCGCTGCGGTGTTCATCATCTGGCTCTGGCGGGTCCGGTGGAACGCGGAGATGTTCCACCGCGGCCGGCACCGCTTCACCCGCGGCTGGGTGCTCGGCTGCTGGCTCGTCCCGGTGGTGAACCTCTGGTACCCCAAGCAGGTCGTCGACGACATCGTCGCGGCGAGCGATCCGCGGACCGACCCGCACACCGAGGCGCTGAAGGAGATCCCGGGCACCCAGTTGGTGTGGGCCTGGTGGATCACCTGGGTGATCGGACTGGTCAGCGGAAATATCGTGCAAAGAGGGGTACTCGCCGGCGCGTCGCAGCTCGGAGACCTGCGGACCAACGTCATACTGTCCTCCGTCTCAGCGCTGTTCACCACCGGCGCGGCCGTGCTCGCGGTGATCCTGATCCAGCGGATCGACGAACTGCAGAGCATGCGTCCATGGGTGCCGTGGTGGGCGGTCGGGACACCGCACAACGGCTTCCAACCCCCTGCGTTGTAAACCAACCTGACCGGGGCGGTGGGGTGGGAGAAGTATAAATACCGTCACGCCCCGTCCGGTACGTCGTTACCAATGGTGATGGGCGTACGAAAAGAACACGTTAAGTCGACACCCTCCGTGCTGGGGCCGACTCCCTTGGCGTACCTACTTCGTGGTATCAATGTGGCTCGGTCATGCGGGGGCAGGACCTGGCCGAAGCGCCGAACAGACGACGGAGTTCCAGCGACGCGAGGGACGCGAGACGTGAGCCACCCGCAGGCATTATTGACTGCTGTCGACGATCAGGAAGAGTGGCAGCCGCACGCGGCTGAAGAGTTCCAGCAGGTCGGGACGGTCGGGAAGATCGCCATCGGACTGCTCGGGGCGTCGACGATCACTCATCTGCTGTCGACCTGGTCCGACTGGAACACGTACTCCGTCGTCCACCGCTACCTCGGCGGGATGCCGAACGTCGACGACGCGGATCTCAACCGCGCCGACGCCATCGCCAAGGTCACCGCGATCCCGAACGTGATCATCTCGGTCGCCGCCGCGGTCGTCTTCGTCATCTGGCTCTGGCGGGCCCGGGTCAACTCCGAGGTGTTCTGCCAGGCCGATCACCGCCGCAGCCACGGCTGGGTGCTGGCGAGCTGGTTCTGCCCCGGTCCGAACCTCTGGTATCCCAAGCAGATCGTCGACGACGTCTGGCTGGCCAGCGATCCGAAGACCCCTGTGTACGCCGACGACCTGCGCCGGTTCAGGACCCCCGGCCTCACCTCGGTGTGGTGGGTGGCCTGGATCGGCGCTCTCGCGTTCGACGTGGTCGTGCGCCGGTTCCTGATGTGGATGGAAGCGACCGTCGGCTCGCTGCGCGGCATTGCCCTCGCCGGTACGGCGTCGCTGCTGCTGACCGCTGTTTCCGCGGTCGCGGCGACGATGGTGATCCGCAAGATCAACCACATGCAGACCACCCGCACGTGGGTGCCGTGGTGGGACCAGGGGCCGAAGCTCAGCGCCGTCCCGTCGTACGAGGTGACCCAGGTTCCGTCGTACGCGAACGACGACACCGACGAGCAGCCGGCGATCTCCGAGCCGATCGCCGCGTCGCCGGCGATGGGCCTGGTCCGCGAGCCGCAGCCGCAGCTGCAGATGGCGGGCGGTCCGCAGGCGCAGGCCCCGGCAGGCAGCCCGTTCGCCCCGCAGGCCCCCGCGCCGAGCCCCTTCGCTCCGACCCCGCCGGCGCAGCCCGCGCCGCAGGGCTTCCCGGGCGACGGCGCCGCCGCGCCGGCCGCGTTCGCCGGTGACCCGGTGGTCGAGGAGTCGCCGAAGTGGAGCCCGTTCGCTCCGGTCGTCGAGAGCTGGCAGGACAACGACGCCGGCCCGGCCACCGAGCAGTTCAGCCCGATCGAGTCGTGGCGGGACGAGAAGCCGGCCGCCGAGACGACGTACGAGTCGGCGTCCTCCTGGAGCGACTACCGCAGCAACGACGACGCCCTCGGTACGACGAGCACGACGAGCAGCTGGCTCGACGAGGCCGCGCCGATGACCGTTGTCCAGCCGGACCCGTACGCCTACCAGCCGCAGCCCACCGAGGAGTCGTGGGCCGCGCGCTACTCCGAGCCGTACTCGTACGAGACCGACTACACGTCCTCCCCCGTGGAGGCGCAGACCGCACCCGAGCCTGAGCCCGCGCCAGTTGCGCGCGCCGGTCGCCGGGCCGCTCGGGTCGCGGTCGACAGCCCGTCGGCGATCCAGCCGGCCGTCGAGAGCCACTCCACCTACGGTGCGGAGTCGGAGCAGACCAGCTACTCGTCGTACTCCGACCACAGCGTCTACGGCCAGTCCGAGCACACGCAGCCGTCGTCGCACGTGTCGGCGTCCTCCGGGTACTACGAGCCGGCCCCGGCGCCGAGCCAGAGCTACCAGGAGCAGGACGACTTCCTGACGCCGTCGAAGCCGCTCCCGCCGGTCCCGTCGTACGGTCCGGAGCCGACGTACTCGTCGAACAACGACGACTACACCAGCTACGAGTCGACGTCGTACACCTCGGACTACTCGCCGTACAGCTCGGAGTACAGCAGCAACAGCTACAGCTCGAGCAACTACGAGTACGACGCCTACAGCAACAACACCGGGTCGGAGTACACCAGCACCGAGTCCTACGAGACCTACAGCCCGAACTACGCGTCGGAGTCGTACGGCTCGCAGTACTCGCCGGAGCCGGACCAGACCGAGTACCAGCAGCAGACGCCGTACTCGTACGACGAGCAGCAGCCCACCGACCCCGAGCAGCCGCCCGCGCCGCGCACCCAGCCGCGCCGTGGCCGCTGGGTCTGATCTGATAGGCCATATGCGTCTAGGTTTCGCCACCCTCGGTTGTCCCGGAGCTCCGCTCGACGATGTCCTGGCGCTTGCCCAGGGCAACAAGTTTACCGGTCTGGAACTGCGGGCCGCGCCGGACGAGTTCACCCACACCGGGCTGACCGCGACGGAGCGGCGTGAGCTGCGGACCCGGATCGAGGACGCCGGCCTGGAGACCTTCGCGGTCAGTAGCTACGTGAAGCTCTGCGCCGTCGAGGACCAGCCCCTCGAAGCCCATCTCGAGCTCGCCGGAGACCTCGGCGCCCGCGGCGTGCGCGTCTTCCCGGGCGACGATCCGGCCGACGACTCGGGCGGCGGCGGTACGTCGGAATCCCCCAGCGCCGGCGAGATCCGCGCGCTCGACCGCGTGACGACCGCACCGCGGGATGTCCCGATCCTGCTGGAGACGCACGACTCGCACTCGACCGCCCGCCAGGTCGCTGCGCTCTGCGCTCTGCTCGACACCAACGTCCCCGGCCACAACGTGAAGGCGATCTGGGACAGCTCCCACACCTGGTCGCACGGCGAGACGCTGGCGGAGTCGTTCGCGCTGTTGCAGCCGTGGGTCGACGTCGTGCAGTTCAAGCAGGCCGATTCGCAGCAGGACTACCGGCCGGTGGCGATCGACGCCGGTGACTTCCCGATCCAGGAGCTGCTGCAGACGCTCGACGGGACCGACTACCCGCTCTCACTGGAGTGGGAGCTGAAGTGGCACCCGCAGCTGCCGTCGCTCGCCGAGACGCTGCCCGCCGTTCACGCCTGGCTGGGCGACGGCGAGGTCAAGTAGCGCGTGATGGTCGGGCCGAGCCAGGCCACCACCTCGTCGACGGACATCGCCACGACCGGCCGCAGTTCGAGGATGTAGCGGCAGAGCGCGAAGCCGAGGGCCTGCGTCGAGATCAGCCCCGCCCGCACGGCCGGCTGGTCCACTGACGCCCGCTGGATCGCCGGCGCCAGCTGCGCGCTGAACACCTGGCGCATCCGCTCGGCCGCAGCCTCGTTGGTGACCGCGTTCCGCAGCAGGACCCTGAGTGTGTCGTCCTCCTCCCACCGCTCGACCAGGTGGCGGACCAGCACCTCACCGGCCTGCTCCAGCGGTACGTCGGTCAGATCCGGCAGCCGTACGTCGAACTCCGCTGCCGCCGCGAACAGCTTCTCCTTGCTGCCGTAGTACCGCATCACCATCGCCGGGTCGATCGCCGCGTCGGCCGCGATCGCCCGGATCGTGGCGCGCTCGTACCCGTCCGCGCCGAACCGCTCCCGCGCCGCGGCCAGGATCGCTGCCCGGGTCCGGTCCGACTTCTTCTCCGCCATACCCGACAGCATATGCCAACACTTGTTGACTTTTGCCAGCCGCCGTCCTACGGTAAAAGTCAACAGGCGTTGATAAACGGTGGAAGGAGCGACGATGACTCCGCAGAATGCAGAGGTCGTAGTGGTGGGTGCGGGTCCGGTCGGGCTCGCGGTGGCGGTCGGTCTCCGGCTGCACGGGCACGACGTGGTGGTGATCGACAAGCAGGCCGAGGGCACGAACACCTCGCGGGCATGCGTGATCCACCCGCGGACGCTGGAGGTGCTGGAGCCGCTCGGCGTGACCAAGCAGCTCGTCGACCGCGGGTTGGAGTTGGAGGACTTCTCGATCCGGGCCGGCGACCGCAGGCTGATCCCGGTCGGCTTCGAGGACCTGCCGACGGCGTACCCGTTCGTCACGATGATCCCGCAGCCCGTCACCGAGCAGGTCCTGCTCGACCGGCTCGAGGAGCTCGGTGGATCGGTCCTCCGCCCGTACGCCGCGACCGGGCTGGTCCAGACCGCGGACGGCGCCGAGGTCACGCTCGACAACGGCGACGTGATCCACGCGCAGTACGTCGTGGCCGCCGACGGCATGAACAGCACGATCCGCGGGCTGGCCGGACTGCGGATGCCTGGCAACACGCTGGAGCTGTCGCTGAGCCTGGTCGACATCCGTGTCGACGGCGGGCTGCCGACCGACGAGGTCGGGCTGTACTTCGCGCCGGCCGGGCTGCTCGTCGTCGCGCCGCTGCCGGACGGAAGCTTCCGGCTCGTGGGTGAGGTACATGACGCGCCCGAGCACCCGGATCTGGCCTTCGCGCAGCGCCTGGTCGACGACCGCGGTCCGCGGAAGGGGCACCCGAAGGTCATCGAGGTGGTCTGGGGTTCGCGATTCCGGATCCACGAGCGCGTGGCCGACGAGTACCGGGCGCGTCGTGTGCTGCTCGCGGGCGACGCGGCGCACACCCACAGCCCGGCCGGTGGTCAGGGCATGAATCTGGGCCTGCGCGACGCGGTCGTTCTGGCGGATGCGCTCTCGGCGGCCCTGGCCGGTGACGAGTCAGGCCTCGACGCCTACGCCACGAACAGCCGTGCGGAGGCGGTCCGGGTCATCGGCCTCGCGCACCGCCTGACCCGGCTGGCCAACGTTCCGCGGGCAGCTCGCCCGGTGCGGAACGCCGTACTCAGTCTGGTCGGCCGGATGGGCAAGACCCAGCACGGTTTGGCCGAGCAACTAGCCGGCTTCCCCGGCCGCTAGCCGGCGGTGGATTCGCGGATCTGCAGGGTGTAGGGGACGGTGAGGTCGCGATGGGCGGCCTCACCGTTTCCTGCGATCCGGTCGAGGAGCAGGGCGACCGCGTTGTCGGCGAGCCACTCCTTGTCCGGCGAGATCGTGGTCAGGGTCGGTGAGTGGTACCGGCCGTCCTCGATGTCGTCGAAGCCGACCACGGCGACATCATCCGGAACGCGCAGCCCGGCGTCGGCCAGCGTTCGCAGTGCGCCGAGGGCCAGGAGGTCGTTGAAGCAGAAGACGGCGTCCGGCGGCTCCGGCAGCGCCAGCAGCTCGCGCATCGACGCGGCGCCGTCCTCCCGGTGGTACCCGGTCCCGGCGAGCTCGAGCGCGGGATCGTGCGGCAGGCCGGCCGCCTTGAGTGCCTTCCGGTACCCCTTGCGCCGTACTGCGCCGGTGCTCGTCCCGCCGACACCGATCGCCGCGATCCGCCGTCTGCCGATCGAGATCAGATGCGTGGTCGCGTCGCACGATGCCTGGACCGAGTCGACCGCGACCCGGTCGAACTGGCCGCCGGCCGGACGCTCGCCGAGCAGGACCAGCGGCTTCCCGGTGTCGGCGACGGTCAGCTTGGCCGGCACGGTGGTGATCGGCGAGAAGATGATGCCGTCGATCAGCTGCCCGCGCATCCCGTCCAGGACCAGCTTCTCGGCCGCGGCCTCGCCCTCGGTCTGGTCGATCAGCACGGTGATCCCGCGGCGCTTCGCGGCCCGGCTGATCTCGGCGCCGAGCTCGGCGAAGTACGGCGAGGCCATCTCCGGAATCGCCAGCGCGATGAAGTCCGAGCGGCCTTTGCGCAGCGAGCGGGCGCTGACGTTCGGCCGGTAGTCCAGGGCGGCGATCGCGGCCTCGACCTTTTCCCGGGTCCGTGCGGTGATGTGCGGGTAGTCGTTGATCACGTTCGACACGGTCTTGACCGAAACGCCGGCCCGCGCGGCCACGTCACTCAGCCTGGTCGCCATCCCGAGTCCTCCAGTCACGCGCCTGTCGCCCGAGTCTGCCATTGCCGAACTCTTTACAGCGATTGTCAATCGTTGTAGACAACCACGTTAAACGTTGTAAACGACTCTGGGGAGGCCCTGTGGCTCGGCTCGTGGTTGACCCGGCGTTTGTGGTCGGGGAGCTTGACCGGCGGCTGTTCGGTTCGTTCGTCGAGCACATGGGGCGGTGCGTCTACACCGGGATCTACGAGCCGGGGCATCCGCGGGCCGACGCGGACGGGTTCCGGGAGGACGTGCTGGAGCTGGTCCGCGAGCTCGGCGTGACCGCGGTCCGCTACCCCGGCGGCAACTTCGTCTCGAACTACGACTGGGAGGACGGCGTCGGCCCGAAGGACCAGCGGCCGCGCCGGCTCGACCTGGCCTGGCGGGCGATCGAGCCGAACCAGTTCGGCACCGACGAGTTCGTCGCCTGGTCGCGCAAGGCCGACGTACAGCCGATCTGGGCAGTCAACCTCGGGACCCGCGGGATCCGCGAGGCCGTCGACCTGCTGCAGTACTGCAACCTCCCGGCCGGGACCGCGCTCAGCGACCGGCGGGTCGCGAACGGCAGCCCGGAGCCGCACGGCATCCGGATCTGGTGCCTGGGCAACGAAATGGACGGGCCGTGGCAGATCGGCCACAAGACCGCCGAGGAGTACGCCCGGCTCGCCGAGGAGACCGCGAACGCGATGCGCCGGGTCGAGCCGGACCTCGAGCTGGTCGCCTGCGGTTCGAGCAACGCCGGCATGCCGACATTCGGCGAGTGGGAACGCGTCGTGCTCGAGCGCACCTACGACCTCGTCGACCACATCAGCCTGCACGCGTACTACGAGCCGCGCGACGGCGACCAGGCCAGCTTCCTGGCGGCCGCCGAGGAGATGGACCGGATGATCTCGTCGGTGATCGCGACCGCCGACCACGTGAAGGCGCTCAAGCGCAGCGACAAGGAGCTGACGCTCTCGTTCGACGAGTGGAACGTCTGGTACCAGCAACACTTCCCGGGCGAGCTCGGCCTCGGCATCCGCGAGGTCGGCCCGCTGATCGAGGACAGCTACACCGTCGACGCGGCGGTCGTGGTCGGCAGCCTGCTGATCACCCTGCTCCGGCATGCCGACCGGGTGAAGATTGCTTGCCTCGCGCAACTGGTCAACGTGATCGCCCCGATCCGAACCGAGCCCGGCGGGCGCGCCTGGCGGCAGACGATCTTCCACCCGTTCGCCCTGACCGCGCGGTACGCCGGTCCGACCGTGCTGCAGACCGCGATCACCGGCGGGCCGGATATCGACACCGCCGCCTTCGGCACGGTCCCGGCGCTGTGGAGCACCGCGACGTACGACGAGAACACCGGGGAGACCGCGATCTTCGTGGTGAACCGGAGCGAGACCGACAAGATCGATCTGGAGATCCCGGTGAGCGGCCTCCGGGTCGTCGAGCACCTTGCCCTGTACGACGAGGACCGGTCCGCGGTGAACACCGCGGACCACCCGGACCGGGTCACACCCCGGACCGTGGATGGCACCGAGATCGTCGACGGTGTCTGCACCGCCACGTTGCCGCCCGCTTCGTGGCATCTGATCCGCCTGAGTTGAACTGAGCTGAAGGGACCGCCCTGTGCCTTCGAAACGACTACTCGCCACAGCACTCGCTGCCGTCGCGGTAGCGGCCGGTACGTCGGCCGCCACCGCGGCGCCGGTCGTGACCACCACCAACCCCGTCACATCCAGCTTCGCCGACTCCTTCGCCGACCCCTCGATCATCCAGGGCCGCGACGGCTACTGGTACGCGTACGCCACCTCCGACCCACTTGTCGGAGGAGGCCCGTTCGGGCTCATGCACATGGCCCGGACCAAGGACTTCAGCTCCTGGGAGTACCTCGGCACGGTCTTCAACGACCAGACAAAGCCGGCCTGGGCTGCGCCCGGTTCGTTCTTCTGGGCGCCGGACATCCGGTACTTCGGCGGCCGCTACGTCATGTACTTCACCGTCACCGACACCGTGGCGAACCCCGGCGGCGATCCGGCCATCGGTGTCGCCACCGCGCCGACGCCCGCTGGACCCTGGACCGCGAGGAACGGCCCGGTTGTGGCGCCGCGGTCCGATGGCAACGGCGGCTACCTCGGCACCATCGACCCGGCCGAGCTCACGGCCGCCGACGGCAAGCGGTACCTGTACTACGGCGGGTTCAACGGCGGCATCTCCGTGACGGAGCTGAGCGCCGACGGCACCCACGCGGTCGGCACCCCGACCCAGGTCACGATCGGCGACCGCTACGAAGGCTCGTACGTCGTCTACCGCGACGGCTGGTACTACTTCATGGGCTCGTCGATGAACTGCTGCGCCGGCCCGACCACCGGGTACTCCGTGTTCGCCGGCCGGTCCCGCTCACCGCGCGGCCCGTTCGTGGACGCCGACGGTGCCAAGCTCACCGACTCCCGCGTCGGCGGTACGACGGTGATCACGCAGAACGGCAACAAGTGGATCGGCCCCGGCCACCACGCGTTCATCACCGACGCGGCCGGCCAGGACCACATCGTGTACCACGCGATCGACCGCGGTACGCCGTGGCTGACCGACCCGTTCGGCATCAACCGCCGCCCGATGCTGATCGACCGGATCGACTGGATCAACGGCTGGCCGCGGACGAACGCCGGCGCCGGCCCGTCCGAAGGCCCGGTCCCCGCACCCACAACCGGCTCCGGTCTGGGCATCGACTCCACCAACCCCGCCGCCGGTCTCGTCGGCGCAACCGCCAACCCGGGCGATGCCGTTGGCGGGCCGACTGCCTCTATCCAAGGCGCAGCCCAAACCCGCGCCTCGGCACCCGGCGGATCCCTCCGCGTCGAGGCCGACGTCAAGCTGGGCGCCGCCTTCACCACGGTCCTCGGCAACCAGGTGGTCGCGTCGGTTGTGAACAACCGGCTGACGCTGGCGGTCGGTCGGCGTACGACGTCGGTGAACCTGCCGGCCGACTTCGATCGCACACAGTGGAACAAGCTGTCGGTGCAGGTGAGCGAGTCCACGGTGACTGCGCGACTGAACGACGCAGGCCTGGGAGATGTTTACGGAGAGGCGCAGCTGAGCGTGCCCGGGTTGAGGCTGGCGGCGGCGCCGGTGCGGTGGATCGGAAACGCCGAGGTCGACAACCTGACGGTCAGGCCCGTCGCCAAGCCGGTGACGAAGCCGGCCGCAGTACCGCGCACGGGCAAGCTGCTCGCAGGTGACGACTTCAACGGCCCGCTCGGTGCGGACTGGAGCTGGGTCCGTCAGGACGACAAGGCAACTGTTGCTGATGGCAACCTGAGCTGGCCGTTGGAGAACGCCGACATGGTCGGTAGCGGGAACAACGCCGGCCTCCTCCTGCACTCGACGCCGGCCGGGAAGAGCTGGATCGCCGAGACCAAGCTGCACCTGGACACCGGTATCGATGACGTTCGCAACTATCAGCAGGCCGGGATGATCGTCTACCTGAACGACGACGACTTCGCGCGCCTCGGCGACGTCGCGATCTGGAAGACCCGGCAGACGGAGTACGGGCGCGAGCTGGTGGCCCGACCCTCCGACGGCGCCACGTCGTACGGCGCTGCCGCGATCGGGCGGACCGCGCCGACGATGTGGATGCGGATCGCGTACCACGAGAACGCCGCCGGCGAACACGTCTACCAGGCCGGCACCTCGGTCGACGGCAAGAACTGGACCTGGGGCGCCTCCTGGGTCCTCCCGTCCGCGGCCCGCATCGGCCTCTACGCCCACGGCGACTTCACCGGCGCAAACCCACCCCCAACCGCAACCTTCGCCTACCTGAACTTCTACGAGAGCAAGTAGACGTCAGCGAGCCCGCCGAGTCGTGGCGAACGGTTCCGGCCCCAACGCCGAGTCGTGAATAGCGGCAGATTTTCTGAACCACCGTCCACGACTCGGCGAGCGGGCGGGGCGGGCCGGGCCGGCGCGAGGCACCAAACCTTATGCGTCGGCCGATAGTTCTAAGGAGCCTTCACAGATGTTCAGCAATCCGGTGTACGACGGGAGTTTCGCTGATCCGCAGGTTATTGCGGTGGGCAACGAGTACTACGCGTTCGCGACCAACGGGCCGCTGGGGAATGTGCAGACGCTGACGTCGACCGACCTGGTGTCGTGGGAGCCGGTCGGGGATGCGCTGCCGTCGTTGCCGGATTGGACTGCGCCCGGGAGGGTGTGGGCGCCCGAGGTCGCCGTCCATGCTGAGGACCGGTACGTCATGTACTACACGACGCGCGATCTCGCGTCGGGTCACCAGTGTGTCGGCGTCGCGGTCGCGTCCACACCCCAAGGTCCATATGTCGACAAATCTCTACGGCCGTTCATCAGTCAGGCCGACGAGGGCGGCTCGATCGACGCGTCGCCGTTCCAGGACTCGAGCGGCCGGCGCTGGCTGTACTGGAAGAACGACGGCAACGCGATCGGTGTCGACACGTGGATCTACGTCTCCGAACTGTCCGACGACGGCCTCGAACTGATCGGTCCCGTGCACCGGCTGATCAAGCAGGACCTGCCCTGGGAGGGCAACCTCGTCGAGGCGCCGTACATGGTCGAGCGAGAGGGTAAGTTCCACCTCTTCTACTCCGGCAACGCGTTCGACAAGTCGACGTACGCCGTCGGTCACGCTGTCTGCGAGTCCCCCACCGGCCCGTGCACCAAGTCCGGCGACCCCATCCTGTCCTCGAGCCCGGACGCCGCCGGGCCCGGCCACAACATGGTCCTCGGCAACTGGTTCGTCTACCACGCCTGGGACCCGACCCAGGTAGGCACCGACCCCAAGGGCCGCACGATGTGGCTGTCCCAACTGACCTGGGACGGAGACACCCCCCTCGTACAACCCCCACTACGCAACAACCCAGCCAAGACCTGACATAACCTTCTTCGCCCCGCCGGCATCTGGTTGTCAAAGAAGCAGATGTGGGGAGGGAACGTTGTGCGGCGAACTATTGTCTCCAGCCTGGCGGGGGCGGTTGCGTTGACCGCGGCGGTGTTCGTGCCATCGGCACACGCCGCCGGGTCAGCGGCGACCGGGGCATGCTCGCTCGCACCGGGGTCTGTGCTCGACAGCGGAGCGCAGGACAACGGCGGGATCACGGTCGGCTATCCGGCGCGCACGGTCGGGTTGCCCGGACCCATCTTCGGCGTGTTCGCGCCGGGTGCGGTCCGATTCAGTACGACGTTCACGAGCGATGCGTCCAACCTGGGCGCAACGAACGAAGGCTGGGTGGTCCAAGGCGACTCGTTGTACTACCGCCTCTACTCGATCGACACGATGAACGAGTTCGTCCCCGGCCTGCCGAACGCGACCCAGCGGATCGGCGGCGGCTGGTCGAAGTTCACCGCGCTGGAGATATCCCAGACCAGGGCCCGTACGACGGCGTACGGGCTGCGGAACGACGGGACGCTGTTCCGCTGGACGGTGGCCGGCGGATGGAAGGCGGCCGGTTCGGCGCCCGGGTTCGCGGCGGTGAAGTCGATGGCGTTGATCAGCAAGACCGCGACATACGACACGTTCCTCGCGAACACCCGCGGCGGCGCGCTCTACACCATCCACATCTCGACCGCGGCGACGATCAAGCCGATCGTGAAGCCGGTCCGCACCAAGACCTGGCAGGGCTTCGAGAAGCTGCTCGCGAGCAAGTGCGGCAACTACGGCACGCTGCTCGTCGGCATCGACAAGGACACCAAGACCGCCCACTGGTACGCCGTTGGCCGCGCCAACGGTACGGCCACGGTGATCAACCACGTCAGCTCGTCCGAGGGCAGCTACAAGGCACCGGTGTACTTCCGCTGGGGCAGCACTCCGGACATCGACCAGCTCAACGGCGAGTAAGGACCTCGGTCAGGGTCGTCAGGGCCCGGTGCAGATCGGACGTCGACGGCGTCGCGTAGCCGATCACCAGCCCTGGCGGTCCTGCGACGCTGCGCCGGTACTCCGACAGCGGCGCGACGACGACACCTGCTTCCCGAGCGGCGGCTGAGATCTGGAGATCGTCGGCGTCGTCGGGCAGCAGCAGCGTGACGTGCAGGCCGGCGTCCTGGCCGATCACCTGACCGTACGGCGACAGCACGGCGACCGTGTGCGTACGACGGTCCGCGTACAGGCGGCGCCCGCGCCGTACGGCCTGGTCGAGGTAGCCGTCCCGGAGCATCGACAGCAGGGCGGCCTGCATCGGCCAGCCGGGCCAGTCGCCGGAGTTGGCGCGGAACGTCGCGAGGCGGTCGACCGTCTCCTCGGACGCCACCAGCCAACCCAGACGGAGTGCGGGGCTGAGCGTCTTCGACAAAGTCCCGAGGTGGACGACGCACTCCAGGTCCAGTTGGGCGAGCGCGGGCAGCGGCGCGACGTCGTACCGGAACTCGCTGTCGTAGTCGTCCTCGATCAGCTGGGCGCCGGTACGACGCGCCCAGCGGATCAGTTCGTTGCGTCGGGCAACGGGTAGCCGGCCGCCGAGCGGGTACTGGTGCGACGGGGTGACGTAGACCGCGGCCGCGTCCGTCAGCGCGCCGACCTGCAGGCCGTCCTCGTCGACCGGGACGTCGACGATCTCGAGCCGGTGATCGCGGGCGGCGACCACCGCGTTGAGATAGCCGGGATCCTCGATCGCGATCCGGTCGCCGGGCTGCCGCGTCACGGTGAGCAGCAGGCGCAGTCCGTGGACGGTGCCGTTGGTGACGAGCACGTTCTCGGGTCCGCACGCGATGCCGCGGACCCGCCCGACGTGGTCCGCGAGCGCGGCACGCAGCGCGGGCAGGCCGGCGGCGTCGTCGTACCCGCGCGGTGGGGACTGCGTGGACACCTCACGCCAGGCGCGACGCCAGCCGGGGTCGGGCGTCGGCGCGATGTACGGGATGCCGGGGCGGAGCGTCAGCAGCTTGGCGTCGGGATTCGCCGGGTGCGGCGTGTGGCGTCGTACGGCGGGTTGCAGCGGGACGACGTCCGTGACGAACGTGCCCGCGCCGGTGCGTCCCTCGATCCAGCCCTCGGCGTGCAGCTGGTCGTACGCCGCTTGCGTGACGGACCGCGAGACGGACAGGTCCCGGGCGAGGTCGCGGGTCGACGGGAGCCGGTGGCCCGCCTGGAGCCGACCGTCCAGCACGGCGGCCCGGAACTGCTCGGCCAGCTGCAGGTGCAGCGGGAGCCCGGCAGTGCGGTCGATGGTCAGCGGGAGCGAGGTCTCCACGAATGGACTACCTGATTCGTACGGGAATGGACCGTGCCAGCATGCCACTCCCGAGCCAGCCTGGTTACATGACCAGCCCGATGCAGCCGACCGCCCGGACACAACTCCGCCGCTCGAAGGAACGTGCGGCTACGGATCGCGCCGCGTTGTACGACGTACTGCTCGACGGCATGTTCTGTCATCTCGGGGTCGTGGTCGACGGCGATCCGCTCGTCCTGCCGACGGCGTACGGCGTGGACCTCGATCGCGGGCCGGACGGGACGCTGTACCTGCACGGCTCGGTCGCCGCGCGCAGCGTGGTCGCGGCGCCGGAGCAGACGATCTGCGTCACCATCACCCACACCGACGGGCTGGTGCTGGCGCGGTCCGCGTTCCACCACTCGGTCAACTACCGGTCCGCGGTCATCTTCGGCGTACCGCGGTTGGTCACCGACCCGGACGAGAAGCTGCACGGTCTCAACCGGATCGTCGACCACCTGGTCCCGGGCCGCTCGACCGCCGTACGGCCGCCGAACCGCAAGGAGCTGGCCAAGACCTCGGTGCTCGCGCTCTCGCTCACCGAAGCGTCGGTGAAGACCCGCAACGGGCCCGCCAACGACGACGAGCAGGACCTCGACCTGCCCTACTGGACAGGCGTGATCCCGCTCCACGTCGTCGCCGGCGAACCGGAGAACAACCCTGACTGCGACCTGTTGGTACCGGCCCACGTCCGCACCCGCGCGAACCTGATGGGCGCACCGTCCTAGGCCACCGTGCCCTTGTTGTAGCTCTTCTGGGCCCAGAAGTAGCCGACGACCGCGATCGCCAGGCACCAGGCCAGGGCCAGCCAGCCGTCGCCGCTGTCCATCGGCGTACCCAGCAGCAGGTGCCGCAGGGTGTCGATGATCGGAGTGAACGGCTGGTACTCGGCGAACCACCGGATGCCGCTCGGCATCGCGTCCAGCGGGATGAAGGTGTTGCTGAGGAACGGCAGCAGCAGGGCGATCGGCAGTACGACGTTGCTCGCGCTCTCCGGCGTCTTGCTGGTCAGCCCCAGCGCGATCGCGAACCAGGTCAGCCCGACGGTCACCGCGATCAGCAACCCGGCCGCCAGCAGCCACTCACCGACCGACGCATTCGGGCGGAAGCCGATCAGGACCGCGAAGCCGACGACCAGGGCCAGGCTCGCGATCGTCAGGATCACGTTGCCGAGCACGTGCCCGGTCAGCACAGCCGGCCGGAAGATCGCCATCGTGCGGAACCTCGCGACGATGCCCTCGGTCATGTCCATGCAGACCGCGACCGCGGGCGACATCGTGCCGGAGGCGATCGACATCAGCAGGATGCCCGGGGTGAGGAAGTTGATGTAGGCGCCGCGTCCGCCCCCGCCGCCGAGACCGTTCGAGAACGTGTCGCCGAAGATCAGGCCGAACAGCAGGATCATGATGACCGGCATCCCGAGGGCGCCGAGGGACAGGCCCGGGTACCGCTGGGCGTGCCGGAGGTTGCGGCGGAGCATGGTGCCGGTGTCCTGCAGTGCGTAACTCATTTCGCGGCAACTTTCTCGGTGGGCTGACCGGTGACGGCGAAGAAGACGTCATCCAGGTCGGGCGTGTGGACAGTGAGTTCGTCGACCTCGAGCGAGGCGTCGTCGATCCGGGCCAGCAGGTCGCGCAGCGCGTGCACGCTGCCGTCGTTCGGCACCTGCAGGACCAGCGCTTCGTGATTCGGTACGGCGGTCGGCAGCACCTGGCCGGCCAGCGCGAACGCGTCCGGGGAGGTGAAGCGCAGCCGGATGTGCCCGCCGGGTGCGAGGCGCTTGAGCTCCTCCGCCGTACCTTGGGCGACTAGGCGTCCGTGGTCGAGTACGGCGATCCGGTCGGCCAGCTGGTCCGCCTCGTCCAGGTACTGCGTGGTGAGCAGGACCGTGACGCCGCCGGCGACCAGTTCGCGGATCATCGTCCACATGCTGTGCCGGCTGCGCGGGTCGAGGCCCGTGGTCGGCTCGTCCAGGAAGATGATCTGCGGGCGGCCGACCAGGGTCATGGCGAGATCGAGCCGGCGCTTCATGCCGCCGGAGTACGTCATCGCCAGCTTCTTGCCGGCCTCGACCAGGTCGAACTGCTCCAGCAGCTCGTCCGCCCGGCGCCGGGCCTCCTGCTTGCCGAGGTGGTACAGGTCGGCCATCAGGATCAGGTTCTCGCGGCCGGTCATCAACCCGTCGACCGCGGAGAACTGCCCGGTGACGCCGATCGCGGCGCGGACCGCCTCCGGGTCGCGGTGCAGGTCGTGCCCCGCGACCCGGATCTCGCCGGCGTCGGCGGTGACGAGCGTGGACAGGATCTGCACCGCGGTGGTCTTGCCGGCCCCGTTCGGGCCGAGCAGGGAAAAGATGGTGCCTTCGGCAACGTTCAGGTCGATACCGTCGAGCACGAGTTTCTCGCCGTACGACTTCCGCAGTCCGACGACGTCGATCGCAGCTGACATGACAGTTCCTCGCAGGTTTTCGGGCAGGGGGTACCCACCCAGGTGGTCAGTGGTTGTTTTCGGGCGTGTCCGACCGCCCCGCGACCTAGCTCAGGTCGCCGGTAGCGTGTGCGCGCCCCGGTCCCGGCGCCGGAGGCGCCGTGCTTTGTTCTTTGCTTTCTGCTTTTAGATGTCGAGGTCTTCGACGGCCGGCTGGTTCGCGGCTTCCTCGACCAACTCGTAGAGGTCTTCGGGGATCAGCTCGCGGAGTTCCTCGACCGAGTCGACGATGTTCAGCGTGGCCTCGCCCTGCGCCATGCTCCAGGACTGGTCGGTGCTCCAGTTGCCGATCCAGGACCGCCAGCCGGACAGGTAGCGCTCGTCGTCGCCGCTGACGGTGATCTGGTTGCGGCGATCGGCGTGCAGGACGAACTTGCCGGTCCGGCTCCGGTAGACCTTGAAGGCCTCGTACCCGGTGCTGCTCGACCGCCCGCCCTCGGCCAGCAGTACGCCGGAGAACCGCTGCTTGCGACCGGCGCCCCGGCCGACCCGCACGGTGATCTCGTCGTACCCCTCGAACCGGCCCTCTTCCATCTCGACGTACTTCCGCAGCGCGATCGAGATCGCCGAAGACAGGTTCCCGGCGAGCTCCTGCGCCTTCTTGTACAGCGGCAGGTCGTCGTCGGACACGTAGATCGTCTTGTTTGGCATCGCTCTCTCCTCCTACGTAGAACTATACGCAGAAGGCTACGCACATGTCTACATATATCTCTACGTAGATGTAGGCGAGTACAGCCAAGGAGCGTCCAGGTCGAAGAACTCCGGCGGCTCGGCGTCCAGCGTGTTCAGCTCGTCAACCGTCGCCTTCAGCTCAGCCGGCGGCTCCAGGCGCTCGGCTTCGCGGGCCTCGATCTCGGAGGTGAAGTAGATCGCCGAGGAGAAGGCGCCGTCGTCGAACAACGAGAGCACGGTGCCGATGAGGTCCGGCCGGAAGCTCGCCCAGGCGCTCAGGTCGTTCGACATCAGAGTCCGGACCCGGTCCGGGTCCGTGGCGCGACCGCGAAGGATCTGGACGAACCCGGCCGTGTCCGGATCACCGATCAGGCCGAGCGACACGTCCTCGGTATCGCGGAAGCCGGCGTCGCCGGTGAGCAGCGACGAGAACTCGTGCCACCACTTGTCCTGCGCCGGCGACTCGCTGTTGCGCCGCGCGGAGTCGGCGGACTCGAAACGAGCCTGGGCGATGAACCTTCCGTCCGCGGTGACACCTGCGGTGGTCCCCAACCACCCGAACGCCTCGGGCGCGAGCTCTTCCATCCACCGCTCCATCGCGGCGTGCGCCTGCCCGGCGTCGATGACCTGCCCCTGAATGACCTGTACGAACATGCTGCGACCCCTCCCCGGTCTCCCCCCAGGTCGCCCCAGCTACCCCTGCTTCGACACTACGCCCGCCTGTTGCGCCCGAGCGAGCATGAGCACGCCGGCCAGCACGCCGGTCGTCCCGAGCGTGATCAGCCGGGGATCGGTTTTCCACAGGCCGAAGACGAGCCAGCAGGACAGCTCGCCACAGACGAGGGCCCAGGTGCTCTTCGAGATGCCGGTCGGATGAGCGGTGCGGTACGCCGTCCACAGGGAAGGTGCGACCTGGACTATCGAGGCGCCGGCGAGGAGGGTCCCCAGCCCGACCCGCCCACCGACCGCCGCCGCGAGCACGAGCAGGCCGACCCACGTGCAGATCCAGCGGATCGCGCGGCGGTTGAGGGCGCCGCGGCGTACGAGCATCACCGAGACGGTCCCCGCCAGGGTGCTCGCGGCTGTCGAGGGCAGGCTCGCGGTCCAGTAACCGGAGGCCATGAAGTAGCAGAACCAGGCCGCATTGTTGACGCTCGTCAGCGTCGCCCAGGACCACGAGACGCCAGCCGTGTCGCCGGTCCGGCGGAGCTTGAGGATCGCGGCGGCGTGATCTCCGGGTATCGGGCTGTGGTGGATCCGGGGGCGGTCGGGCATGGGTTCGAGGTGCTGCTCGCGGTCACGATGGATCGGGAGGAGTCGGTGGCCGGGTTCGAGGCCGGGCTCGAGCAGATCCCGGAGGTGGTGCACGCGGAGCGGCTGTTCGGCGAGCCGGACTACTTCGTCCGGGTTGCGACGGCCGACATCGCGAGCTTCCAGCGGCTGCGCGACGAACGGCTGGCGCGGCTGCCGGGTGTCCAGCGGATGACCTCGACGATCGTGATGAAGAAGGTCGTGGACAACCGGCCGCTGCCAACGTGAACAGTGTGGAAACTCATTCGCTCAAACCTGACTTATCCACAGATTTGAGCGATTTCGGGGCGGTTTTGGTGGAGAAGTAACAGTCAGCTTGGGGATAACTCGCCCGAATCGGTGTGCACAGCTGGGGATACGGGTGTGGATAACTCTCCGGTGACCGGTGTCAGACCCACTGTGTGGAGACGACGAACCCGACCGCGATCAGGCCCATGCCGATCAGCAGGTTCCAGTTGCCGAGATCCTTCATCACCGGGATGTCCTGGCCGGCCACGTAGAAGACGACCAGCCAGGCGAGACCGAGCAGCCAGCAGAACAGCATCAGCGGCGCGACCCACACGCGGCTGGTGGTACGCGGCCTCTTCGGGGTCTTCTCGACCTTGACCTTCTCGGTCTTCTTCTTGTTGCGACTGCTCGACTCGGGCACGACTGAACTCCTTGTAAGGACGGACGCATAAGCTGACCGCTACGACCTGTGCGGGTCCGGTCCGGGTTAGCGTAGTGCAGAGAGCAATGTGGAGATCACGGGTGCGTAGGTTGAGGCGGATTTCGCTGTGGCGCGTAGGGGCGCCGCTGGCGCTGCTGTGCGCCGGTCTGCTGTTCGCGACCAGTGCCACCAACGCCCGTGGCACGGACCTGCGGCCCAGTCGCAACACTACGCTCGCGGGCCTGGTGGAGGAACAGAGTCGCCGCAGCGCCACCCTGGTCCGGCAGCACGCGGCCCTGACCCACGACATCGAGGCGCTGCAGGCGCAGCAGGGCTCGATCGACCCGAAGCTGGCCAAGCAGTTCGAGGATCTGTCCGAGCAGGTCGGCACCCGCCCGGTCGTCGGCCCGGGGCTGACCGTCACCCTCCGGGACGCACCGCCCGAGGTGGTCAAGGAGAACCCGGACGTCGACGAGAACTGGCTGGTCATCCACCAGCAGGACATCCAGGCCGTCGTCAACGCTTTGTGGGCCGGCGGCGCCGAGGCGATGACGATCCAGAACCAGCGCGTCATCTCCACCACCGGCGTCAAGTGCGTCGGCAACTCCGTCGTACTGCACGGTGTTCCGTACCTCCCGCCGTACACGATCAGCGCGATCGGCGACCGGCGGAAGCTGCAAAAGGCGCTCGACGACTCGCAGTACATCGAGAACCTGCAGGACTACGTGGTGAAGTTCCAGCTCGGGTACGACGTGAAGAGCGAGGGCTCGATCTCGATGCCGGCGTACGAAGGCACGCTGGACCTCCAGAGCGCCACCGTCCCCGGTTATCCACAGACCCCGTCGGCCAGCCCATCGGTCACCGGCAGGTAGCTGTCACAATGGTCCGCATGCCGCGGATCCTCGTCGTCGACAACTACGACTCCTTCGTCTACAACCTGGTGCAGTACCTGCAGCAACTGCAGGCCGACACCACGGTGCTGCGCAACGACGAAGTCACCCCAGACCAGGCCGGTGAGTTCGACGGCGTCCTGCTGTCGCCCGGCCCCGGTACGCCGGAAGAAGCCGGCGCCTGCGTCGACATCGTGAAGGAGAAGGGCGGCGTGGTCCCGATCTTCGGGGTCTGCCTCGGTCTCCAGGCGATCGGCGTGGCGTACGGCGGTGTCGTCGGCCGCGCGGACGAGCTGCTGCACGGGAAGACCAGCCAGGTGTTCCACGAGGGCGCCGGCGTGCTGTCCGGGCTCCCGTCGCCGTTCACCGCAACCCGGTACCACTCGCTCGCGATCGCCCAGGACACCGTGCCGGACGAGCTGCAGGTGACCGCCCGCACCGAGGCCGGCGTGATCATGGCCGCCCGGCACCGCGACCTCCCGGTCGAAGGCGTGCAGTTCCACCCGGAGTCGGTGCTGACCGAGGGCGGCCACCGGATGCTCGCCAACTGGCTCGCGATCTGCGGCGACCAGGACGCGGTCGCGCGCTCGGTCGGCCTGGCCCCGGTCGTCAGCTAGAACCCGAAAACGAAAGAACCCCCGGGGCGGTCGCCCCGGGGGGTTCTGTTGTCTCATCCGCCGATCGTGATGCCCGGCGAGGTGGGAGTGCTGGGCGGCGGCGTGTCCGTCGGCTGGCTCGGCGGCGGGGAGCTCGGCTCCTCCTGCTTGTTGACGGTCAGCGTGATCAACGAGCCCTTCGGCGCCTTGCTGCCGGCCTTCAGGGACTGCTGCAGCACCTGGCCGTCGGCGGCGTTCGGGTCGTTGCCGAACACGTACCCGACCCGGAAGCCGGCCTGCTCGAGCGTCAGCTTCGCGTCGTCGTACGACTGGGTGACGACGTTCGGTACGTCGACCTGGGTCTTGCCGCTCGACACGGTCAGGGTGAACTCCTGACCCGACGGGTACTGCCCGTTCGGGTCCGGGCTGACCGCGAGGACGATGCCCTTCTTCTCCTCGCTGTCCTGCTCGACGACCTTGTCCTTGACCTTGAAGTTCGCGGACGTGCCTTCGAGCGCCTTGCGAGCGGCGGACTCCGACTTGCCGATCACGTCCGGCACCGGGAACGCGCTCCGCCCGGACGAGAACACGACGGTGACGACCGAACCCTGCTGGGCCTCGGTCCCGGCCGTGGGGGTCTGCCGGATCGCGGATCCGCGGCCGACCGTGTCGCTGGTCTCGGACGGTCCTTGCGCGAACTTCAGACCCTTGTCGGTCAGCAAGGCGGTCGCGTCGGCGACCGATTTGCCGCTGACATCCGGGACGGCGACCTTCGCGACCGGGGTGTTGCCACCGCCGCCGTTGTTGTCCTTGCCCATGTTGGTGAACAGCGCGTACGCCCCGACGGCGACCGCGACGATCGCCAGACCGAGCAGGAAGTACGCCAGGCCGCGGTTGCGCCGCGACCGCCCGTCGTCCTCCTCCAGGTCGTCGCCGCCCGGCGGGAGGATGTCGTTGCCCGCGGTCTGGCGGTAGGCCTGGGTGGCAGCCGGCGCGACCGCGGTCGGCGCCATCGCCCGGGTCTCTGCGACCGCGGCCATCGGCGCGGTCACCTGCTGGCCGGCCAGCACCCGGTGGATGTCGGCGCGCATCTCGGCGGCGCTCTGGTACCGCTCCTCGCGGTTCTTCGCCAGCGCCTTCAGGACGACCGCGTCGACCTCCGGCGGGATGTCCGGGTCGAACGACGACGGCGGCAGCGGCTGCTCCCGGACGTGCTGGTAGGCCACCGACACCGGCGACTCACCGACGAACGGCGGACGCCCGGTGAGCAGTTCGTACAGCAGGCAGCCGGTCGAGTACAGGTCGGAGCGGGCGTCGACGGTCTCGCCGCGGGCCTGCTCCGGGGACAGGTACTGCGCGGTGCCGATCACGGCCGCGGTCTGGGTCATCGTGGAGGACGTGTCGGCGACCGCGCGGGCGATACCGAAGTCCATCACCTTGACCTGACCCTGCGGGGTCAGCATCACGTTCCCGGGCTTGATATCGCGGTGCACGATGCCGGCCCGGTGGCTGTAGTCGAGCGCCTCGAGCACACCGGAGGTGATCTCCAGCGCCCGCTCCGGCATGATCTTGCGGCCTTCGCGGATCAGGTCCCGCAGTGTTTTGCCGGTGACGAGTTCCATCACGATGTACGGGATCGTGACGCCGGAGCCGTTTGGATCGGGCTCCTCGCCGGTGTCGTACACCGAGACGATGGTCGGGTGGTTGAGCGAGGCGGCCGACTGGGCCTCCCGGCGGAACCTGGCCTGGAAGGTGGCGTCACTGGCCAGGTCGACCCGCAGCCGCTTGATGGCCACCGACCGGCCGAGCCGGTTGTCCACACCCCTGCGGACCTCGGCCATGCCGCCGCGGCCGAGCGGTTCGCCTTCTTCGTATCGGCCGCCGACGAGACGTGCCTGCGATGTCATGACCTCAGCCTTCCAACCTGTCTGTGAGACACAAAAACACACTCAACTTGCCCACGGTAGCGGCCGCCACACGTGGTTCCCCGTTGGAAAGACGCGCCGTGACGGCATCATTCCGTATCGTGCTCATTGGCTCAGCACCGCCTCCATCACCGACTTGGCGATCGGCGCGGCGAGCTTGCCGCCGGCGATGTCGTCGCGGGCGATATCGGCCTTCTCGATCAGCACCGCGACCGCGATCTTCGGGTCGTCGGCCGGTGCGAACGCGGTGAACCAGGCGAACGGCGGGCGGTCCTTCGCGGTCTGTGCCGTACCGGTCTTGCCGGCCACCTGGACGCCGCTGATCTGACCCGGCTTGCCGGTGCCGTTGTTGACGACGTCGACCATCATCGCGGTCAGCTGGGACGCGACCTGCGGGGTGACCGCCTGGTGCAGCGACTCCGGCTTGGTCTCCGAGACCGTCTTCAGGTCCGGGGTCTTCACGTTCTGGACGAGGTACGGCTTCATCACCTCGCCCTTGTTCGCGATCCCGGCCGCGACCATCGCCATCTGCAGCGGCGTCGCCCGGACGTCGAACTGGCCGATCGCGGACTGCGCGGTCTGCGGCTCGTTCGGGTCGCCGGGGAACTGGCTGGTGGCCACGCTCGGCAGCTCGGCCAGCGGCCGCGCGCCGAAACCGAACTTGGCGGCCTGCTCGCGCAGCGCGTCCGCGCCGAGGGCCATGCCGACACTGCCGTACGCCGTGTTGCAGGAGTAGCGCAGCGCGATCGTCAGCGTCGCGTTGTTGCTGCCGCCGCAGTTCTTGCCGTCCTCGTTCACCAGCGGAACGGTGGTCTGCGGCAGCGGCAGCTCGGCCGGCGAGTTCACCTTGGTCTCCGGCGTGTACTTGCCGCTGGACAGCGCCGCGGCCGCGGTCACCAGCTTGAACGTCGAGCCCGGCGGGTAGAGCTCCTGCGCCGCCCGGTTCGACAGCGGCCGGTCCTTGTCCTCGTTGAGGCTCTTCCAGGCCGCGTCGACCTTGGCGCTGTCGTGCGAGGCGAGCCGGTTCGGGTCGTACGACGGCGTGGTCGCCATCGCCAGGATCTTGCCGGTCTTCGGCTCGATCGCCACCACGGCGCCGATCTTCGAGCCCAGCCCCTTGTACGCCGCCTGCTGGGCCGCCGCGTTCAGCGTCAACGTGACGCTGCCGCCCTGCTGCGGCCGGTTGCTGATCACGTCGATGATCCGCCGGAACGCCATCGACGGGTCCGAGCCGTTCAGCTCGGAGTTCATCGTCAGCTCGATCCCGCCGCGGCCGAACCGGTACGAGTAGAAGCCGGTCACCGGCGCGTACACCGGCCCGGACGGGTACGTCCGCTGGTACTTGAACCGGTCGTTGGATGGCTTGCTCTGCGCGACCGGCGTACTGCCGATCAGGATCGGGCCGCGGTTCACCGAGAACTGCGAGTCGCGGACCCGGTTGTTGTCGTTGCGGCCGTTGATCTCGTTGGCCCGGAAGGCCTGCAGGTACGTCGAGTTCGCCATCAGCGCGAGCATCAGGATGATCGCTGCGACAGCCAACCGCCGGATTGCCGAGTTCACTGTTTCTGCACCGCCATCGCGATCGTTTCGTCGGACACGGGAGCGGCCGGGGTCTGCGGCCGCCGGGCCTGGTCGCTGATCCGCAGCAGCAGCGCGATGATCGCCCAGTTCGCGACCAGCGACGTACCGCCGAGGGCCATGAACGGGGTGGCCAGACCGGTCAGCGGGATCAGCCCGGTCACGCCGCCGACGATCACGAACACCTGCAGCGCGAACGACATCGCCAGGCCGGTCGCGATCAGCTTGCCGAAGATGTCCCGGCAGCCGAGCGCCGTGCGCAGACCGCGCTCGATGATCAGCGTGTAGATGAGGATGATCGCGATCAGCCCGGTCAGTCCCAGCTCCTCGGCCATCGAGGAGATGATCATGTCGCTGTTCGCGTAGAGGGTGGCCTCGGGATGGCCCTGGCCGAGCCCGCGGCCGAGGATCCCGCCCCAGGCCTGACCCATCAGGCCGAGTTTCACCTGGCCGCCGTCGATCGCCCACGGGTCCAGCCAGTCGGTCACCCGGCGGTGCACGTGGCCGAACGTCGCATAGGCGAAGTACGCACCGCCGGCGAACAGCAGACCACCGATGATGAGCCAGCCGGCCCGCTCGGTCGACACGTACAGCAGGAACAGGAACAGGCCGAAGAACAGCAGTGAAGAACCGAGGTCGCTCTCGAAGACCAGGACTCCCAGGCTGACCAGCCAGGCGATCAGGATCGGCCCGAGGTCGCGGGCCCGCGGCAGGTCCAGACCGAGGAAGCGGCGACCGGCCAGGGTGAGGACATCGCGCTTCACGACCAGGTAGCCGGCGAAGAAGATGACCAGGCAGACCTTGGCGAACTCGCCGGGCTGGAACGACATCCCGGCGACGCGGATCCAGATCGGGGCGCCGTTGACGTTCGCGCCGATGCCCGGAACGAGTGGCAGCACGAGCAGGACCAGACCGGCCAGGCCGAGCGTGTAGGTGAAGGCCTGCAGTCGCCGGTGGTCCCGGATCACGAGGATGACGGCGAGGAACCCGACCACGCCGACCGCCGTCCAGGTGATCTGCTGCGGCGCGAACGGTACGCCCCGGGTCCGGCCGATCGCCGTCAGCCCGAGGTCGATGCGGTGGATCATCGCGACGCCGAGCCCGTTCAGCAGAACGGCGCACGGCAGGATGACCGGGTCGGCGTACGGCGCCCGGAACCGCAGCGCGAGATGGGCGATCAGGGCCAGCAGCCCGATCCCGGCGGCGTACAGGCCGGTGCTGGCCGGGACGCCGTCCTGGGCGGTGATGCCGATGTTGACGTAGGCGGCGACCGAGACTCCGACCGCGATCACGAGCAGGAACAGCTCCACCCCGCGCCGGGTGCGCGGAATGATCTGGATGACGGACGTGGAGGCGATGCTCATCGGACGCCGTCGCAGTCGTCGGGGTTGTCAGGTGTCGCCGTGCTGCCCGGGCTGGTCGGTGTCGTCGACGGGCGCACGACCGGGGTCGTCACCGGCGGCTTGGAGACCGGCGGCTTGGACACGGGCGGCGTACTCGGCTTCGGCGTCGGGGTGGGCGTCGGCTTGGTCTTCGCGGCGCACTCGGCAGCTGTCTGCTGCAGCTCGGCGACGATCGACCGGGCACCGGCGAGGTTGTCCGCCTGGATGTTGCCCTCCACCTGCTCACGGCTGTACGTCGGGAGCTTGTCGACCTGCAGCGACTGCCGCTCGTAGACCTTCGACAGATCGATACCCGGCAGATCCGCCTCGACACCCTTGAAGATCGCGACGTAGTCGCCGTCGCTGCCGACGTAGTACTGCTTCTGGGTCCAGCTGTAGGCGAACCAGCCGCCGCCGCCGATCAGCCCGAGGATGATCACGAGCACGGCGATCCGCCGCAGCCACGGGAACCGCTTCGGCGGACGCGGCGCGTACCGCAGCTCCTCCGGGTCGAGCCCTGCGCCATGGCCGCCGTGGCCACCGCCGCCGTGCCCGCTGCCGCCGGTGCGGATCGCGACCGTGGGCTCGCCGCGGCCTGTGCTGCCCTGGGCCAGCTCGGCGGCCGCACCCACCAGTTGGGGCTGGACGCCGCTCGCGGGCTCGGTCTCGACGACGTCGGCGACCACGCAGGTGACATTGTCGTTCGAGCCCGCCTCGAGGGCGTGCGTGATCAGCTCGACCACGACGGAATCCGGCGTACCGGAGGCCATCGAGGCGGCGATCACCTCGTCGCTCACGTAGTCGGGCAGGCCGTCGCTGCACAGCATCAGCCGGTCGCCGGCCCGGACGTCGAGGATCTCCAGGTCCGGATCGGAGTCCGGGCGGCCGTCGAGCACGCGCAGGATCAGGTTGCGGTGCGGGTGGGTGAAGGCCTCCTCCTGGGAGATCCGGCCCTCGTCGACCAGCGACTGCACGAAGGTGTGGTCGTGGCTCAGCTGGTACAGGACCCCGTCGCGCATCCGGTACGCCCGGGAGTCGCCGAGGTGCGCCAGGCCGAGCTGCTTGCCGTCGAACATCAGCGCGGTGACGGTCGAGCCCATGCCCTCGCGCTCGGGGTCCTCCTCGACCAGCTCGGACAGCCGCTCGTTGGCCCGGTGGACGGCGCCGGCCAGCGCCTCGATCATGTCCTCGCCGCCGATCTCGGGCGTGTCCAGCCGCCGGATCACCTGGACCGCCGCCGCGCTGGCCACCTCACCGGCCGCGGCGCCGCCCATTCCGTCGGCGAGCAGCAGCAGGTGCGGACCGGCGTACGCCGAGTCCTCGTTGTTGCGGCGCACCCGTCCGACGTCGGACAGTGTGGCGTAGTCGAGCGACAGGGTCATCGAGGCAGGCCTACTTCGCGATGTTCAGCGTCGTCCGGCCGATCCGGATCGAACCGCCGATCTCGGCCGGGACCGGGCGGGTCACCCGCTGGCCGTCAAGGTACGTGCCGTTGGTGGAGCCGAGATCCTCGACCCACCACTGGCCCTCGGACAGGAACAACCGGGCGTGCCGGGTGGAGGAGTAGTCGTCGTCGAGCCGGATCTGGCAGTCCGAACCGCGGCCGATGATCACCGGCTCCTCGGTCAGCGAGGCGCCGACACCGGCCTGCGGCCCGTCCGCGATCGTCACCGACGCGGGCAGGCCCTTGCGCTTCTTGGCCGGTTTGGCGGTCTTCGGCGTCCGGGTGCTCTGCGGTACGGCGGCCGCCGCGGCCCGGCTGTCCACCTTGGCGCCGAACAGGTCGGACCTGATCACGGACAGCACCGCCAGGACGAACATCCACAACAGGGCCAGGAACCCCAGTTTGATCAGGGTCAGGGTCAGTTCCGACATGGACTTCCGGTCACCACCCGCTGCTCGGCGGCTGGGCCATCGGCTCGTCCGCGAGACGCAGCGTCATGGTCGTGTTGCCGATCCGCACCGTCGAACCGTCGACCAGCTCGGCCTCCGTGCTGCGGCGGCCGTTGACCAGCGTGCCGTTGGTGGAGCCCAGGTCGACAAGCACGACGCGAATACCGTCCGGGCCTTCCGGCATCAGCCGGATCTCGGCGTGCCGGCGGGAAACACCGGGGTCGTTGATCTGGATGTCCGCGTCGGTACCGCGGCCGAGCACGACGCCGGGCGGGTTGACCGGGCGGCGACGCCCGTTCACCTCGAGCATCACCTGCGGGTGACCGCGGCGCGGGGACGGCTGCTGCTGGTACTGGGGCTGCGGCGGGCTGACCGGCTCGGGCGGCACGTAGGGCTCCTGCTGGTAGGGCTGGGGCTCGGGCTGCTGATAGGCGGCCGGGCGACGCTGTGGCGTCCCGACCGTCTCGCTGACCACCCGGAACTTACCGGTCGGGAGGTCGTCCTGCTGAACCAGCTCGATGTCGATCGGCCCGGAGAACGTGTACCGCTGGATGTCGGCGTGGTCCCGCAGCTCGTTGGCGAGCTCGTGGTTCAGGGTCCGGCCGTAGGCGTTCAGCCGCTCGAAGTCGTCCGGCCCGAGCTCGACGACGAAGTGGTTCGGCACCAGCCGCCGGTCCCGGGACAGGATCCGCGCGGTGTTGTCGATCTCACGCTTGAGAGCAGCCGCGAGTTCGATCGGCTCGACGTCACCCTTGAAAGCGCGCGCGAAGACACCGCTGACAATGCCTTCCAGGCGTCGCTCGAAGCGCTGTAACGGTCGCACGCCTCCTCCTCCACGGTCAGTACGCCAAAGATCGTCCACCGGTCGAGGCGGACACACCGGGTACGACGATCGATCGTATCGGGAGGTTCGACCGAACCCGCAATGTGAAGCACCCGGACAACCCGTGCTAATGTTCCTTCTCGTCGCCGGGAGCACCATCCGGCGACTGCGCGCGGGTGGCGGAATAGGCAGACGCGCACGGTTCAGGTCCGTGTGCCCGAAAGGGCGTGGGGGTTCAACTCCCCCCTCGCGCACAACACGAGAGTCCCGGTCGACACGACCGGGACTTCGTCTTTTCCCGGGCCCTGTGCTGATCCTCACGCCCGGCGTTCCGGCATAGGCCGGTGGGGAGTCGGGGCCTCTGGTCAGCCGATCGGTTGACCGGGCGGGTCGGTCGGTGGACTGACGACCTGCGGGGTTGGCGGGTGGGAGGCTGCTGGGTATGGAGCAAGCACTCGAGTTGGTGGGGCTCAGGAAGGTGTTTGGGGATGAGCGGGCTGTTGGCGGGTTGAGTCTGACTGTGCCGGCCGGGTCGTTCTTCGGGGTGTTGGGGCCTAACGGGGCTGGGAAGACGACGTCGTTGTCGATGGCGGTGGGGTTGTTGCGGCCGGACGGGGGGACGGCGCGGATCTTCGGGGTGGATGTTTGGCGGGAGCCGGTCAAGGCGAAGGCGCTGGTCGGGGTGTTGCCGGACGGGTTGGGGATGCCGGAGCGGCTGACCGGGCGCGAGGTGCTGACGTACCTCGGGCTGTTGCGGGGTCTGCCGGAGGACGAGGTGCAGCGGCGGACCGGCGAGCTGCTGGAGGTGCTCGAGCTCGATCACGAGGACGACAAACAGGTGATCGGGTACTCGACCGGGATGCGGAAGAAGCTCGGGCTCGCGGTCGCGCTGCTGCATGCGCCGCGGCTGCTGGTGCTGGACGAGCCTTTCGAGGCGGTCGATCCGGTGTCGGCGGCGACGATCCGGACCATCCTGCACCGGTTCATCGCCGGCGGCGGCTCGGTGGTGATGTCGAGTCACGTGATGGCGCTGGTCGAGCAGCTGTGTGACCGCGTCGCGGTGGTCGCCGACGGCAAGGTAGTTGCCGCAGGCACCGTTTCCGAGGTGCAGGCCGGCGGCACGCTGGAGGATGCGTTCGTGTCGCTGGTCGGCGCGTCGACGCGGGGAGCGGACGGTCTGACGTGGCTCTCGCACTGACGTACAACACCTCGCACACGCTGGTCCGGATGCGGCTGGCCGCGTTCCGGCATGCGCTCAGGGATCAGCTCCGCCTGACCTGGATCGTCACCGGCGGGTTCGTCGGCCTGGTGCTGGCGGGCGGGACGCTCTGGGTCGCGGCGAGAGGCGACAACGACGTACTGGCCGTGGTGCTCGCGGTCTGGATGCTCGGCTGGGTGGTCGGTCCGCTGTTCGCGGGCGGTGGCGACGAGACGCTCAAGCCGGAGTACTTCACGATGATGCCGCTGCCGCCGCGCACGCTGTCCACCGGCCTGCTGGTGGCTGCGCTGGCCGGCGTCGCCCCGATCATCAGCCTGATCGCTCTGCTCAGTCTCGTCATCACAGGTGCGAACGTCGCTGCCGCTCTGGTCGCCGTGCCGGCACTACTGCTCCAGCTCTTCTGCTTCATCCTCGCGTCCCGGCTCGCCGTCGCGGTGTACGGCGTACTGCTGCAGGTGCGGGCCGGTGCGGTGATCGCAGCGCTGGTCAACGCGTTCATTCTCGCGTTCACGGCGCAGGGCTGGGCGCTGATCGTGGCGTTCGTGTCCACCGACGTACAGGGCACGTTGGCCAAGGCTGCGCGGATCGCACCGTCTGGCTGGGGTCTGGTGGCCGTGGAAGCCGCCGGACGTGGTGACTGGCTCAGAGTGCTCGCAGCACTCGCCGGTCTGGTCGTGCTGGGCGCGCTGATGCTCGTGGCCTGGTCTGCGCTGCTTGTACGCCGGACTACTGCGTCGAGAGCCGGAGGCAAGGTCAGACGCCCCCTGAGCGGGACCGATCCGCGGAGTGGCGCAGCTGCCAAGGAACTGCGCTCCTGGACCCGTGACCTGCTCTACGGCCACAAGGCGGTCTTCGCGATCAGCTATGGCCTGTTCTTCTGCATGATGCCGCTGGCACTCGGCTGGAAGGCCATGCTGCCCTGGGCTGGTCCTGCCGCCGTCGTCATGGCCGCTGCGATGTCAGCCAACCTCTATGGCGCGGACGGTACGGCGCTGTGGAGCACGCTGATGACGCCCGGCGCCAACGGGCCTGATGTGCGCGCCCGCCAGCGTGCGTTCCTGCTGGTCTTCGGTCCGATCACGCTGGTCATCACCCTGTTGCTGACGTGGTGGTCCGGCTACGCCAGTGCCTGGCCGCTCGTGCTGAGCGTCCTGCCCGCACTGCTCGGTGGTGCGGCCGGTCTGGTCGTGGCCAGCTCGGTGTACGCCGCCGTACCGACGACTGATGCGCACAAGAGGTCCGGCAATCCGCTGAACTCCGGTGAGAACGAGGGCGAGACGATGGGCATCGTCTACGTGATGCTCGTGCTGGTCGCATCGACCTGTGCCCCGGCCCTGATAGTGGCGCTCTACACCGGCTGGTGGGGTGTGCCGGTCGGCCTCGTGTCCGGCGTCATCGCCTGGTGGTACTTCGGTCGCGTGGCGGCCCGGCGTCTCGACAAGAGGGGGCCCGAGCTCCTCACGCTACTCAGGCACGGCCGGTCGCCCGGCGAGCAGGCGAAGAAGACAGCAGGGCTCGACGCACTGCCCAAGTGGAAGCGGACCGCGGCCGGCTTCTGCCTCGGGTTCGCGGCGATCCCGCTGTTCCCGCAGGCCGTCGTACCGGCGATCTTCAAGCTGACCGGGAACGACGACACGCGGTCCTGGTTCCTGGCGCTCTACCAGACCGGACCGTGGCAGTGGGTCGTGATCGTGCTGATGGCCGCGTTGGGCCTGTCGATGTACGCGTTCGGCGGGCTTACCTACTACCGCGCGAAGAAGCGCGCTCCGGGTGCGTCGGTCGCGGCAGCCGCAGGCTAGGCGCGCCTCGATGCCGGGCGGTCGGGGCGACGGTTCGGTGGTTGCGCAGCATCCAGACAGCAACTGCGGCCGCGGCGAACAGGCCGGCGATCCCGGCGTAGTCGGTCAAGCTCATCATCGGTTCTCTCTCCAGGGCGGGTAGCTCGGCGGCGGCGAGTTCCGCTGGCGTCTGACCGGAAAGTGACGGGTGTTCAACCTTTCCGTGATGGCACGGCAGTGTCGTGGCTGAACAGTGCCAATAGGAAAGTGCCGGATTCCTGAAAGGGTGGGGCCCGGAGGTGGGGTGGAATGCAGGACGGCTCGTTGCTCGATGCGCGGGAGGAGCAGACCTACCGGCTGCTGGTCGGCCTGTCCGCGGCGCGGGCCGCGGAGCTCGCAGAGGTCGCCGAGCTCCCGCAGCACGAGGCTGACGAGGTCCTGCAGCGACTGCAGGCGAAGGGACTCGTCACGGTCCAGGCAGCCGACGAGCCGGTCTTCAGCCCGCTGCCGCCGGACGTGGCCTTCGGTACGACGCTGTTGCGCCGCCAGGAGTCGCTCGAGGCCGCCCGGAAGACCGTGGCCGCGCTCAGCGAGGAGTTCCGGGCCAGCGCCAGTCGCCGCGACGCACACCACCTGGTCGAGGTGATCATCGGCGCCACCACACTCCGCGAACGTCTGCGCGACCTGCAGAACGCGGCCCGCGAGGAGATCCTCTGGTTCTGTCGCGCGAACCCACTCGCGATGCAGGGCGCCGAGAACACCGAGGAGTACGGCGCTCTGTCGCGCGGCGTGCGGTACCGCGCGATCTACGAACGAGCCCTGATCGAGACGCCCGGCGAGCTCGACTCGATCGCCGAAGGCGTCAGCTGGGGCGAGGAGGCCCGGGTCCTGCCGACGTTGCCGGTGCGGATCGCGATCGTGGACCGGTCGACCGCGATCTGCCCGCTGGTCCGCGACGACGAGAGCATCGGGGAACCGTCGGCCGCCATCATCAACCGCGGCCAGCTCCTGGACGCACTGCTGGCGCTCTTCGAGAGCTACTGGGAGCTGGCGACACCTGTGCGACTCCAGTCCGACGAGGCCGAGCCGACGGAAGGCTTGGACGACTCCGAGCGGCTGCTGCTCTCCCTGCTCGTGGCTGGTGTGCCGGACAAGTCCATCGCGAACCAGCTCGGTATCAGCCGCCGAACAGTGCAACGCCGCCTGGATCGCCTGATGGCTCTGGCAGGTGTGGATACCAGGACCGGTCTGGCGTTCCAGGCGGCGAAGCGCGACTGGCTCTGAGCGCTACTTCACGCCGTACGCGCGGATCACTGTCTGGGTGATCTTGGCGCCGTTCGGGCCGGTGGCGGCGACCTTCAACGACACCGTGTCGTGCGCGTTCGGTACGACGGCCAGGTAGTGGCCGAGGGCACCGATCACGACAAGCCGCTGCCAGGTCTTGCCTTCGTCGTACGACGCCCAGGCCAGCAGCGAGGTCGCCCGCGACGACTCGAAGCTGATGGCGTGCGTACGGGCTGCCACCCGACCGGTCAGGTCGACCGGGACCGTGTAGCTGACCTGCTGCAGCGGGAGCGCCACAGCCTTGTCGTCAGGCTGCTTGGCCGAGCGGAACTCCCAGGAGGTCTCGGTGTGAGTACCCCAGTTCCACTCCCCCTCGGTGTCCTTGCGCTCGGTGGTCAGGTCGAGCTTGTACGCCGCGTCGTCGCTGGAGGTGATGACGTCCTCCCACGCGTCCGGTAGCTCAGCCACAACAGCGCCGTTACGGGAGAGCGACGCCGACGACGCAGTGGTCTCACCGACGGTGTAGTGCCCGGCCGCGTCGACAAACGACGGGATGCGCAGCGACAGCCGATCACCGGTACGCGTGGACTGCACACCCGGCGCGGCAGCCGGGCGTACGACGGGGCCGAACCACGTCTCGTCCGAGGTGCCGGTCCGGTACGAGCGCGGCAGGGACGTCATCCCGCCGGCCAGCGGGTTCATGTCGTCCCACGTGTAGAGGTGGTGCACCCGGTGCTGCCAGAGCGAGTCACCGGACGTCACCCACTCCTCCCGCACCTTCGGAGTCTCCACGAACCGCTGGGCGTCGTTCCACGAGTACTCCTGCCACGGACGCCAGCCGAACCGCTGCTCCTTGGCCCAGTTGAACCCGCCGTTGTCGGCGTACCGCGTGGTGATGCGCGCGCTGTTGGCCGGCGTCACCTTGTAGTCGATCTTGGCCGGGATGGACCCGGCCGAGACCTGCTGTACGTCGTACAGGTACGGGCTGGAGGTGGTGAGCGTCAGGTCGATCGTCGCCCGGCCCTTGCGGGCGCGGTCGATCAGCTTGTGGCCGTCCTTGGACGTGGTGACCATCGCCGGAATCGGCTCGCGGTCGCCGACCGGACGCCAGACCGTCCAGGCGGACCAGTCCGGCGGCCGGACCAGGATCACCGCGGCGGCCCCGGCCTGAGCGGCCGCGACGATCTGGTCGTGCTCGCTGCCGTTGCCCCAGCCGTCCTCGCTCGAGTCCAGCACCGCGGTCGCGCCCTTCACGCCCTTGAGCGTGGAGTCCGCGTAGACGAGCGGGAACCGCTTCTTGCCTTCGTACGACGGCGACTGGTGGAGCAGGTTGATGTCCAGCGGACCGGGGACCCCGGGCACTGCCGCTTGGACGAGCGGAGCGACCAGTTGCCAGCGGGAGGAGAACTCGAAGCTGCCGTCCTTGACCGGCTTGGTCGGCGTGACGTTGACCTGCTTGACCGTGCTGAAGTGCATCACGCCGTGGCTGATCGAGCGGCCGTTGGCGTACACCCGGTGCACGTAGTAGCTGAGCACCGCCTGCTGCTCCGACGGCTTCGGCGTCTCGATCGTGATCGGGACCGCCTTCCGCGCGTCGATGACGATCTCGGTGTCCTTGCTGACCACGATGTTGGGGTCGGTGAACAGGCTGACCTGCTCGTCCTGCGGGTCCGAGTTCTCGACCAGCGAGTGCAGCAGGTACGTGCCCTCCTCGACCTCGGCCGTGTACGACTCGCCGTTCGGGATCCACGCCAGTACGTCGGACCGTGAGTTGTCGCCGAACAACGAGATGACCGGTACGCCGGTGGGCTGCCCGTCCAGGCCTACCGCGCGCAGCGTCACCTTGTGCTTCGGACCGGCCCGGAGCGCGCCGACCGCGGTGTGGGTGACGACGCCGTCGGGGCCGGTGGCAACGATCCATCCGCTGTACTGACCGCGCCCGACCTTGGCCGGGTCGAGGGTCACCGGGACGTCCGCGGTGCCGTTGGCCGGAACCGTGACGGTCGCGGGCACGGTGAAGCCGGTCGCCGGCTGCTTGTCGTCGAGGTTGGTGACCTGAGCAGCCAGGCTCAGCGTGATCGGCGCGCCGGAGTCGTTCCGGTAGGTCACCGTGCGAGTGCCGGTCTCCAGGCCGAAGTCGGCGACGCCGCTCGCGGTCACCTTCTGCGCGACTGCACGGGTCAGGTCGACCCGGCCTGCGCCCTGCTGGTAGACGGTCTGCTCAGGCTGCGTCTTGGCGGTGCTGACCAGCGCGTTCTTCAGTTGGTCGGCCTTCCAGTCCGGGTGTTGCTGCGCGAGCAGTGCGGCCGCGCCGGCAACGTGCGGTGTCGCCATCGACGTACCGGAGGCGGAGGTGTAGAGCTCGTCGACCGGGTCGCCCATGATCGTGCCGGCCGCGCGGGCGGCAATGATGCCGACGCCGGGCGCGGTGATCTCCGGCTTCAGGCCGGCATCGCCGAGCCGCGGTCCACGGCTGGAGAAGTCCGCGAGCCGGTCGTCGCGGTCGACCGCCCCGACGGTGAGCGCGGCCGCGGCGGCGCCGGGCGTACCGACCGTCTCGTCCTGGCCTTCGTTGCCGGCAGCAACGACGAACAGCGTGCCGGTCTGCGCGGTGATGTCGTTGACGGCCTGGCTGAGCGGGTCGGTGCCGTCGGTGGCTTCGCCGCCGAGGCTCATGTTGACGACCTTGGCGCCTTCGGCCGCGGCCCACTCCATCCCGGCGATGATCCAGGAGTCGTACCCGTAGCCGTCGTCGCCGAGCACCTTGCCGACCAGCAGATCGGCCTTCGGTGCGACGCCCTTGCGGGTACCGCCCGCGCCCGCGCCGGTGCCGGCGATCGTGGCGGCGACGTGGGTGCCGTGGCCGAAGTGGTCGACGGTGCCGCTCGGGCTGCCGGAGAAGTCGACGCTCTCCTTGACCTTGCCGGTCAGGTCCGGGTGCGTCGCGTCCACGCCGGTGTCCAGTACGGCGACCTCGACGCCGGTGCCTTCGTACCCGGCCTTCCAGGCGTCGGGCGCACCGATCTGCGGGACGCTCTTGTCGAGCACCGGACGAACCTTGGCATCGAGCCAGATCTTCGTGATCCCGCTGTTCAGCGAGCGGGCACCCGCGGCGGGCTTCAGCGATTTCCACAGGGCGGGCAGCTGGTCCTTGGCCGCCTCCACGGCCCGGCCGCCGATCGACGGGAGCTGGCGGGTGGTCGTCGTACCGGCGAGGTTCTGCTCGGTCCGGAGGCCGGGGGTGTCCTTCACGATCAACGGGAGTTCGGCGGCGGCGCCGTACCCGTCGGCGATCAGTTCGTCGACGTCGAACAGGTCCACGTCGAGGACGCCGGTGGAGATGTACGGGACGGCGTCGCTCGGCAGGACCCGGAGCCCGCCGTCGACCTCGATGGTGTGGAACGAGACGCCTTCGCGACCCGGTGCCGGCGTGACGGTGGCGGCCTTCTTGCCGGCGCCGGCGTCGGTGAGTTCGACGACGTCGCCGGTGATCAGTGTGACGGCGGAGGTCTTGACCGCCGCGGGGTTCGTGGGCGGGGCTGCGCCGGCCGGGATCGCCGACAGCGCGCCGAGGGTCAGCATCGCCGCGAGGGTGGCGGCGGTGAGGCGGGTGGAGGACATAGGCGGATTCTCCTTCGAGAGGTTCGGGGCAGGACCACCTCTTCTTCCGACAGAGTTTGCAATCAGGTCACAGCAATCGGCCCTGTCCATCACTGCCGTAGCTGCGACATGGCGCAAGGACGCCATCACCCGGCACCATCAGGACATGAGCGGACAGCAGTTGGTGCGTCGGTGGGCGTGGTTGGGGACCTTCCTGGTCGGCGCCGGGCTGTATCTCGCGGTGCTGGCGGTGCTCACCGACACCGGCAACCCGAACCTGTTCCCGACGATGATCCTGCTCGGTGCGCTCGTCGTACCGCTGACATTCGTGACGTTCGCGGCCGGCCGGTCCGGGCGCTGGCTGATCGACGGGCCGACCCTCGGCGGCTGCGTGCTGTTCGGCGGCGTGGTCGGCGTTGTCGTCGCCGGCCTGCTCGAGTACGACGCGATGCGGCGGCTCGGGACGCTGCCGATGCTCGGCGTCGGGCTGATCGAGGAGGCGGCCAAGCTCGTCGTACCGGCGATCCTGGTGATCTTCTTCGGGCACCGGTACCGGACGTCGATCGGGCGCGGGATCGTCATCGGCGTCGCGGTCGGCACCGGGTTCGCCGTACTGGAGACGATGGGGTACGCGTTCGTCGCGCTGCTGCAGTCGAACGGGAACGTCGGCGCCGCCGAGCAGACGCTGTTCATCCGCGGGCTGCTGTCGCCGGCCGGGCACGCGGCCTGGACCGGGCTCGCCTGCTGGGGGCTCTGGCGGTTCGTGATCGCGCCGAACGGCAGGCACTTCGCGGGCTTCCTCGGGATGTACGCGCTGGCCGTCGCGCTGCACACCACCTGGGACGGGATCGGCGGCAAGATCACGTACGCCGTCGTCGGCGCGATCTCGATCGGCCTGCTGCTGTACGGGTTGAAGCGCGCCCAGCGGACCGACGCCGCTCTGGTGACCGCCTGACGGGTCAGTGACTTGTCAGTACGGTGAGATCGCGGTCGCGAGCCATGGACAACGCGTGCCGGAGTGAGTACGGTCCGTAAACGGCGTCCGCCATCACGCCACCCTCGTCGGTGAGGTACTGCCCGCCAGTAGTACCTCGCTGGTGGGTGGGCAAGCAGGCTGCGGCGGACAGTCACGGCCTGATGGGGGCCCATCCACCCAGGTGGGGCGATGATCGACACTCACTCGATCACCGCCCCACCGGTTCAAACTCACCCCCCAACGGTTCGGGTTCGTCGTCCGTCTTGATGGCTGACAAGTGCAGTCGACGGAACAGGTGCCATGGCCGACTGGGAACGAGCCTTCCAGGATCTTCTAGCCACTCGCGGCGCGGCGCTGCGTGCGTACGGCTATCTCCTGACCGGAGAGTCGTCCGCCGCGGCCGATCTGGTGCAGGACGCCCTGCTGCGCGTCTTCAGCCGGCTGCGGGTCTCGGCAGCGCGCCTGCGTGGTGCTCCGGTACTACGAGGACCTCACGGTGCCCCAGATCGCGGAACAGCTCGACTGCGCCGAGGGCAATGTCAAACGCCACCTGGCCGATGCGCGGGCGAAGCTTGCCCAGCGGCTCGCCGTACCCGAGGAGACCATCAAGTGACTGACGTGAAGGCTTTGCTGCAAGAGCTCGCCGACGACGGTGCGGTGCAACTGGCGGAGCACGACGTGCTGCGCCGGATCGGCCGCCGGCGCCGCGTCCGGACCGCACTGGCCGCGACCTCTGGTCTGGCCGCGGCGGCGGTCGCCATCGGCGCGTACGCCGCGCGGCCGGCCAACACCGGAACCCCGGCTGACGTCGCCCCCGCGGCGCCACCGACGGCCGTCGCGCGGCGGCCTGCCGCGCCCGCTCATCGCCGGCCTGCCGCCCAAGTGGATCGCGGTGATCGCGGACGGCCGGATGGTCGGTCGTGCCACGGTTGCCACGACGGCGGAGGCGGTCGAGCTGCAGCCCCGCCAGTCCAATGTCCTCGACGCGCGGATCGACGTCCGGTCCTGCACCGGCGGACCGTTGCCAACCGGTTCGTACCAGCTCTACGAGGATCTGCCGGAGCCGACCAAGACCACCGAACCGATCGTCGACACCAACCCGATCGGGACCATCCAGCTGCGCTGACCCTCATCAGTGACCCAGGGTTTGCCGGATTGTCGGACAGGTTTCGGATGCCGGGAGGTTTCGCAGCAGGGACCGGGCGGGCAACCTGTGAGGGTCCGGTCCCAACCGCCCCTGGGAGTAGCCGTGTCCCGATTGTTCCGTCCGGCGCTGCTCGTCACCGCCGTACTCGCGCTCCTCGGCGGCGTTACGAGTGTCACGCCGTCGAACGCCGCCACCACGATCACCGTCGCGACCGCGATCGGTCGCCAGGACAACTCCACGGCGTCCGTCAGCGGGTACGTCGTCGGCCAGCCGACCGCCACCAGCACTGTTGTCCGCAGCAACTTCCCGAACGACTACGCGCTGGCCCTGGCCGACTCGGCGACCCAGACCAGTACGTCGTCGATGCTCTACGTGCAGATCCCGGCCGCGTTCCGCGCGTCGTACGGGCTCCAGACCAACCCCGGCCTGCTCGGCAAGCAGATCACCGTCACCGGCACGCTGTCGGCGTACTTCTCGCACCCCGGCCTGAAGAACGCGACCGCGTTCAGCGGCGGTGGCGGCTCGGACCCGGGTGACCCCGGCGACCCGGGTGACTATTACGCCGGCGCCGAGGGCAAGACCGGAGCGGCGCTGAAGGCCGCGCTGCACACGATCATCTCCAACCAGACCAAGCTCACCTACGACCAGGTCTGGGACGCGCTCGAGGTCACCGACCAGGACCCGAACAACAGCAACAACGTCATCGAGATCTACTCCGGCCGCTCGATCGCGAAGAGCAGCGAGGGCGGCGGCGTCGACGACTGGAACCGCGAGCACGTCTGGGCCAAGTCCCACGGCGACTTCGGTACGGCGACCGGCCCCGGCACCGACGTCCACCACCTCCGCCCCGAGGACGTGTCGGTCAACTCGGCCCGCGGCAACCTCGACTTCGACAACGGCGGTACGGCGGTCGCCCAGTGCTCCGGCTGCACCGCGGACTCGGACTCGTTCGCGCCGCGCCCGGCGGCCCGCGGTGACGTCGCCCGGATGATCTTCTACATGGCCGTCCGGTACGAGGGTGACGACGGCTTCCCGAACCTCGAGGTGAACAACTCGGTCGGCAACGGCACCGCGCCGTACATCGGCAAGTTGTCGGTGCTGAAGGCGTGGGCGGCGGCCGACCCGCCGGACGCGTTCGAGAAGAACCGCAACGAGGTCATCTACAACCAGTTCCAGCACAACCGGAACCCGTTCATCGACCACCCGGAGTGGATCAACTCCATCTGGCCGAACTAGCTACCGCGCTTCGCCTGCAGGTCCGCACGCCTCGGCCCGCCCTGACCCAGGGCGGGCCGGGCCGCGTTCGAATCCGATTCGACCTGTCCGGCGACGACCTGCGGGCGGGCGATGCCGGACTGTGCGGCCGCGAAGCCCAGACGGGTCTGGACCCAGTCCTGGAAGCCGGGGTCGGCGACCCGGATGTGGTACCCGGTGCGGGTCAGCAGCCCGCGGGAGATCAGCTTGTGGGACGCCTCGTCGAGATCCCATCGCCCGGGCCCGGCCGGCTCGGAGCGGGACGGGATGACCATCCCGCCCGGCCCTTGCACGGAGGTCTTCGCGAGCAGTTCCTTCTCGTTCGGCGAGCAGTTGTACCAGGCGGCGTCGTACAGCGCGCGCGACTGCGCGTTCAGGCGGGCGGTCGCGGTCGCGGCGACGTCGGCGGTGATGCCCTGGCCGTGGTCGGTGAGCTCGAGCGCCGCGGCGGCCAGGGTGCGCAGCCGGGTCGGGTTGCCGTTCGCCGCCGCGACCAGGTTGTCGACGGCCTCGGGCTCGTACCTGACCCGGGCCCGGTCGAGCGGCACGGTCAGCGCGAGCCGCAACTCGTCGGCGTGGATCGGCTGCAGCCGGCGTACGTCGAACCTGCCGGCTTCCTTGGTCTCGGTGCCGGCATGCCCACCCGATGCTTCGAGCAACCGGCTGGTCGCCTCCTCGCCGCCGGCCGCGATCAGGAACATCGGATGCCGGACTTCCTTCAGGTGGGCCGACAGCGAGGTCAGGACGTAGAGGTCCTCCTTGGACGCCGCGTCCAGGTTGTCGACCATCACCAGGATCGGAGTCCGCTTCGGGTGCGCCATCTTGCCGAGGTGTTCCGCGACCTCGTTCAGCGTCGTACCCACCGAGTCCTTCTTGACGCCCTCCACCGTGCTCTTGTGGATGCCGACCTTGGGACCGGGCGCGAGGCCGAACCGGAGCTGATTGGTCTTCATCAGGTTGGCCGTCCGGACCGCCATCCGGTTCAGGAGCTGCTTCAGCTCCCGCACCTGGCTCGCCGGGTACTGCTGCTTGATCGTGTCCATCTCGTTCTGGACGGCGCGGATGAACCGGGCCTCGAGCCCTTCCCGCCGGGACGCGTCCAGCTGGATCGCGATCCAGCCTTCCGCGTCGGCCATCTCCTTGGTCCGGGTCAGCTCATGGCTGGTGCCGGTCCCGGGCGCGCCGGTGAACAGCAGCGACGTGCCGGTCGGTCCGCGGTCCTCGAGTGAGATCGGCCGGCCCTGCGCGTCGGTCCGCTTGACCTCGTGCACGAGCCGGCCGGAGATGCCGAACACCTGGTTGACCAGCTCGCGATCGCCGGTCGGGTGGACCGGCGCGAGCGCCACGTCGCCGCGCGAGACGGCCGGTCCGCTCGTCAGTTCCGGCAGCGGATCCGGTGTCTGTCCGACGTAGTCGTTGACCCAGTCCCGGAACCCCTCGTCGGGGATCGTGACGAGGCCGTCGCCGTGCTCGCGCAGCATGCCCCGGGCAACGAGTTGCTGGCGGGCCTGGTCGATCTCCTGCCACTTGCCGGGACCGGCGGCCTGGGTGACGGCCGGCATGTAAACGCTGTTCGGGCCCTGGGACGCGATCAGCACGAGCAGATCCTTCTGCGCGTGCGTGGTGCTCTTCTGGTTCCAGTGGTCCTGGTACGTCTCGGCCGCGTCGGCGTTGACGTGGGCGATCGCCGTCTGCACGGATTCGACGGTGATTCCGGCCTGCGGGTCCTGATAGGCGACCGCGGCCTGGCTGAGCGACCGCAGCCGGGACGGGTCGCCGTTCGCGGACGCGACCAGGCTTTCGATGGCGTCGTACTCGTAGGCGATCCCGTGTTCCTGCAGCGGCAGGGTCAGGGCCTTCCAGACCTGGTCGTCGGGCAGCGGCCCGAGCTCGCGGACGTCGAACTGGTTGCTGATCGTGGTGGCGATACCGGACATCCGCCGGGAGGCGTTCATCAGCGACCAGGTCGACCGTGCTCCGCCGGCCGCGACCAGCCAGACCGGAAGGTCCATCTGCTCGATGTGGATCGCCAGGTCGTTCAGCCCGGCCTGGTCGTTCTCCAGCGCCTGGTCGATCCCGTCCACCAGCAGCAGGATCGGCCGGCCGTTCTCCCCGGTCAGCTTGCCGAGCTCGTCGGCGAAATCGGTCAGCGTGGTGCCGAGTTCGCTGTACGCCGTGGTGTCGCGCTCCATCTTCCCGACGTACTCCATCGGGAACGGGCCGCCGCCGAAGCGCAGCTCGACGCCGAGCCGCTTGTTGCCGCCGCTGCGGGTCAGCTGGCCGACCGTGTTGTTCAGCTTCCGTACGGCGCGGCGGCTGTACCGTCCGCGCAGCTCGTCGATACTCGACCGGATCGCGATCGTGAGCTGGTGCTCGAGCGGCGCGTTCGCGGACGCGTTGATCCGGATCGTGGACCAGCCGTTGGCCTCGGCCAGGTCCTCCGCGCGGTACAGCTCGGACGTCTTGCCCATGCCGGGCGGGCCGGTGAAGAGGATCGCCTGGCTCTCCGGCAGCACGTTGCCGAGCGAGATCGGGTTGCCCACCTTGTCGGTTCGGATGACCGAGTACGCCGGGTACCGATCGCTGCCGAAGACCGAGCTCATTGGACCAGCGTGCGGACCGTAGCCGTACCCGACACGGTCTGTACATGACTGCGTGGTTAACAATCGCCGCCCGGAAGTTGAATCGGGCCACTATCTGACGGCGTGCAACCGGTCTACAGGCGGCGGCCCGATCGCGCAGTTCTGGGTCGCGGGTGTTGGAACTGACCGGTACGGGCTGTCACGCTCAGTGCATGCGAATCAAACCGGTGATGGCGACGCTCGCGGCAGCGTCCTCGGTGGGGCTGTTGCTCGGTGCGGTTCCGACGGCGGCGCAGGCCGACCCGGATCCGAACCTGACGATCACCCAGGTCAGTCTCGACCGTACGGCGGTCGCGGTGTCCGGCCTGAACACGTACCCGATCAACGTGACCGTCAAGGGCGGGTACAACTCGAGCGAGCCCGGCGACGAGGGCCTCGTGCTGAACGTGCTGCTGAAGCGCACCGGCGGCACCGGGGGACGCGGCGACATCGTGTCGGCCGATCTGAAGCGGACCGCCGGGACACTTGCCAACGGCACCTGGACCGGCCGGCTCAACGTCGCCTCGACCGCGAACGGCACGTTCAAGGTCGCCGGCGTGATGACCGGCCCGTACGGCGGCCCCGATCCCGGTACGCCGGTCGACCCGACGCCGTACGCGGGCCAGACGATCACGGTGAAGGGCACGAACCAGCCGAGGATCACCGCGGCGGTGAACCCGCGGATCGTGCCGTTCGGCAAGCCGTACACGATCACCTGGGCGGTCACGAACACGGCGACCGGCAAGCCGTACGGCACCCGGATCCCGATCGGCCTCGGCGTCGACACGCCCTGTGCCGAGGGCGGCAGCCCGATGTACAAGACCGGTACGAACGGCGTTATCACCAAGGCATACACGGCGGACGACGCCGGCGCGCTGAACTGCGCGCACATCTACGCCGACCCGTACTACATCGTCGGCCAGTGGCTGTTCCCGGCGCGGCCGACGGTCATCGCCGCGGTGCCGTCGAAGACCAGCGCGAAGGTCGGCACGATCGTCCCGGTGAACGGCTCGGTCGCGCATCTGACCGGTTCCTGCCCGGTGTACCTGCAGCGGCTCTACGGCAGGACCCAGTGGCGCAACGTCAGCTCCGGCAAGGTCCGGCAGTCCGGCCGCTTCACGGTCAACGCACAACCTTCGTACGTCGGGGTGATCCCGTACCGGGTCTACTTCCCGGCGTGTGAGCCGTTCGTCTCGGCTGTCAGCAAGACGTTCACGATCAAGGGGGTCTGATCCATGAAGGCTCGCATACTCGCCGCACTGGTCGTACTGGGTCTGGGCGCGGTGCCGCTCAGCGCCCAGGCCGAACCGGACCCGAACCTCAAGATCGACGCGGTCGCGATGAACAAGACCGCGGTCGGTGTGAGCGGCCTCAACACCGCTGCGGTCACGGTCACGGTGACCGGGAAGTTCCTCGACGCCGACGACGCGAAGACCCCGGTGCTGGTCATCCTCGAGCGCACCGGCGGCTCCGGGTCGGCGACGTCGCTGATCTCGACCAGCCTGCCGCGGCTCGCCAACGGGACCTGGAGCGGTCCGCTGTACGTGCCCTCGACGGCCAACGGCACCTTCAAGGTGACCGGTGTGATCCACGGCCCGTTCTTCCCGGGCAGCGGTGACATGACCGACCCGACGCCGTTCAAGGGCCCGTCGATCGCGGTCACCGGCACGCACGTGCCGCGGATCAGCGCCTCGGTGATCCCGAAGGTGGTGCCGTTCGGCCGGCCGTACTCGATCAAGTGGGCGGTCACCGACTCGCAGACCGGCAAGCCGTACGGCAGCCGGCTGCGGGTGGTGCTCGGCAACGACAACACCTGCGCCGAGTACATCGGCCCGGGCTACTCGAACCTCACCGACATCAACGGCACGGTCACCAAGTCGTACCCGGCCTCGCTCGCGGACTACGTCAACTGCCTGCTGCTGCCTGGCAACCCGTCCTCGAACGGCGGCCTCGGGCTCGTCCCGGCCCGCCCCGGAATCGTCTCGGCGACCCCGTCGAAGACCAGCGCGACGGTCGGCACGATCGTCCCGGTGAACGGGGTGGTCGCCGGTGCGCCGTCGTCCTGCAAGGTGTACCTGCAGCGGCTGTACGGCTCGAGCCAGTGGAAGACGGTCAGCCCGGCCGGGAACATCCGCTCGTACAGCGGGAAGTTCACGCTCAACGCGCAACCGGCGTACAAGGGCCTGATCCCGTACCGGGTCTACTTCCCGCTTTGCTACAACTACCAGGCCGGCGTCAGCAAGGTCTTCTACATCCGCGGGATCTGAGCGCTTCGGGCGGGTGGGTTAGGCTTACTTAGGTAGGCCTAACTTATCCGCCCGAGAGGACTGTGGTCGCGTGACCAGCCCCGCACCCCGCCGTAACCGCGTCTGCAAGCGCGCCGTCGTACTCCGGACCGAGCGGATCACCCCGCACATGATCCGGGTCGTGCTCACCTCCGACGATTTCGCCGACAACGGCTTCTCCGACCACTATGTGAAGCTGCTGTTCTGCAAGGACGGCGTCGAGTACCCCGAGCCGCTGGACATGGGTGTGGTGCGCGAGTCGTACCCGGCCGAGCACTGGCCGACGATGCGGACCTACACCGTCCGCAGCTGGGACGAGGCGTCGCGCGAGCTCGCCATCGACTTCGTCCACCACGGCGACGAGGGCGTCGCAGGCCCGTGGGCGGCCTCCGCGAAGCCGGGTGACGTGCTCTGGTTCAACGGTCCGGGCGGCGCGTACTCACCGGACGAGGCGGCCGACTGGCACCTGCTCGTCGGCGACGAGAGCGCGCTGCCGGCGATCGGCTCCGCGGTCGAGCAACTGCCGCCGGGGGCTCGGGCGACCGTTCTGGTCGAGGTCGGCGACGAGACCGAGGAGCAGAAGTTCGGCGGCGCGGGCGAGGTCGACGTGCGCTGGTTCCATCGGTCCGACGCTTCCGGTGAGCGCGGCGACGGTCTGGTCGAGGCCGTCGAGGCGCTCGACTTCCCGGACGGTACGCCGCACGTGTTCGTCCACGGCGAGGCCGGGTTCGTGTTCCGCATTCGCAAGAACCTGTACCAGGACCGCGGTCTGGCCCGCGACCGCGTGTCCCTGTCCGGCTACTGGCGCCTCGGCAAGAACGAGGACGGCTGGCAGGCCGAGAAGGCCGAAACCGCCAAGGCTCAGCGCACCTAGTCCGCTCGACGTTCGGTCAGGACGTCGATCAGCGTGGTGGACTGGTTGGTGGGGAGGACCCAGTCCTCGCCGTTGGCCTGGAGGATGACGGCGGGGCCTTCGCTGGCGACAGCGTGGGTCACCGCTATCGGGAACTTGAGCCGCTCGGCACCCGAGAGCGAGAACTCGTAGGTGCCCGTGATCCCGGTCAGCGGGTAGGTGCGGAACTGCTCCGCCGACCGCGGGATCGGGTGCGACTGGATGGTGACCGAGTCGGCGCCCACGAGTACGGCGGCAAGCGGGATGCCACGCAGCCGGAAGACGAGCTCGTACGGCGTACCGGCCAGCTCCGGGACGAACGGGACGAGCAACGCCCGGTCGGCGGCGCGGGCCAGCACCAGACCGGCGACGATGCCGACGATGAGACCGGGCAGCGCGAGGACCGCCGGCCACCACACCCCGACGGCGAGCGGGAACAGGGTCACCATCAGGCCCGCGAGACCGCCGTACAGCCCGGCGACTCCCAGCCACCAGCGCGGCTGGTAGCGGTGGCGGCGCCGCAGTACGAACCCTGTCACCAGCATCGCCAGCGGTACGACGCAACCGATCCAGGCGAGCGCCGAACCGGTCGATGCGATCACTGCCACGGCAACCAGCAGCAGCACCGGAATGCCCAGATAGATGACCGCCACCAACCGCTGAACCCGCCGATGCCTGCTCTCCACAGGAAAACCCAAGCACATCCCGCCCCAACCACCTACTGTGCCGAGGGTGATCGAGATTCCTGCGCGGCTCATCCGGAACCACAGCGAGAAGTCTTCGGCCTGGTTGGACGGTCTGCCCGGCGACGTCGAGCGGTACTCCCGCGAGTGGGAGCTGACCGTCGACGGTGACCCGCTGAGCGGCGAGGCGTCGTTGATCATGCCCGTCGTACGGCGGGACGGGACCCGGGCGATGCTCAAGCTGCAGCGCGTCGACGAGGAGAGCGAAGCCGAGGCGCTGGCGCTGCGGACCTGGAACCACGACGACGTGGTCGAGGTGTACGAGGACGACCCGGAGACCTCGACCCTGCTGCTCGAACGCCTCGAGCCGCGGACCCTCGACGATCTGCCGGACCACGTCGAGGCGACCCGCATCCTGGCCGAGATCCTCACGCACCTGATGGTCGTCCCGGCTCCCGCGGGTGTCCGCCGCCTCGAAGACATCGCGGGGCAGATGCTCGAGGACGCGCCCGCGATCATCCCGCTGCTCGTCGACCCGGCCGATCGCGCGCTGGCTCAGCGCTTCGTCGCGCAGGTGGCCGAGGTGCTGCCCGAGTCCGGCGACCGGCTGCTGCACTGGGATTTGCACTACTACAACGTGATGGCCGCCCAGCGCAGGCCGTGGCTGGCCATCGATCCGAAGCCGCTGGCCGGCGACCCGGCGTTCGAGCTGATGCCGGCGTGCTGGAACCGCTGGGACGACCTGGTCGCGACCGGCAACCTGGCGCAGGCGATCCGGAACCGGTTCGACCTGATGCTCGACGTGACCGGGATCGACCGGGACCGCGCGCTGGCCTGGACCGCCGGGCGGATCCTGCAGAACGTGCTGTGGTTCACCGAGGACGGGGACACCCGGATCGAGGCCGAGCTCAAAGCGGTCTCCGATGCCCTCTTCGCGTGATTACATGATTACGTGACTACTCCGACGCTGTACGACTGGGCCGGCGGACACGACGCGCTGCGCCGGCTGACCGAGGTGTTCTACGACAAGGTGCTCGAGGACCCGATCCTCGCGCCGGTCTTCGCGCACATGAGCGACAAGCATCGCGAGCACGTGGCGATCTGGCTGGGTGAAGTGTTCCGCGGCCCGACCCGCTACACCGACGAGCTGGGCGGGTATCCGGCGATGCTCGCGCACCACCTCAACCTCGGGCTCACCGAGGAGCAGCGGTCCCGCTGGGCGGCTCTGATCGCTGCCAGCGCGGATCCGGCCGGGCTGCCGAGCGACCCGGAGTTCCGCTCGGCGTTCGTCGCGTACATCGAGTGGGGCACCCGGATCGCCCTTGCGAACTCGCAGCCCGGCGCGACCCCGCCGCCGAAGGCGCCGGTGCCGCATTGGGGCTGGGGCGAGGCGCCGCCGTACCAGCCGTGAGACCGGCGCCGTACAACAGTTCCGGCACAGGCCGTTGATACCTGCCCTGGCAGGAGTTGCGGCCCTCGCCGTTGGGTAGAGTCCCGGTTCACGTTGTGTCCGACAGCGGGGATGCGAGGGTTTACCTGTGACCGCTCAGCTCGAGTACCCCGACATCCAGGATTCCGACGCCCTGCTGTCCGTCCAGGACCTGTGGAAAGTGTTCGGACCGAAGGCGCAGCGCGTCCCCCGGCGTCCCGACCTCGCCGCGCTCGACCGCACCGCGCTGTACGCGCAGACCGGATGTACGGCGGCCGTCCGCGACCTGAGCTTCGACGTCGCGCCCGGCGAGGTGTTCGTCGTGATGGGGCTGTCGGGATCGGGCAAGTCCACGCTGGTCCGCTGCCTCACGCGGTTGATCGAGCCGACCGCCGGCCGCCTGGTGTTCGAGGGTGAGGACCTGCGGGCGGCCGACGAGAAGCGGCTGCGGGCGCTGCGACGGAGCAAGTTCTCGATGGTCTTCCAGCACTTCGGGTTGCTGCCGCACCGCAAGGTGATCGACAACGTCTCGTACGGCCTGGAGGTCCGCGGCGAGAGCAAGCCGGACCGGCGCCGGCGCGCACAGGAGGTCATCGACCTGGTCGGCCTGGCCGGCAACGAGCACCTGTACCCCGAGCAGCTGTCCGGCGGCATGCAGCAGCGGGTCGGCCTGGCCCGGGCGCTCGCCAACGACCCCGACGTACTGCTGTTCGACGAGCCGTTCTCCGCGCTGGACCCGTTGATCCGGCGCGAGATGCAGACCGAGGTGGTGCGGCTGCACCGCGAGGTCGGCAAGACGATGGTGTTCATCACCCACGACCTGTCCGAGGCGCTCAAGCTGGGCGACCGGATCCTGCTGATGCGCGACGGTGGCGCGGTCCAGCTCGGTACCGGCGACGAGCTGGTCGGCGCGCCCGCCGACGACTACGTCCGGGACTTCGTCCGCGACATCCCGCGCGCCGACGTACTCACCCTGCGCTGGATCGTCCGCGAGCCGCGGCCGGACGAGCCGCTCGACGGGCCGGAGCTCGGTCCGGACGTGCTGGTCCGGGAGGCGACCCGGCTGGTGCTCGAGTCCGATCGCCCGGTCAAGGTCGTCGACGGCGGCACACTGCTCGGCGTGATCGGCGACGAGGAGATCCTCGCTGTCGTTGCGGATTCTTGATGGCCGCGATCACCAGCAATGTGGAAGTCGAGGTCCGGCGACCTCGGCGCAGCGTCGTCGTCGGCGTGCTGCTGGTCGCCTGGGTCGCGCTGTACTTCGTCCTGCGCGGGATCGACACGCTCGTCCTCGGCGGGCAGGACACGACCGCGCTGCACCGCTGGCTGACCGAGCACCGCGACGACGTCGGGCAGGGGAACGTCGTCTTCGACGCGATCCGGATCGCCGTCGACCACTTCGTCGTCCTGCTGCAGAACCTGATCTCGCAGCCGTCGTTCGACCGCCCGGTTCCGGTGATCGGGTGGCTCGGCGTGATCGCGATCTCGGCGTACTGCGCCTGGGCGTTCGGCAACTGGAAGGTCGCCGTGCTGACCGCTGCGGGGCTCGGCTTCGTCGGGCTGCAGGGGTTGTGGCAGGAGAGCATGGACACGCTCGCGCTGACGATCGCGGCCGTGCTGCTGTCGCTGCTGGTCGCGATCCCGCTCGGGATCTGGGCCGGGTTGTCCGACCGTGCGTTCAAGGTCGCGACGCTGGTGCTCGACCTGATGCAGACGCTGCCGACGTTCGTGTACCTCGCGCCGTTGACGCTGTTCTTCGCGATCGGACCGGCCGCTGCGACGATAGCCACGCTGATCTACGCAGCGCCGCCCGCCGTCCGGCTGACCGCGCACGCGATCCGCTCGGTGCCGCCGGAGAGTGTCGAGGCGTCCCGGTCGCTCGGGTCCACGAAGGGCCAGACACTGACCAAGGTGCTGCTGCCGATGTCGCGGTCGACCGTTGTCGTCGGCATCAACCAGACGATCATGGCGGCGCTGTCGATGGTCACCGTGGCCGCGTTGATCGATGCGCCAGGCCTCGGCCAGACCGTGCTCAAGGCGCTGCAGACGCTCGACGTCGGCGTCGCGTTCAACGCCGGGCTGGCGATCGTGGTGATCGCGATCGTGCTCGACCGCGTGACGACGGCGGCCGGCGACCGTCCCTGGCGGACGGCGAACCGCCGTCGCCGCGTGCTGCTCGCTGCCGGCGCGGTGGGTGTGCTGGTCGCGGTGTGGTTCTCGCGGACCTATGTGTGGGCGGCCGAGTTCCCGTCGAGCGTCAACGTCGGCTCGCGGATCGCGGTTGTCGCGACCGATGTGACCGACTGGGTGCAGAACGTCTTCGGCGGTTTCACGTACGGCGTGCGCGACGCGGTCACGAACGGCCTGCTCAACCCGCTCGAGGGCCTGCTGACTGGATCGCCGTGGTGGCTCGTCACTCTGGTCGTCGTCGTTCTGGCGTTCGTCCTCGGCGGCTGGCGGGGCGCCGTACCGGCCGCGGTGTGCCTGGGGCTCCTGGTGGCGACCGGGGTGTGGCACGACAGCATGGTCACGCTGGCGTCGACGCTGCTCGCGACCGTCGTGGTCGTCGCCGTCGGGCTGGCGCTCGGAGTATGGGCCGGGCGCAACCGACGGGTCGACACCTGGATCCGGCCGGTGCTCGACGCGGGGCAGACGATGCCGCCGTTCGTGTACCTGGTGCCGTTCCTGGCGTTGTTCGGGACCAGCCGGTTCACCGCGATCGCGGCCGCGGTCGTGTTCGCCGTACCGGTCACCACGAAGATCGTTGCTGATGGCATCAAGGCGGTGCCGGTCGCGACGGTCGAGGCGGCGAACTCGGTCGGCTCGAGCAGCTGGCAGGTGATCAGCAAGGTGCAGCTGCCGGTGGCGCGACGGGCGATCACCCTCGCGGTCAACCAGGGCCTGATCTACGTGCTCTCGATGGTCGTCGTCGGCGGGCTGGTCGGTGCGGGCGCGCTCGGGTACGACGTGGCCGCCGGGTTCGCGCAGAGCGAGTTGTACGGCAAGGGCCTGGCCGCCGGGCTGGCTATCGTCCTGCTGGGCGTGATGCTCGACCGCGTCACCCAGGCGGCGGCCCGCCGTACCGAGAATTTCACAACAAGAGGAGACAAGCGGTGAAGAAGCTCCGGTACGCCGGTGTGCTGACAGCGGTGGCGTTGGCCCTGGCGGGGTGTGGTGGGCAGAAGATCGCTGCCGACAAGCCGGCCTCGACGGGGAAGGACTGCGGCACGTTCAACCTGACCGTGAGCCCGTGGGTCGGGTACGAGGCGAACGCCGCGGTGGTCTCCTACGTGGCGACCAAGGATCTCGGCTGCAAGGTGGTCGAGAAGAACCTCAAGGAGGAGATCGCCTGGCAGGGCTTCTCCACCGGCGAGGTCGACGTGAACCTGGAGAACTGGGGACACGAGGACCTGAAGAAGAAGTACATCACCGACGACAAGGTCGCGGTCGAGGCCGGCTCCACCGGGGTCAAGGGCATCATCGGGTGGTACGTGCCGCCGTGGATGGCCGCGAAGTACCCGGACATCACCGACTGGAAGAACCTGAACAAGTACGCCGCGCTGTTCAAGACGTCGGAGTCCGGCGGCAAGGGGCAGTTGCTCGACGGCGACCCGTCGTACGTGACCAACGACGAGGCGCTGGTGAAGAACCTGTCGCTGAACTACAAGGTCGTGCAGAGCGGCAGCGAGACCGCGCTGATCCAGGCGTTCCGGGACGCGGAGAAGAACAAGAAGCCGCTGCTCGCGTACTTCTACGAGCCGCAGTGGTTCTTCAACGAGGTCAAGCTGGTGAAGATCAACCTGCCCGCGTACAAGACCGGCTGCGACGCCGACCCGGCCAAGGTCGCCTGCGACTACCCGCCGTACGACCTCGACAAGATCGTCTCGAAGAAGTTCGCCGACTCGGGCAGCCCCGCGTACGACCTGGTCAAGAACTTCAAGTGGACCAACGAGGACCAGAACGCCGTCGCCCGAATGATCGCCGTCGACAAACTAACCCCCGACCAGGCCGCCCAGAAGTGGGTCGACCAGAACCAGTCAAAGGTCAACGCCTGGCTGGGTAAGTAACTCTGCACCGGCCGTCGGAACACTCCCGCTGGATACGCCGGCGGGAGATCCGCTCGATCCGGTCGAGGATCCAGCATGCCGGGCATGGGAGTTTCATGACTCTCCTCCCAAGCTCACGCGCACGGTGGTCCTCGCTCGGTGTAGGCGGGACTTCATTGCGGGGATGTTGAGGCCCAGGGACTTGGCGACCGTCGGACCGCTGTAGCCCTGGACGTCTCGCAGGACGAGGACGCTGCGTTGGTCCGGGGGTAGGTCGGCGATGGCGGCGGCGACGGCCTGCGCCTCCAGTTGGCGCAGGACCTCGTCCTCCGCGGAGGGCGTGGTGGTCTCGGGCGCGATGGGGTGCTCGCGCAACAGTTGGCGGGCGCGGCGCAGGCACTCGTTCCGGACGATGCGGAACATCCAGGACGTCAGGGCGCTGGTGGCGCGGAGCATGCCGATCTTCCGGTACAGGATGATCAGCGCCTCCTGTGCCGCGTCCTCGGCGTCCTCCGGCGTACTGCAGAGCGTGCGGGCGAACCGCCGTACCGTCGGGTGGGAGTCGGCGACCAGCGTGGTGAGGGCGTTGAGGTCGCCTGCCCGGGCAGCGGTGATCAGTTGCTCGTCGAGGTCAGCCACGGTTCCTCCGGCGTACGACGGCGACGCTGCAGGCGCCGAGCAGCAGCACCGCGACAACTGCTGCGATGGTCAGCGTGACGGTCATTTTCGGTCTCCTTCATCGGTGCGATTCGGGAGTAAGAGGTGGCGGGCGGGCGAAAGGATTCCGGGCTGAAGTGGGCTTGAGCTTGTTCACATGGGCCGGGGGCAACTATCACGATGTTTGGGGGCAACGCCGGTGACACGCCGGAAATCGGACAAAACCGGGTAAGTTCTGTTCATGATCATCGTGACAGCTGCACTGAAGGGCGGGGTCGGAAAGACAACCACGTCGGTGTACTTGGCCGCGCTGGCATCTTCCAACCGTCGTACATCCACTCTGATCGACGCCGATCCGCAGGGCAGCGCGGCGGACTGGATCGCGGAGTCCGAGGACGAACAACTCAACCGGATCGAGATCGCGGAGGCGCCGACCGAGCGCCTGCTGAACAAGGCGCTGGACAAGGTGCCGCCGGAAGGTATCGGCATCGTCGACATGCCGCCGTCGCACGAACGGCTGCTGAACAAGGCGCTCGAACGGGCCCGGATCGTGATCATCCCGACCCGCGTCGGCGGCGTCGAGACACCCCGGGTGAAGGCCGTGATGGAACTGGTCCCGGACGGCGTGCCGGCCGGCCTGGTGATCTGCTCGGCGCGCACGTACACGCGCTCCTACCAGGAGGCCATGCAGCAGTACGCGCAGGAAGGCATCCCGGTCTGGGGCACCATTCCCGAGCGCGTCTCCATCACCGCCGGCCCGACCGGCCCGCTGGCCGCCGACGGTCTCGAGTCGTACAAGAAGGTCTGGCGCAAGATCCTCGCCGCCGCCCGCAGCTGACCCGGCCCCCGCGACCATCACCCTGGTCGCGGGGATCAGCGGTGCAGAGGTGGTTCGCCGCGGACGTACGAGCGGATCACCGTGGCGGCCGCGCCGCGGGCCCAGTCGTCGAACGTGTGCGACCGGAGCATCAACCGGCAGTCGCCCGCGGCGCCGAACGCATGCTCGGCGAACGCGCGCCGCATCCGGTCCTCGTACAGGTCGTACTCCGCGACGCCCTCGCCGGCGATCACCACCAGCTCGGGGCCGACCAGGTTCACCATCGCGGCCAGCGCGGAGCCGATCACCTCGCCGGCCCGGTCGAATGCCTCCCGGGCCTGCTCGTTGCCCTCGTGCGCGAGCTTGATCGCACCCGCCAGGTCCAGGTCCGCCCGCCCGGTCGTCTCGCGGGTCCGGGACAGGATCGCGTCCGACGACGCCACCGTCTCCACACATCCACGCCGGCCGCAGGTGCAGACCAGGTCGCCCGGCGCGAGCGGCAGATGGCCGAGCTCGCCCGAGACGCCGTACGCGCCGGACACGACCTCGCCGTTGATGTAGAGCCCGCAGCCGATGCCGGAGCCGATCGTCACCACGGCGAACGAGTCCGCGTTCACCCCGACGCCGAACCAGTGCTCGGCCACGGTCAGCGCGCGTACGTCGTTCGACACCACGATCGGGACGCGCACCCGCTCGCCGAGCAGCTCCGCGACCGGTACGCCGCGCCAGCCCATCAGCGGCGAGTCCCGCACCACGCCGTGGGCGGCGTCGACGTCACCAGAGATCGCGATCCCGATACCGGCGAGCGGACCCGCCACCGCCGTACCGGACTTCAGCGAGTTGATCAGCGCCTTCACGTGGGCGGCGAGGCGGTCGATGACCACGTCGGGATCGGTGTCGTCGAGCTCCTCGTGCCGGATGTTCAGGATGCCCGCGGTGAAGTCCGTGGTGACCCCGATCAGGCTCGTCGGCGTCACCTTGACCCCGATCACCGAGACGCTGCTCGGTACGACGGTCAGCGGGCTCACCGGCCGCCCGATACCGAGCTGGCTGTCGCCCTCGACCGGCGAGGCCGCCTGGTCGGTCACGAACCCGGCGTCGATCAGCGGCGCGACAGCCTTCGTCACCGCCGCCTGCGACAGCCCGGTCCGGCGTGCGATCTCCACCCGCGGGATCGGTCCCTGGGTCAGGATCCTGGTCAGCACCTCGACTCCCGCCGGCGTAGCCAGGGGGAGAGGACGATGAGGACGCAGCGGCACGAGAACAACTTACCGGCGCGTCAGACTTCCGCGCCGCTTTCTGCCAATGTTGGTGACGCGAGAGCCCATCGGATGGTTCTGGTCAGGCCGTCACCGGCGGCTCGTACGACGGTCTGCTCGGCCAGCGGGACGTACGGGAGCCGGAGCGGCAGTCTGGTCCACCACGGGAGCAGTCCGACCGCAGCAGCCGTGAGTACGCCGTACGCCGGGCGGGCCGCCCACGGGACCGGCGGGTGCACCAGCATGAAGCGGGCCGCCTGCCGCGCCTCCGTCGTACCGCGTAGCTCGGGCTGGTACTGCTTCAGCAACTCCTGCAGCTCGGCCACCGTCGTCGGCGGGTCGATCACGCCCAGCTTGCGGGCTACCAGTGCGGCGTCCTCGACGTACAGGTCCTGCTCGGCGGCGTCGAGCGGGTGGGCGCCGTACCGCTGGTGGGCGGCGAGGAAGCTGTCCACCTCGGCCACATGCACCCACTTGAGCAGGTGCGGGTCGGAGGCCCGGTACTTCACCCCGTCCGGACTGGTGCCGCGGACCCGCTCGTGCACCGACCTGACGTGCTCGATCGCCACCTCGGCGTCCGGAATCGCGCCGTACGTCGTGATGGCGAGGAAGTAGCTCGTCCGGCGCAGCCGCCCCCACGGGTCGCCGCGGTAACCGGAGTGCGCCGCCACGGCAGCCATCGCCAGCGGATGGAGCGACTGCAGCAGCAGCGCCCGCAGCCCGCCGGCGAACATCGACGCGTCACCGTGCACCCGTCGGATCGGCCGGTCCGGCGCGAACCAGCGCGGTCCGGGCGTGTTGTGCACCCGGTCGCGCTCGGCATGCGGATCCGGACCCGCGACCTTCGTCAGGATCATCCGCGCCAGACCGTCCCGCACCGGGTTCAAACCAGCCATACGACCAGTCTCCCCGGCGCGCCAAGCTGCGGCCTACTTCGCGGAGTACTCGCCTTCGAGGATGGAGTAGAGCAGGGAGTCGCGCCAGTCGCCGTTGGTGAAGACGTGGTCGCGGAGGTGACCCTCGTAGGTGAAGCCGAGGCGCTTGACGACCGCGATCGAGGCCTCGTTCTCGGGGCCGATCGCGGCCGTGACCCGGTGCCGCCCGAGCGGGCCGAAGGCGAACCGCAGCAGCACCCGGGATGCGTCGGTCGCGTAGCCGTGCCCCCAGTGGTCGGCGCCGATCGCGTAGCCGAGCTTGGCACCCCAGGTGCCGCTCGGTGAGATCCGCGCGAACCCGATCACATGGTCGTCGTCCGGACGGGTGACGGCGAACATGTAATCGGGGCGGTCCGCCTGCGCGGCCCGCTGGACGATGGCAGCCAGGCTCTGCTCGGCCTTCGCCCGGTCGTAGCTGTCGAACGCCATCCACGTGGTGACGCGATCGTCACCCGCGACGGCCAGGTAGTCGTCGAGATCGGTGGTCCGGAATTCACGCAGGGTAGTCAGCTCGCCGCTGAGCGGGTCCATTTGCGCAGGTTATCGGGGATAGGTCTGCATCGGGGTCCGAGTGAAGGTCTCGATCTCCTCCTGCAGCTCCCGCGCGTCGTCGGCGCGACCGGACTGCCGCAGTGCCTGGTGGACCCGGCGGGCCGAGTGCACCACGCCGTTGATCCGGCGCTCCGTCGGCAGCGTCAGCACCGGAGCCAGCGCGTCGGCCGCGCCGTCCAGCTCGCCGCTCGAGATCCGGGTGATCGCCATCGCCGCGTGGCTGCCGGCAGCGTCGCCGAAGGCCCACTCCGGGTGGTTCTGGTCGGTGTAGGCGTCGACCGCCTGGCTGGAGTATCGCTGGGCCTGCTCGACCTCACCAGGCAGCTGGGCGAGCGCGTCAGCGGCGTAGTACAGCTGGCGGTTGCGGCCGAACGTGCACAGGCCGCCCATGTCGTCGAGGTCGTCGTTGTGGACGGAGTTCCAGGCCTCTTCGGCCCGCTCCAGCGCGGCCCGGGTGGCCTCCGGGTTGCCGAGCGCGGCCCAGGCGCGGGCCTCGCTGACCGGGAGCCAGACGCTGGTGGTGCTGTTGGCCTGCTCGGCGTACCCGGCGCCGAGCTGCGCGTACCGCACCGAGTCGTGCGGGTTGCCGGCCCAGTAGGAGACCAGGGACTGCAGGCCGCGCACCCAGGCGCGCAGGCCATGGTGGTCGGCGTTGTCCGCGCACATGAACGCGGTCCGCGCCTGGGTCAGGGCGGCATGGGGGTTGCCGAGGTCGTGCGACGCCTTGGCGAGCAGTCCGCCGGTCACGCCGGCCAGGAAGTACAGCTGTCGGTGGTTCTCCGGGCGCTGGCGGCTCTCCAGCAGACCGAACACCAGGTCCTGCGTCTCGACCAGTTGGCCGAGGATCTCCGGCAGTGGGCGCTGTGGGTACGCCTGGGCGGCATGGCGCACGTCGTCGTACACCTGTTCCATGGCCTCGCTTCCGAGACCGGACTGGGCCGCGAGGGCAAATGCCCTCGCGCGGCTGGCAGCCATGTCGAGAACCTCCATCTCGTTACCTGTCGTGATCCGTCCACTCGCGGCAGGTGCCGGCACCACCTGGGCGGCCTGCTCGGCGACGTACGGCGCGAGGAGCTCCTCGACCGGCTTGCCGAACATGCGTTGCAGGGTGCGCCGGGTCTGAGGAGTGGTCCCTGCGCGCTCGCCCGATGCGAGCCGACGCAGGTGCCGCTCGGTGATGGTTCCACCCAGCTCGACGAACTCGGCGACGATCTCGGAGTAGGTCTGGTTCCGGCGCTGGATCAGGTGCGCCAGGACCGTCTTTGGCGCGTACCTACCCGCCATCGTTCCTCCCGTTCACGTCAGTACAGACGTTGTCTCGACTCATGCCCCACGACAAGGTGCTGTCCCCCAGATGTCCGTCAGAGGACCGGAAGAGGTCCGGCAAAGGTCCGGTTCAGGTCCTAGAGCGGTCACGGTGGGCTCGTGCACCATTACTGCCATGACAACCAGTAAGTCCAACTGGTTGCAAGGCCTGAGAGTTACGGGGTGAGAGGTAGTGAGCATCGCGGAAGTGACGTCGAGACAGCACCGGCGCAGAGTTCGGGTCTGGTTCGGCGAGCACGTGATCGCACAGTACGTCGCGGAGGCGCCGCTGGCGGCCCGCTACGAACAGGCAATGCGGCGCCGTTTCGCCGGCCTGAAGGTCACCAACGACCTGCTCGGCCCGCTCGACTCCACCGACTGAAACACCCGTAGTAGCCGCACCACCTTCAAGGCGTCCGGGTCCTCCTCAGACCCGGTCCGCTGCGCCCTGAGGTCTCCTCACGCTCAGGGGCAGCTCTGGAAGGTCCGGGGCCATTCCTCAGCTCCCGGACGAAACCCGAGGTGGGGGGCGGGGGCCTGCGGCCGGAGCCGGGCGGGCCGCCGGCCCCAAAACCGGAGGGCGGAGGGGGTGTTGTGGGTGGTAAGGCGGGGGCCGGCGCTTGACACAC